>CAMWXD010000066.1 GCA_947178105.1 uncultured Eubacterium sp. | reverse complement strand
AGAATGCCATTACCTATGAATACCTGAAATATCAAGATTCTATTACATCATCCTCTATGCATAAAACTTACTTTTAACCTAAATTCCCACGTCCATTATATCTAGGTTGACGTAGGAAACTCTACTTCCATAGCCTTAAAAATATACTTTTGCCCAGAAGTAATCTCAGTAAGCAGTTTTTTTCCATCCTTAAATACGATCATTTTTAACTTTCTAAGCTCTGCCAGCAAATCATGAAAAGAATATTTTCTATATATACTTTGTCAATGTTTCCGGGTAAAGCGCATCGGCTATTTTCGTATATACCTCATACCCCTGGCCTTGCAGTTCTTCTTCATATTCTTTCAAGTGTTCCTGGCTACGCGCGATCAGTACAACACGGAAATCATGGGACGCAAATTCTTTCGCGACCGCATTGCCCACCCCTTTTCCTGCTCCAACTAAAATAAGTGTCTTTTTCATCAATGTCACCTGTCCCTTTCTGAAATTATATAAAAAATAGAGATATACCTCGTTGGCACATCTCTATTTTATGTCCGATCCCAATCAATGTAAAATGCCTATTTTTTATCATTTTTCTAGCTTCGGTTCAAATGGCACAAACCTAAGATTATCAAAATAACAGCCTGGCCGCTGGCATACCGCAATCCCTTCTTTCGCCTTTACCAGTGAATGCACAGAATTTAACCTTGCCAGTTCATAATCTTCATGCACCAGTATTCCCCATTCGTCTTTATTATCACGCCGCGCATACGCATATTTGCTTATATCAACCGGCTCCACCAGCAGTCCGATATCAATGCTTCCCTGCTCTAACTGTTCCTTAATCTCATTATTATTTCCGCTTTGGAGCTGAAACTGGACTGCCGGGTATTTTTTAATGCTGCCACTTTTCTTCTTCGATATTCTTTGAGCGTTGATATTTTGCACTTTCTTATCCGTTTCGTAAAGGTCTGTATCTGCCACATTAGCTAATCCTTTGATACAATTCCAGCACAGCTTCCTGGTTTTCTCCATACAGGAAATAATAGTCAATCTGCCCGCTCCCTCCTGTATATAAATAGGATCCGTACATCGGGATGGTACAGCACATAGCAGTCACGCCGGCGGCAGCACCGATACCATACCCATTCGCAGATACAAGCAGCGGCATACGCATTCTTTTGCCTCCAAAGCTGATATATCTTGCCTTGCGGTTGATACTTTCCAGATCATCAGACAAAATCCCTTTTGCAAACAGCTTTTCATTTTTCTGCCAGTCAAAATACACCCAGCTTTCCTTTGTATCCGCCGTTTCCACCTGCCGCGGCAAATCTGCTGTTTCCGCCAGCAGCAATTTCCCATGCGGATCCAAAAACTGCACTGCCCCCGTTTTCTTATCGACATGAACCACAAGCTTTTTGGTCGCAAGCTCCACCATGCCCCTTTGCTCCTTGATTTTCCAAAACGCTGCCGCCTTTGGCTTGCAGTCCCAGTATCCAGGCTCAAAATCAGCCGCAGCCCCCTTTTGAAACTGAACGCGGATCAGTGCGTCTTCAATCGGAGTCAGGCGCAACGTACCGTAGCTGCTGATCAGGTCTGCACCGGTGTTCGTTTTTTTTACCATACACACAGCGTTGTCAATGCGGCTGTGCCCTTTCGGGCGCAGGCGGCTGCTGTCCGGGCATTCTCCAAAACGGTAGGACGACGGATTGATAGGGACAGCACAACCTCCTGCCGGCTGCGTTGGTTTGCCGCCCGGCTGCATGTTCAGATTTTTGCCTGGATTGCCGGCTGGCTTAGTTCGAAACGCAGGTATTCTGGCAGGCTTTTGCAATTCGCCCTGTGCAGGCATTGCAGCCGTTTTTTCATGCCTCGTACGAGACGGCGTCGCTGTTTTTACGACAATCGGCTTTGGCCCAAACACAGCGCGTGCAGTACGTTCCTTTTCTCCCTGCGATGCTTTTAGCAGCTCTTCTTCCCTGGCTGTCATTTCTTTTTTCTGATAACGCTTTGCTTCTTTATGGTGTGCTTCCTGCTCCAGGGACTTCATGCGTTTTTCTTCTGATACCGGCTTTGCAATCAGCTCCGTCAGGCATCCGAGATGGACAACCGCCAGCTCATGAAGCGCTCGGGTCGCCGCCACATACAACAGCTTTACATACGCGTCCTGCGCAGGGTATTTTTCCCTGGACGGATCGTATAGCAGCACTGCATCAAATTCCAGCCCCTTCGTATATTCTACCGGGAGTACCATGACGCCGTTTCCAAACTCTGCCGTATCCGGGCTGGCGTCAATCATCTCCAGTTTCTTCAAATCCAGGCTGCTTTCTACTGGCTCAGTCATGGCGTCTGTCATTTTGGAAAGCTTTGCACGAACCATTGCAGCTTCGGCTTCGTCTTTGCAGATCACTGCTATGGTCTCGCGCCCGGCTTTTTGCCAGCCCGCGATTTTTTGTATGGTTTCCTGTATCATGCTTTCTTCGCTGCTGTATGCTGTCACCTGCACAGCCGCTCCATGGCGGTTGATCGGCTCCACCGGATAGATTGGAAAGTTCCCATGGCGCAGGATTTCTGTTGCGAAATGCGAAATCTCCACCGTATTGCGGTAGCTTTTCTTTAACAGCCCAAAACGGTCATATGTTCCCGTCAGGATCAGCTTTTGCAGCTCGCCCCAGTCATTCAGCCCATAGCCAAAATGGATATTCTGCGACACATCCCCCATAATCGTATAGGTGCATCCCCGCAGGCAGTACGCCAAAGCCCCGTACGCCATCATGCCAAAATCCTGCGCTTCGTCAATAATGATATGCGTCGCCTCGCGGACGCTGTCGGTTTCTTTTATCCTTTTATACATATATGCGAGCGCCGCCAGGTCATAAACATCAAACGCATCCTCCGTATACGGCACAACCTTCCCAGCCTCTTTCTGCGCCTGCAAAAACTGCCCATATACCTCAAATACAGAGCCTTTCCAGACATCCTTTCCAAAATGCCACCGGTACGTACGCCGCAGTTCTTTTTTCTCAGCGGCAGTATAAGAAACATGTTTTCCAGACAGCTCATTTTCCAGCCTGGACAGCAATATCTTATTGAGCATATTGATCCGGCACTGCATCGAAAGCTGCGGAACCGTTTCAAAATAGCTGCAAATCTCATCTGCTGCTAAAAGAAGGACCCCATTTTTTTGAATACGCACTTCGGATTTTGGAATTGTCTCCTGTTCATATGCCGCACAAAACTGCTCCAGGTCGTGAAACCATGCAAAGCTTCCTTTTACGCTGGCTCCAGCTTGCTTTTTATCTATTGCGCAGGCCCGGTGGCGCAGCGGATCCCAGTCCTCATACAATAGCCTTGTAAACAGCTCCTCCATCGTCATCTGCGATACGCCGTATACGTCCAAATCCGGCAATACGCTTGTAATATAATTCAAAAGAATCCGGTTGCTACCGATAATGTAAAAATCCTGCGGGCGAAACTGCTCTTCATAATTATACAAAATATAAGAAATCCGGTGCATTGCAACCGTTGTCTTGCCGGAACCAGCGACTCCCTGTACGATCAGGTTTGTTTTTGGCGACTGGCGGATGATTGCATTCTGCTCTTTTTGGATCGTGGCGATGATCTCTCCAAGCACCGCTTTTTTGCTTTTTGCCAGATATTGCGTCAATAGCTCATCATTTGCCACCACATCCGAATCATAAAAATCCTTTAGCCTGTCCTTTTCAATCTCATACGTACGCTTACGCTTTAAATCGATCGCAAAGCTTCCTTCATTTTTTACCGTATACGTACATGTGCCAAGCGCATTTTCATAATACACCGAAGCCACAGGCGCACGCCAATCGATCACAAGCGGCTGCGCATCGCTTCCCGCAATGCCGACCCGCCCCACATAGTAAGACTCCGTCTGGGGCTGCTTTGGGTCTTTAAAATCAATCCGTCCAAAATACGGCTTGTGCCTCGCCTTCTGGCACCGCAGGAGGGCTCGCTTATGCTCCTGGATCTGGGAATGTGTATTATGGAAAAGCGTCATTGCTTCCTTATCCTTTGTCCCATAAGTCTCCATCAGGCCATCCAGCTCATCCGTCAACTGCCGGATATACGCCTCTGTCTTCGTCAGGTTTTCCTGTGCAGTATGAATAATCTTTTTAAGCTCCTGCTCTTCCGCTTCCCTGCTCAGCCCAGGCACCGGGCGGCATGTTTTTCCTGTACTCATTGACCCCTCCCATTCCTTCTGCACCTGTTCGGTGACAACGTATGATAAGCCTTCATTTAGATGAGTATACCATTTTCAGGCGGCTTGCGCAATCAGTATCTGTGCCCATCCTCTTTCACTGGTTTCTTTTGACATCCAAAGCATTCAGCCGCACAGGCATGGCTCCGTGTGTTTTTAAACCCTACAACACTTCCACCATACAGGAATGCTCCTTCGTTTTTCTGTCATAACTGATCCCAACCGCCAATATCCTTCCTGTATACTTCGCTTTTTCCCCAAGCTTGCCCTGAAACCTGAGCGCATAATTTTTCTCTTTGATCTGCCGTACAGCCTCCTTAGGCGTACTGTCTGTTTTGAGTTCCAAAATAAATGCGTCCTCCGTTTTCTGTTCTGGATAGAAAATAAAGTCCACATACCCTTTCCCAGCCTTGTCCTCCCGTTCCACCCGGTATTTATCCCGTGCAGAGAGATAGACAAGATTTACCACAGCGGATAATTCGATCTCGCTGTTGTATGAAAAAATAGGTGATTCCGTATTATGTGCGTATTTCAGGATATCCGCCATCAAATCGGTATTCCCGGCCAGTGTTGCCTTAAGCATTTTCTCGGATTCTTTTGCCAGGCTGTGAACATATCCAAGGCTGTCTTTTGACAGCAGCAGTTCCTGAAACTGCTCCATCAATTCCCTGTTTGGAATAAAAACCGCGCCATTTTCATAGGTTAACAGCCCATATACAACCATTGCGGAATAAATCTGGTTTTTTGTATTTAATTCCGCAGAGGTAGCGGCATATCCCTGTAATTTTATTTCGATGCGTTCTCCCGCCACCATTAGCACCAGGTCGTCCCGGACTTCCTGGATATTATTATGGATATAATAAAAAATCTCATCATATGGCCCAGAATTCGTCCAATAACTGCTGATCTGATTATCTGTCAGCGCGCATATAACAGAACGCGGGTTATACAGCCTTGCCCCTGCTGCGGTATGATATCCGTCGTACCATTCCGCAAGATCCTTTCTTGTAACCTTTGCGTTTTTGACTGTTTTCTGATAGACTGAAAAAAGCCTGTCTACTTCCAAATCCGTAAATCCAAAATACAAACTGTACTTTTCTTTTGCTGCCATGTCATATTCCTGGAACATATTTATTTCTGAGCCACTGGAATATTTTGCTATAGGCAGTATTCCCGTCATATAAGCAAGCTGCACATATGCCTGGCCTTTTAACATGTCCCGCAGAAATTCCAGATAACTCTTTTTATTTTCCTCATCGATAAAATCCTTATGGAAGATAGCATCCCATTCGTCTATGATAAAAATAAACCTTGTTCGTGTTTTTTCAAAAATAAGCTGCAAGTTATCCCAGACGGCTCCTTCAATAGAAAGCATATACTGCGGATATGCTTCTGCCAGGTCTTGATTGATCCCATTCTGGATCCGCTCAATATAGCTTTCATAACTTTTGCAATCCCTTGGAAGCCTGCTGAAATCAATAGAAATAACATCCCACTGATTCAAATATGCCCGGTAACAAGCACAACCGGCTATTTTCAGGCAACCGAACAGAGATTCTGCGTCAGCCGCCTTTCCAAAAAAAGCCCCAAGCATATTTGCCATAACCGTTTTTCCAAAGCGCCGCGGCCTGGTAATACATAAATATCTCTGCCCGTCTGTAGTTGCGGCTGATATGACTTCTCTGATTAAATCCGTTTTATCTGCAAAAAATCTGGTGCCCGCAATATCCTTATATGCCTCATATGGGGCAATGCTGTTTAAATACTTTCCCACCTGTATACTCCTTTCAGACGCTTCCTGTCCGTCTCCATCATTGTACCTGTATGGAATTTTTTTGTCCAGCCCATATAAATTTTAAACGCGTGTTTGACTCTTGAATCCTTCCGCTGAATGTGCTATATTTACATAGAAAAAGGGAAAGCCATAAAAAGCGGCTACCTTCAGAATAACAACTAAGCCAATGCTTTACAGCATTAAAATGCTCTTGCAATCAAACCTAAGATATGCTATATTAAGAACACAAAAGGAGCAACTGCCCATAGTATGCCCCACGGGGTACAAGGGGTTGACCAGTTTCAATGAATAGCAATGCCAGAATAAATAAACCAAAGGTCATTAAATCTTTAAAATCAAAACCGTTTGGACTTCTCATAGCATCACCCCCATTCTCTTTAGAATGAGGCCAACACACCCTGTAACTCGATTGCTCTTTTGAGATTATAGCATATCTTTTGACGCTCCACAACGATATTTTTCATTATACACAAAAAGGATGCCAAAATATCGACACCCCTTTTATTATGCTTCATATTCTAGCCCTCTTTTCCAGCCATGCTAACAGTTCTTACTTCGGACTTCTGTGCGCCATGCATCCAACGTCTCTGACACTGTTTGCTCCAGGCTGATTTTCGGCTCCCATCCAGTCAACCTTTTTAGTTTGGTAATATCAGCCTCAATCACCGGCACATCAAGCGGGCGGATCTTTGCCGGATCCTCCTTGACGCAAATCTCCGCTGCCGTCCGCTCCAATACCAGCTTAAGAATATCCCCAATCCTGGCCGCATGTCCGCTCCCGACATTATAAGTCTCTCCCGCCTGTCCTCTTTGTGCAAGCAGCGCATAAGCGCGCACAATATCACGCACATCTGTAAAATCGCGCTTTGCCTCCAAATTTCCTGTCCAAATGACAGGCTCCTTTAGTCCAGCTTCAATTTCTGCTGCCTGCCTGCAAAAATCAGAAACCACAAAACAAGACGCCTGATGCGGCCCGATATGGTTAAACGCACGCACCATGATGGCATCCATACCATATGCCTGTGCATAAATTGCCCCGATCTGGTTCTGGCAGGCTTTGGTAGCTGCATAAATATTGCCCGGCTTTACCATATGGCCTTCTCGGACAGGTATTTCATCTGGAAGGATTGCCCCATACTCTTCCCCGGACCCAACCAGCAAAATCCTGCTTTTTTTCTCCTGCCTGCGCACAGCCTCCAATACATGGATACTCCCCTTTATGTTGACATCTGCGGTCAGGCATGGGTTTTTCCAGGAAACTGCAACAGAGCTCTGCGCAGCGAGATGGAATATAAAATCAGGATTTGTTTTATTTATTAAATCAACAACTGCATCGTACTCAAGAATATCCAAATCTAAAATATCCATCCCACAAGCATCTGCCTCAAGAAACGGCGCCTGCTCCTGCGGCATTTTAGTTACTGCCGCCTTATGCCCAAGCTCTCTCAAATGCCGTGCCAGATAAGCTCCCACAAATCCAGAACCGCCTATAATCAAAGACTTCATTTATAAGCCTCCCGCCTCTGTCTTATGTTCCACCAGTTTGAGGTCGCTTTTTACCATTCGCTCGACCAAGCCCTCAAACGGGATCTCCCGCTTCCAGCCAAGCTCCTTTTCTGCTTTTGCCGGATTTCCCCACAGCACCTCCACCTCTGCCGGGCGAAAATACTTCGGATTGACCCTCACAAGCACCTTGCCGCTTGCCCTGTCCCTTCCGGTTTCATGGATTCCTTCGCCTTCCCAGGCAATCGCAATATCCAGATGCCTAAATGCCTCCTCCACAAATTCCCGTACCGTCCTCGTCTCGTTCGACGCAATCACATAGTCTTGCGGCTTTTCATTTTGCAGCAAAAGCCACATTGCCCGCACATAATCCTTCGCATGGCCCCAATCCCTCTTCGCATCCAGGTTGCCAAGTTCCAGGCAGTCCAGTATCCCCTGCTTGATACACGCAGCAGTATACGTAATCTTGCGGGTCACAAATTCCCTGCCCCTGCGTTCGCTCTCATGGTTGAATAAAATGCCGCTGCACGCAAACATCCCATAGCTCTCACGGTAATTTTTCGTAATCCAATACCCATACAGCTTTGCTACCCCATACGGGCTCCTCGGGTAAAACGGCGTCTGCTCCGTCTGCGGCATTTCCTGCACCTTGCCGAACATCTCAGACGTCGCCGCCTGGTAAAAATGCGCTTCTGGTTTTACAAGCCGCACCGCCTCCAGGATATTCATAACGCCGATGGCATCAATGTCTGCCGTTGCAAACGGCTGTTCCCAGCTCGTCGCCACAAAGGACTGTGCCGCGAGATTGTATACCTCGTCTGGCTGGGAGATTTTCACTGCGTTGATTAATGACGCAAGGTCGGTCATATCTGCATAGATGAAGTGGATTTTGTGCCTGATATGTACGACGTTGCCATAGTCTACGATGCTTTTGCGTCGCATGATGCCGTAGACCTTGTAGCCTTTTTCCAGCAGCAGCTCGGCAAGGTAGGAACCGTCTTGGCCGGTGATGCCGGTGATGAGTGCTTGTTTCATTTCCATCTTTTTCTCCTTATTCTATATATACCTTTTTTTCCTGTCTCTGCAAATTGATTTTACATTCATGCCAAGCAACATAACAGCAGTATACACATATCCTTTTATAAATTTCCATAACTGCCTCTTAGAATCTCCATATATTCTTTTCTGAAATACAATCGGTATTTCACCAATTTGAAATGATTGGTGCTTTTTTCTCTTATTGATCTTCATTTTAAGAACGACTTCCTGCAATATATCATAATTATTTCTTACCAAATTAACTGCTTTAATCTGGTTCATATCGTATAAACGGTAGCTTGTCGAAATATCTCTTGCTTTTACACCTATTACAATACGCATAACCAAATTTAGCAGCTTTGACATTGCCAAAGATGATTTACTATCATTTGACCTACCACCCTTTACATATCTTGACCCAATTACCATATCATAGCCCTTTTCAAATTTATCATAAATGGCAGGGATATACTTCGGGTTATGTGAGCCATCAGCATCTAATACCAGCAGCCGGTCTTTGGATGCATACTTTATCCCTGTTCGAAACGCCCCGCCATAATATGGCTCTGTCTGTATTATGTATCTTGCATGATTTATCTCTGCCACTTTTTTTGTCTGGTCTGCTGACTTTTCAGAATCAACAATCAAAATTTCATAATCGATTCCCATATTTGAAACAATTTCATTCACTTTGGGCAAAATCATTTTTAAATTCTTTCCCTCATTGTAGGCTAGAAAAACTATGCTTATAGATTTCTCTTTCATTTAACTCTCCAATTGTTTAGGACGATACCCAGGATTCTATTTATCTAATAAGCGCCTATATTACCACTTATCATTACAACCACTGTATCAAATATGTAATCGCCCTCTCGATCTCATTTCTAGTTACGTCATACACCCCTACCGTTTCCATGTCATCACGCATCAATACAACCGTAAGCGCCTTCCCTGTTTGTTTCTTGTCCTTATGGATTACCTGAACCAAGCTATCCATATCTATTTCTACCCCCTCCCACGCATCCTCAAGAGCTATATGAATCAGCTTTCGTAATATTTCTTCTACCCTGTTTACAAGCTCCTCCTCAAGCCATCCTCTGTCGAGGGATATCCTGTTCGCTACTACCATACCCATGGCAACTGCTGTACCATGCGGGATGCAGTAGCCACTCACTGTCTCAAACGCGTGCCCGAATGTATGGGCAAAATTCAAATGAATTCGAATACCACGATCAAATTCATCCGCTTCAACCAACGCTTTTTTTAATTCCAAAGAATCCTCTATAAATTCCATCAAAATGCCTGCTTCCTTTGCAAGAAGCACATCGATATTTTTTTCCAACTTATCAATACCAGATCTTCCTGCCATCAGTTGAAACTTAGCGACCTCACCAAGGCCACTCAAATAATCCTTTTCTGATAATGTCTGGAAAAATGGCACACAGATATGTATTTCATCTGGCGGATAGAATGTACCAAGAAGATTTTTAAATTTTTTATAATTTAACGATGTCTTTCCGCCAATGCAACTGTCACACGCTGCTAATAATGTGCTTGGAAAAAATGCCCAATAGATGCCCCTATACAATATATTTGCCACAAATCCAGCAACGTCCTGGACAATCCCTCCTCCAAACGCCAAAAGCTTTATGTTGCGTTTCGCAGAAAGTTTCGTCATTTCCTCACAAATCTCCAATACTGTCTCTATCGTCTTATTTTTTTCCAACGCTTCCATAAGATAAATCTTGCCTGCTGGCATACGTTGAAACAGTTCCTGCCTGTATATCTCATATAATCTCCTGTCAATTATGGCAAATGTATGTGTATCATATACTTGGGATTTTATACTTTCAAAATCCTGATGAATCTCTAAATTATAACCTTTTACAGACGACCTAATTTTCATTTTCCTGTAAAACCTCCGTCCACTACGATCTTTTGGCCTGTCAGGTACGTATTCCTATCGCTTCCCAAAAAATAAATAATCTCCGCAATCTCTTCTGGCTGTGCCATCCTTCGCAGAGGTATATCTTCTATAATCAGCTTCATTTCCTCTGGTGAATTGTTTTTCTTTGTAAGCTCCGTCAGTGTATATCCTGGGCATACTGTATTGATAAGAATATTGTAAGGCGCAAGCTCAACTGCAAGTGCGCTGGTCACTCCATGTATCCCATTCTTTGACGCGCTATACACACACCTGCCTGGCTTTGACACAACTCCCCAGATCGAGCCAATATTAACGATACGCCCATACCCAGCTTTTTTCATCTTACTTACAAATCCCCGAAGCAGCCTGACTGGTGAAGCTAAGTTCACTGATAACATCGTTTCTATCTCTTCATCTGTAACTGCATCAATTTCATGTATGTCATTACAGCCTGCATTATTTACTATTACGTCAAAATATGTGTGTTCCTGCTTTTCTATATAATCTAAAACAGATTTCATATTTGCAAGATCCAACTCGCTCCTGTTCGGTGTAAACACGTCATATCCCTCTTGCTTAAATTTTATCGCAGTCGCTGCTCCAATCCCTCTGGAAGCACCTGTGATTAATACTTTCCTCATAACGCCCATCTCTTTTATTTATCACCTCTATTTTTTCTATACTGGACTGCCCAATCCCCTTTTGCCTTTATAACGTATCCCTTCCAGCTCTTTACGCTTTAAAAACGGAGCCATATCCTCAAGAGCTGCTGATACAATCTGGCCATCTTCCAGTACCCTAGAAGAAGATTTCGGGGCAAAATTCTGTTCCTGGTCCAAAACAACTTCGCAAATGCACGGACCGCAGCACTTTAATACCTTATCTAACACCATTTTACAATCTTTTTCATTATTTAGTTTAAAAAAACGCAGCCCAAAAGCATCTGCCAGCTTTTCAAAATCAGGAAATCCTATGCCACTTTCCGGGTCAATGCCAATATATGGCGGCTTCATAAAACCTGCTTGTGTCTGCCTGATGGAATGGTAGCCGTTATTGTTTAATAAAAATATTTTAATATCTAGATGATTGTAAGCTATTGTTGCTAGTTCTTGAATATTCATCATGATGCTACCATCCCCATCAATACAGACCGTGCGGCGGCTGTTGTCTGATACCGCTGCCCCCACTGCTGCCGGAAGCCCATACCCCATAGCTGCACAGCCAGAATTTGTAAACATCCGCTGCCCTTGCTTGATTTTCCCTGCCTGAAAAGTAATCACACACGCACTGCCGTTTCCGCATACAATCCTGTCATCCATTTTTAATTTTTCAAACAACCGTTCAATAAACACATAGGGATTGATCTTCTTGGCATCTGGCTTTTGGTAAGATTCTGGCACAACCGGATATTTTTGTACCAGGCTGCGACACCATCCAACCCATTGCCTGTGATTCACAGACGGAATATATTCCTGCTCCAGCATACATTGGAGCAGTTGTTTCACATCCGCATGGACATGCAAGTCTGGTCTTATTGTCGGCTTTATAAGCTCCCTTGCATCAATATCAACAATAATCTTATAAGCATCTCTCGCAAATTCAAAATGGTTGTAGCCTATCATACGAAGGTTCATTCGACAGCCAAGGCTTAACAACAGGTCACAGTTTTGAACCGCAAAGTTACCGGGCCTTGTCCCAATCGTACCAGGCATCCCTGCAAACCATGGGCTGTCATAAGCAACCGTATCATTTGCATTCCACGCAACCACAACCGGGATCTGCAACTTGTCAAGAAGTGCAAGGAGCTCCTTCTGCGCATTTCCATGGCGTATGCCTGTGCCTGCGAGCAACAGAGGAGCTTCTGCCTGCCTGATCTTTTCCATTATCCCCCTTGCAAGGGCAGGAGCAGCTTTTGGCACCTGCCAAGGCATTTCGCTATCCTCATCAAAGTGCTTTAAAGAATCCGTCTCAACCTGTGCACCTTGTACATCCAATGGTACATCTATCCATACAGGGCCTCCCCTACCATGCAAAGCCAGATAAAACGCCTTTTCCAGATGATATGCTGTTTCTTTTGGATCAGCTAGCCTTACTGCATATTTTGTCATATTTGATACAGAATGGACAATATCAAACTCTTGATCTCCAAGCTGCCGAAGCCCCAATTCCTGGCAAGACCAGACAGTAGTTTCCCTTTTTACCTGGCCTGAAACCACAAACATCGGAACTGAATCAACCCAGCCGCCCATTACCCCTGTCACTGCATTCGTCCCACCCGGCCCACTTGTCACGCATACTGCTGCCAGCCTCCCGCTCAGCCTGGTATATGCTTCTGCTGCCATGGCACATGCCTGCTCATGATGGTTAAAGGTACATTTCAGCCCTTCTTGATGTCCGAACGCATGGTTTAAATGCATCGCTCCTCCGCCCGTCACCATAAAACAGTCTGTAATCCCGTTGTTCACTAAAAACGCAGAAATATATTCTGCTACCTTCATTTTCATAACACACCTCGTTTTAAATATGTTCCATCCCGCCAGCATAACGAGAGGCTGTCAAAAACTCCACCTGTATCTCGGGTTGCTTCTCCTGAAGGAAACGGGCTGTATACTGATTCAGGTAATCTGCCATTTCTTTCGCAAAGCCATATTCCATATCTGGGTTAAAATAATTCATGCCTTCTCCTGTATACCCGTCAAATCCCGCAAGCGTTATTTTCCTTACCCCTAGACGAATCATTGCTTTTAACAGCATAACCAGCGAATTATCAATAATCTGCGCATCTAAATCCAGTAACGGGCTAATATTTAAGGTATAGTCAAATTTACCATTTGCACATGTCATATTGGATGTTGCAATAACGGAATGCTTTTCCCGGCTCAGCTTGGATGCAAGCTGTACATACCTTTTTGCATTGCTTAGAAAAATGTAATCCGACTTTAAAAAATCAGGAATATAATTTATGGAAATGACCACCGGTTTCTGGCTTGCCACATATTTTTCTATTTTTTCCTGTTCCGTCTGCATAGATAAACCTGGTCCAGCCAGCAGTATACTCCTCCCCTTGAATACATCCATCAACTTCCCAGCATCAACTTCATCGTTAGCCTCCTGATCCTGGTAAAGGATATATTGCTGTTCCAGATAGTCTTTATCATATAAAAGCTTCTTTTCCCCTTCCAGCCTGCCCAACAACTCATTCACTGACCGTACAGATAACGTACGCTTATTCATCAGGTCAGCCACATAAGCCGGATGGCAGTCATTGGATGCTGCCAAATAATAAAACAAATTATATCCCCATGCCTGTGGCTGACAGAACTGAGAAAGATTTACATCGATTGCTTCCAAAACCTGGCTGATTTGGTATTGCTTTCCCCTCATCTGGTTCAAATACATCATAATAAGCTCTGTCGGCGCATTTCCAGCACTTTTCCCCATTCCATAGATGCTTCCATCCACAATCATCATACGGGTAGCCTTGTGTGTGACCATGGCAATGCAGTTTGCATAGCCCATCTGGAAATTATTATGGCCATGATAGCCAAGCCCTATTTCCGGTTCCAGTTTATCGTTTAGCAAATGAAAGTAATGCATTAGATTATCTTGGTGCATCAGCCCATAGGTATCCACCATAGAAACCGCATATGGCTTTACCTCATTCGCCAACCTAACCAAATCCGCCATCTCTTCATCACTGTAGCTCGTAACACTGACAAGCTGTGCAAATACTTTATACCCAAGTTTTTTTAACTGTGTGCAAAACGAAAATGCTTCTTTCCGTAAATGTTTCTTAAAAATCACACGTATACCATCCAAAAAACATACGCTGCACGGCTTAACTTGTGCAATGCTACAGGTTCCATAATCGATCATCCCTACTACCATCGACTGCTTCCTGTCAAGCCCTCCATAGATCTTTTCTACACAATCTGTATCAGGCATAATGCTCCTGTTAATATCAAATATTCTTCGTTCATCTATAAAACCAACTTCAATAATATCTGTTCCAGCATCTGCAAGCCGTTCAAAGATGCTGACGAGATTGTTGTGTCCAAAATTCCAATCATTCACATATCCGCCGTCGCGCAGTGTACAATCAAGCAGCTTTATCTCATTCATCTGAAACCTCCTGCATAACGATAATTTTTTAAATAGGAAGCAAATGCGATACTATTTTCAAAAAGCAGCATACCAAACATAATCATAGATGCAATATTTACCAAATACCACGTAATTCCTGCATGAAACAACCGAATCTGAAGCGGGTTTAAAAATATGAGCAAAAGCAGCAGATAACACATATCCATTTTTTGTCTTTCGTCACAAAAAAATAAAAGAACGATCGGAAACATATAAAGGCCACAGTATATCGCACTGTTTACAGGAAGCAACAACAAGATCAATACCAATGATAATAATTTTTTCCATCGTATTTTCTGTGCAAAACTTACCAGCAACATCCAAATACAGCACAATCCCGTAACAACCCGCAAAACAACATCCATCCAGTCCCTCCATGCCTGATATTTTTCTGGTAAGGATGCCAAAAAAGCCAAATAGCCAAATCTTGGAAAATCCGCAAACTTATATGCAATGCTATTTTCTCTTACGTTTTCCATCCATCTTGGAATGTTTGCAAGCCCATTCTCAAAAAACATAAACGGCAGTATCCCTAACAGCATCCCATAAAGCAACAGACATCCTGCATCTTTCCATTTTTTATTATAAAGAACAAGTACTCCAAGCAGCGCCGGATATCCCTTTAATGCAGCAGCTATAGCCAGTGAAATAAATGATAGATGTTTGCATATTCTACTTTCTGAGTCAAAATAATTCAAATAAACTGCTGTACATACTGCAGACAAAATAACAATGTTCCCTCTTTCATAAGAAAACAAATAGATGCCAGTGCCAAATAACAAAAGAACCAGTAGGTCATCCATCCAATTTCCAGCGGTAATGATTCTCCTTAATACAATAAAAAAACAAATAGATAACAGCATAAAGAAAATGTTGATTACAGCTAGGCTCAAATATGTGTATCCTGCTGAAAATGCATCTGTCTGTATATAATTAGAGAGCCTGCTGAATAAATAAAAAAGCAAATAGGTAAACGGTAAATATGCATGTTCTCCGTCTCCGTTGATTCCATTAAAGTATGGATTTTTGTCAGCAGAATATTTTGCAACATTTACAAAATCCGCAAGATAATTCGCTCCCTTTTGAAAAAACACTTCTGCCTGATACCCGTCATACTCTATCAGCAGGCCGATTATAAAGCAAATTTGCATCAATAAAAGCAATACTATAAATATTTTTTTGTAATCCTGTTTTATCTGTTCTTTAATCAAAATTCAGCCGTTCCTCCTCAATCACCAGCGGTCGGTCCATAAGCCTGCGGTTCATACTGAGCACATACTCCCCAAGCAGCCCTATAAAAAATAATTGTACAGAACTTAGTACACTAACCGTTAATAAAATAGGAATTGTCCCAGCCGTATACCGTTCCCAGTACAACAGCTTTAAGATCAAGTACACTGCCGCAACCAGAAGGCTTGCTGCTGAAAATAAAAAACCTATCACAGTTGCAATCCTTAATCCTATTTTCGTATAAGAAGTAAAGCTCAGCATAGCTGCATCATACAAAGTTGCCCAGTTGTTATGTGTTTTCCCTGCTGCCCTTTTTTGCTGTTCATACGGAAGATCCTTCCTATGGTATCCAAGCTCTGCCACAATCCCGCGAAGGAACGGAGTCGGGTCGTGTAGATCCTGTAATACACGGATAAAGCTTTTATCGTAAAGCCCAAAGCCAGTAAAGTGCTCAATCAGCTCTACATCTGACATCCTGCATATCACTCGATAATAACAAGTCCTAAAAAACCGCATCATTTTGTTCTCCCTGCTGGATACTTTTACCCCACAAACAATTTTATACCCATTCTCCCACTCCTCCAAGAATTCCGGGATCATATCCACTGGATCCTGGAAATCGCAGCACATCGTAATGGTACAGTCTCCTGTCGTCTGGCACATGCCGTAATAAGGCGAATGGAACTGCCCAAAATTCCTGGCATTGAAAATCACTTTTATTTTCTTATTTTCCTGACATAGTTCCCGAAGCAATTCACGGGTATGGTCTGTAGAACAATTATCAATAAACATCAATTCATAATCATAATCTACAAGCTTTGTCATAAACAGGTTGACAACTGCTTTGCTTATCGGGACAACATTGTCCTCCTCATTAAAACATGGGATCATAATGCTGACCTTTTTCATCCTTTTCCCCTATCCTTTCTGCCTAAGAAGCGCATTTTTGATAGTATATACGATAAAATCCAATATTTCATCCGTCATTGCCGGATAGACGCCAACCCAGAACGCATCATTCATAACCCTGTCCGTATTCTCAAGCCCGCCAGACACGCGATAACCAGTTCCACTTGCCCGCATCTGGTCAAAACATGGATGCCTCACTAAGTTCCCAGCAAACAGCATACGTGTCTGTATGCCACGCCTTTCCAATTCGTAAACCAGCATTCTACGGCTTGCCCCGTCTTTACAGGTCATTAAAAACCCGAACCAGCTCGGCTTTGCATTTTCACAAGGCTCTGGCAGGATCAGCCAATCCCTGCACGGCTCCAGTTTGTCTTTTAAATATGCAAAATGGCTCCTTCGCTTTTCTACAAAGTCCGGAAGCTTCTCAAGCTGCGCACAGCCAATGGCTGCCTGCATATCTGTCGCCTTTAGGTTGTATCCAAAATGCGAATAAACATATTTATGATCATATCCATACGGAAGCTCTCCATACTGCCTGTCAAACCGGTGTCCACAAATGCCGTCCTCCCCGGAAGGACAGGCACAATCACGCCCCCAATCGCGGAACGAACGTATACATCGGTGCAAAAGCTGGCTATTTGTATAGACTGCCCCGCCTTCCCCCATTGTCATTTGGTGCGGCGGATAAAACGAAGATGTGCCAATATCACCGACTGTTCCAGTATATCTTTCAGCCCCATCCATACTGTACGTTGCACCCAGCGCATCACAATTATCCTCAATCAGCCACAGGCAATGCCTGTCACAAAACTCGCGCACTGCCTTTAAATCAAACGGATTCCCCAATGTGTGCGCTGCCATCACTACTTTTGTTTTATGTGTATATGCTGCTTCCAGCTTTTCTATATCTATGTTATATTGTGGAATCGTTATATCGATGAATACCGGAACTACCCCATATTGCACAGCCGGAGCCACCGTCGTCGGAAATCCTGCCGCTACGGTGATCATCTCATCTCCAGGCTTTACCTGCCTCTCTCCAAGAAGCGGGGAGGTTAACGCCATAAAAGCTGCTAAATTGGCAGAAGATCCGGAGTTTACCAAGGTACAGTATCTTATCCCCAGGTACCGGGCAAACCTTTTTTCAAACGCCTGTGTATACTTGCCGGACGTCAGCCAGAAATCCAATGCAGCGTCCACCAGGTTGCACATTTCTTTCCGATCATAAACACGTGCTGCATAAGGAATGCGGCATCCCGGTTGAAATTCTTCCTTTTGATTATGAAAAACATCGCAATACTGTTCAATCAGCTCCAAAATCTGGCTCCTTGCCTGTTCTTCCGTCATATTTTCATACACTTTCTATTTCCCTCCTTTGTCGTTCTCCCATAACATCCAAGGAGCATTACCTATTTTAATCATTTCCTCCAGCTTCCTACGGTCCCTTTGCGTATCCATACATTTCCAGAAACCATAATGCCTATACGCAGCAAGTTGTCCTTCTTCTGCTGCTTTTTCCAAAGGCTCCCTTTCAAATACAGTTTCATCCCCTTCAATAAAATCAAAAATTTGCGGATTCAACACCATATAACCTGCGTTAATCACATCGCCATCTGCATCATTCTTTTCACGAAATCCACAAACCTGTTCTTCTTTTCCAAGATCCAGGATACCAAACTGCTGTCCGCCGTTTACTGCTGTCAGAGTTGCCATTTTTCCATGCTTCTTATGAAAGCGTACTAACTCCCTGATGTTGACGTCAGATACGCCGTCCCCATAGGTCATCATAAAAGCCTCATCTCCTATGTACGGCTTTACACGCCTAAGCCTCCCGCCAGTCATCGTCCCAAGCCCTGTATCTACCAGCGTAACCTTCCATGGCTCAGCGATATTACTGTGTACAAACATTTCGTTGCCATTACGAAAATCAAATGTCACATCACTGTTGTTCAGATAATAGTCTGCAAACCATTCTTTAATCACATGCTGTTTGTACCCACAGCAAATGATAAATTCATAAAATCCATAGTATGAATATTCTTTCATAATATGCCAAATGATCGGTTTACCGCCGATCTCAACCATCGGCTTTGGAACCAAATGGCTTTCCTTGCTAATACGGGTGCCAAAACCGCCTGCCAATATAACTGTTTTCATTTTTCACCATACTTTCCTTAAAATCAACTGAAACTATCTAACTCCTATGTCACCTCAAAGTGCAACATCAATAAAATCATCTTTCATATTCAACGCATACCTCTCCAAACCTCATATATAATTCTCTAGGATCATTTGGCGCTTCTACTTTTTTACCATTTATATTATTAATATATATATCCGTTATT
This sequence comes from uncultured Eubacterium sp., assembly GCA_947178105.1. Taxonomy (GTDB): domain Bacteria; phylum Bacillota; class Clostridia; order Lachnospirales; family Lachnospiraceae; genus Eubacterium_J. Next base: position 5,931 of record CAMWXD010000066.1, on the reverse strand, counting down.
TTTTGCTCTAACGGTACGGATATCTCCTTGCCCTTATGAGTTATTGTGTATTCAACTTTTTCATCTCCATATGTAACAATGATTTTAGATTCTTCTTCTGTTCCAGAATAAACTTTCATATGGATTTCCCCTTGCTTTTCTACACTTTTAATGACTCTTAAAGTTCCTTTTTGTGAACACCAGCGCCATGAAAACCCATTTTTCTCATTCATTTCAATGCCATAAAATCCATTTATAAATTGAATCATCGTCAGATTCTCATTTTGCATTGTTTCCCATTCCGCATCAGAATAATTTTTTCTATATTCCTGTACATAAGGTTTCAACTCAAAAAATACGAGCCTCCCATCTTCGCTAACAAAAGGATTGACACCTAAAATCGACTTCATTTCATCTAATAATTCTGATAATTCATCTTCGCTGTACGCATATGAATCAATATAAATCCCTTCAAAACCAACATTACAAATAATATGAATGCGTTCCTGTATAGACTTTGATGCAAGATCTCTATTCCACAAATCAGAATTTCGTCCTTTTTGATCACCATAACTCCATCTCAAATGATCAGAATGAAGGTATCCTCTAATCGACGCATAATCACCCATTTGATGAATTGGCGGATTTTCTGGATATGGCTGATATACCCATTGATAAATCATCGCATCTTCTGAAACAAGCTGTTCAATATCCGATATAAACTTTTGGTCTGAATAAAAACTTGTAATAGTTTCTTCTCTTGACGTTTGAAAATTTTCTATATTGGTCTGATCTGCTATGCTGATTATAAAAATCAAAATTACCGGCACCATGCTTATCATTATTAATCTACTGCTTAAATTTGTTAATAATATACAAATTGATAAGATTGAAAAGTAAGCAATAAAAACACTGATTCTATTATATCCTCTGATTTGCGGTGATATAAGCAATGCAAATAAAGAACCAAATCCACCGATTGTTCCCAGCAAAATAGCAAATCCATTTAATCTGGATAAAATAATAATATTATGGTCTATAACCTTCCATTTCCGTTCCGTGATAAATAAACAAAATACTAAAATAATAAATCCTATGATTCCAACTATCCCCAAATATTCTGACCCTTCATTTGGTACAGGAGCCGATGCATAGCTTTCTTTCAAAGACTTTAAAAATTGTATGCCATAGTCTTTGATTGGAATAAATAGCTGTGTAAGCTTCATGCCATAAACTTCTGCTTCAATCGGGCTCCTTGTTGGTTTCTCAATATTAGCTCCATAATACAATCGAAATAGAACATACGGAATAGAACTTATGATCAATGGGATACATATGGAAGCACACGCTAATAGCCCATTTTTTACAGGAGCTATTTTTTTACTGCTAACAGTTTTATAAATGACAGATATGCAAACAAAAAATGCAGTAAAGAAAGCATAATATATACCTGTATATGCAATTAGCATAAAACAAAATATGCCAATTAGGTTTCGCTTATATTTCAAGAACTCCTTATCTATTTTAAAAAAATTTTCATCCTGAATCAGCCAAAAACATAATAAAATTGCTACTGGAATTAGAAAATAGCAGCTTAAAAACAAATGCATGGTATTTCGCAATAACCTATAAGGAAGAAATGAAAAAGTAACAGAACCTAAAACAGCCCATAAATTGCTAATATAAAATTGTTTCATTACTAAAAAGCTTATAACGGATGTAATTGGAAACAATAAAAAATAACCTATATTAAGCCCAAGAACAACACCAAATATTTCAGCAAATATTTTAAAGTATAGCAAATTAAACACATCACCAAAGCTTGGATAATCAAAATTTGATCCTATGAATGGCGCACCTAAATTTGTTGAGAGAAAAAATTCTTTCAAGCTTTTACTTCTTTTTATAGTTTCTAAGGAAAGTAAAGAATCTCCGTCCGAATAATTAAGAGGTACGTTAAAGTCAAACTCCCACAATCTATATAATAGAAAAACAATACCAGAACTGATTAGGATACACCAAATCATTGCCATCTTAGAATTTTCTCTATTTTTATGCAAATCCATGTGAATCACCTCTTAATTCTATATAAACTTGTTTATATATTTGACTTTTTAAAGACATACTAATATTTTTCCAATCAAATTTTTTTATTACGCAACTCCTGGCATTTTTTATCTGCTCCTCTTTTTGAGATAACGATAAATTCATGATCTCTTTTGACATATCCCGAACCTCACAGATCGTAAAATACCTCTTATCATCAATCCCCCTCGTCCCAAACTCCGTCGTAATCACCGGAATACCAGCCGCCATATACTCAAACATCTTTAAGTTTGTCCCTGATCCAGAAGCCATCGGATTCAGCGCAAAATCAACGGCCCCAAACACTTTGTTTTTTACCTCTTTGCTTACGAGCCCCAGCAATCCTACATTCTTCGGCAGCTTCCTATTCCTGAAATATTCACACTGGCTGCCCATCAGCAAAAATTTTGTATCCGGGCATTCCAACGCAATTTGAAAAATCGCTTCACAGGCTTCCAGATTCGGCTGATGCCAGCTTCCCATAAAAATTCCCAGCTTTTCCCCAAGCAGCCCCATATCCTTTTTATTTTTTATTCTTTCTGGAACGGATGTAAAAGGAATCTCATCACAATCAACCCCGTTTGGGACTTCGATCATCTTATCTGTGGAAATACCATATTTTTGGTTTAGTAATTGCTGGTCTTCTTTCGAACAGGTCATAATAAAGACACTCTTTTCACAGCATTCTTTCTCAATCTGAAAAATGTCTTGCATCAGCTCTTTTTTGATTCTGCTGTTTGGCAGCATCTGATCTTTTATCACTGCTTCAACATCCTGCGCTTCATAAATAAATGGCTTTCCATTTAAGTATTTCTTTATTGCATAATACAAATATGGATGCGAAATGATAATAAGTTCGCTGGAATTTATAGATTCCTTTAATTTTTCTTCATATTCAGGTGTTTGAGAAAAGAGATGAATCATGCCAATATCGCTTACCGGAATCTTAGCCCTTTTTTCCAGTTCCCACTCTGCTTCCTGATGTTTTTTCGTTTTTGGAATTCGAATTTCTTTTAAATTTTTAGAAATGTACCCCTCATACCGTTTCTGGTCTGTATTTGTAAATGATATAATCTCAACTTCTGTATCAAATGCCAGGTTTTTATATAAATGAAAAATCCTTGCCTGGCCTCCTCCCTGCGGCGGATAAATCGGAAAGGTGGATGCCACAGTGATTTTCTTTATCTTTTGTCCTTTTGGCAAATGGATAGAATTTTTCTGTTTTTGATTTAACAATTCATCAACTGTATGTTTCCATGTAATGTCCTTTACTTTCAAATAGGCATTTTCTCCCATACGCTTTGCTTCCTGTGGATTTTGAATCAAATCATTGATTTTCTCTGCAACTGCTTTCTCATGAAATTTCGTTACAAACCCTGTTTCGCCATTAATTACAAATTCTGTAGGGCCTCCGGCATCGGTCGTTGTAATGACTGGTTTTTTATGCAACATAGCTTCAATCGTAATCAGCCCATAGTCTTCATCGTATGGAAAATATGGAATAACCAGGCTATTTGCATAATAATCTTCTAATGTATCCTCATCCACAAAACCAAGAAAATGGATTCTTGGGTCATTGGAAGCCAATTTTTCCCATTCCTCTTTTTGTGGGCCATTGCCTGCAATGTAAAGCGGAATATTACTTTGTACATATTTCATTGCCCGAATCAGCAAATCAATCCGTTTTGGCGCATCTAACCTGCTCGCTATGAATATATGCTTCATATCACCTGTATTACGTTGTTTCAATATTGTAGGATGATGGATCACTTTTACATTTTTCCCTGGCGGATAATATTCAGTTCGATTTTTTACCGTTTCAGAAATTGCGCAAATGCCTTGCATACCCTTCTGCGATAAAGCAACTGAATCCAGAAAATGAATAATTGCCCGAATAAACGGGCCTGGAAACAGAAAATAACTGTCTGGAATATCTTTTTGGTTTTCCAACTCAAACAACATTTGAAAAAATCCATCTAAAGACTCTATATTCCAATATCCTTCCATATAATCCAGCACCTTGTTAATATCCTTATTTTTTCGATCTGTCTTTTCTGGTAAACGTGTCAGATGATATGTATCGTATAATCCACGCAAAGTATGCTGCATATAACAAATGCAATTATGATGCGGAACCATCCACGCCGGATATTTTGAAGAAATCACCAAATCAAACTGGCTTAAATCCAGCCGGTAAAATTCATAATAGGTATGGATCAGCTCCCAAAAGCCAAGCTCCCTGGAGGGCAGCTTTATCAGCTCTGCCTGATGTTTTGTTTCTTTATTGATTGCTTCACACAATCCCCACAAAAAATTTTCCGCTCCTCCGATCGTAAAAGGCACGGGGCTTGGGCCTACGACTGCTATTTTCATTTGTATCTTCCCTTTCAGAGCAATTCTTATTTTCTTGCTATAATTGCATAATCTTGGCTGCCAAACAAAAGATCTGACAACAAATTCATTCCATCATTAAATTCACTTAAATTCTGGATAGCACCAGATTCTAATAATGGTAAACGATAGCTGCTTTTACTAGCTTCTGTAAACAAAATCTCTACCTCTTGAAAGCCTTCCCTCTTTAATAAGTACTCCATTGTTTTTGGGTGTACTGGTTTTTGGTGGGAAGGATCTACATAAAAAGCGTTCATGTAAATAGACAGACACATCGGATTCGGAGTTTCTAAAATCAGGCAGCCTCCTGTTTCTAATTTTTCATAAGCCAGATGGCATAATTGCAATAATTGATTATTTGTTAAATGTTCAATTAATTGTGAAGCAAAAATTCCTCCAATTCTGTTATTTTTCTCATGAAAAAGATAATTTAAAGCGTCTTCACAAACAGCATTTAATCCTTTTGCTTTACAATATGCGACAAATTCCTCATAATGGTCTACTCCAATACCTGATATCCCATTTTCTTTCAGCAATTCTAAAAATTCTCCTCGTCCGCATCCTAGATCCAATACCATCTCTTTTTGTTTGAAATACGGAAGATAAACAGATAGATCATCTTTGATCTCCTGCCTGCTTCCCCGAAAGTGGTTTTCAAAATCAAGATAATCAATTCCTGTATAAATATCTGTATGATTCGCTGTATCATCTTGCACAATTTCTGTATTTATTTCCTGTTTGTATAATGTAAGCCTGGTATTGCGAAACAGGTTCATTTCTTCCTGTGTATGTCTTCGTTCCAATTCCAGCTTTCTTTTTTCATATATTTTCTTTAATTCAGATTGATTGTTCGCAACTTCTTTCAAAAATAAGCTTTTTGATTTTGTTACTTCTGCATTCACAAATTCCCTGTTAGATATATTCCATTTCTTAATTTCTGTATCTACGTAGTCACGGCAGCGGTTCGTCAGGCTATCTATTTTTTCACTTACAATGCTTTTCGTCTGGTCAGCCAGTGCAATACGGAGCTTCTGTTCCAGTTGATCGATTGCCTGCTCTACATAATCCTGGTCTGTAGTATCTGGCGATGTGCAATTCAGCAATGCATCTTTTTCTGCCATAAATGCCTGCGTTACGATTTCGTTATTATACAATGCATTAATAGCTGCTGTAACATTGGCATTAAATGCGTTCTGTTCTTCTACCATTGGCTGTATGAGTGAACGGCAGGCTTTCCGTATGATTCGCTTTACAAAAATAACAGGTTTGCGAAAATATTTTCGAAAGCACAAAATTTCACGGTTATAATTAATTGAATACGTCTGGTTGACCTGCTGTTTCCAATGCAGCAGTTCTTCCATATCAAAGTGAAAATCACACTCCTGCTCTGCACAAACCTGCTGATTCCCGTCATTTTCCAGAAAAGCACAGATTACTTCATTCATAGTTTTTTTCTCGCTGCCGCCCTCAATCTGG
>CAMWXD010000065.1 GCA_947178105.1 uncultured Eubacterium sp. | reverse complement strand
GATTGATGCAGCCTGTGGTGAGACATATGAGGAAAATCGGCGCGGGGGGGGGTGGAAACGCCTTATGGACAATCTCTCTTATTTGTGCAGCTTAAGGCACGACCCGGATACGAATGTCGATGCAGTATGGCTTAATTTTGTCGTGCAGAAAAACAATTACCAGGAAATGGAACATTTTGTCCAGTTGGCGGAAACGATCGGCGCGGATGCGGTGGAATTTCAAAAACTGACAAACTGGGGGACATTTTGCGAACAGGAGTACTTAGAACGAGATGTATTCCATCAGGAGAACCCGGAGTATGGCGCTGCATGTGAAACGTTAAAAAAGCTGTTGAAGAAAGGCAGCACGAAAATAGAGATTGTACAGAATATCCTTTCGCCGGATATGCAATAGTTCCCTGAAAGAACAACAAGATAGGAAAAGGAAATCACGATATGGCTGCGACAAAGAGAAAAGAAGAAAGAATGATCCGCATTGCGCATTTTGGCGCGTATGACTTAGAAAGCCTGGGAGATACGATGTTTCCAGTGATTTTTCGCATGGAAATGAAAGAGCGTTTTGGGGACAGGCTGGATATCGATTTATATTCCCCAAACGGGACAAGCCATTCATATAATAACCTTGAGCGCGTCTATCCCATCGATTCGCTCCCGCAGCGCCATGCAAAAGAGCCTTACCGCGCCCTGGTGATCGGCGGCGGAGAGTTCATTCATTTTTTGCCGGTCAAATACAAGTCGCCGGAAGGGGAAAAAAAGCAGTACCTGGCTGGCGAGCTGTGGAAAAAGCCTCAAGAAATAGCAGCAGGGTTAAACATTCCGGTGATCTGGAATTGTGTAGGAGTAGGCAGGGATTTTGAAAATAACGGCGAAGCCGAACAAATCCGCCAGGCATGTGAAGCGCTTTGCGGTCTGTCCGTTAGGGACGCCTATTCGCGCATCCGCCTGGAAAAGTTCGCGGGGGTACAAAACGTTTTGCAGGTGCCGGATATGCTATGGATGTTTCCAAGGCATATAAAGGAAGCGTCTTTGGATGACTGTTTTGGGCAGTTAAAAAAGGAATACCGTTTTTTAAACCAGGACTATCTTGCCTTACAGTATGGTACAAGCCTGGAATATGAAAAACTGGCTAAAGAAGTGCAGAAAATAAGCACGGATTATGGGCTGGCGGTTTTGCTTGTGACGGTAAATTACTGTCATGAAGACCAGGAGGTTGCTTATAAAATACAAAAAGTGTGCCGGGATTTTTATGTCCTTGGCAGGAAGCTACAGCCAAAAGAGATTATGGCAGTCATTTCCCATGCAAAATTTTTCCTGGGGACAACCCTGCATGGGAATATTACGGCAATGTCCTATGGCGTGAAAAATTTGTGCCTGGACATGTATCCGTCTTGTGTGGGCAAGCTGGACGGGCTGTTTGCAATGATGCAGATGGAAGAGCTGCTTGTCAAGGATGTGGATTCGCTAAGGATACAGTTTGACCAGCAGATGCATACAGACCACAGGGAGATGATTGCAAAAAAGGCAGCATTGTTCCAGGAACAGTTAAAGTGCCATTTTGACCGGATAGCCAGTTTGCTGCAAGACGGTGTGCGAAAGCAAAAGGAAGATGCCAAGGCCGCAACAGACAGGATGGAAGAGGACAGGGAGTTGCAAAGGCGGCAGTGCAGGCTGATAAAGAGCGTGTTAAATAATGGGAACATAAGCACGGGCTGCAACAGCATAATGGAAGGAAGCGGCGCTTTGGATGAAGGCGGAAGCCTGAAGCTGGAATTTCAGGTGCAAAGCACAGGCGCGCCATACCATGGCAAATTTTATTATCCGAACCCGTTTATTATAGAAAGCATCGAAGCATCAGAAAACGGAAGGCAAGCCAGTTGCAGCCTGGAAGGGATGGTGACCGGCAGTGGTGAGGGATCCGCCCTTTATAAAGACTGTTGTATATTTTCTGTTTGTCCAGATGACACAGATGCGTCAGGCGATGACATCAGCAAAGAGGAAGTATGCGGGCAAGAAGCACTGATTCAGGTACGCATCTGGCTGCGGGAAGCATGGCGCGAATATATCGAAGCTTTAGAAGGGCAGGCAAGACGTGATGCACAAAAGCTGTTGAACAAGAAGGGGCATATTGAGCTGCTACTGGAATCAGAGCGGAAACTGGAGGCGGAAACGCAGGAAAAACAAAGGCAGGTTAGCGAGCTTTTGGAAGAAGGGCAGAAGCTTCAAAGGGATCTGGAAAAGAAACAGGAATGCCTGGACGCGTCCGCACAGGAAACAGAACATTTAAAGCAGGAATTAAAAAGAAAACAGGAATGCCTGGACACATATAGGCGGGCAGAAAAGAAGAAAGAACGTGAGCTGAAAAGCAGGCGGGAATATTTAGAAGCATGTAAGCAGGCAGAGCAAGAGCTAAGGCAGGAGCTTTTAAACAAACAAGGGCATATAGAATTGCTGCTGGAGTCAGAACGGGAATTTGAGCGGGTAAAGAAAAGCAGGACATGGAGGCTTGCATTTCGGATGCAGCAGCTATCTGCGTTTTTGCTTCCGCCTGGGTCTGGCCGCAGGCTTGCCGCAAAAATGGCAGTTAGGCTGCTGCGCCATCCAAGGCAGTCGCTTAAACTGCTGTCTCCAAGGAAAATCCGCCATTTTTTCCATTTCCTAAAGGAAGAAGGGGCAGGGTTTGTCTCACAGCGTATTGATGAGAGTATGCGGGGCGTCCATGTTGCCCAGGAAGAATTAAATATCCGGGAAGGAACGTACACGAAGCCTTTTGAAGAATATGACACATTAATATTCCAGCAAGCCGGCAAACCGCAAGTATCTATTATTATACCAGTTTTTAATGAGTTTGCATATACATACCGCTGCTTGCAGTCCATTTTAGAGCAGACGGGGGATAAAGTGAGCTATGAGGTAATTGTTGCGGATGATGCTTCGACAGACGATACGGTACGTTTGCAGGAGGCAGTAAAAAATATCCGCATCATTCGAAATGCACAAAACCTGCGCTTTTTAAAAAATTGCAACCATGCAGCGGAATCTGCCTGTGGGAAGTATCTGCTGTTTTTGAATAATGATACACAAGTACAGGAAAACTGGCTTGAGCCACTTGTAAGGCTGATGGAAGAAAGACAGGATGCGGGCATTACTGGCTCTAAGTTGGTTTACGCTGACGGAAGGCTTCAGGAAGCAGGCGGGATTGTCTGGGACGACGCTTCGGCATGGAATTATGGGAACCGTATGGATCCGGCAAGACCGGAATTTAACTATGTCAAAGAGGCAGATTATATTTCCGGGGCTGCTTTGATGGTGCGCGCAGCACTGTGGAGGGAAATCGGAGGGTTTGATAAACGGTTTGCGCCGGCTTATTACGAAGATACCGACCTGGCTTTTGAGGCTAGAAAGCACGGCTATAAAGTCCTGTACCAGCCGCAGTCAGTCGTTGTCCATTTTGAAGGGGTTTCTAATGGCAAGGATATCTCGGCAGGGCAGAAGGCATATCAGGAGAAGAACCAGGCAAAGTTTTTTGAAAAATGGAAAGGCGTTCTTGCAAAAAGGCACTTTCCGAATGGGAAGCGAGTGTTTCTGGCAAGGGATAGGGCTAGGGGCAAGAAAACGTTGCTTGTCGTTGACCATTATGTGCCGACCTATGATAAAGATGCGGGCAGCCGGTGTATCTTTGACTATTTAAAGCTGTTTGTGTCAGCAGGATACAATGTGAAATTTATCGGGGACAATTTTTATAAAAGCGAGCCATATACAACTGTGCTCCAGCAAATGGGGATTGAGGTGCTTTACGGCGACTATTACTATCGAAACTGGAAAAGCTGGATCAAGGAAAACGGGAAATATTTTGACTATGTACTGTTAAGCAGGCCTCATATTTCCATCAAATATATAGACATGATCCGGGAATACAGCCATGCGAAGGTGATTTATTTTGGGCATGACCTGCATTTTTTACGGGAAATGCGGGAGTACAGACTGACCAGGAATGAACAGGCACGCAAAGATGCCATAGAGTGGAAAAAGACGGAGCTTTTACTGATGCGCAAGGCGGACGTATCCTATTACCTGTCTCAGGCAGAGCTTTCGGAGATCGCAAAGCTGGATACTTCGGTAAAGGTGCGGCGAGTGCCGATCCATATTTATCAAAATACGCCAAAGGCGGATTATCACGCATCGGACAGACAAGGGCTATTGTTTGTGGGTGGATTTGGGCACCCGCCGAATACGGATGCTGTGCAGTGGCTGGTAACAGAGGTTATGCCGCTTATATGGGAAAAAAACGCTGGCATTGTGCTGCATGTTGTCGGCCAGAACCCGCCGCAGGAGATCCGTGAGCTTGCCAGTGAGAAGGTGCTGATCCATGGCTTTGTGCCGCAGGAGGAATTGGAGGAAATGTACCGAAAGGTAAGGCTTGCAGTAGTCCCGCTGCGGTTTGGCGCCGGGGTGAAAGGCAAGATTATTGAAGGGATGCTGCGCGGAGTCCCGATCGTGACGACTGAGATCGGGATTGAAGGGATCGAAGGAGCGGAGCAGATTGTAAAGGCTTGTGAGGGCGCAGAGAAGATTGCTGAGGCGGTTGTGCGGCTGTATGAGGATTACAGTGGGCTGGAGAAAATGTCACAGGAGGAATGGCAGTATGTTATGGGGCATTTTTCGGTGGAATGTGCTGTGGAGATTTTGAGGGAGGATTTTGAGTTTTCACATGTTGAAAGCGAAGGAATGGAAAGAAAATGAAACTGGTGACACTGATTATACCATGCTATAACGAACAAGAGGTTCTAAAGCTTTTTTATAAAGTAACCACAGATACATTAAAAACTGTGGACTGTTCCTATGAACTGATTTTTATTAATGATGGGTCAACTGATCATACGTTGGAAATGATAAAAGAGTTAGGAAAAGATGATCAGCATGTAAAATATTTATCATTTTCCAGGAACTTTGGAAAAGAAGCTGCGATGTATGCAGGATTTTGCAATGCACATGGGGATTATGTGGCAGTTTTAGATGCAGATATGCAGGATCCGCCGTTTTTATTGCCAAAGATGCTCTCCATGTTGCAGCAAGGGCCATATGACAGCGTAGCAACAAGACGTGTTAACCGTGAAGGAGAGCCGCCGGTGCGGAGCTGGTTTGCGCATCAGTTTTACAAAATGATGAACCGGGTTTCAGATACGGATATTGTAGATGGCGCAAGGGATTTTCGACTGATGAAGCGGCAAATGGTGGATGCTGTTGTAGCAATCGGTGAATATAACCGGTTTTCGAAAGGCATTTTTGGTTGGATCGGATTTCGCACTTATTGGATGCCATATGAAAATGTGGAAAGAGCAGCAGGAGAGACAAAGTGGAGTTTTTGGAAATTGGCAAACTATGCAGTGGATGGAATTATTAATTTTTCACAGCTTCCATTAAATATTTCGTCATGGACTGGTATTTTTATGACAATCTTTTCTTTTGCAATGCTGTTGTTTGTGATTGTCAGAAAACTTGCGTTTGGCGATCCAGTAGCAGGCTGGGCATCTCTTATTTGTGTGATTGTATTTATTGGCGGTATACAGTTATTTTGTATTGGTATTATGGGTCAGTACTTGGCAAAAATATATTTGGAAACGAAAAAGCGGCCACATTATATTGTTTCAGAAAGCAATATGCAGGATGCAAAGCGGATCTTATAAACTCATTTGCGGAGATATACATGAAAAAAAGATTTTTAATACTCATAAGTATTTTCTTTATATTACTGATTTTTATACAGCACCATTTTGTAATGATGTATTTCGATGATTATGGTTATGCCAGTTTGTCTTATGGATGGACGAAAAACGAAGCCGGAATGTCATATCAGTTGCCGGATATAGCAAAGTTTTTGGTATGGCATTATTTTAACTGGGGTGGCCGGATTCTTTATTATTTTTTTGAAACAGTGGTTTTTCGAATAGGCGGGGCAGGGCTGATGCAGGTTACGCAGGCATTGCTTGTTGCTATGATTGGGATTGTATCAGGAAAAATGGTAGCCGTGTCTGCAAAATGTGATTCATATGTGGGGATTGCTTTTGTATTCGTACTTTATGGAACCATGCATATCCAGACTTTGCGTGATGGAGTCTACTGGTATTCCGCCAGTGTGGGGTATGTCTGGCCTCTGTTGCCGTTGCTTGGCAGTATGTATTTGCTTTTACGCATCCAGGGAAAGGAAACGGTTTTTAGGAAGTGTGCGGCAGTGTTCCTGATGTTTTTCGCTGCGTTTTCTCAGGAACAGATGGCGGTATTAGCTGTCATATGGATTTTAGGAATTGCTTTTTTTCAGTATTTTTTTGGAAAGAGAAACAAACATGATAAAAGGTATATCCCGCAGTATATGGTGTTTATGGGTGCTGGTGCAATATTTGGCAGTATGCTTACAGTACTTGCTCCAGGGAATTTTGTCCGGGCACAAGATGAGAGATATGTGGATTTTTACAGCAAAAGCTTGACCGAAAGAATGGCGAAAAACACTGGAATTATACTGGATATTAATATCGGGATGTATAACTGGGTGTTTGTAGTGATTTTAACTGTTTTTTGCGGTACAGCAGTGGCGCTGTATTTCAAAAATAGAAGCACCTATGTGGCAATTTTTTTGTTTACCGGATATTTTTTGATAGAACAGATCTATTCTGTGCCATATATCTTTGGAATTTTTGTGCGGATTGTATGGGCGATTTCTCTTATTGTACTTCTTTCTGTGTATTATTACAAACAGAAAAATTATTTGTTTTTATCGATGTTAGCTGCTGGGATCGCTTCACAGGGTATGATGGTACTTTCACCAAGTATCAGTATGAGATGTCATACGATGATGGAGTTTTTGTTGCATTTGGTTGTGGCGGAATGCATGGCAAGTACAATGAGAATGCTGAAAAATAAGAAAGTACAGGTTTTTTGCTATTGTGTGCCAGTGACCATAACAGCCGCATATGCTGTGGTGAATTTTTGTACAATTATTTATGGGTATAAAAATAATTATGCCATTAGTCAGATGAATCATTACAAATTGTTGGAAACGAAAAACAGATGTAATGCCGGAAAAGCAGAACAGGAAGTATTGTTGTATAAGTTAATGGATGACACCTATGCAAACTGTATGCCTTATCATCCGGGTTTTGATTTTATTGAAGTCTGGATGAAAAAATATTATGAATTGCCAGACGAGATTGTTTTTTATTGGATGGATCTGGGAGGTGACTCAGATCTTCGGTTTATAAGCGGGTCATGGTATCAGGATCACTGGCTGGGAGAAGGGGCAGTATTTGCAGTGCAGGCAGAGGAGGATCGGATACTGGAAGTTACCGTTACAAATCCGCAGGAAGTGGAAAACCAGCGGATTCAATACACATTTGCCGGAGAAGATAAAGTATATGATCTTTCCGCAGGAGAAACAAAGACCATAGAACTTCATGTTCCAGCCGGGAGACATGAATTAACCATAACGCCGTCCCGGACATTTGTTCCAGATAATGGAGATATACGAGAGTTATCTGTTGTATTAAGTCTGGATTGGAAATGATTGATTATAATGAACGATAAAAAATATGTACGAAGTCCCCAGGATAGAAAGAAGCGTAGTTTTGTATAGGCTGGAGTGAACTAAGTGTGAAAAATAGGATGGAGTATAGGAAAACATGAAATTATCTCATATGATGGAAAAAATTATCCGTATAATATTTCTAATTCTAATTTGCCATATTCTGTATATCGTTTTCCGCTATCAGGAAGGTTATAGGGAAAACAGGGCGTTGCTCGGGACAGCAGGAATCATGGCAACTGCTGTTTTGGGATTTGTAGTTTTGATCGCAGTGCATCTGTTTTTAAAGAAAAGGAATGTTTTGTTAACAAATCATCTGGATCGAATAGTAGCCTGTTTAACGGTTGTTGTTTGGATGATTGCTGTTTATATTTTTTACAATATTTATTTTCGAACTGGTTGGGATGTATGGACGATTGATTATGGAGCAAAGGTTTTACTACAGAAAGAAGGATATATTGATTGGCTGGACTGGTATTATGGGAGATATCCAAATAATATATTACTGACGTATGTTTATGCTGCTTCATTAAAAATCAATGATCTATTTGGCATTCTAGACACGGAAAATGGACAGATGGTATTTGTAGGAATCAATAGCCTGTCTGCATGTGCTTCTGCCTGGCTTGTATACGATTGTGTAAAAAAATTATGTAATCGGTGGACGGCTGTGATTGGGTGGGGCTGCTGCGTATTATTAGTCTGTTTGTCACCATGGAATACGATACCATATTCAGATGCATTGACTGTTTTTATACCGATATCTATTTTTTCGCTATTTCTAAAAATCTTATCAACGAAGGGGAAGAAAAAGTATGTGCTTTGCACAATGTTATGTTTTTTGGGGATGATTGGGAAATATTTCAAACCGCAGGCATTTATTGTCGTAATAGCGATTTTTATATGTGGGATATTTTATGTGAGGAAAGAAAAAGTAAAAGAGTCAGTCCTTATTTTATTCTTTTGTATTTTGAGTATTGCAGCCGCGCAATATTCCTATCGTTTGCTTTATCATCATTTTTCTGAAAAAATACCGTTTCATCAGGAAGCAGAAGTATCTTGGCAGTATTTTTTGATGATGGGATTGAATGATAAAAGCAATGGGATGTGGGATGGTGATGATGTAAGTTTTTCTGAAAGATTTGAGACAAAAGAAGAAAGAGGGAGCCAATGCCTAAAAGAGGCAGGAACGCGTTTGAAGGAATTAGGGCTGGAAAATTATATTCATTTGGTTAATCGAAAAATAGCGATTTGCTTTAGTGATGGGACATTTTCGTGGTCAAGAAATCTGGGAGATTTTTATGCTGAGATCTATCAGGAAAAGAATACACTTGCCGCACCTCTTTTTCGGGATTTTTATTATTATGACGGCAGGTATTACCCGTTGAATGCCACTATCAGGCAGATCTGCTGGTGCGGTATTTTAATACTACTTTTTTGCAGTTTTAGTGTGGCAGATAAAACAAAGCTGGTATTGATGCTGGCAATCGTTGGCTGTGCAATCTTTGAAGTGGTTTTTGAAGCTGCGACCAGGCATTTATACTGTAATGTGCCTCTTTTTATTGTTTTGGGTATGACAGGTTTTTATAGTTTAGTAAGATTTTTGGAGAAGCTAAAGGAAAAAGAATATGAGAAAATGGAAAGAAAAAGAGTATAATTTTTTGCTGTTAACAGGAGTCAGTATGCTTGTGCTGTTTGGTGCAAATCGATTGTTTAATGCATGGATTCATGAAGGACAATGGGTTTTTGCTGGTGATGATCTTGGGAGCGTAACTGCTTATCTGAACAATACAGCGATGGAGTATATATTTTCGATAGGTGCAAATAAATTCAGGCCAGTCTGGATGGCAGCTACTTATTTGATATTAAAGATTTCAGAGGGCAACTGGAATCTGATTAGCGAAGTGTTGCTGTTTATTCATGGCATAAATGCAGTTTTAGTATTTGTATTTATTTACAGGTTGCAAAAAGAGTTGGGGATAATTCAAAAAAATACGATGGCTCTTCTTGGCACTGTTTTATTTTTGGCATCTCATTTTTCTTTTTATGTAAATTCTGAATTAACAGGGCTGATTGAAAGCATGGGATATCTGTTGGCTCTTGGGATCCTTTTCTTATTGGTATTATATACAGAGGAAGGGAACAAGAAATACTATTATTTTGCAGTTGTGTTGTATGGGCTTCTTTTATATACACATGAGAGGTATTTTGTATTGTTCCTTTTGTTTGCAGTAGCGGTAGCCATAGCGTCTGCTTCTTTTCGGAAAAATTTTAAAATGCTTTTATTACCAGGGCTGTTGCTGGTTAGCTTTTGGATACTTCGGTTTATACTCTTTGGCGGACGGATGGTGGATGGAACAGGCGGGACGAATATAGTTGAAACGTTCAATTTTTTGACAGTGATAAAATTTTGTTTTTCGCAGGTTGGCTATATTTTAGGGTTTCAGTGCGGGCCCCAATATATGAATGGAATCGAAGCAGGACAAGTATCCTGGTATATAAACTTGTATTTGATCATTAGGCTGGTATTTATAGTTTTTGTATTGGGATTGTTTTGCAGGCTTTTATTCAAGGATATTGCATTTAGAAAGAAACATCTGGGAAATCTGTGTTTGTTTTTGTGTTTTATAGTGCTTTGTATTGGCAGCTCTAGTATTACAATACGTGTAGGAATGCAGTGGGTATACGTGTCTTATACAGCATTTCTCATTATGTTGTTCTGGATGCTGGATGCTTTGAAAGGATATTATGGTATAAAATGTAGCGTGATTTTCTCTTTTCTTTTATTTTTTATTTTGACACTTATGACGGAAAATTATTATAGACACTATTATGGAAATATTGCAAATTGTGAAGAACGGACGATGACAAGAGCATTGTATCATGCAACGGTAGGTAAATATGGTACTGAGATGGAAGACAGGGAAATTATTATTATCAGTAATAACCATTTTTTTAAAGATATGGAACAAGAACGATGGAAACAGATTTTTGCACCATATATCAATAGCAGCGCAATGACAGTTACTTATGCAGACAGCTATAACGCTGCAAGGAAAAGTATGGCAGGCAATACGGTCGTATTATTTGAAGACCGAGAAGAAAAACAATATACAGATGTTACAAGTTTATGTCAGGTATATGTAGATTTTGTTTATGGAACTTATGACGATGGTTGGTATGAACCGGATTGCCTGTTTGAGATTGAAGAGTGTTCTTATTCCAGAGCAGTGTTAGGATTTTATTATCCAGGAGAAATGAAAGATGTACTGCATGGCAGGATTTTGCTAAATGGGAAGATCTATAAAGAATTTTGTTTTACAGAAAGCTGGACGGAACTTGCGGTGGAATTGGAGAAACATACAGCAAACAAAATTCAGATTATATCTGATTATGTTTGCGTTAAAAATTCTGACCGGGGCGGTGCGGATTTGTGTGGTACATTATCGATACGCTATGAATAAAACTGATTGTGAGGAGTGATTGGTGTGGTCTTTACTAGCTGTACATTTATATTTGTGTTTTTTCCGGCGACAGTATGTACATATTATCTACTATGTAAAAAATATCGAAATTACTTTCTGTTTCTTGCAAGCCTTATTTTTTATGTATGGGGAAAGCCGAGTTACATTGTCCTTCTGCTTGGTTCTATAGTGGTAAATTATCTGTCGGCAAGATTTATAGAACATACAAATAATATACTTCTAAGAAAAATAGAGTTATTTTTAGCCCTTGCCTATAATATTGGATTACTATTTGTTTTCAAGTATTTGAACTTTATAGTATTAAATTTGAATGCAGCGTTTGGGTCAGAAGTGATTCAACAGACAAGTATTGTGCTTCCGATTGGAATTTCATTTTATACGTTTCAAGGAGTATCTTATGTTATCGATGTATTTAAAAAGAATATAAATGCACAGAAAAATATCATTTATTTTGGGCTGTATATTTCGATGTTTCCACAATTAGTTGCAGGGCCGATTGTACGATATACGGATATTGCATCTGATCTTGCTGATAGAAACATTTCATTGGATGATTTTGCAGAAGGAGTGCAGAGGTTTATTGTTGGATTTGGAAAAAAGATATTGATTGCTGATATGTTGGGGAGTGTTGCAGATCAGATTTTTACATTGGGTACAGATGAATTATCTGTAGCAGTTGCATGGCTTGGAGCAGTCGCATATACCTTACAGATCTATTTTGATTTTTCTGGATATTCTGATATGGCAATTGGATTAGGCAGGATTTTTGGGTTTCAGTTTAACGAGAATTTTAAAGATCCGTATGTATCAAAATCGATTACAGAATTTTGGCGCAGATGGCATATTTCATTATCAAGCTGGTTTAGAGATTATTTGTATATTCCCTTGGGAGGAAATAGAAAAGGGAATGTCTATGTAAATCTTTTTCTTGTATTCCTTTTGACAGGAGTATGGCATGGGGCTTCCTGGACGTTTCTATTTTGGGGAATATGGCATGGAGTGTTTATTCTTGTGGAGCGTTTTTTGAGAAACTATATTACTGTTAGTGTCACTAAATATACAAATTTTTTACGATGGGCATATTCGATGCTGATAGTAGTTCTAGGATGGGTTTTCTTTCGGGCTGATACGATGACGTATGCGGTAGGGTATATCAAAGCGATGTTTGGTGTTGCTGATCTTAATTTTATACCATTCAAAGTTACTTATTATTTAAATGCCAGGATTGGCCTTATACTGATCGTTGCATGTTTTTGTTCCATGCCGATTCGCAACAGGGTGTTTGATAAGGTTATACGATATTTTAAAAATCAGGACTGGGTTATAGAGGCGGGCAGATGTATTTGTTATTTAACTGTGTTTCTTTTAGCGGTCGTCAGCCTTGTGAGCGGCAGTTATAACGCATTTATCTATTTTCAGTTTTAGATTAAGCGAAGGAGCAGACATATGAATAATATTATCAGAAAAGTGTTTATTTTTATATTTTTCAGTATGATTTTCACTATGCTGTTAACGACAAATGTGAAAGAAGGAGCAGTATCTTATGTGGAAAACAGGAGCCTTGCGAGCCTTACTATCGAAAATGCAGATGGGATCTCTGCGGGAGTAGAAAACTATTTAAAAGACCGGATTGGCTTGCGCCGGGTCATGATTTTTCTGTATCAGGAAATATATGACCTTGTTTTTCATGAATATGCTGGTCCGCATACATATGGGAAAAATAACTATACGTTTATTCTGACGAATGGAGAAATTGAGGACTGGCATAGAAATAATCTTGATTATGAATTCATGGATGCAAAAGCAAAATATATCAAAGGATTTCAGGACGTATGCGAAGGGAAAGAAATTGATTTTATGTTTTTTATTCCATCCAGCAAAGAAGCCGTATATCCTGAATATTTTCCATCTACAATTCTACAGTCAGAATCAGAGGTTTCAAGGATGGATATTTTGCTTGATGCATTACATAAGTACAATGTAAACCATGTTTATACAAAGGATTATTTTTTATCTATAAAAGATCAGGAGCAGCTTTATGCAGTGAAGTATGATCCGGCACATTGGAATTCAAACGGTGCATATGAGGGGATTTATTTGCTTTTGAATGAGATGAAATCTAAATTTCCAGATTTAAATTTACAAGGGTTAAAGAAAGAATGGTTTCAAATTTCAGATCGGTTTGTAAGGAAACAGTTAAATTCCGATTGGATTATCAATGATACATTGCCTGAATATGAACTGATTGAAACAAAGTCGTATAGACAAGAGAAATACCCGAACTTAGAGTGTTCGTCCTATTACAGTTGTTATGTCAACCCTGATGAGCCTGATGGTAAAACAGTATTGGTATTTCATGACAGCTATCTTATGGGACGTGAGTTATTTTTTACTGATAATTTTGCTGAGGTTGTATTTATCCATAATGAAAATATCAATCGGTTTGAGTATTATTTGGATTTATTTTCTCCTGATGCCGTAGTTTTTGAAAGTGTGCAATGGGGGCTGCTGCGTTCCCCAGTTGGTGATCCGCTGCAATATATTTCATATGTTGATGCAGGAAATGGAAGTTTGGAAGCAGAGGTACAGTTATCAGATTCGCTCACAAAGATTGCTGTAACTGGACAGGATGATCTTACTGTGGTGAAGGGGAATGCGTGTTTTAAAGATGGCAGGCAGGTTAATAAAGTATTTGCAACGGTTGGGGATATACATTACAGCGCTTCCTATAATGCTGCTACAGGAGAATTTTCTGTAGCAATTCCAACTACCCAGTTACAGTTTACAGATCAGGCAGAAATTCAATTAGTGGATAGTGAAAATTATTTTTCTGAGAAAAAAGCCTTTGAGATTGTATGGCTTTGTGACAAAGAACAGTTTTTTGCAGAGCAGTGATTCGGAACTAAAATTTCGGAAAGTGATAGAGAGGAAAAGGAGAAGTACGAGGCCATGATAACGGATATTTTATATCTGGTAATTCCTTGCTTTAATGAGGAAGCTGTACTTTTGGAGACATGCCAGAGGTTGACTGAAAAATTAAATAGCATGATAAAAAAGAAACTGGTAAATGAGAGAAGCAGGATTGTATTTGTGGATGACGGATCGAACGATCATACATGGGAAATTATTGAAAACTTATATAAAGAGAATGAATTTGTTTTGGGTATTAAGTCTTCTAGAAACCGTGGGCATCAAAATACACTTTTAGCAGGCCTTATGACAGTGAAAGGTGACTGTAACCTTACAATATCTATGGATGCCGACTTACAGGATGATATTGAGGTGCTGGATCAGTTTGTAAAAAAATATGAGCAGGGTTGTGAAATTGTATATGGGGTACGCGGCGCAAGAAAAACGGATACATTTTTTAAAAAATATACAGCACAATGGTTTTACAAATTAATCCGAATGCTTGGCGCAGATATTGTATATAATCATGCGGATTACCGGCTTATGAGCAGCAGGGCTTTAAATGAGCTGGAAAAGTATAAGGAAGTGAATCTGTTTTTGCGAGGTTTAGTTCCGCTTATTGGGTTTCAGACGGATACGGTATTATATGAACGTCAGGAGCGTTTTGCAGGTGAATCAAAATATCCGCTGAAAAAAATGCTTTCCTTTGCGATAGATGGGATTACATCGCTGAGTATTAAACCAATCAGAGTTATTTCGTTGATTGGGATTGTGCTGTTTGTAATCAGTATTATTTTAAGCTTGAATTATATGCTGAGGTATTTTGCTGGCAAGACTGTACAAGGCTGGGCAACGATAGTGATTTCCATATGGGGAATTGGAGGCCTGGAACTTTTGTCAGTTGGCATTATCGGAGAATATATTGGCAAGATCTATATGGAGGCAAAGGAAAGGCCACGGTATATTATAGAGAAATATTTATTTAAGTAGAAGTTTTACAGTAAATTTAGAAATGGCAATGTAAAAACAGAAAGGAAATGATGCAGATGATTCGTTGCAATATCTGCCGGGGGGGGGTAAAACAAATCTACAAGCTTCCCTTCCGCGACCTCCAGGGAGCAGGAGAAAAAGAGTACATACAAAAACTCTATTTTTGCGAAACGTGCGGATTCTTATTTACCGGCAATCCGTTTTCCGAAGAACAGTTGGCAAACCGGTATCAGCATTTTTCCAAATTTGAATTCGACCGGGAGGATTATATTCTGGATGAATCGGACACGTATAAGAAAAGGTGTGCCAGGCAGCTTCAGTTTATAAAGGCGGCAATCGGGGATGATTTTTCGTCTGTGCTGGAGGTGGGCGCGGCGTCAGGGTATAACCTTAGCCTGTATCGGGACAAGGAAGTAAGGGGCATTGAGCCGTCCGCAGAAAATTGCCTGGCGGCGCGCAGGCATTACGAGGTAGACCTCTACCAAGGAATGTTTCAGGAATTCATCAAAGAAAATGCGAAAAAGTATGACCTGATTTTTCTTTCACATACATTGGAGCATATTGTTCATCCCCGTGACTTTATATTGCAGTGCAGGGACATCTGCAATAACTATATATTTATTGAGGTTCCTTGCATGGATTATAAGTTTTTGGAAGAGCCGATGGGGATGTTCTGCGAGGAGCATGTCAATTATTTTACGTTGGAAAGCCTGGGCAGGATGATGAGTTCTGCCGGCTTTGAGCCGGTAGACGTGAATTTTATTTTTGGGCTGCACCAGTACCTGCCGGCAGGCTGGCCTGCGATGTCTACTCTGTGGAGGAAGACGCAGGAGGCGGCACATATGCTGCGGGCTCCGGTGCTGGACAGCGCGATGCTCATAAAAACGTATCTTGATAAAAATAAAAAGGAGCTGGAAAATCTGCAAAAAAGAATAGACCAGATACCTGTGGAGGAAAGGCTGGCGGTTTGGGGCACGGGGCACCATGCTTCTATGTTATTGGCAAATACGTCCTTGTCTGAAAAGAATATTGTAAAGGTATATGACAGTGATGAACGGAAGCACCAGTATACTTTTCATGGGGTGACGATCTGTAGTTTTGATGCAAATGATATCTACAGCAAGAAAATAGACGCTGTTTTGGTGGCTACCTATACTGCGCAGAAAGCTATCCGTAAAGTGCTGGAGCCGTTTGCGGGCATTTGCCGCATTTACTATTTATATGATATCCCGTAAGTAAAGGTGAGAGGATTGATAAAATTTGAAAGAAACCTCAAAACAAATCTCAAGGATAATTAAAAATAAAACTATGAAAAATGTTGAGAAGGAAGCTCTAAAAGGGGCTGTAAAAGAACTATGAAAGAAACTATGAAAGAATCCGCGAAAAAAATTAGTATCTGTATCTGCTGCTACAACGAAGAAGGGAACGTATACGATATGTACCAGGCCGTTTCCAAAGAACTGCAAAAGCTGCAAAAGCGTTACGATTATGAGATTCTTTTTGCGGATAATGCGTCACAAGATCATACTCGTACAATACTGCGCCAGATGGCACAGGAGGATACACATGTCAAGGTGATTTTAAATACCCGCAATTTTGGCACAATACGTTCGTTCTGGAATTGTTTTTTTCATGCGCAGGGGGATGCGGTACTTGCTTTGCCATGTGATTTCCAGGTGCCGCCGGAATCGATACCTGACTGGATCCGGTATTGGGAAGAAGGGAACCTGCTAGTCTGTGGCCAAAAGATCAAATCGAAGGAGAATCCGCTGAAGTTTTTTTTGAGGAAAGTATATTACAACACGATACAGCTAATGAGCGATATACCGCAGTATTATGGGCTGGTTGGGCTGACGCTGGTAGACAGGAAGCTGGTCGAGCAGATGCGGCAGGCTTGTGAGCCGGATGTTGATTTTAGGCATCTTGTGGCGGAGCTTGGCTACCAAATAAAGCTGGTTCCTTATGAACAGCAAAACCGGCGGGAAGGAAAGTCCAGCTACAACCTTTCCAGGTACTTTGATTTTGCGGTGACATCTTTGGTGAACACGTCCTGGATGCCGCTGCGGGTTGCGACAGTGGCGGGCACTGCTGCTGCGGGGGTTTGTTTTTTGCTTGGCGTGGTTTACCTGGTGTATAAACTGGTGCACTGGTATTCCTTTGATGCAGGCATGGCTCCGCTGCTGATCGGGATGTTTTTTATCGGGTCGGTACAGCTTTTGTTTATTGGGATTGTCGGAGAATATGTCGGCGCAGTTTTGCGCAGGGTGAAAAAAAGCCCGTTTGTCGTAGAAGAAGAAACGCTGAATTTTGAAGAAAGCGGAGAGCAGGAAGCAGAAGATGGGCTATGAGGAAAAAGGAACAGGAAACCTTAAGAGAACAAGAAAGCAGCGGTGAATGATGGAAAGAAGCATACAGTTATTGGATTGTACGCTCCGGGATGGGGCATATATTGTGGATGCCTGCTTCGGCGCCCCGGCGATGAAGGGGATTATAGGAAGGATGGGGGACGCCAACGTAGATATCGTTGAATGCGGCTGGCTGAAAGACCAAAGCTATACGGAAGGGACGACGTTTTACCACCAGCCGTCGGATTTAAAGCCGTATATCGGCAGGAAAAACCAGCGCTGTATTTATGCGGCAATGATCGACTGGGACAGGTATGACTTAGAAGGGCTGGAAGACTGCGACGGCAGCTCGGTTGATGCAATCCGTATCGTGTTCCCAAGAGAGCATTTTCGCCAGGGGGTTGCGCTGGGGGATTTGGTAAAGGAAAAGGGCTACCAGGTGTATTTCCAGGCGGCGAATACGCTGGCTTACAGCGAGAGGGAGCTGGTGGAGCTTGCGCAGGCTGTGAACCTGGCAAAGCCAAAATGCCTGTCGGTCGTGGATACATTTGGCGCGATGGATGGAGAGGACTTAAGCCGTATTGTTTCGGTTTTAGACAAGCATGTCTGTAAGGAAGTTCGGCTTGGGTTTCATTCGCATAATAACCAGCAGCTTTCGTTTGCGCTGTCTATGCAGTTTGTGCAGATGCTTTCAGAAAGCGGCAGGGGCATTGTCATAGACGCCAGCCTGTGCGGGATGGGCAGGGGCGCGGGAAATACGGCGACAGAGCTTGCTGCAGGGTTTTTAAACCGGAAGTACCATGGCAATTATGATATGGATATTGTGATGGATGCGATCGACCTGTATATGGGCTATTTTATGGAGCATTATGAGTGGGGCTATTCGGTGCCGTACCTGATCGCTGGCATGTATGGCGCGCATGTCAATAATATTGCCTACTTAATGGACAGCCACCGGACAAATGCAAAGGATATGCGCAATATTATCGAGTCCCTGCCGCAGGCAGACAGGTGGAAATACGATTATAGCCTGCTGGAAGAAAAGTACCTGGAATACCAGGACAGGGCGGTGCCGGATGAAGACAGCTTAGAGTGCTTAAGGCGCCAGGTATGCGGGCGTACAGTGCTCCTGCTGCTGCCGGGCAGGTCTGTGCTGGAGCAAAGGGAGCGGATACAGGATTATATTAAAAGGCAGCGCCCGGTTGTGGTCGGCGTGAATGCGGTGCTTGAGCATTATACTTACCATGCCCTGTTTTTTAACAGCTCGGCGAGGTATACGTATGCAAAAGAAGCATACCCGGATTTGTTCTGCCGTTACCCGAAAGTCTTATCTTCCAATATTAAGGCGGAAGGGGCACAGGATGAGAGGGTCATTTCTTTTCACCGCTTTATTAAGCGCGGCTGGGAGCATTTTGACAATGCGTGCCTGATGTGCCTGCGCCTTTTGGATAAGCTTGGGGCGGCGCATGTGGCGCTGGCTGGCTTTGACGGGTTTTCATGCGATCATGAAAAAAGCTATGCGGATGCGGCGCTGCCGCGCATTGACCCAGGGAAGAAATGGGATGCGCTTAATGAGGAGATAAAAGAGATGTTTCTGGACTTTCAACAGTCGGTAGAAGGCGCTATGGAAATTGAATTTTTAACGGAGAGCAAGTATACAGGGCAGCAGTAATAAAGATAGGTGGAAAAGCATGAAGGTTAAGGTATCAGACTATGTGATAAAACGATTGGAGGAGACAGGGGCCAGGCATATGTTTATGTTGCCTGGAGGCGGGGCGATGCACTTAAACGATTCGCTTGGAAAGAGTAAGCACATCCAGTATGTATGCTGCCTGCATGAGCAGGCGTGCGCGATTGCGGCGGAAGCGTATGCGCGTGTGAGCGGCGGAATCGGGCTTTTGATGGTGACGACAGGGCCGGGCGGGACGAATGCCATGACTGGCATAGCGGGCGCCTGGCTGGAGTCCACGCCTGTCTTTGCTGTATCTGGTCAGGTAAAGCGGGCGGATATGGTAAATGGGCAGGGAGTCAGACAGCAGGGGATGCAGGAGCTGGATATCGTATCTATTGTAAGGCCAGTGACAAAATATGCGGCGCTTGTAGATGACCCTATGATGATACGCTACCATATGGAGCGTGCGCTGCATGAGGCGCTTTCCGGGAGGAAAGGGCCGGTGTGGCTGGACATCCCGCTGGATGTGCAGGCGGAATGGGTAGAAGAGGATGAGCTGCCTGGGTTTACGCCTATGGAGCAGCAAAAAGTATCTTGCCTGGAGCAGCAGGTATTGGAAGTAATTGGGAAAATCAACCGTTCCGAAATGCCGGTGCTGCTTGCAGGGAACGGGATACGCCTTGCGGGGGCAGCCTCTTTGTTTCAAAGAGCCGTAGATATTTTACAGGTCCCTGTGCTGACGACATGGAATGGGATCGACCTTATAGAAGAAAGGAATCCGCTGTATTTTGGGCGTCCTGGCGGGCTTGGGCACCGCTATGCAAATTTTATGCAGCAGAATGCGGACTTGTTTTTAAGCATTGGCGCAAGGCTGAACCTGTTGCAGACAGGGTACTGCTTTGACGGCTTTGCAAAAAATGCCTTTCAAATTATGGTAGATATTGACAGCGCGGAGCTTCACAAGGCGAATGTGCGCCCGGGCCTTGCCGTGTGCGCGGATGCAAAGGAATTTCTTGCGCTGCTTTTAAAGCATAAAGATAAGGTAGTAAAAAAGGACAGGAGCAAGTGGCTTGCATACGGCAGGCGGCTCAGGGAAAAGTACCCGGTTGTAAGCCCGCAGTATTGGGAACGCAAGGAGCTGGTCAACCCATACTGCCTGCTGGAAGTACTTTCGAAACAGATGCAGCCGGAGGATATTTATGTGTCTGGAAGCTCTGGGAGCTGTATCGATATTTCTATGCAGGCGTTCCAGGTAAAAAAGGGGCAGCGTGTTTTTTGTACGAAAGGCCTGGCTTCGATGGGGTACGGGCTGCCGTCGGCAGTCGGGGCGTGCCTTGCGTCAGGAGGCAGGCGCACAGTCGGCGTAAACGGGGACGGCGGCTTTGCAATGAATATTCAGGAATTGGAAACAGTCAGGCGGCTTTCCCTGCCGATTAAACTGTTTGTATTGAACAACCAGGGCTATGGGGCGATCAAAGCGACGCAGACGGGCTTGTTTGGCGGGCGCCTGGTAGGCTGTACAAAAGAGTCTGGCGTGACGTTGCCGCCTGCCGCAAAAATAGCGGCGGCTTACGGGCTGCATACGGAGGTCATCCATAACCACAGCGAGCTTGAGGAAAAGGTGTCACAAGCCTTACATGCGAAAGGGCCTGTGGTCTGCGAGGTGCTGACACCGATCGAGGTAACAGCGCAGCCAAAGCAGGTGTCGTATAAACGCGCAGACGGGCAGATGGAATCGCTTCCGCTTGAATATATGAGCCCGCCGCTTTCAGAGCAAGAAATGCGTGAAAATATGGCTGTATGCGCCAGCTTAGGGATGACTGGAGACAGGATTGAAAAGTAACGGGCACAGGATACACCAGACAGGATAAAGGAGGAAACAGGAAATGACAGACAGAGAGCGGTTTCGCGAGGCTTTACAGGCTGATATGCCGTCCATTGGCGGAAAGAAGCTTATTATTTGGGGAATGGGAAATACGGCAAGGCTGTACCAGGAAGGCTTGCAGAGACTGGAAAAGGAGGGCTTTTGCATCAGCGCTTATTGTGACAGCCGTGTAAAAGAAGGGCAGGAGGGAGGGCAGGCGCCGCTTTTTTATGGAAAGCCAGTCATAAGCCCGTCAAAGCTGCGGGATATCAAAGATGCCTGTGTATTGGTTTGTACACCGACGCCTTCCCTGATTGCAGAAATCGGAAAGGAGCTGGATTCCATGCAGCTTGAGTGGCATCTTTTGGACGAGGTGGTGTTAAAGCTGCACGCAGGCGAGGTAATGGAATGTTATGGATTAATGGAAGATGAGGTGTCCAGGCAGGTTTATCAGGATGTGGTTACTGCGCATATCAATGGTACATATTTGCAGGGGAATCCAGGCAGGATTTCAGATGCTTATTTTGCCTTTGGGCAATTCAGCAAAGAGGATGAGAGGGAGGTATTTGTCGACTGCGGCGCCTGGGTCGGCGATACGCTGGAGCGGTATATTTGGAAGCGCAGCGGGATGTTTCAAAAAATCTATGCGTTCGAGCCGGATGAGGGCAACTACCAAGCCATGCAAAAGCGGGTGGAGCGGTTAAACAGGGAATGGAATCTTTCCGAAGGAAAAATTACGGCGTATCCATTTGGTGTCTCGGATACAGATACAGAGCTGGCATTTGAGACGTATAAAAATGGGCTTGGCTCAAAATTCGTGGGGGGGTAAAAATCCTGCCGGGAAAGGGCTGTGCAGGACGGTTGCGCTCGACAGCTTTTTGACGGAGCCATATTCGTTTTTGAAAGCGGATATTGAAAGCTATGAATACAGGATGCTGTCAGGAGCAAAAAACGGGATACGAAAGTGGAAGCCGAACATAGCAGCCTGCATTTATCATAATGCGGTGGATTTATACGAAATACCGCTGCTGATCCATACGATTGAGGAAAATTATAAATTTGCGGTACGGCACTATTCGCATACGCTGGCGGAAACGGTGCTTTACTGCTGGATAGATGAAAAATAGCAGAAATCAGAGTGATTCACATGTATGAAAAGCGAAGATAAGAGGATACAATATGAAAACAGTAATACTTGCAGGAGGTATGCAAAGTATTTTAAACAATGACAGGGAAGGGATCCCTAAGCCGATGGTGCCGATTGGCGGCAAGCCGCTGCTGTGGCACATTATGAAGCATTTTTCAGAATATGGGTTGAATGACTTTATTGTCTGCGGCGGATACCGGATCGATATGATCAAGGAATATTTTATGGATTTTTATATTTACCAGTCGGATATTACTGTAGACCTTTTGCACAATTCGATTACAGTACATAAGAAAAAAACGGAGGACTGGAAGGTTACGGTCGTGGATACAGGCATGTACTCTGCTACGGGACAGCGGGTTAGCATGGCGCAAAGCTATATTGACGGGGAGGACTTTATCGTGGCATACGGAGACTGCTTGTCGGACCTTGACTTACATGCGATGCAAAAGGAGCATTTCAAACAGGGGAAAATAGCGACGCTTGCGGTGGCAAAGCCGTCAGGGAGAAATATTTTGCTGCCGATGGGTGAGGAAGGCGCCCTGCATTTTGGACAGGCCAAAGAATGCGGCAATGAGGCGGCGTGGATTCATGCGGGCTGCATGATGCTAAAGAGGGGTGCGTTTGCCTTTTTGCAGGGCAATTATGATTTGGAAAAACAGTTATTTGTAAAATTATCGGAAAAGCAGCAGCTTGCCTCTTATAAGCACAGAGGCTATTGGACGGCAGTTGATACGAGGCGTGACCTTGCCTTTGCAGAAAACCTGTGGAATGCAGGGATGGCGCCGTGGGCTGCCCAGGACGTATGAGGGGGAGTTATGGAAAAAAGAGAATTGTTAAATGCAGTAAAGGAGTATTACAGGGAACACCTGGCAAAGCCGTATCAAAAAGGAGACTGCATCCGTTATGCGGGAAGGGTATATGACGAGGCGGAATTATGCAGGCTTGTGGACAGCGCGCTGGATTTTTGGCTGACAGCGGCAGCTTATACAGAGAGGTTTGAACAGGAGCTTGCGGGCTACCTGGGGGTTTCGTATTGTTCCATGGTGAACTCAGGCTCTTCTGCAAACCTGCTTGCAGTCGCGGCGCTTACTTCCCCGCTGTTAAAGGAAAGGCGGTTAAAAAAAGGAGATGAGGTCATTACGGCAGCGGCTGCATTTCCGACGACGGTGGCGCCGATTGTGCAGTGTGGGGCGGTGCCTGTATTTGTGGACATTCAGATCCCTTTTTACAATGTGGATGCCCAAAGCCTTGAAAAAGCAGTTTCGCCAAAGACCAAGGCGGTCTTTTTGGCACATACGCTTGGCAATGTATTTGACCTGGATGCTGTAAGGGCGTTTTGTGACAGGCATGGGTTGTGGCTGATTGAGGATAATTGCGACGCGTTAGGCGGAGAATACCAGATTGGCGGACAGGCAAAAAAAACCGGCACGGTTGGGGATATCGGCACATCCAGTTTTTATCCGGCGCACCAGATGACGACGGGGGAGGGCGGCGCTGTCTATACGTCCAACCCGCTGCTGCATAAGATTGTCTGCTCGATGCGTGACTGGGGAAGGGAATGCTGCTGCAGCGGCGGGCAGGATAATTTGTGCGGCCATAGGTTTGACGGGCAGTTTGGGACGCTTCCAAAAGGGTATGACCACAAATATGTATATTCGCATCTTGGCTATAATTTAAAAGCGACTGATTTGCAGGCGGCAATCGGGACGGCACAGCTTGAAAAGCTTCCAGGATTTGTAAAAAAACGCCGGGAAAACTGGGAATACCTGCGCCGGGAACTACAGCCGCTGAGCGGGGAGCTGATACTGCCGGAAAAACTGCCCCAGGCAGATCCGTGCTGGTTTGGGTTTCTTATGACTGTCCGAAAAGAATGCAAAAAAAGCAGGGAACAGATTGTGGCTTATCTGGAACAGCACAAGATCCAGACGAGGATGCTGTTTGCGGGCAACCTGTTAAGGCATCCATGCTTTGCAGAATTAAAAGAAGGGCAGGACTATCGAGTTGCCGGGACGCTGGAGCATACCGATACGGTGATGAATGACAGCTTTTGGATCGGTGTCTATCCGGGCATGACAAAAGAAATGCTGGATGAAATGACAGCCAGGATAAAAGAAGCCGTTTTTGGAGAAGCGGTTTTGGAAGGAGCTGCTGTTGGAGAAGCGGTTTTAAAAGGAGCTGCTGTCGGAGGAGATGTTTTCAGGGAGGGCACGCAGGATGAAGGTAGTGATTCTTGCAGGCGGCAAGGGCACCAGGATCAGTGAAGAGTCTGTGCAAAAGCCGAAGCCGATGATTGAGATCGGCGGGATGCCGATTTTGTGGCATATTATGAAATTGTATTCGTTTTATGGATTTCAGGAATTTATTGTCTGCTGTGGCTACAAGGGGCAGATGATTAAGGAATATTTTGTCCATTACCATGTACACAGCTCGGACAGTACGTTTATGCTGGGAAGCCAGCAGACAGTTGTGCATGAAAGGCATACAGAGCCGTGGAAGGTGACGCTTGCCAATACAGGGCTGGATACGCTGACCGCGGGGCGGATTTTAAAGGTTAAAGATTATATTACAGAGGATATGTTTATGCTGACGTATGGGGATGGCGTGTCAGATGTCAATATCAGCAGCCTGCTGGATTTTCATTACAATAGCGGAAAAATTGCCACAGTGACTGTAACACAGCCGCCGGGCAGGTTTGGCGCGCTGAAAATCGATGAAAAGACAGGAGCGGTATCAGGATTTAAGGAAAAGGCAAGGGCTGACCAGGCATGGGTAAACGCCGGCTTTATGGTATTTAACCGCCGGATTTTTGATTATTTGGGTGACGGAAGCAGTATGCTGGAAGCAGAGCCGTTTGAATCTGTGGCTGCGGCAGGCGAGATGACGGCTTACCGGCATGTGGGATTTTGGTCGCCGATGGATACGTTAAAGGATAAAAGCTATTTGGAAGATTTGTGGGCGAGGGGAAAAGCGCCGTGGAAAGTCTGGGAAGCATAAAAAATATAAAGGACTGAGGAAGAAACATATTGGAGGAGTGAGCTATTATGAAGTGCTACATATGTGGAAGCAAAAGGCTGGCCATGCGGCAGACAGTTATGTCTGATTTTTTGTATGCAAAAATTACCGGGGGAGACTGTCCGAAAACTATGAATTAAGCATTAACTGATCTTAGTAGCTCC
>CAMWXD010000064.1 GCA_947178105.1 uncultured Eubacterium sp. | reverse complement strand
CATCGGCTCTAATTCAGGCTCTGCATCCGGCATGATCGGCTGTATGAAATCAGAGTCCAAATCTCCCAACTCAGGTATTGCTGGCTCTACTGTTCCCGCACCTAATTGAGCATCAACACTTTCTTCCCCATCCATCTGCATTAACAATTTATCCAAATCAGATTCAGATGAATTCTCTGATATTTGCGGAGCATCTAATTGATGATCAAATGAAAAATCGTCGTCGATGTCTAATGGTTGAATATCTTCCTGATCCAGTATCTGATTTTGCCGCTGCGGCACAGACATTTGCTGAGACTTCATAGACGCCATTTTATCGGCTGACTCTAATATTTCATTTCGAAGAGATGTTTCCAGTACTTTTAAACCATCCAAAATTTCTTGCTGCTTGTCAAGCACCTGCCTGTTGCCTTCTGTAAAGACTGCCTGATCCTGCTCGCTCCACCCCTGATTACTTTCGCTTGTATTACTGCTTAAATTTGCTATATCTTTCTGAATACTGTTGATTCTCTGCATCAACCGGTCATTTGATATCAGCAAAGCATTCGTATTCTGTTTCCCTCGATTAATCTGAGCTTTTGCCAAAGCTTTTTGTGCAGCAATCAATTCTTTATATGGAAGATCTGTTGGTTCACTAAGGCTTGCCATTTTCTGTTCCATCTGGTCAAAATATTTTTTTAATAATAAATATGAAGCTTTCTCGGAACGATAGACATTATCAAACGCTTCTTCCTGTCCTTTTGCATTTTCGTCCATCTGCTTACGAATCAGCAGCATTCCAGCACAAACTGAAGCAAGTAAAAAAACACCCAAAGCTCCAATCACAATCATATTTGCCGGATCATTGATAATCTCATATATTTCTATGAGAAACAATGAAACTGCTAATAAAGAAACCAGTGTGATCTTCACCATTTGGCTGTTCTTCGTTCCCATTTTCTCTTTGTTATCCTGTGACATGATTCTTGCCCCCTCACATTAAAATAAATGCACCTAACTGGATTCGAACCAGCGGCCTACCGCTTAGGAGGCGGTCGCTCTATCCTGCTGAGCTATAGGTGCATATGATACAAATATGAATATAGAAAGTTAATCTTTCATTGCATCCAAAACATTATTCAAGAAAGTTAATTTTTCCCTGCATCCAAATATTTCCTTTGAATCTTCTTCCTACTTCTGGTACCCCAACTAGATCCTTTTCATTGATGCACAAATCAAAAATCAAATCATTTGAATTAACTTTCATTAACAAAACATTTTCTTCTGTAAGCTTATTCTGCGTCTCCTTTATCTCTAAAATTGTACCCATAATCGAATATTGATCGCTTTCAATACCGTATGGCATAAAATAACTCTCAACAATACTAAAAATATCTTCTTTTTCCACACGCTTGGATATCATAGAATATAAATCGATATCTTCCAATGTCAAACTTTCGATTGCTTCTTCATCTCCGTCACGCGCGGCTGCCATCAAATAATTATGATTTCTTTTATTCTTTTCAGTGTTGCGAATCTGTTCTTCATTTTTGCCAATGGGCAAAATAATTTTTCCATTTAGAGCAAGCGCAGACAATGCAGTTGTAACATTCTGAAAATGTGAATCACAGCTTAGCTTCTGATTTAAATAATCTGCTACATTTTGCAGATAAAAAATAAGTGTAACTCCCAATCTCATTTCATCACAAATCCCCGCATAGGATTCATTGCCAACATGTCGTTCAATCTCAATCTGCTCATTTGTAGAAATTTCTCGTCCTATAAAAACCGGATAATAATATTCCATTGAAAATTTATTATCTTCCTCATACTGTCCACAAACTGTAATTCCAAAACTTTCATGAAACATTTTCGTCATTTCCACAAATTCGCTTCCATCTGAGTCAATTGCAATTTTTTCAATATCCGAATGCAAGATAATATTTTTTATCAATTCATCTAATTGTTTTTTAGTCTTGAGTTCACTAAAACCAATAGTCCTCAGAAAGCGATGCATCTTGACATTTCCTCCCCCTCTTCGCTTATGTTCTATTATATACTACTTTTTTGTTTTTTGCAATATTTACTTATAATTTAATGCCATATCTAACGCTTCTTTTTCTTCCGACGCCAAAACAATCACTGACTTACCCGCAATGATCTCTTTTATATAAGTATAACAGCCTTCTCTGCTGTGCATCGCATTAATTACAAACCCATCATCCTTCTCATTTAATAATGCAAGAGAAAAACTGAGCTTTCCGCCCATTTCATTAAAGGCGTCATATTTTACCAATCCGATTTTCTGGAAAGTCACATGCATCTGATTTTCCAGCTTTTCGATTTTCGTTTTATTTGTATAGTGCGATTCCACTAAATCCTTTAATTGTTCTAAACGCTCATCGATCTTTTCTTCTAAAGATTTTGCATCGGTATCTCCCATAAATTTTTTATATCGCTTTTTCAGTTTACCAATCATACACATATTGATAATAAGAAGCAAGAACAATAAAACTACAGCGCCTGCAAGACCCCAGATCATGTATTCCAGGTCTATGCCAAGGTAGTCACTGATACTCATTTTTTTCCCTCCTGATTTTTCTCAATGCCATTACAAAAATAAATTACAAAACAATTTCAATCATTCTCCAACGTATTCCAGTTTCACATTCTATTTTTTCAGTGACTGAAATAGTTCAAATAAATGCTCGAATTGTTCCGCATCATAGTACTCTATTTCTATTTTGCCTTTATTTTTATCCTTATAATTAATTATGACTTTAGTCCCTAAAACCTGTTTCATTTTTTCCTCAATATCATGATACACTACTTTTAATTGTTTTATTTCTTCATCATCGACTTTTTGCTTCTCGCTGTCATCCGAATCACCCTTCAGTATTTTCTTTACAAGTTTTTCAGTTTCTCTGACACTTAATTTCTCATCAAATATTTTCTGTGCAACTGTATACTGTATCTCCTCATCTTCCAATGCCAGAAGAGCTCTTGCATGTCCGGTTGTCAGCATTTCATCAATAATCATCTGTTGTACTTTGCTATTGAGCTTTAGAAGACGCATCGAATTGGTTACCGTAGTTCTGGATTTTGATACACGCTCTGCTACTTCATCCTGTTTCAAATGAAATTCTGTCAACAGACGTTTGTATGCAATCGCTTCTTCTATTGGATTCAAGTCTTCTCTTTGAATATTTTCAATCAAAGAAATTTCAACCATTTCCTGGGAAGTAAGCTTTTTCACAATGACTGGTATTTCTTTGACGCCAGCTAATTTTGCTGCACGCCATCTTCTCTCCCCTGCAATAATCTCATAATATGTATTTCGATCCTGTACAATTAATGGCTGTAATACCCCAAACTGTTTAATAGATTCGGATAATTCCAAAAGTGCGTCTTCATCAAAGTTTTTTCTCGGCTGTTCTTTATTTGGTTCCACTTTATTGATGTTTACCATAAATTCTTCTTTTTTCTCTTCTTCGATTGTATCCGTAACTCCCACTTTATCTGGGATCAATGAATCTAATCCTTTTCCCAGCCCTTTTCCCAGACCACTTTTTTTTACAGGCATTTTACAAATCCTTTCTGTTGATTATTTCCTTTGCCAGCAATCGATAGCTTTCAGCACCAGCAGATCTTTTATCATACAAATTAATTGGAAGCCCATGGCTGGGTGCTTCTGCTAACTTCACATTTCTTGGAATGATCGTCTTATAGATCGTCGTATTCAGATTTTCTTTTACATTCTCTACAACCTGCATAGATAAATTTGTTCTCGCATCATACATCGTAAACACTACGCCTTCAATAATGACATGCGGATTCAGTCGCTGCTGAACAAGGTCTATCGTATGTATCAACTGGCTTAATCCTTCCAACGCATAGTACTCACATTGAATTGGAACAAGAATTGAATTCGCTGTTGTCATTGCATTTACCGTCAGCATATTCAAAGCCGGAGGACAATCAATGATTACAAAATCAAAATCATCGCTAATATAATCTATGGCATTTTTCAATAAATATTCCTTATCATTGACACCCAGAAGTTCAATTTCTGCTCCCGACAAGTTCACATTTGATGGTATAATTTTAAGTCCATCCACCTGCGTATCATAAATGCTTGATTTTACCGAGCATTCATCCAAAAGCAATTCATAAACTGTATTTTCCAATTCACTTTTCTCTAATCCAATTCCGCTCGTCGTATTCCCCTGCGGATCTAAATCAATTGTCAATATCTTCTTACCTAATTCTGCTAGACAAGCTGATAAATTAATCGCAGTAGTTGTCTTGCCTACTCCACCTTTCTGATTTGCTATTGCAATGATTCTTCCCATTCCTTTTCCTTTCTGAACCGCAATACTAGCAGATATTATTTACCATCTGTAAATATTCCAGTCGCTTTCTTCTCGACAATTTCTATTATAGCACCATACTGTTTTATTTTCTATAGATTTTCTAAAAAAACTTACTTTTAGCATTTTACACTACTTTTCTATTTATATTGTTTTATGATCTATAAAAAACGGCAAAAGCATAAAATGTGTGAGACACTATAAAATGTTTCACGTGAAACATTTCATAAAATACAATAATTCTGATTTATTGACTTGAAAATTCATCATTTATTCAATTTATTACTCTTTTACTACCTTTTTTATATTTTCTTATATATACATAATATGCCATGTGATATTAAATTAGCATTTTTATATCCCGGTCATCTTGCTTTACTATTTACTTAATATACAACACTTCTACTATTCTATAAAGTTGATCATTTCCGCTATTGCATTATGATCTAACACCTATTGAATATTGCTAATTTACTATCTACCTACACTACCCTTTACTTTTCCGTACAATTAAAATACAAAACCAGATAAAAGAATTTATATTTTATTGCTATTTTAAAAATTTTCTGCTATGTCTTATGTTTTGAATACATTAATTACTTTTATTCTATAACATTTTAACATTCCAATAGAAATAAAAAATTCTAAGAGAGTTAAGAGCAAATACATTAATATTCTTTTTTCTATAACAGACCAGTTGTAACACTCTACCACTCTACCTGGCAGCCAGCAGTCACATAGATATATAGGAATTTCTTTTAAATCTTTCATTTATTTTAAATTTTTATTTTTTTCTTCTTATAGATGTTTCACGTGAAACATTATTCTGAACAAATATATCCTCATATATCCTCGTTCTATTTGATATATCATATTTATTAATCCTAAGTATAATTCAAAAAAGGTAATCATTAAAAACATAAAAAAGATTTTCTTAGTTTTTTTGTTAAAATTAGAAAAAGGAAACAAATCAAAATATTTTAAACAAATCATAACCTCTATTAAATAATTGTAAATAATCTTGATTTTGTTATACAGTAAAGTGCTTCTTTTTATGATGCAACCCATAACTAAACAATGTTTCACGTGAAACATCTTTATAAAAATCTTAAAATAAACAATCTTCCCGTAAAGCACCTATATCAATCTTATTATAAACAATGTTCCCATGAAACAACGAAACACCTATCAATCTTATTATAAACAATGTTCCCATGAAACACCAAAACACCTTTCAATCTTATTATAAACAATGTTTCAGTATAACATCTATATAATCATAAAATAAAAAATGTTTCACGTGAAACATCTATATAATCTAAAATAAAAAATGTTTCACGTGAAACATCTATATAAACTAAAATAAAAAATGTTTTACGTGAAACATCCATATAACAATCTAAAATAAAATTGAAATAAAATTGTTTCACGTGAAACATACATTGACCATTATTAGAATCACAATGTTTCACGTGAAACATCCTTTTGATCCATAGTCTCATTATTTTAATCTAACTTATTTATACTTTTCATAGACTCGATCCTTTCTTGAAAACACCCAAAATTATTTCTACAATGCATAATTAATCAAATACAAGGCTTCTCTGCCGAGCAATTCCAAAATAAATAATTTCATTTTTAATAAAATATTTAAACATATCCTCATTAAAATAAGGTATAATATGATTATATCTATGTTTTGAGCTGCTGTGAATGCAGTTGATAGAAAATAATCTAATCAATAAGGAGGATACTATGAATAAAGCAATGAAAAACATTACTGTTGCATCAACAATATTATTAGCAGGTATGCACGCGCTTAATTACATTACTGACCAATGCTTAATCCCTGTTACTTCTTCTAAAGACAATAAAATATTTCATTGGAGAAATCTAACTATACACTATTCAGAAAAAGGAAATGCAAAAAATCCCGCCTTGCTGCTCCTACACAATCTCGATCCTGCCTCTTCAAAAGAAGAATGGTATCGGATCGATCGTGAACTTTCTGAACACTTCCACATTTATGAGCTGGATTTACCTGGCTGCGGAAAATCGGACAAACCAAACATTATTTATATAAATTATATGTATGTACAACTTATTAATGATTTTATAAATCAAATCATAAATAAAAAAACAACGATCTGTGCTACAGCGTATTCCTGTTCTTTTACTTTAATGGCAGCACGTATTTATCCAGAGATGATTGATAAAATCATTATTATAAGCCCTCCAGCTATTGATACATTTGTAAAGCAGGCAGAAACGAAAGAAAAACTAATTGATAAAATGCTTAGCATCCCAATAATCGGAACATTTTCATATAATTGTATCATGACTAAAGAAAATATACTAGACCGGAATACGTATGACTATTTTTATAACAAGGTAAATATACCAGACAGATACTTGGATATTTCCTATTATAATGCACACTACAATCATTCCAATGGAAAATATTTATATGGAAGCATCGTCAGTAATTATACAAATATCAATCTTATACATGCACTTCCAAAAATAAAACATAAAATATATTTGATAAGTCACAAGGACGATAAAACAATCTGCCAGGAATATATAAAATACAATCCATCCATTCAGGCAATTTATGTTTCCAACTGCCGTAAGCTTCCACAGTTGGAAATACCGGAAACGATCAGAGATCAAATTTATCGTATTGCATTGTGATCATAACATAAGGGCATTTCTGGATTTGATCAAAACGTTCTATGATACTAAAAAATACAGCATTAGGAAATTAATTTTTCCAATGCTGTATTTTAATTAAAAATATATTTTACAATGGTTGCTTTACCGGAGTTCCAGGTTTTCTTGGATATTTTTTTGGTGTTGGTTTCACCTTATCGATCAATACAAAAGATCTCTGATATTCAGTATCTGCCAGTTGGAACTCTATGACTTGCCTTAATCTGCCACCCAAAACCTGTACTGCTTTTTTTGACTCTTCGATTTCTTGTTCAATCGATACCGATTTATAGGCTGCAAAAATACCGCCCTCTTTCACATAAGGCAGGCAATACTCACTTAGACTAGATAAATTTGCAACCGCACGAGACACACACAAATCATATTGCTCACGATATGCATTGTTATGCGCAAGCTCTTCCGCCCTGCAATGAATTGCCTCAATACGCTCTAACTTCAACTCTGCAATTACCGTATCCAAAAACCGGATTCTCTTATTCAGAGAATCCGCCAATAATACCTGAATGCCTGGAAACATAATTTTCAACGGTATTCCTGGAAAACCTGCTCCTGTACCAATATCGATGATCTTCCAATCATTATTTAATTTTATATAAGCTACCAGTGCAAGGCTGTCTAAAAAATGCTTTTCTACCACCTCGTCAAATTCTGTAATTGCAGTCAGATTCATAACTTTGTTCCACTCGATCAACAAATCATAATAAACAGAAAACTGCTCTTTCATATCCTCGGTAAAAGAAAAACCCCAGCTTTGCAGTCTTTGCTCAAATCTTCCAAAATTATAGCTCATTGTAATATTTATTCCTTTCTGTGATATTATAAAAATTAATTCCTGTTTTTATTATGATAATATTGTTCTAAATATACGAGCAATACAGAAATATCTGCTGGAGACACTCCAGATATTCTAGAAGCCTGCCCGATCGATAACGGACGATATAGCTGCAATTTTTGCTTTGCTTCCATACGAAGCCCTCCTACTGCATGATAATCGAAATCCTTTTCCAGCTTTTTGTTTTCCAGCTTTTTGAAATTCTCAACCTGCTTTATCTGACGCCGGATATAGCCGTCATATTTTATATGAATATTTACCTGTTCAATCACATCATATGGTAGTTCCGGCCTCTCCGTATCCAGTTCAGCTAATAATTCATAATTTAACTCTGGTCTTTTCATCAGCTCAGCCAGAGTAGAACCCGTATGCAAAGGAACACTTCCATACTTTTCCAATACGTTCTGCGTCTTTTTATTTGCTCCAACGACAACACCTGAGACACGCTCTACTTCATCCCGTATCAACTGTTCTTTTTGAACAATCCATTCATATCGCTCTTTTGAGATCAGGCCGACCTCATACCCTTTTTTTGTAAGCCGCAAATCTGCATTATCCTGCCGCAGCAGCAGACGATACTCTGCCCTGGAAGTCATCATACGATATGGTTCATGATTTTCTTTTGTAACCAGGTCATCGATCAAAACGCCTATATATGCTTCAGAACGGTCTAAAATCAACGGTTCCTTTCCAAGAATCTCCATAGCAGCATTAATCCCTGCAATCAATCCCTGTGCTGCCGCCTCTTCATAACCAGAACTGCCATTGAACTGGCCGCCGCTGAAAAGCCCGCGGATCTTTTTAAATTCCAAAGATGGATCTAGCTGGTTTGGATTGATGCAATCGTATTCAATCGCATATGCGCATCGTACTATATTGGCATGTTCCAGGCCAGGCACTGTCCTGTACATGGCATACTGTACATCTTCAGGCAAGGAACTGGACATGCCTCCTACATACATCTCATTTGTAGTAATACCTTCAGGCTCTATAAACAACTGGTGCCTGGTTTTATCTGGAAACTTTACTACCTTATCCTCGATCGAAGGACAATAACGAGGCCCAGTCCCTTCAATCACACCCGCATAGATCGGTGAACGATCCAGATTTTCTCTGATAATTTCATGCGTCTTTTCATTCGTATAGGTCAGCCAGCAGGAAACCTGATCGATCTGTACGTCATCCGGATTTGTCGAAAAAGAAAACGGAATCACACGTTCAT
Organism: uncultured Eubacterium sp.; assembly: GCA_947178105.1. GTDB lineage: Bacteria > Bacillota > Clostridia > Lachnospirales > Lachnospiraceae > Eubacterium_J. The sequence continues at coordinate 16,411 of CAMWXD010000064.1, read as the reverse complement.
CTCCCATTTGCTCCTGCATCTTCGTAAAATCAATAGATCTTTTGTCTATTCTTGCAGGAGTACCTGTCTTAAAGCGGAACATTTCTATTCCATTTTCAATTAACGAATGTGTCAAATAATTTGCAGCCATTAATCCGTTTGGTCCTGTATACGATATCCTTTCCCCTGTCAAACATCTTGCACGCAAATAAGTACCCGTACATAAAACAACTGCTTTGCAATAATAAGTAGCTCCGTATACCGTTCTAACTCCAATAATTTTTTTATAATCTATATCTATATTTAATTTTCTAGTTTTTTCTGAACTCCCTTCATCTTCAACCTTGAGGCCTTTATCAGAGTCATAATCTTTAAGAGATATTAAACTTTCCCCTACTCTTTTGTCTTTGTAAGACTCTGTTAATATCTCAGAAACTTCAGCCTGCCTGATCGTTAAATGCTCTGTACTCTGAAGCGTCCGCCTCATTTCCATACTATACGATGCTTTATCCGCCTGAGCACGCAAAGAATGTACAGCAGGGCCTTTCGACTTATTCAGCATTTTCGACTGAATAAATGTTTTATCAATATTTATGCCCATCTGGCCACCTAAAGCATCAATTTCACGCACTAAATGTCCCTTGGAACTTCCTCCGATATTCGGGTTGCATGGCATTAACGCAATACTGTCAATACTGACAGTAAAAAGAATCGTCTCCAACCCCAGCCTGGCACAAGCAAGGGCTGCTTCGCATCCTGCATGTCCTGCGCCTACGACGACAACATCATACGTTTCTACCAGTTTATTTTTATAAGATCCTTTTGTATCTGTATCCTCTCGCATTTCGCTACCGCAAATTGGACATTCCATCTGCCAAACCTCCTTACGTATATATAATCAAAACTTAATATCTATCCAAATCATTTTCCCATACAAAATTTAGAAAAAATTTCATCCGCCAGATCATCCTCTACAGCTTCCCCGATCATAGTTCCCAAAACTTCATAAGCATTCATCAAATCAATGGAATAAAAATCTTCCGGCATCTGATTATAAATACTTTCTTCAACCATTTTTAAACTTTCCAGAGACTGAAGCAGTGCATTTTTATGCCTTATATTCGTTATAATCACTTCATCATTAAAAGAAACATTTCCCTTTAAAAACATATCTTGTATTCTGTCCGCCAGCTCTTCCATCCCATCTCCCTGTTTTGCCGAAATACAGATAAAATGCTCGGACAACTGTTCTACATCTTCCCTGCGTACCTTCTGCTCTAAATCCGACTTATTCAGCAGCACAATTACATTTTTCCCCTGTATCATCTTTGCGATTTCATAGTCTTCTTCACTCAGGCTTTTCGAACTGTCAATCACATACAGCACCAAATCTGACCGCTCCAAATATTCCTTTGCCCGGTCTACTCCAATTTTTTCTACCAGATCATCGGTATCACGGATCCCTGCTGTATCGACAATATTCAGGCTGATTCCGCGCAAGCTGATATGCTCTTCCAAAATATCTCTTGTTGTGCCTGCTACCTCCGTCACAATTGCCCGGTCAGAACCTGCAAGTACATTTAAAAGGGAAGATTTTCCGACATTTGGTTTTCCTACAATTACTGTGCGAATCCCTTCCCTGAGTATTTTTCCCTGTTCTGCCGTATCAAGCAAGTGCTGAACCTCACTTTTTAATTCGCCCAAGATCTGCATAAGCTGCTCCGCATATCCGTCCAGAGAATAATGTTCCGGGTCATCGATTGCTGATTCAATGAATGCAATCTCATGGATCATTTTTTCCCGAATGTTCCTGACTTTATTTAATACCGATCCTCTTAACTGATCGAGCGAACTTTTTAATGCAAAATCATTTTTAGAGTTAATAATATCAATAACAGACTCCGCCTGCGTCAAGTCAATACGCCCATTTAAAAAAGCCCGCTTTGTAAATTCCCCTGGCTCCGCCGGCCTTGCTCCATTTTGAACTACAGCCTCCAAAATCTTACGCATGACAAGTATTCCGCCATGGCAGTCGATTTCTACCGTATCCTCTTTCGTATAACTGTTTGGAGCTTTCATTACCATCACAAGAACCTCATCCAGCATTTGATCCTGATTCATAAGATATCCATAATGAATCGTATGCGACTTAGATTCTTGCAAAGATTTTCCATTTTTTGCCTGAAACACACGATCTGCAATTTCAAGAGCTTGTTCCCCGCTGATTCGAATAATTCCAATTCCAGAAGCAGCCATCGCCGTAGCAATCGCTGCAATCGTATCCGTATTCATAAAATACCTCCATCTAAGACAGTAAACATCGCATTCATCATACAATTTATTTTTTACTCTGTAAAGTATAAAATCGTAACAGTTTTAGAAAATTACATAATAAGTCAACATAAAAGAAGCTGCCAGGAAATATTGATTTCCTAGCAGCAACCGCTCAATTTCTCTTTAATGTAACAACTACATGCCGATAAGGCTCTTCCCCCTCACTATGAGTCGAAACAAACCGATCATTTTGCAGAGCAGAATGAATGACTCTGCGTTCAAATGGATTCATCGGCTCCAACGCGACTGGACGTTTCGTCCTTTTTACTTTATATGAAATATTCTTTGCAAGATTCTCCAGTGTATCTTTTCTCCTCTTACGATAATCTTCAGTATCCAACTTAACCTTAACATAATGATCTGTCTGCTTGTTGACTGCCAGATTTGTCAGATATTGCAGAGAATCCAAGGTCTGGCCCCTTTTTCCGATCAAAACTCCCATTTCGTTTCCCTTAAATTCCACATCAATCAATCCATTTTCTTCATCGTATTTGGAGACAATCTCAACATCCAGATGCATTGCATCAAATACATTTGTTAAAAATTCCCTGACATTCTCTTCCGGAGAATATTTTTTCCGCGCCTTAATGACCGCAGGCTTACTGCCAAACCCTAAAAATCCGGTGCTTCCCTCATTTACTACTTCATATTCCAACTGATCGCTTGTCACACCAAGCCGAACCAAAGCATCCGTAATTGCGTCACCCACTGTTTTTGCACTTACCTCGATATACTCCATCACAAAAATCTCCCCTTTATTTATTATTCCTCTCATTAAAATCCTTCACCAAATTTGCTTTTGCTGTTAAACTGTTCGGATTGGCTGTTTTTCTATATTCATATGCTTTTTCGATTTTCGCATCCCTTTCCGCCTTTGACATACCAGAAGTCAACTGCACATTATTTTTTGTACTCATTCTTGCGGCATTTCGAATCTGGTTCTCACTGATTCCCATTTTTTCCAGTTTTTTCTTACGCTTCTCTACATTTTTCGCAATGATCTCATCCAAATCCAAATTCTGAATATGCTTATTTACAAAATACTGCTGTACACCCCTCGTAAAAGAACTAAAAATCCAGTATATACCAAGCCCAACCGGAACAGAAAAACATAACACCATTGAAAATAACGGCATTGTATAATTCATCATTTTCATCTGCTTTGCCATCTGGTTGTCCGGGTCAGAATCAGCCTGCGGCATCAGCTTGATATTCAGCATCTGAGATGCATAAGAGGTAAGCGGTATCAAAAGCGCCAAAATTACAAACAAATACGAATGTTCCTTAAAGCTGCTCATCATAATCGCAAGCGGTGAATCCGAAATATTCAAGCCAAGAAACGTATTCATATGATTAAGCTGCACTTCTGTAGAATCAATCACATTATGAAGCCCCGGAAACGAATCTCTTAAAGCATCCCATCCTGTTGTCGGCATTTTATAAATAGAATCCACGATAAAATTCTTTACCGCTTCCAAATCTGTACTGTTGAAATCTGCCCCGATCTGCTGTGTCAGCTTTAAGTTTTCCAGAAATTTTTCCATAATTCCCTGAAAACCCGCCGTATGGATAATTCCATCCACTACTCCGTCAAAAGCAGCTTTTACGCCGGATACATAAGCAGGCACATTATAAATAACCCGGTATAATGCAAAAAATACCGGCAACTGCAATAACATCGGCAGGCATGTCCCCGTCGGGGAAATTCCATACCTAGCATATAACGCTTGCGTTTCCTCATTCAATGCCATCTGGGACTCCTGATCCCTGCGGCCTTTATATTTTTCCTGAATCGCCTTGATCTCAGGCTGCATCTTCTGTTGAAGCTTGGAAAACTTCTGCTGCTTGATCGTAAGCGGCAGCATACACATATAAATCAATATCGTTAATCCAATAATTGTAAGGCCGATGTTTTCAATTCCGAATACATTGGCAAGAAACAGATAGATCCAGTTCATAACCCATCCAAGCACTTTTGCGATAGGGCCTAAAATAGAACCGGAATATTGTGTCAGTATGATCGTAGTCAATGAAAAATACCTCCTTATGGGACAGGATCATAACCACCTTTTGAAAACGGATTGCAGCGCAGGATTCTCCAGCCTGCAAGCAGTCCTCCCTTCAGCGCGCCATGTTTTTGAATCGCTTCAAGCGCATAATCTGAACATGATGGAATGTAAGGACATTTCACAGTCTTCATCGGCGATAAATACCTTTTATACATATTAATACAGAAAATTATTATTTTTTTCAAATTCGCTCATCTCTTTAATTCAATTTTAAAATGTTCTGAATGCCTGCAAGATGCATCAATGCACTTTTTGTTTCCCAATAAGATATATTTTTCGCTGATACCCTTGCAATAATCACAATGTCTAAACCATTCTGAAGCATGTCCTCTTGCAGCCTGTAAGCTTCCTTAATCAAACGCTTCACCCGATGTCTGATAATACTGTTGCCTACCTTCTTACTGACTGAAATTCCTATTCTGTTGGAGCTTGATCCGTTATCCAGAACGTACATTACAAGATAACGGTTCGCATAGGATTTTCCTTCTCTATAAACCTTTTGAAAATCAGAATTCTTTTTTAACGATTCAGAAAATTTCATAGCTCCTACCTAAACAGTTCTGCCTCTTTTTCAAATGCTCACAAATGTTCTCAAATTCAAAAACGATTATGACGGTTATTTTTTACGGGATTTTTTCAATGGAAACGCCTGATCAGCACGTTATTTTTAAAAAATAACCGTTTCTCGGTAAATAAGAAGAAAGACCACAAAAGATGTGGCCTATGCTGATAACTTCTTTCTTCCTTTTAATCTTCTTGCAGCCAATACCTTTCTTCCGCCTGCTGTACTCATTCTTTTTCTGAAACCATGCACTTTCGATCTATGTCTTTTATTTGGCTGGTATGTCATCTTCATATTACATGCACCTCTCTTTCAAAATCCTTACTATTGAAAAAATACCATTACAATTATAACAAAAAAGATGCGCAAGTCAAGAAAAACCTTTGCTTTTTATAATTTTTTTATGAAATTTTTTACAACTGTCCCCATCCACAACTTTGCACACAATAGTTATCCACATTTTTTCTATCAACAAAAACTTATACACATACTTATCCACAAATTTTTTTCAAATTTTCAAAAAATTGTTGATTTTTAAGGATTTTTTCATAAAGAAGGATTGTGGATAACTTCTAAAAACTTCCAAACATCAAGTTTATTCTATGTGAATAAGGCACTGAAAGACGTCCGCCTGAAGGCTCCGGCTTTTCTTTTTTAGACACTTTATCCACTTCAGGGTCATTTTTTTTATCTGAAGATTTAATTGCTAAATTCGTCATTTTGGTTTATGATATATAGTGTGGCTTTTTATCTGCTTTTCTAAAATGTATAAAAATGACGGAGATATGATATGTTAGTTGAGGAAAAATGGCAAGAAATACTATTAACTGTAAAAGAAGAATACGAACTTTCCAAAGTTGTCTACGAATCGTGGATCAAACCTTTGGAAATCTTTCGGATCGACGGCGACAAAATATATATCCTCGCCCCGCCGGAGCAGATTGCGCTGAACTACATTACAAAGAAGTATCTGACTCCTTTAAAAGTTGTAATTGCAGAAACGACAGGCATTGATTATGAGATTGAATTTATTCTTCCTGAAGACGCGAAGAAAATGAAACCCGCCAAATCAACTGCCATGCAGGAGGATGCTGCCTCCCGTAAAAATCATGACCTGAATCCAAACTATACATTTGATACTTTTGTAGTTGGCAGCAATAACAAACTCGCGCATACAATTTCTCTCGTAGTCGCAGAAGAAGCTGATAATCCTGCAAAAAAATACAACCCGCTTTTTTTATGGGGAGGAGTAGGCCTTGGAAAAACGCATTTAATGCATTCCATTGCACACCATATCCTTGCCAACCACCCCAGTTTGAAAATCCAATATGTACCTTCAGAAGTATTTACAAATGAAGTCATTGACGCGATCCGAAACGGAAGCAATTCCCAGATCAATGCGATCCGTGACAAATACCGCAATGTTGATGTCCTCTTAATAGATGATATTCAGTTTATAATAGGAAAAGACCGAACACAGGAAGAATTTTTTAATACATTTAATGTCCTTTATAATGCAGGTAAACAAATCGTTGTCTCCAGTGATAAACCTCCAAAAGAAATGACAACGCTAGAAGAGCGTTTTCGTTCCAGATTCCAATGGGGCTGTATGGCTGATATCGGTTCACCGGATTATGAAACACGAATGGCGATCCTGCGCCGAAAAGAAGAAATGGACAATATCGAATTTGATGATGAAATTATTAAGTACATAGCCACAAATATCAAGTCCAATATCCGAGAGCTTGAAGGCGCACTCAATCGCCTGATGGCTTTTTCGCGGTTAACGAATGTTGAAATTACAATTGAAACGGCAAAAGAACAGCTTGAAAGTATTATTAATCCAGATATGCACAGAGAGATTACCCCGCATCTCATTATTGAAATTGTAGCTGAACATTTTCAGAAAACGCCGGAACAGCTTATATCCAAATCCCGGAGCAGTGATATTGTACGGCCTCGGCAAATAGCAATGTACCTATGTAAAAATATGACTGGGGCCTCCCTGGCAGGTATCGGCGAAATATTAGGCGGGCGCGACCACTCTACGATTATCCATGGTATTGAAAAAATCGAAGCAGAATGCAGCAGCAGCGAAGCAACACAGAAATTGATAGAAACGATCCGCAAAAAGATCAACCCAAATTAAGGCAAGCAAATAAATTATCCACAGTTATCCACATTTTTTTGTGGATAACTGTGGATAACTCAGGGATTTCTTGTTCACAGCACTGTATAACCTGTCCCATTTTTCACCAAAGATTTTGACCGTTTTTTTTATTTTTAAGTTATACACAGATTATCAAGCAGTTCACTTTAAGTTGTTCACGTAGTTTTAAAGCGTGTTATTTATGATATTTTAAGGGCTTAAAGTGCTTTTACACTTTTACACACCCCCTATTATTACTACTACGAGTTATTATATATATGATTTATAAAATTCACCCCGAAAGGAGTTATGCACATGAAGCTGATCTGTTCAAAAGTGAATTTACTATATGGAGTAAACACAGCCATTAAGGCAGTCCCAACAAGGACAACCATGCCTATTTTAGAATGTATCCTAATCGATGCCTCTGAAGGTGAAATCAGGCTGATCGCAAATGATATGGAAATGGCAATTCAGACAAGTATAGAAGGTACGATAAAAGAACCTGGAATTATAGCGTTGGATGCAAAGATATTTTCAGAGATCGTACGAAAGCTGCCAGACAATGATATCACAATCCAGTCTGATTCCGCATTTAAGACTGTCATTACATGTGAAAAAGCAAAATTCAATATTTTAGGAAAATCAGGCGAAGATTTTCCTTATTTGCCAGTTCTTGAAAAAAATGAACCTGTCTCCATTACGCAATTCACATTAAAAGAAGTCATACGTCAGACTATTTTTTCGATTGCTGATAATGACACAAACAAACTAATGACTGGCGAGTTGTTTGAAATTAATGAAAACAAACTGAAAGTAGTTTCTTTAGACGGACATCGAATATCGATTCGAAATATAGAATTAAAAAATAACTGTGAAAATAAGAAAGTAATCGTTCCTGGCAAGGCTTTGCAGGAGATCAGTAAAATTTTGCCGGGATCGGCTGAAGAGTATGTAGATATTTATATATCAGATAATCACATTGTATTTGAATTTCAACATACGATCGTAGTGTCCAGGTTGATCGAAGGCGAATATTTCAAAATTGACCAAATGCTGTCTTCAGCCTATGAGACTAAGATCAAGATCAGCAAGCGCGAGCTGTTGGATTGTATTGACCGGGCGACACTTCTAGTGAAGGAGGGCGATAAAAAACCGATCATTATGGACGTTGCAGATACGCATATGGAACTTCAGATCTCTTCCTTTATAGGATCTATGGATGAAGAAATTGCGATTGAAAAAGAAGGCAAGGATTTAATGATTGGATTCAATCCCAAATTTTTCATGGACGCGCTGCGTGTGATCGATGAAGAAGAAGTCACGTTGTATATGGTAAATCCAAAGGCTCCATGCTTTATCCGAGATGATGATGATACTTATATCTACCTGATCCTGCCTGTTAATTTCAACTCTGTAAACAGTTAATTGGGTATAAGGGGATTTATGGAGGGGATTTATGAAAAAAGTAAAAATTAAAGATGCATATATAAAACTAGGCCAGGCAATGAAATTGGGAGGCATGGTCAGCTCTGGCGTAGAAGCGAAATTAGCCATACAAGGGGGCGAAGTGACCTTAAATGGCGAGACAGAGCTTCAGCGCGGAAAAAAATTACATGATGGAGATATTGTTTCTTATAATGGCGAGACAATACAGATATCGCAATGATGATCAAATCCATCGAATTAAAAAATTATCGTAATTATGAGAATCTGAAGATCGATTTTACGCAAGGAACGAATATCCTGTTTGGTGATAACGCACAGGGCAAGACCAATATATTAGAATCCGCCTATGTCAGCGGTACAACAAAATCACATAAAGGCAGCAAGGATAAGGATATGATTCAATTCGGCGCAGAAGAATCGCATATACGTACCTTTGTAGTGAAAAATGAAAAGGAATTTCAGATCGATATCCATCTGAAGAAAAATCGTTCCAAAGGAATAGCGGTCAACCGGATTCCTATAAAAAAAGCAGGTGCTTTGTTTGGCATTCTGAATATCGTTTTTTTTTCTCCAGAGGATTTGAATATTATCAAAAATGGCCCTTCGCAGCGCAGGCGCTTTTTGGATTTGGAATTGTGTCAGTTAGATAAGATTTATTTGTCTGACCTGACGAATTATAATAAAATTTTAAATCAGAGGAATAAACTGTTAAAAGATTTGATTTTTCGAAGGGAATTGATTGACACACTTTCTGTGTGGGATATGCAGCTTATTGATTATGGGCAACGGATCATACGGCGCAGAAGTGCGTTTATCAAAGAACTAAGTGAGATTGTATACAGTATTCATAAAAATATTACCGGGAACCGTGAGGAACTGAAGTTGACGTATGAGCCAAGTATTCATGCAGGCGGGTTTGAGGAAGCGCTGGAAAGGGTGCGCGAAAAGGATCTGAAGTACTGCCAGACTTCAGTCGGGCCGCATCGGGACGATTTGTTATTTCAAATCGGCGAGGCGGATATACGGACATTTGGTTCTCAGGGACAGCAGCGGACTTCAGCATTGTCTCTGAAGTTATCCGAGCTGGAGCTTGTAAAAAAACTGATCCACGATACGCCAGTGCTGCTGTTGGATGATGTATTATCAGAGCTTGACAGCAGCAGGCAAAATTATCTGCTTGGCAGTATTCATAATATTCAGACGATTATTACCTGTACGGGACTGGACGAATTTGTCAGGAACCGTTTTCAGATTGATCGCGTCTTTGAAGTAAAGGGTGGACAGGTGATGCAAAAAGTAACAGAGCAGCCCTGATGTTAAGGGCTGTTACAAAGTAACCGATGCAGAAGAATCAGGAGGGTGACATATGGCTATTGAAAATAACTATGGAGCTGATCAGATCCAGATATTAGAAGGGCTGGAAGCTGTGCGCAAAAGGCCCGGCATGTATATCGGGAGCACATCATCAAGGGGACTTCATCATCTTGTGTATGAGATCGTAGATAATTCCGTCGATGAGGCGCTTGCTGGATATTGCAAAAATATCGAAGTGAAGATCAACCCGGACAATTCCATTACGGTAATTGATGACGGGCGGGGCATTCCTACCGGTATCAACCACAAAGCCGGACTTCCTGCTGTTGAGGTTGTATTTACTGTGCTCCACGCAGGAGGAAAATTTGGCGGCGGCGGATATAAAGTATCCGGCGGACTGCACGGAGTAGGGGCTTCAGTTGTAAACGCACTGTCCAACTGGCTGGAAGTAGAGATTTGCAGGGATGGGAAAGTCTATAAGCAGCGTTATGAACGCGGTGTTACAATGTATCCGCTGATGGAAGCTGGTACGTGTGACAAGCAAAAAACAGGTACAAAGGTAACTTTTTCGCCAGATGGGTCCATTTTTGAAGAGACAGTATATGATTATGACACATTAAAGCAGCGTTTGCGTGAGACAGCTTTTTTGACAAAAGGGCTTAGAATCGTATTAAAGGACAAAAGAACCGATCCGGTACGGATGCATGAATTTCATTATGCAGGCGGGATTAAGGAGTTTGTGACATATCTAAACCGCAGCCAGGAAGCGTTATATCAGGATGTCATCTATTGTGAAGGACAAAAAGATAACGTCATGGTAGAGGTTGCACTTCAGCATAATGATTCCTATAATGATTCTACGTACAGTTTTGTAAATAATATTATTACGCCGGAAGGCGGGACGCATTTGGCAGGTTTTCGAAATGCAATTACAAAGACCTTTAATGCTTATGCACGTGCGAATAAAATCTTAAAAGAAAGCGACAGCGCTCTGGCTGGAGAGGATATTCGGGAAGGTATGACTGCGATTATCAGCATAAAGATTGAGGAACCGCAGTTTGAAGGACAGACAAAGCAAAAGCTCGGAAACAGTGAGGCAAGAGGAGCTGTGGATTCTGTTGTGAGTGAGCAGTTGACCTATTATTTAGAGCAAAATCCGCAGGTAGCAAAAGCGATCTGTGAAAAATCCCTGCTGGCGCAGCGTGCAAGAGATGCTGCCAGAAAGGCGAGAGATCTTACCCGCAGAAAAACCGCATTGGAAAGTACGTCCCTGCCTGGAAAATTAGCGGACTGTTCAGACAGAGACCCAAAAAATTGTGAAATTTTTATCGTAGAGGGAGATTCTGCGGGCGGTTCTGCAAAAACGGCGAGAAATCGTGCAACGCAGGCAATTCTGCCGCTGCGCGGCAAGATATTGAATGTGGAAAAAGCGCGTTTGGATAAGATTTACGGCAATGCTGAGATCAAAGCGATGATTACTGCTTTTGGAACAGGAATTCACGAAGATTTTGACATCAGCAGGTTAAGGTACGATAAGATTATTATTATGACAGATGCCGATGTGGACGGAGCGCATATCAGTACATTAATGCTTACATTTTTGTATCGGTTTATGCCGGAGCTGATCCGCCAGGGCCACATTTATCTTGCTACACCGCCGTTGTTTAAGATCGAAAAAAACAAAAATATATGGTATGCTTATGACGATAAAGAGCTGGAAAAGATCCTTCTGGAAATCGGACGGGACGGCAATAATAAGATCCAGCGCTATAAAGGCCTTGGGGAAATGGATTCCGACCAGTTGTGGGATACGACAATGGATCCGGAAAAACGTGTTTTAAAACGGGTTATGATAGATGAGGAAAAATCTTCTGAAATTGACCTGACATTTACTACCTTAATGGGCGACAAAGTAGAGCCTAGACGGGAATTTATTGAGGAGAATGCACAAAAGGTTCAGAATTTGGATATTTAGGGGGTAAATTAAAATGGATGATAAGATATTTGATCAAATCCATAATGTAGATCTGAAAGAAACTATGGAATCATCGTATATCGATTATGCGATGAGTGTCATTGCTTCCAGGGCTTTGCCGGATGTCAGGGACGGACTAAAGCCAGTGCAGCGCAGAGTTTTGTTTTCTATGATCGAGTTGAACAATGGCCCGGACAAACCGCACCGTAAGTGCGCCCGTATTGTCGGTGATACGATGGGTAAATATCATCCGCATGGGGACAGCTCTATTTACGGAGCGCTCGTAAATATGGCGCAGGAGTGGTCTACCAGATATCCGCTGGTAGACGGACATGGGAATTTTGGCTCTGTGGACGGCGACGGTGCCGCTGCTATGAGGTATACAGAAGCAAGGCTCAGCAAAATTTCGATGGAGATGCTGGCGGATATCAACAAAGATACGGTTGATTTTAAGCCTAATTTTGACGAAACAGAAAAAGAGCCGGTAGTGCTGCCGGCACGTTTTCCAAATCTGCTTGTAAATGGTACGACAGGAATTGCGGTCGGTATGGCAACCAATATTCCTCCGCATAATCTGCGTGAAATTATTGATGCAGTCGTAAAAATAATCGATAATGAAGTAGAACATGACCGCGAGACGGATCTGGATGAATTGTTAGCGATTGTAAAAGGCCCAGATTTTCCGACAGGAGGCAGTATTTTAGGGACGGCAGGCATCAATGAGGCTTACCGTACTGGTAAGGGAAAAATAAAGGTACGCGCCGTATCCAATATTGAGCCGATGAATAACGGCAAAAACCGGATTATCGTTACAGAGCTTCCGTTTATGGTAAACAAAGCAAGGCTGATCGAAAAAATAGCAGATCTCGTACACGATAAAAAAATAGACGGGATCACAGCGCTCCGCGACGAATCAGACCGCCAGGGAATGCGGATCTGTATTGAGCTGCGTAAGGATGTAAGCCCGAATATGATTTTAAACCAGTTGTATAAGCATACGCAGCTTCAGGATACTTTTGGCGTAATTATGCTTGCGCTTGTAAATGAACAGCCGCGGATCTTGAATCTGATGGAGATGCTCAAGTATTATTTGCTGCATCAAAAAGAGGTTGTGACAAGAAGGACAAAATACGACCTGAATAAAGCTGAAGAGCGTTCACACATTTTGGAAGGCTTGCTGGTCGCATTGGATCATATCGATGAAGTGATTTCGATTATCCGCTCAAGTAGGACGACCGCACAGGCAAAAGAAAGACTGATGGAACGCTTTGGGCTGACCGATGCGCAGGCACAGGCGATTGTAGATATGCGCCTGCGTGCGCTGACAGGCCTGGAACGGGAAAAGATCGAGGGAGAGTATCAGGAACTAGCAGAAAAGATCGCATATTACAAAGCGATTTTATCGGATGAAAAGAAACTGTTAGGTGTCATCCGTGAGGAAATACTGCTTATTTCGCAAAAATACAGCGATGAAAGAAGAACCGGGATCAGCTACGATGAGATGGATATTTCTATGGCGGATATGATTCCTGTGACTAATACAATCGTTACTATGACAAAATTGGGCTACATAAAGCGTATGAGCATGGATAACTTTCGCAGCCAGCACCGCGGCGGACGGGGCATCAAAGGGATGGAGACGATTGAAGACGATTATATCGAAGACCTGATGATGACGACTTCACACCATTATCTTATGTTTTTTACAAATACCGGACGGGTATACCGTATGAAGGCTTACGAAATACCTGAAGCAGGGCGTACCTCCAGGGGGACTGCGATTATTAATCTCCTACAGCTCCAGCCAGGAGAAAAAATTACGGCATTGATCCCAATACAGGAATACAAAGACGGGGAATATTTATTTATGGCGACCAGGAAAGGAATTGTAAAAAAGACCCCGATTCAGGAATATGCCAATATCCGCAAAACAGGACTGGCAGCGATCAGCCTTCGGGAAGATGATGAGCTGATTGAGGTCAAGATGACGGACTATGACAAGGATATTATTTTAGTTACAAAATACGGACAGTGTATCCGTTTCCATGAAAAGGATGTGCGCAGTACCGGGAGAAATTCTATGGGTGTCATTGGTATGAGCCTTACCGCAAACGATGAAGTCGTTGGAATGCAGCTTCATACGCAGGGAGAGATGCTTTTAACCGTATCGGAAAAGGGCATGGGAAAATGTACGCTTATGGATGAATTTACCGTACAAAACCGCGGCGGAAAAGGAGTCAAATGCTATAAAATTACAGAAAAAACTGGCAATATTATTGGTGTAAAGGCTGTAAATAAAGAAAATGAGATTATGATGATTACGACTGAAGGGATCATTATACGTATGCCAGTTGCGGGTATTTCTGTATTGTCCAGAATTACTTCCGGCGTAAAGCTCATGAATCTGGAACCGGATGTAAAAGTGGCAAGCCTTACGAAAGTACACGAAGCAGATACAAAGGAAGAAGAAATGTTAGAAGACGATACAGACACATTATTAAAACGTGCACAGGAAGATCAGGAGAATTCATAAACAGCGCACACGATTTTGAGGAGACAAATATGAGAACGATCCATACAGATGAAATTATCAAAAATATCAGTGAAATGTGCATCGAAGCAAATCTGTATTTATCACAGGATATCAAAAATGCGATTACGCAGGCAAAGGAAACGGAAAAATCACCTGTTGGCTGCCGGATCTTAGGGCAGTTAGAGGAGAATATGGAGATTGCGGCAGCAGATGACATACCGATTTGCCAGGATACCGGAATGGCAGTTGTCTTCTTAGATGTGGGGCAGGAGGTATACCTGGAGGGAATGGCAATAGAGGATGCTGTTAACGAAGGGATACGCAGAGGGTACATCAATGGGTATCTCCGTAAATCTGTAGTGAGCGACCCTATTATAAGGGAAAATACGAAAGATAATACGCCTGGCATTATCCATTACCGGATTGTGCCGGGAAACCAGCTTACAATTACCGTAGCTCCAAAAGGGTTTGGAAGTGAAAATATGAGCAAGGTATATATGTTAAAGCCGGCAGATGGGATCGAAGGTGTAAAAGAAGCTATTTTGAATACAGTGAAGGAAGCAGGGCCAAATGCGTGTCCTCCAATGGTAGTAGGTGTTGGAATAGGAGGAGATTTTGAAAAATGCGCTTTGATGGCAAAAGAGGCTTTAACAAGGGATATCAATACACATTCTGATATTCCTTATGTAAAAGAGCTTGAGATCGAAATGCTGCATCAGATCAATGCATTGGGGATTGGGCCAGGTGGGCTTGGCGGTACGACGACCGCTCTTGGTGTCAATATTATTACTTATCCAACACATATCGCAGGACTTCCAGTGGCAGTAAATATTTGCTGCCATGTAGCGAGGCATGTGAAAAGGTCGATCTAACGCACGGCTTCTTTGAGAAAAAATAAAAAATTAGAGAAATTAAGTATAAAAAGAAGGTAAAGAGAGTATTATAATGGACAAACATATTCATACACCAATTACAAATGAGACAGTGAAGCATCTAAAAGCAGGAGACTATATTTATTTGTCTGGAACCATTTATACGGCGCGCGACGCAGCTCATCTGAGAATGGCAAATGCTTTATGCCGTGGCGACGCGCTTCCGATTGATCTTCAAGATGCGGCCATTTATTATATGGGGCCTTCGCCTGCACGAGAAGGCAGGGTGATAGGCTCTGCTGGCCCAACAACGGCAAGCAGGATGGATAAATATGCACCAGCTCTGTTGGATTTGGGATTAAAAGCCATGATCGGAAAAGGAAAACGTTCCAAAGAAGTAGTGGACTCCATGATTAAAAATCAAGCTGTTTATTTTGCAGCAGTAGGAGGAGCAGGTGCTGTCATATCAAAATGTATCAAAAAGTCAGAGGTGGTTTGTTATGAGGATTTGGGGACAGAAGCAATCCGCAGATTGGAAGTAGAAGATTTTCCTTTGATTGTTGTGATCGATGCTTCTGGAAATAATCTTTATGAGACCGCTATTGAGGTGTATAAGATATGATTCTAACGTAAGATAAAAAAAATGAAAAAATTTAAAAAAACGTATTGACAAATAAACAAAATACATGTAAAATAACTTTTGCGTTGTGGCGCAGAGAAATTTTACCAATCAATATGTATAGAACGTTGGTTCAGCTATGGAGAAGTACTCAAGTGGCCGAAGAGGTGCCCCTGCTAAGGGTGTAGGTCGGGCAACCGGCGCGAGGGTTCAAATCCCTCCTTCTCCGTTTTATTTTTTGTCAAAAACGAGAACATATAAAAATTAAAAAATGTGAAAAAAAGTAGTTGACAAAAAATGTAAAAGATGCTAAGATATAAAAGTTCGAGTCAACAAATAATATTACAAATGATTTTATTGATAGTGAATAGTAATCATAAATTCAAAAAAATAAAAAAAAGTTGTTGACAAACGAAATAAGAACTGCTATAATAACAAAGCTTTCAAAAGCACCAACAAATGGAAACAAAAAATCAAAATTTTTAGCAGAATTTAGCGAACAGAACATTGATAACTGAACAGTGAAATAACCTTGAAAGATTCAAAAGAATTTGAG
>CAMWXD010000063.1 GCA_947178105.1 uncultured Eubacterium sp. | reverse complement strand
ATTCCATATTCAGTTCTTCGCTTATTTTTAACATATCAATATCTTCCTTCGTCTTTTCGGGTGCCCTGCATGGGCGTTGTCTGCACTCAGCATAAAGCTGCCATCTCTTTTGATATTTTCTTGAACATTTTACCCCTATTTAATAGATTCGCTGCTTCCAGCCTCTTGCGCAAATACTTTCCATCCCTTCCCCGTGATTTTAAGAAAGGGCTGTCACTTAAAAGACAGCCCTTTTTTACGCTCACATATTATATTGTCTTGCTTCTCTAATATCCGCCGGCAAATTTAAACGTCTGTCGGCTTTTGGTAATATATGGATAAATATAACATATATAACTATTTATTTCAACAAATATTTGGCATTCTTTTCGACAATCCCCAATAAACTGTTTTGATGCAACAACATGCTTATATTCAGATGGTTCTACTGATCCCCGTAATTTGTCAGCGGACTTCCATAAAGCCTCTTCCATAGAAATTTCTTTCATCTTTGCTTTTGCTGCCACTCCTATATCCTCCTCAACCTTTTGAAAATTCCAAAATATCGTCAACTCCAACAATTGCTGTATGTTTCCACACCCCATGAAGAGTAACAGGAAAAATACCTAGCAAAGCTGTTGGTTGCAACTAGAAATAGTTGCATATTTTCTGGGATAGTAGTATATTATATGTAAAGGAGAAATGCCATGGGCAAGAAAGATAAATTGATAGAAAGATTATTGAAGAAGCCTAAAGATTTTACTTTTGATGAAATGGAATCTTTACTATCGTATTTTGGATATCAACTAAAACAGAGTGGAACTGGCTCAGGAGTGAAATTTATAAAAGATGGGAGCAATGAAGTGATAAACTTTCATAAGCCACATCCCAGCGGAATATTAAAGAGATATGTCTTGGACCAGGTTATAGAAAAGCTGAGAAAGGATGGTTTGCTATGAGTAATTTGTTGTCCTATAAGAATTATAATGGAACAGTAGAGTATTCAAAAGAGGATAGTTGTCTATTTGGAAAAGTCATTGGAATAAAGTCTTTATTATCTTATGAAGGAAACTCTGTAAATGAATTAGAGCAGGATTTTCAAAATGTGATTGATGAATATTTAGCTGACTGTGAGGAAAGGGATATGGAGCCGGAGCAGCCTTACAAGGGCACATTTAATGTTAGGATTAGCTCCGAGCTCCACCGGAATATTGCTGTATATGCGATTGAACATGGAAAAAGTTTAAATGCCGCTGTTGAGGAAGCTATTGAAAATATGGTCAGATGATGGAATTTTAGAATATGGCTTTAAAGCAGAGAAAGCACCGATGATTCAGATTTGCTTCTCTGCTTTTTTTGAGCCAAAAACCAATACCAGGTCATTTTCTTTGCAGTAATTACGCGCATATAAATAATACATTCCATCCCGCGCCTGCTTTGTGTCATACAAAAGGATCCCTCCGTCTTCTCCAAGATCCACCTCACAGATATCTTCCGCCTGAAAATCCTCTGTAAAGGACGCCCGATAAGCTTTGGCGCCATCATAACTCGCACCTGCGGAATCCTCATCGCTGCTATAATATACTACATATCCATCCTTTCCCGGCTCAACACTTGCCAGCTCATGATCTGCGTCCGCCGCAAGCAGTTGCGCCTCATCCTGCCAGGACATGCCGTAATCCTTAGATATTGCCACGTTGATGGACGACGGGCCTTTGTCAAACTCCTCTTTTTCATAAAAATAGTATAATGTCCCATTTTGGAAAATCATATCGCCATCTTCAATGTTATTTGGATAAGAAAGGATATCCGCTGCCATTTCCCAGTCAGACAGATTCTCTGATTTCATACATTTTACTGTATAGGTTCCATTTTCCGCTCCCGCATCCCCATTGTTGATGCTCCCTTCAATCTCTACACATGTCAGGATATACGTACCATTTGCCTTTACCAAGGTCGGGTCGATCATTTGGGTACCGGTTTTACTGCGCATCGGTATTGCCTCATTGCGGTTTACTGTCCAGTCATCGTCCAGTGCGACCAGGTGCGGTTCATTTCCCCAACTTCCCGCAACAACCAGATTTTCCGGCTCATATACATATAGCCAGTTCAGCGGGATATCAGCGTACTCTCGAAAAATGGTTCCATCCTGATTCAAAAGAATCATATGCCCATCTGATCCAGAAATAATCTTATCTTTTATAAGTTTCGCATCGCCCATTTTAGGCGTTGTAATCACAGTTCTTTTGTACCCCCTCCCGGTATATTTTTGCGGTGCGCCAGGCTGCATTCCGCAAGCTGATAACAAAACAACTGCAAGCATACACAAAAACACTATGCCGGAACATATTCTGCGCCTTGTCATAACAATCCTCCGATTTCCATTTATATGATATAATGCGTTAACAATGTAACCAGCGTAAACAGATTTGGATTCAGCCAATCAGCACCTTTTTCCCTTCAAACGCAAAACCATATCTGCGAATCCTGTCCGGTGCTATCCCCTTTGCTTCCATTGCAACTGCATATCTTTTTTCTTCGATCTGTGCCAGTGCAGACGCAACTGTATCCTGTAGCGAACGTTCCTCATCCGGATCATGTACTTTAAACTCCAAAATGATTGCATCATCTTTCGTGCTGCGCGGTTCCAGCATCACATCATATCTGCCAAATCCACTTTCCCGATTCGAAGTTATGACATATCGATTTTCAAGGTCAACCATCAGGCCGAGCACAAATCCATGATAAAAGCAGGCACTTGGGTTTGGTATTTTCAAACCCTTAGTGATCGCTTTCACAGAGTGCAAGCGTTCTGGTTCTGAGGCCTCTGACGGCTTTTTCCCCGAATCGAAACTGCTGAATATATATAATGCGACCTTGTTGATATAGGCATTCATAGCTTTTTTGTCATTTGCCAGCAATGCCCGGATAAAATCATTATAAGCCCCATTCTCTGTATCAAACCATCCATGGATCAGCCTGCGGAACATACGGATAATTTCTAAATTTGTAATCGCAAGTTCATATACAGCATCACCCATGTCCGTAGCCGGAACACATGTTTCACAACCTGTAATTCTTAAATAACCGCTTGCTAGTAACAAGCTCCAAATAGCTTCCATACTATTGCCTAACTGCTCAAACACAATCTGTTCATCCAGATACGTACGGAAATATTTTCCCTGAAGCAGATCTTCCATAATGACCTTTACTTTCGGACTTCCTTTCTGGATCAGGTTTCCGACTAATTTATTGGAACTTGTATTCACCCAATAGGCGCCAAACTCTTTAAATTTGAGAAAGTTTGTAATAGACCAGGGATTATAAATATTTTCACTGCTTCCAAACCGAAATCCATCATACCAGCGTTTTACATCATCTTTTGACTGCTGCATCCCAAACTCTTCCAACGCCTGAAACACTTCATCTTCCGTAAATCCAAAAGCCGTCTCGTACAATCTTGTCGTAGTTGTTATTACCGTCAGGTTATTCATATCCGAAAATATTGATTCTTTGCTGATCCTAGTAACTCCTGTCATAATTGCACGCTCTAAATATGGATTTGTCTTAAATGTGGAATTCATAAAGCCTCTAATAAATTCTGCTAATTCATCCCAGTATCCATTTATATACGCTTCCTGCATGGGGGTATCGTACTCATCCAGAAGAATGAGCACCTTTTTGTTATAATAACCATATAAATAACCAGAAAGCTGGTACAGGGATAACGCTGCGTCTGCATCGTCCATATCTATGGTCATTCTCTTAAAAAATGCTGCGTCTTCACCTTCTAAAGATCCATTCTTCAAAAGAAAACCATACTTCGCATATAAATTGACGATCATCTGACAGATTTTTTTCCTCACTACTGCATAACTGCTTCCCTTTACATTCGCAAAGCTTAGGAAGATGACTGGATATGTCCCCCGTAATGCCTGGTACTTTTTTTCTTTCCAGATTTTCAGGTTTTGAAACAGGCCGCTCTTGTCTGTCTGATCTACGGAAAAAAAATCATTCAACATATTCATTGTAAGCGTTTTTCCAAATCTTCTGGGACGTGTGATCAGAGTAATTGTATCCCGATTTTCCCACCATTCTTTTATAAAGTCTGTTTTATCGATATAAAAACTATTGCGTTCTATGATTTCACTAAAATTCTGTTCTCCAATTGCTATTGTCCTTGCCATATGATAATGCCCCCTGATATTTCCTTTTTCTAACTATAGTATAGTTTGGGCAAAAAGACAATCATAAAAAGCGGCAAGCCTGTCATTTCCATATTATATGATATAATGCGTTAACAATGTAACCAGCGTAAACAGATTTGTAATCAACAGTACCTGATAAGAGACATAGAAACCATTACGATCTGTCCCGCCATCCGTCCTCTTGCTGCCATTCTTTAACGACAAAAGAAACGGAAACAGCACAGGCAAAAAATACCTTCCCTGAAGCCCGTCGATAATATTCTTCTCAAGCTCCGTCCACTGTACGTACAAGCTTGTATACATCACAAATACCACACATGCGACAGCTCCAATCGTCCAAACACGCGGCCATTTGCTTTCCTCATCTTTCCAGACACCCTTTTCAAAGACGCACACATAAGCCAGATTCACTGCCACCATTGCAATAATGCCCGAATTGACCGCTATACTAAGCCACCCCAGAGAAGACCCAAGCATTGACTTTACAAGCCCTTCCCCATATGTGACCGTAGTATTTACAACTGTCTCGACATATAACAGTGGGTGGCTTAACAGATACTGCACCTGTTCCGCCGACTTTCCGTTCAACTGGCCATCTAAAATATGCATACTGATGGCAAGCCAGCTACATGCCGTTAATAATACTTCCAATGCAGCCAGAAGCACATGCTTTCCATAATTCCGCTTGCTACCAAACCGTTCCGCTGGTATCAGAAACGCCAACATACAAAGCGGTACATAGACGATCTTGCAGGATGCAATAAAAAACAGCAGGACATATAGCAAGACATAATCTTTCCTGCCCATTGTACCTTTCTTCGTATACCGCAAATACAAAACAAACGCAAAAAAAGCCACTGCCACTGCAAAGGTAAATGTATCCCCAGCCAGGGAAATGGACTCATGCATATTCATAGGCAGGAGAGAGACCGCGATCAGGGTATGTTTCCCAAACGGGATATAGCGTATTGCAAAAAATAAGATACACCCTGCGGCAAGCCAGGCTGCAAACCGCCCGCAATAAGCGATAAAGAAAACCTTGTTGCTAACTAACTTCCCAACCGCCACACCAAGCACCTGTGCTGTATAAGTAAATGGAGAATACAATGCAGATGTCCAATAATCCATAAACACCTTTTGATCAGACAGTTCCACATCTTTGCCAGCAGCAATGTCTCCAATCTTCATACTTGGGCCTTTGTTTCCATACAGTAGATTTTCCGGAAGCCTGCTGCCTGTCCCGATCCCTCCGTCAACGCCTTCTGTAACAAAAGATCCTTCCGATATCCCGTATGTCCTTGCAAAATGCGCCGATTCATCCGGCACGCCATACAATGGGTTGATACACATATACAGTATCCCAAGAGAAAGGTACAAAAAGGCAAACAGATATTCCGGCTTTCCATTTTTCTTCTGCAAAATAATCAGACATACAGACAAAACCAGCCATAGGATGCCACCCCAAAGATACACAGATATTTTATACCGCCCTACATCCAATGCATGGTATACCAACCTGATACATGCATTGTCTTCCTCATTGACAAGCACTTCCTCGCAGCTTCCGCCTTTTAGTACAACAGCCTCCCCTGTATCAGAGCGTAAAACAAGCTCCAGTTTTTTTCCAGTGCGTCCGCTTAAAGTTTCCCCCAATCGAATGAATGTATAGCCTTCGTCTGAAAGCGGCTGTGCCGCCTGTGCAAGAAGCCCGTCTGATTCTTCATATATCTGGACAGACAATGCCCCATCTATACCTGCTTCCGTCGTTTCTGACAATACCATAATGCCGTCAAGGGTATCCTTTTCACAGGTTACCTGCTGTGAAAAGATACTTTCCCCTTCCACAGTAATCCTGTTTTCTGTTTGATCTGGTTCCCTGCTGGCGTCGATATATTCCCGCCTTTGTCCCATAATATATTGGAACATCAGCACCAGCAGTATGGCAAGAATTGCCTCCGCAGCCACAATCCTGCTATTTTCTTTTACAAATCCTTTTCTGGATCCTTTCCTAAACTTTAACATATGTCCTGCCTTTCTTTTGCCTGATGATCCACAACCTATTGGCAAAGCTACCGCTGGTATTTATGATCTCTCATTTTTAAATCCCCGATCCACATCTTTTTTCAAAAATATACCAAAGTTCCGCAAATACCGTAATCATCGGGTTAAAAAAGTAAATGGCGTCCATCTAAACAATCAGCGTTTGCGCTGCAACAGATGCATAGATTCCCAGTTGTTCACTCCAGCACGACTGCATAAATAAGCCCCGGCGCAATATTTATCCTCCAAGGTGCCTTATTGCCAAAACAGTAAGAAACACTGCACCCCCAGATAAGGCAGGTTTCCACATGTATTCCACAGTATACTCTGTCTGATTGTCAGTTTTATACTTTCCATCGCAGTATCCCCTCTCCCTCTGGCATCCCTGTTGCCTTTTCCAGTGCACTGCCTGCCATACGCTTTATACCCAGCCCGCAACCAGACGTTCTATAAGCCGTTCGTTTATATGACCTCAAAAAGATACACATAAATATCGCAGCCTTTTGAAATGCGGATGGATTAATTCCTGCTCTCATTCTGAAAAATGTTCTCTCGGCAGCTATGGGCGTACCGTATCAAAAACCATGATAGCCTGCGCTTCCGCCATGTATCCTGCGGGATTCTGAACAGTACAAAAAGCTATACCGTAAGCATACTGCATGTGAGCGGGTAAATTACCGTGTCCTGAATGATTACTGCCTGCAACATCTGAAAATACGGGGCAGGGATCATTCTCATTCTGGGCATGCTCATAGGCATCTGCATCCATCTGGATGCAAGATATAAGATCAGTCGTTTATACAACGCATAAATTCGCCGAAATATCACCGATATCCAGCTTGTCAAAAAATCTTTTCAGGCAGGCTTACTTACCCATGCCCTTTTTTAGTCAATAAATTCAAATACTCCCTCTATCATCAGTTTTTTCGCCCATATCCTCACATCTTTTTTGTATCACTACATTTTTACAAAAGTTTCATTGAATTTCCGAGACTACTCTGATTTCTAAATCTCTTACCCATTTATATTCATTACTAAAATCCCTGCAAGTATCAGCCCCATGCCTATAAATTGTATGAACGTAATTTTTTCTTTTAAAATAAAATAACTCATAATGCAAACACATATATACACAAACCCTACCGAAATAGAATAAAAAATACTTAAATTAGCTTTTTTCATAATCGATAATGAAAGCAAAAAACTTGCAATATAAAAAAACATCCCTAAAACAAGCATATAATTGATCTGTAAAGAACACGCATACCGGTCAAACACTATAGAAAAATTTTGTTTCGTTCCTAATTTCAAAAAAACTAACCCTGTCGCAGAAAACAGTGCATACAAAATGATTTTAATTGCCATACCATACCCCCTCTGCTGGCACATTTATCATTAAACTTCCTTAGGTTCGCTGCACTCATAATATCTAAAAATTGAAAATGTTCTTCCTATTCCCAAAAAACTGGTTTTCACATTTTTATAATAATATTTTAGAATTAACTCAATTTCATCTGCCGTATTGATATGCTCATGCCGGATCATTGTCTCATATTTTAACCCATACCTTTTTTCAAATTCCCTGCCTGTAGTAACTGTATATGCAAGCTTCCACAAAAACCTTCCTTCATTTGGAATCGAAACATATAATTTTCCTTTTTTATTTAATAGCTGTGTTGTAATGCGCACCATTTCAGGCAAGTCTTCTACATGTTCAAAACATGCGATTGAAGTAATACGATCATATTTTTCGTTTTTGATTTCAGAGATATCCGCATAAATATTCCGTACATATTTTAAATTAGAAGAATTTCTATAAAGCAGCCTGAATGGTTCTATGATATCGTATACAGCAGTTCGCTCATAATTGATCTGATTTAATGTCCCGGCACCAATTTCCAAAGTCTTCTTCCCCCCCCCTTGCACTTTTTGCTATTTTTCTATGAAGCCATCCCTCAACCCTTCTTGCATATGCACTTACCTTTGTGGCTCCATTTCTGTTTTCTTGATAATGCCGCTCATAAATCTTTTGATAGCTTTCCGGCAGAACCGGACGCCTCCTTGGATAAGATTTTAAGAGAACATCTATAGAATTTTTTTCCCACTTATTTCTGCTTTTCATGTCATTCTTTCCCTTCTTCATCTGCAACCTATATCGCCATTCTTTTTCTCTAATTCGTGATTTTTAATAGCTATCTGCTGCACCAAATTTTTTACCCTATATTCCAACTGTGATATCCTGACCGACATCAGAAAAACTTTATAAAGCAATATAAATATCATGGCCAAAAATACAAAATTGACTGGTGCTCCAATTCCCAAAAGATCCGACGCAAAATACGCGATATCCGGAAAAATACTAACCAGTACCAGTAAACCGGAAATGATGATCCAAAAAACCGAATCCTCTATCTGCATTTGAGATTTCCTTATTTTATGTAAGGTATAATAACAAGTCAGCAAACATGCTATGACCAGGACAAACCTCAGTATCGCAGTCATTCCAACCCCTCTTTCTTACGAAAAGCCTGAATAAAAATAATCGACATGCACATGTGCAGCATGTATTGAATTGAGCGCTTTACATTCAGGTAACTCTCTCCCGTTTCCCTTTCCAGCATCTGTACCTGTGTCTCTTCAACCCTACCTCCGCATCGAATCAAAAAGGAAATCGTATCCGGCTCCGGCCCATAATTCATGGTATAAGCAAATTTTTTCATCATGCTCCTGTTAAACAACCGCATTCCAGAAGTCGGGTCTTTAATATCCTTACCTGTCGTAATGTGTATGATGCCTTGGATAATCCTGCTTCCCACCATACGCAGATTCTTTGGCTTTTCCTGTTCGATAAATCTGGAGCCAATTATAATATCCGCCCCATGTTCCTCCATCTGCCTGCACATCTGTTCTATATATTGCGGCTGGTGCTGGCCATCCCCATCAAATTGCAGTGCATAATCATACCCGTTTCCATAAGCATAACGAAACCCTGCCTGCATTACACCTGCAAGACCGATATTAATTGGAAGGTCGAGCATTTGGTAGCCATTCTTCCTACATATGGAAGCCGTGGCATCCTGGGAACCATCATTCACTACAATATAATCATACTGAGGATACCCATCGACAAGGCTTTCCACCACTTTCTGAATGCTCCCCTCTTCATTGTAGGCTGGGATAATGATAAGAATCTTCAAATTTTTCATCTATAAGTTTTTCCCTCTTCCACTTTTTTCTTCATCTTTTTTCCTCCGTAGACCTGCTTTTAATTCTTTTTCCACAATTTCCAAATTATTGTTTACCATACGCTCAACTAACTCTGTAAAACCAACCTGGAGCCTCCATTCTAACTCTTTTTCTGCCTTTGCCGGATTGCCCAACAACATTTCAACTTCTGCTAGGCGGAAAAATTGCAGCTTCACTTTCACAAGGAGTTTACCTGCAAGCAAAACAATATTGCAAAATACCCAAAATTTTCTGATATCACTGTCTTTTTTAAGCATATACAATTTCGTTTTCCTGTTATTCGCATCATGCCATTTTCCCCTCATACTATCTGTCAGATCCTCCTATAAGCAGTTTCTCCCAGACTGCCAGATTGTCCATAAAATTGAAATCGTTCCTGTATTTCTCATATGCACCACTGCAGCAGTCCTCCCATCGCTTCTTGTCACCCGCCAGACAGCAAACCGCCTCTTCCCATGCACCACTGCTTCCGTTTTTGATCAAAAAGCCTGTCTGCTGATTTACGATCTCCCTATTATACCCGACATCCGAAGCAATTGCCGGTATTCCGGAAGCCATACACTGTACCAGCTTAAATCCGCCTTTTCCTTCTGCAAATCGTGTATTCATTAACGGCATAATTGCTATATGTGCATTTCTGATACATTTTTGTGCATTTTTCCTGCTCCATGAAATATTTTCCACCTTTAAATGCTTTAACGTGCATGGTGCCTGATAGCTGCGGTTGCAGACAATTACCAATTTCATGGATTTACGGCAGGTATCCTGAAGTCTTCTAGCTGCTGCGTCCAGTTCATTTATGACAAGCGACAGATGCCTCAAATTGCCGGATGTTCCTGCCCATATAAGACTGACCTCCTTTGCATATGTTTTTTTCCGGCGCTTTAGCATATCTTCCTGCGAATCCTTTAGAAAACATTTTTCTGTTGTTGGCAAAACGGTCACTTTATCCCTGTATTCCACAGGCAAAAGCTGCTTCAAATAAGTACTGACTACAATGATCCTACTGCTTTGTTCCAGAAGCAATTTTTTCTCTCTCCTGGATATTTCTCCCGATTCAAAAATATCATCATCAAAATCCCAGATGATATCCGCATTTTTTCCAATCATCCTGACCAATGCGCCTAAAAGCAATGGCATCCTACGTGGAATAAGCTCGCGCTGTATGACAACAGTCTCTGGCCTGTATATGACCAGGTCTGTAAGAATCCCAAGCAGGCGCCTGCGCAGAATACGTATATACAGGATTCCCTGCAGAAGCTTCTTTTTTATTCCATCTGCACAGTTGAGATTCGCACAAAATTCTTTTTTTGTAAGCGCACTTTTTACTGCTCCCCGTCTCATTCGCTCCAGTTCCTCCACATACTGTACAATGCGGTAATAACAGGCAGGACCGCTGTCTGCGTTTCTTACATAAACAGAATATGCTTTTCTCATATCAATACCCCCGCAACTGGCGGTAGATACATCGCAATATACGGCTACTGCGTAAAAGACGAACCTGCTTTAACGTTCCTGCCAGTGTATGATTTATTTCACTGCTGTTCAGGCGGCGCAGCACTTCCGGCGGAATCTGCCTTTCAATCTTTTCTCCATAGACGGGCGCTGTTTCATACACCCTGTCTGGTTCCCTGCATGTCCATTCAGCATCCGATAAAATATTTGTAACTGCCTGATAAAACTGTTCATACCCATGCTGCAATGTCCGGTCTGCCATATATCTCTGTCCGTATTGCGACATACTTTCCGCTTTTTTTTGATCATCCAGTACTGTAAGCAATGCTGCGGCTATGGACTGCGGTGTATAATGTGCCAGCAGTACCCCTTCCTGCGGCATATCATATCGATTGTTTTCCAAATACACATCTACGACCGGAAGGCCGGCCGCCATCATTTCAAACGGAATCCTGGATGGATTAGTAGCACTGATGCACAGCCCGACCATACATCGGTTATATAATGCATTGCACTGTCTGACAGAAAGGCATCCAAGTTTCTCACAGGCAAACGGTATATGCGGCTTTCTGTCTGATCCATACAGATATATTTTTACATCAGGACGCATACTTCTGACGATTTCAAGTGCCCTCAGCCCGATTTCACTACATCGTCTTGGTTTATGCGGCTGATAAATAAAGCAGACTGCCTTTTCTCGTTTCTTCCACAGATTTTTATATACCTGCACATCCGCACAAAAATCAAAATATTGTGCACTGGCATGATATTCCCGAATCATCTTTCTAGCCAGCCACCTGCCGATCGTAATCGGATAGAGTCCCTGGCAGTAGGAATTGCAGGCCGACAAATACTCTGTTCCCAACGGATAGAACGAGGCTTCAAAATCCTGAATAAAATAAGCCTTTTTGATTGCTCTTGGATATTTTTTTACGATTTCTGCCGTTTTCCACGATGTTGCAAATACGATATCATACCTACACCGGAACCTGTATCCGGTAAAATAGCGGCAGCCGTATACCCCAAAGTATCGTTCTACTGTCCTTTTTAAATCTGCCGGAGCATAGACATCGCACTGGTATCCATGCTCCAGCAGGCAGCCGATATGTTGAAAAACCGTTCTAAAACCACCCGAATTCTCTATCTCGTACGGCAGTACCCAGGCTGCTCTTGGCATACTATTCCTCCCTTTTTCTCACATGGCCTGCATCGCGCACATATCCAAGAAACTGTAGATATTCCCGAATTCCTTCTTCCATTGTCAGTAATTGCATGTCACAGATACTCCGTATTTTTGAATTGTCCAAAACGATTCCTGACACATCCACACTCCTTGCCTTTTTATAAACAAATCTTATATCCAAACCAGTAATGTTATGTACAGTCTGAATAACTGCATTCTGCGAACAACCAGTACCAGAACTGACATTAAAAATAATTTCTGGCCCGTCATAAAGCGCAAGCTCATACAGCATTTTGCATACATCCCGAATATAAATATAATCCCGAACAATCTCTCCGTTTCCCCAAATCTCAATCACATCACTTCTGATAGATTTTTTTATTACTGCATCCACAAATCCGACGCCTTTTGTGAAATCCTGCCCAGGCCCATATGGATTTGATATTCTTGCGATCAACATTTTTGCCTCTGCCTGGATATCAAAAATACGCATGACATTTTCAATACTCAGCTTCACATTCCCATAATGGTTAATCGGGGCGGCCACAGCATCCTCACAAATCGGCTGATGCTTCTGGCATCCGTAAACGGTTCCTCCTGATGAAAGAAAAATCAGCTTGGCATGTGTATTCTGTAGCATTGCACACAACTTCACAGTTTGGATAAAATCTCTACTGTATCCCATCATATACTTTTCATTTGAATTTCCGGGATTGATCGTAGAGATGGCATGGTAGACCACATCCATACCGTCTGTCACCTGTCTTAATATATTGTCATCAAAAAAATCTCCCTGAATATAATGAATGCGCGGATCCGGAATTTTAGGATATGCCATATCAAAGCAGTATACTTCCATCTGTTTTTCTGTCAGGTAGCCAGCAAGGTTCATCCCGATAAATCCATTTCCCCCGATAATCAATACCCTGTTTTTTTCCATCTTCTTTCACACCTTTTCTTACTGCACGATATACTTTCCCAATCTCATTTTCCCACGAAGTCATGCGTGCAAACTCCAGCCCTTTTTTACGAACCGGTTCCAGTTTCTCCCTGTGTTTTAGATAATAAATCAGCGTATCCGCGATCATAACCGGGTCGGTATCCACCAGAATACAATTTGTTTCATTTACAAGCCAGTCACTGTTTCCTCCCTTTGTACAGACTGCGACAGAATTACTGGCCATGATCTCCAACGGCAGCAACGACAGATTTGTACTAGAAAGCACCAGACACATATCACATTGTGCATACAAATCCGATAATTCTTCCGGCCTGACGCTCCCCGCATTTAAATGGGTAAAAGAAATCTTATATCTTGACACATCCCATCCGGCAAAAATCACTTCGACTTCCGGAACCTGTTCTGCTACCCGTTCCAATGCCAGCAGTCCCAGTTCAAAAGCTCTTCTAGGTGTTACCGGACGCGCATAAAAAAACAGCCTTTTTGTATCATCCCTTTTCGTTCCTGCATCATACAGATTTTTGTTATAAGAAAATCCAAAGCTTTCCGCTGTCATGCCATAATCATCCTTCAGTTTACCTTTCAGCCAGTCTCCCGCAGTCAGTCCTCGCAAGCCGAATTTATATGTATTTTCCGCAAACATATATTCTGAACCGACAGCATAAAAATACGGCTCAAAATCCTGTACAAAATAAAATCTGGAAACCGTCTTATGAAAGTTCCTGACAAAATAAGCTGTCTGCCATGCCGTTGCTATCACCGCATGAGCAGGCTTCATATTAGTAACGCTGTGAAATACTTCAATCTGCTGCGTATCCAGTTCATAATAACGATCAATAAAATCTTTTAACTTTTCA
Organism: uncultured Eubacterium sp.; assembly: GCA_947178105.1. Classification (GTDB taxonomy): domain Bacteria; phylum Bacillota; class Clostridia; order Lachnospirales; family Lachnospiraceae; genus Eubacterium_J. The sequence continues at coordinate 11,791 of CAMWXD010000063.1, read as the reverse complement.
TCTGAATCCAGCATACTGCTGCGAAAAAGATAAACCCTGTTTTTGATGCCCAGCTTCTGCAGCCCCTGTACAAACCGGAAAATATTCATATGCCCGCCGGAACCGACACCCATTTCTGGGATCACCCAGTTTATATGCATGTATTCGGCTCCTTCCAGTTCTTCTTTTTCTCTGCTCTCGAATTCGATACCGATATCATCCATGATATACTCATAAAAAGTCTGTATATCAATCTGTTCTTCCATTTGTTCCACTGCCCTGCAAACACCGCGCAGCCCTTTTCTTTTTAAAATACTGATTATTCCCGGAATGAAACCTTTCATGGAATTATCCTCTCCTCTGTCTGTACTGCTGGGATACATGACGATCCAGCCAGCCCTGCACCCGCGCTGGATAAGCATGGTATCTGCCTCCCAGATATCCTGCAATGAACCTGCAAAGATTTCTTCGGATACTGTAACACTGCCAGAATATTTTTTCTTTCCATCCAATGTCCTGTAAACGCACCAGGTACCGCAAATCTGAAAGCATACACAAAACAGCTCCTGGCAGCACCAGCCACCATTTATTAACAATTCTGTATCCATGCAGTCCGTATAAGCTGCGGTACTCATCAAAATATCTGCCAAAATAGGAAGACAGCCTGTAATTGTGCGAATGATATACCGGTGCATGTGGACAGTACACTTTCTTATAGCCAAGCTCCATCATCCTGCGCATCCAGATCTGGTCCTCTGCAAAATCCACATCTTCATATGGATACTTTTCCCACACCTCACGTTTCAAACAGGCATTATTATCTGAAAAATAAGCAAGCAGATGCCGATACCCCTCCTGTGTACGATATCTATCCCAATCCTCCAGATAATAAATCGTATTGTCTTCCCCAAAGCCCTGAAAATGTGCCGTAATATCCCTCTTATCTATCAGGTTGCAATCTGGATAGGGATAATGAATCCCAAATCCGCCGGCAATCCCCTCTTCCATCTGCATCGCATCTATCATATTTTGCAGCCAATGCACACTCGCTGGCAGAGCATCCTGGGTCAGAAAAACAATATAAGTCCCTGTACCTTTTGACGCACCAAAATTTCTCGTTTTTCCATGTCCGAAATCAACCGCCGGAATTTGAAACAGACGGATGTCATACTGTTCTAACAGGCTGAGTGTATGATCCAAAGAACCTGAATCTACACAGATCACCTCATACGTATACGTGGTTTTTTGACTGAATATACTGTCAAGTACCTTTTTTAACAATATTCCTCCGTTTTTTGTCGGTATTACAATTGTTACATCAACATTGTTTTTGTCCTGTAATTCTTTCAATTTTTCTCCCCAGTTTCCACCATAATTTATTGTGAATCTGCTCTACTTCTTCTTCCAATGTTTCTATTTTCCTTCGATAATCTTCCGCGATCTGCACAGATGTATCATATGCCTGTTGGTATTCCTTGCATGTAAGATCTGCTGTATGGTATGCCTGCTGGTATTCCTTACATGCAAGATCTGCCGTATGGTACGCCTGTTCATATTCCTTACATGCAAGATCTGCCGTATGGTACGCCTGTTCGTATTCCTTACATACAAGATCTGCTGTATGGTACGCCTGCTGGTATTCCTTACATACAAGTTCTGCCGTATGATACGCCTGTCGGTAATGTTCTGCATCTTTTAATGCCGTGATCATCTGCTCCATACAACTGCTGCCTGCCTCCAGAACCTGGTATGTCACATCTATTGCATGATACCGGTTGTTTTTTATAACAACTTCTGGTGTATCTGTAAAATAAAAATCATCTATAATGATTAACTGCGCATTGCTTTTGTAATCCGCTATTTTGCATCTTCCGTTATCACCTTCTGAAAAAATACTACAAATCTTATAAATTCCATTCTGATCATTTAATACGATCCGAATCTGCTCTGTCCCATCAGGAATCCTACTTTGAAACCGGATATCGCGTTCCTGTGTATCCTTCCATTCTGCCAGCCTGCCATCAAAATATACCTGATACTCTGCATGAAAGCCCTTCGGATGAAACTGGCTCATATTCCATGCATGTGTATGCATCCTCTGATACAGCGTTTCAAGCTCAATCCTGTCTTTTTTCACATACCGCTGGAATGAAAATTCCATTTCCAGATAAAGCGGCATATCTTTCTCCTGTATGCCTGCATATAAGTACAGTTTTTTCTGAAATCTGTCTTCCAGCTTCTGAAAAGCATAGCTGTGAAAAAGTGCCCGATACAGTATAAACTGCAGTGGTATTGGAAACCAAAATGTCCATTCATAATCCAGCATTATAAATTCCCTGCCCTGCACAACAAAATTAGAAAATATAATGTCAGCATTTGTAACCGGAAGCGACATATCTGCATGAAACCCGCTTGTCTTTCCAAATACTGCGGCAAAATCCTCTGAATACGTAAAAGGAACCTTCTGTACATTTTCCAGAAACTCATCAAAAAACCTCTGGATCAGATCTGCTGCCTGCTCCTGCCTTTCCTGCTCAATATATTCATCCAACAGACATTCAAGATTACTGCCCCCAATAAAAGGAATTTCAACACTGCACATATCTGCCTGTGTGCATTCCGCAACATTTACATTTGTATGTGTAAATAAAGATGACAGATCCAAATAAGCTTTTTTCATTTTTGTCACATGAACTGCCGCTGCATCCGTGAGCGCTGCTTTGTGTACCACATATCCATCATCTGCGCGCCTTAATATTCGAGTAATGATCTGATAATCCTTTGCCCGTTCCACTGCATATTTTGCATAAACAGGCTCATCTGTTACTGTGTCTGTATCTGCTGTAGCTGTCACGATAAAGGAATTTGAAAATTCATGAAACAGGCCTGCCTCCAGAATCCCATCCCACGCCTTTGTTTCATCAAACAACACCAGACGGTCGGCATCAAAATTTCTGATATTCTTTACCAGCTCGCCCTTTTTGGGAAGATATCCGTCAGAATAAATCATCTCAGGAAGCTTATAATCCGGATAAGGATAATAAAACTGATAATCCACGAACCCGCCTGACTCCAGGAGAGTTACAATCTCCTTTCTGCTGAATGTACGCACTCCGTCTTTAGAATAATTGTTTTCAATCCCCTGAAAGTACATACCCAGATGATCTTCCCTGCACCCGGCAAAATACTTTAGCCCCAGCCTGTTTTCAATCGCAAGAATCAGCCTGCCTTCAGGCTTTAACAGTTTCTTTACCTGTTGAAGAAGCACCCTGCCGGCATCATCCTCTTTTGTATATAAACTGGCATATTCATATACACCGATCAAAGTTATGTAATCAAACTTCTGCTTCAGATGATCTTTCACATCTGAAAAATTTCCTACCATGATTTCCAGATTTTCTGCATCCCTATGCCTGTATGCGTTGATCCGGCTTCGTTTTTTAGACAATTCCACACAGACTACGTCTTTGCAGCGTTGTAGCAATGCACCTGTAACTGCCCCGCATCCAGCTCCAATTTCCAATACAGAATCTGTTTTTTTCAGCGGAATCCATCTGACCACATTTTCCCTTATGTCAGACAAATGGTATAAAACCGGCCAAAAGGGATTTTCCATGATTGCTGCATCATACTCACATTCTTCTTTTACAATCGATAGCAGCAGGTCTTCCATATCTCCGTCACTATACAAATCACTGCCAGAATAACAATCATAATTCAGACGCACTCTGCCTATATATTCCATTCCGCCATCCCTGCTCCTTATCTTTCATTTCGCACATTGATACATTAATTCCTTCGCAATACTTGTCCACTGTTTTATGCTTGTTCATATGTGATCTTCACATCCGCATTCAGATCTACGCACCCAATCGTATTCCTGTCTGAAATAATCTGCAGCTGCGCCATATCATATAACCGATGGTATACCGTAAAATTCCCTGCTTCATAACCGGTACATCCAAATGAAACCAGATACTGTGCGCCCTGCAGCGCCATTTTCTGACAAAAGGATACCGTTATCATATCCCCAGGCTTTACATTCCCTATGCTCTTTTTCTCCAATGCCGTGTTCGTACCAGTAATCTCGGTTCCCTTTAAGTCTTTCACTGTATATGCAAGAATCGGCTCTTTGATTTGCGCATGAAAACAAACTTTTATTTTTATTGTACATTCCGTCCCCTTACGTATAGATGAGGTACATTCCCCATTTTCATCCAGGATAGCAAAGTCCACAATCTCCGCACGCCCGTCTCCGTAATCTGTAAAATTGGGATTTTGAATCAACCGTTCTTTCCATAAGCTGTCAGCCGTATCCTTCCCGCTTATCCTGCCGCCTCTTTGTGATGCATTTTCTACTGCACATTTCTGATCTTCCTGATTTTCATCATAGAGATTAACCAGAATCTTTTTATAAATATCAATTACCTCGGCCGACCTGCCCAACGCTGTTTGTTTGCCTTTATGAATCAGGAGACATCTCTCGCAATACTTCAGCACGCTGCTCATATCATGCGACACAAAAATAATCGTTTTGCCCTGGCTTTTGAATTCATTGAACTTACGATAACATTTTGCCTGAAAAAAGATATCTCCCACACTCAGCGCTTCATCCACAATTAAAATATCTGGGTCGACATTGATCGCAGCAGCAAATGCCAGTCTTGCAAACATGCCACTGGAATATGTTTTCACCGGCTGATGGATAAATGCACCGATTTCCGCAAAATCCTCGATCAAAGGCAGCCGCTGGTCAATTTCTTTTTTGGAAAGCCCCATCATCGTACCATTTAAGTATACATTCTCTATGCCAGTATATTCCATATTGAAACCCGCACCCAGCTCCAGCAGCGCGCTCACGCGGCCGTTAATCTCCACTTCTCCCTCAGAAGGGTGAAGTACCCCGGTAATAATTTTCAGCAGTGTAGATTTTCCTGATCCATTTGTACCTATAATCCCCATACACTCGCCGTTTTTCACAGAAAAATCAATTCCATCCAGCGCATAATGATCCGCATGAAAACCTCTATTCTTTACGGAAAATGCTTCCCTGAAACGGTCTGATGCTTTATCATACAGCTTGTATACCTTTTTAATTCCTTTTACTCTGACCGCATCTTTTCTTTCTTCCATATGCACTCCTATAAAACATCCGGAAAATGTACGCGTAGCCTCTCAAACATCCGGGTACCGACCATCCAAATCAAAAGAACCGTAATCCAGAACCAAAAAAAACCTGCCGGCCTTTGCCAAAACCATATTTCCTCTACAAATGCATCTCTGTATCCCTGTACAATATAGAACATGGGATTCAGCCGCAAAATCCAGTGAAACCGATCAGGCATCACAGTCTTATAATCCCACATGACTGGACAGGCCCACATGCCGACCATTAAGAGAATATTGACAGTCTGCGTAAAATCTTTAAAAAAAGGAACCACAGACGATGTAATATAGGATACAGATGCCGCAAGCGCAACGCCGCAGAACATGTAGTACAAAATCTGCAAATAATATACCGTTGGCTGTTTTCCTGACACTGCAAACACAATCATCGTAAATACAACAAAAAACAGATGCACAAATATTGCCGACAGCACACGAACTACCGGAAGGACATCAATATGGAATACGACCTTTTTTACCAAATAACTGTAATCAATCAGACATCCTGTTCCATTCATAACCGCCTCTGAAAAAAAGAACCATGGAACCATACCAGCGATCAGCCAAAGAACAAACGGAAAACCGCCTTCCAAAGGATTCGCTTTTGCAATCACCTGAAATACAAATATATAAATGATAATTGTGATAACCGGCTGCACAAATGCCCATATGATTCCAAACTGCGTGCCAGCATATTTGGTTCTAAAATCATTCATTGCCAGCGATGCTATCATTTTCCGATTTTTTACCAGCCCCTTTAAAGTCTTCATAATTACGGCATTTCCTTTCCCTGCATATGTTTCCCTCTTTTCCTATGTAGTGCTGCACATACTAACCTTAAATCTCCATTTTCTCATATATACGCTGCATTTCGGTATATACCTTTCTGATATCATATCTTTCAATCACTTTCTTGTTCTGCTGCGCACAGCACTTACGCAGATTTTCATCTGCAAACATATTTAAAAGTATCCTGCAAAGACAGTCAGCATCATGATACGGGAAACGAACACATCCGGACTCCGGTAAATAGAACATATCTTTTCCGGGATTGCGGATCAACTCCCGATTTCCCCGGATATCTGACACTACACAAGGCATCCCCGCAGTCATGGCTTCCATAAGCGCTGCCGGAAGCCCCTCCTGTATGGATGGAAATACAAATATATCACAATTCTGATAAAAATCCTCCAAGTTCTCCTGAAAGCCTGCCATACGAAGCCTGCCACCGATTCCAAGCTGTTCTGCCTGTTGACAAAGAATCTTATTAAGTCTTCCTTGTCCGCAGATAATATAATAAACATCTGTCCTGCCCATGGATGCCACAGCTTTCAACACTTTCACATGATTTTTGCGTGGAATCAGTTCCCCGACAGATAATAAAATCCACGACCGCTCTGGTATCTGGTAAGTCCTACAAAAATCCCGTCTGTTTTGACCTGCCTGCTTTACCTTTACCGTACTTACTCCAACCCCTGGAACACGGTATATTTTCTTAGCTTTCAGCTTACGATTCGCTAATATATAATCTTCTTGATTAACTGTAATTAACACATCCGTCCAATGTGCCAGCAGCTTTTCCACCGGGTAATACAGCAGCCAGTTTCGAACCGGAGCACCCTGGTAAAAATGAAAACCATGCGCCGTATAGATAACCCGCATCCCTCGTTGATGCGCGGCGAGCCGCGCCAGAACCCCGCCGACGGGTGAATGGCAGTGGATCCAGTCAAACCGGTACCGTCCCGTTAATTCCAGCAACTGCCGATATGCCCGAAAACAAGACGCCACAGCATAAACACTTCTCGGACAATCCCACTGATGCCACGGAACATGCATTTGATGCAGTACTTGTTTCATTTTCCTAATATGATCTTCATTGCAGGTATTCCCTTTCTTAAAATTACACGCTACATGCACTTGATATCCCATTTTCTGCAGCAGCCGGATATTCGGCATATTAAACTGGTCAATCATAGATGCCACAGATGCCAGCATAAGCACTGTTTTGCTATTCCCATGATTTCCGCGTTTCATGCCTCGTTCATAATCTCCGCAACCGATTTCATAATCCTGACATACATGGCAAAACTATCTGGACGCTTTACATCTGGCGCATCCTTTTCCGCCCCGTCCGCATACAGCGTCTTTCCAGCAGAAGCCTTCTGGTCGGAATTGTCCCATATTTCCAGTAATGATTCCGACGGATGTGCAACACCCCACAGCAGTTCGTCTGCACCGACACCCAATGCCTTGCAGATGCCCACAAAGGTTTCTATACTCATAACTCTGCTTCCGCGTTCGATATGTCCCAAAAATGACATACTAATGCCAACTTTTTTCGCAAGCGCATCCTGTGACCATCCTTTCACTTTTCGCAGTTGACGGATGCGCATTCCCATTTTGGTATAATCCAATTCCTGCATGATCTCCTCCATTCCGTACGGCATATCCCATACCAATACTGCCGGCTGCATGTATGCTGGTGCCATGCGCCTGAATGCCTATATGGATATACATAACAATTTCTAGTAAAATGTTATGCTTTCCGTCTGTCGTCCGATTTTCAAAAAAGCCCTTAAAACAAGGAAATAATGGCGTTTTTATTAAAACCAAGGCAGAAGAAATGTAAAGCCAGGCCGCTTCGCATAAGCCTTACTATTTTTCCTGGAATTTTTCCAATAATAAAAAAAGCATAGTGTTTTTTGTAGATTTCTAATAATTTTGACACAAAAAAAGAAAGAAAAAACAGCAATTACTGCCAATTTTTTCTTTCCTGTTGCAAATTAAATGAAATTGGTATAGAATACTTTCAGATAACATTTTACTAGAAAATGTTATTCTTTTAGATTTTCCACTCAATCTGAAAAAGACATTCACTGATATCAGCAAATGCCTTTTCCTGGATTTCTAATTCTTAGTGATTTTCAATCAATACCGCTGCCCCTGCCTTCGTATCTGCCACAATCTCCACAGGTGTCATATTCTCATATCTTGCCGTAAACACCTTTTATTTGACGAAAATCAGCCGTACTATCACTTAAGTGTCTTTACTTTTTTCACAGTACTCCATGCGGAATAAATTTTTGTGCTTTTCCCGTTGTCCTGTACTGTCTTATAAGTACGTACGCGTACATAGTATTTCTTTGCGGCTTTCAGGTTCTTTATTGTCTTTTTGTTTGTAGCAGTCTTTTTTACCAGTACTTTACTGGCAGTACCTGCTTTAAATGCAGCGCTTGTGGAATATTGGATCTGATAACCGCTGGTTTGTGCGGTCTTCTTTTTCCACTTCACAGTAAATCCTTTGGACAGCGCGGCTGTTTTTTGGATGGAAGTCGAAGCCGGGCGTATCGTAAATACTTTCTCTATGGTACCGCTGTAACCGTCTTTCAATGTAACCGTAGCCGTGGCCCTGCCAACATTTTTATTGTTTTTATAGCTTACGGTATAATATTTGCTGGAAATCGGATTGCCGTTCGCATCCACCACGGAAACGGATGGTTTTTTTGCTTTTCCGCTGTATGTATACACCGTTTTGGAGAGATTGACTGATTTTACTTCCGCCGGTGCTTCTTCCGCTGGTTCCTGCGGGTTCTCCGGCTGCGTTACGGATGCATCCTCCTCATCCTTTGGAGCCTCCGTACCGCCCATCGGCTGCGGAGACACGATGATCATGTAATCCGCTCCCTGTGTCACGGCAAGGCCTGCTATGCCGTCTTCTCCAATTCTGCCTGCACAGATAAACTCCAGTTTGCGCAGCTCAGAGTTATAAGAAAACAGGTTTGCGTACATCCCTGTGTACTTTTCCGGCGACCCGTTCCCAATGGTTAGAACTCCGTTGCTGCTGACAGCCTTAACAGACATTGTGAGCGAAGCGCCAAACGCACCCTTATGGGCAAACTCCAGTTGCACGTATTCCATGCCTTTTGCCGTACTGTCAGCCACATCCTTTGGAATATTTCCTGAACCTGCCTTAACGTAAAGATTGATGTCGCTCACTGCCTGGGCGGTGATATCCTTTCCACAGATGCTCCAGCAGAAGCCCCTGCCCGTATCAAGGACAAGCGTTGTATTTTTCCCTCTGATGCTTTCCAGTACTCTGCGCGGAACCATGTGTGTACCGTTCATATTCACAGCCACAGTCCCGCCCTCCGGCGCTTCAGCAGCTTTTTGTGCCGATGCAATAATCGCATCCCAGCCTTGCCTGCCTGCATCATCCTTAATAAATGGCAGATAGGTACCGGTGCCCGTACCAGCACCGCCTGTGCTGCCGCCCGTACTGCCGGTGCTGCCAGTCACATTGCCAGCCACATCCGCCGGTTCCCCCTCTTCCTCAACTGAGGAGTCAGTAATCGTAGTGACTGTTGTAGGCGGATACGTTACTTTTTCATCCCTTATACAGGTTATCGCGCTCGTGCTGACTGTATCGGCTCCTTTCAGCTCTTCTGGATCTATTTTGTAAAGCAAAAGATCTGTATCGTTTGAGTTCTTCGAAACAGCCGACCACATTAGGGCACCGCCGCTTACAACGACCGGAGCACAGTCAGACAGATCTCCCGGCAGAGCCATAATGCTGCCTGCCTGTGCGTCAGGTTTATTTTCTGTTTCATCGTTTACGGTATCATTGTTTTCGGTATGATCCGTTCCCGTTTCGCCGATTCTTGCTTCGTTATTTCCTGTGTTTTCCTTTTCTGCTTCATCATTGTCCGGGGAGGCATATTCTGTTATCAGTTCCCCTGTTCCGTCTATCTTGGCACAGTATATAACACCTTCTTCGTTATTTTTCTGCCAAAGCACAAGATACTCATTCTCTTTGATTTTAACCAGATGCGGCGTTCCGGTTGATGCTCCTTCGGTATCCTCTGTTAACCAGTTGTGCTTTATTTCATTTGAAGTTTTATCTACTGCGGATACGAAAATATTACGGATAGAAAATTTATTTTCGCTGCTTTGGTCAATCGAATTTCCGGCAATCAAATACGAAGAATCGGATATTTCAAATCCTCCCACAGTAGCGTTTGTTGTAATATTACCTGCTGCTCCCTTAAATACAAGCGGACGGATAGAATTTGCGACTCCGCCGATGGACCCGTTGGACAAGTCTCCTTTGTACTTATTTAAAATAATCCCCCTTGGATATGCGTCACCATGGTCAATCGTAACCATATGGTTATCTTCCGTTTTGATAAACTGGTTAAACGAATGGCTTACATATCCTGGACCAGAATATCCTGCACCAACGCTCGCAATATCCATTGTCTGCATATTGAGCAGAATGGTCACATTCGACTGATGGTTACGCCCGTCATAGGATTTGTACATTTCACGGCAAGTCCGAACCAGCAGGTAATCACCACATGTTTCCATGCGGGCAGAGCCAAAAGCGAATGGCCTTGTTGTATTACAGTTTGTTAATTCTTTTGATATCGGATTTTCCCACTCCTTATCAAATCTTGTAATCCGAAATACTTTCTTTTCATTATCCTGTTCCTTGTTGTTTTGGGCGGTCAGAATAAAATAATATTGATCTGTCGCAAAAAAGCCGCCAAAACTCGGAAATTCCAGCCCGATTGTTATGGCTTTGTCTTCTTGGTACACATAAAATTGTTGCTCATTATCGTACTGATAATATCTTACCAGCAGAGCCTTGTCTGTTCCTGACGATCCATAATTTACACTCATCAGCCTGCCGTCTTCCAAAGGAACCAGATACGCTTTGATGGTAGTAGCCCATTTGTCATAATTATTGCTTCCCGATGAAATGTTATAGCTGATACGGTTCGTATCTTTGATCGCCTGATCATTTGCACGCACTGTTATAGCGGGGCAGACTGCTGTCAGTATCAGTGACGCAGCCAGCAAAATACAGATGCATGTGTTTCGCAGTTGTCTCATTGTTTTACTCCTTTCCATAAGACGATTGTGAATATACCTTATATTATATAGAATACAATAAATTCCAGAGAAACTCAATATTTGATTTCTGGTTTCATGCCGCCAAAAGTACAAAAAACCTGTGAACCCTGTTTCTTGATCCTGAGTGTTATCCCAGTAACTGGGCTATGTTTCCCCCTAATGCCATCTCTGCTCTCCTTCGATCTGGGCTTACAAGCTCAATGAGCTGCCTGCATAAATACGGCTCCCCATAAGAAGCATCTGTACTGTACAGGCCCCTTTCCGGCAGTTCAGCCAATGCCATTTTCACAGCAATGGACGCAAACACACAGTTTCTTTTTTGAAACCGTGCGCAGAAAGCTGGAGCCAGAATACCACAGTGAGAATTTGGCTGCAACACAGGCAATGCATGTACAAGCAAAGCGCAGATATACAGGTGATATGGGCAGGCTTTTTTGTACTTGCTGCATTTCATGCACCTGAATACTTTTGGCTTTTTACCGCCAGTATACTCATACTCTGAAACAGAAGCGTTTTATCTCGTGTCTGGTTTCTGGTACGCTCTTTGCAAGGTGCTCACGCAGCACCTCAAAATTTCCCTCCTCGTTTTATTTTCCTGCATATGTTATAAAAAAGTGAAATTCTGAATCAATTTGACTTTTGGGGTAGAGTTATAAAAAAAACTGATATGAATCAAATTATGCTTTTGTATTTATGAAAGTGATGGATAATACCTGATTATCTTTCAAAATTT
>CAMWXD010000062.1 GCA_947178105.1 uncultured Eubacterium sp. | reverse complement strand
TTTTTGTACCATATTTTGTATTGACCGAAATATGGGTAATCGCCTGCTCCATGCCAGATGCAAAATCCCCGTCCGGGTCGATGCCGACTTTTTTCATAATTAGCTCTTTGACTGTGCTGCTGCCGGAATACTGGTAGGCGTAATTCACCTGTGCCAGCCAGGTGTAGAGGTAGTCTTCCATAATACCGAGCTGTTCTTCGGTCAGGTAGTGCTTGAAATCGTCCAGTTGGAAGGTGCCGTTGGACTTTAAGTTTTCCAGCTCTTCTTTTGGGTTGCGCACTTCCGGCTGGATGGGTTCTTCCGGGAGGACGATTGGGCTGTCTTTAAAGTGGATAGTAGCAGTTAAAAGCTTCTCATTACCTTCTGCCTCAATCTTAATTTTATTCCACTGTTCTTTTGTACCCGCATAATATACATCCTCCAAGCTGTCACAGGCTTCAAAAGCCCGTCCTTCTATCCTAGCTACACTTTCTGGAATATCTATTTCCTTTAATCCTGTACAGCAAGAAAAAGCCTCGCTACCTATGTTAATTACTCCATTTTGTATCTCCACTTCCGTCAAACCTGCACAGTCAGAGAATGCATTATCATTGATATTTGTAATATTGGATGGGATACAAAGTTTTGTCAAACCTGTACAGCCTGCAAATGTACCATCACTGATATGATCTAAGCCACTAGGAATATCAATCTCTTTAAGTCCCGTGCAGTTCATAAAAGCATCGCCCTCTATTTCGGCAATCCTATCAGGAAAATCGATTTTCACCAGGTTCGTGCAGCCTGAAAATGCTGACCAGCCAATGGTAATGACACCAGATGGAATCACTGCTTCTATCAGGCTCGTACATCCAGAAAATGCATTTTCTCCGATCCTTATGACGCGTCTTTCCTCTATTTGTTCAGGGATGAGTAAAACAGTATCTGCACCGTTATATTTTGCAATTTCAATTGTCTTATCGTCTAAAATCTTATATTCATATTCATTTTCTGTTTCATCTTCTTCTCTAAAATGAATGGTAATTCTTTCTTCCTCAAGGCCGCTGCCTGATGCAATATTGATCTGGTTCCATTGTTTTCTTGTACCAGAATAATATACATCTGTTAAACTTTCGCACTTCCCAAACGCCATAACTCCTATACTTGCTACACTTTCTGGAATATTGATTTCCTGCAGGCCACTCCAAGCAAACGCACCGCTTTTGATACTCGTCACACTATCTGGAATAGTTACTTTTTGCAAAACTTCACATCCCTCAAAAGCTGCGCTTCCGATACTGGTTACATTCTCTGAAATAATAATTTCCTGTATGCCCATCTGAGAAAATGCATTTTGTCCAATGCTGGTTACACGTTTGCCATCAATTTGAGCTGGCATTTCTACAATCCTATCAGAACCTAAATATTCCGTGACCTCTACTGAACCATCCTCCAAGATATTGTATTCATAATCACCTTCCGGCTCGCTTGCTACTTCATAATGCATGTTTACTCTTTTCAAAATCTGATTTCCATCAATTCCAATCTGATTCCACTGTTCCTGCGTACCTGCATAATACACATTCTGTAACTGTGTACATTCCATAAATGCCTGATTTCCTATACTTGATACACTAACTGGAATATAGAGTTCTTTTAAACTGCTGCAACCTGCAAAAGCTCCGCTTTCGATCTCCTGCACAGAAGGAAGAATCACATATGTTCCAGTTTTTCCTTTCGCTGGACATCCCAATATTTTTGTTTTATTAATATTATATAAAACACCATGATCGATCACAAAATGCAAATTTTTTCCGTCTACTCGAATTTTCTCCAGATTCGAGCAATCACGAATAAAATTAATTCCTATTTGCTCTACACTGTGAGGAATCGATAACTCAGTAATGCCTGTACATCCCACAAAAGCTGCTGAACCAATTTGAGTCACTTGTTCCGGAATCACAATTTGAACCAATGCTTCGCACCAGCCAAAAGCCCAATTTCCTATCCGATTAACGCTAGAGGGAATTGTAAAAACACCTGAATGTCCTATCGGCGGACAATTTAGCAGCTTTGATTGATCTTTCGTATACAAAACACCATTCTGTGACATATAATTAGAATTACCAGTACTTACATCTATTGTTTCCATTGTTCGGCAATTATAAAATGCTCCCTCACTGATATTTGATACGCTGTCAGGAATCTCAACTTTTCGTACAAATAACGCATTGCTAAAAGCACCATTTGCTATTGAACTCACTCCATCAGAAATTATAACCTGGTCTATTGTCGAATAGTTTTCGTAGAAAACATCCCCGCCTATCTCACTCACTTTTTTTCCATCAATTTCTGACGGAATCACCAAAGTATCACAATCTCCTCCAGTATATCTTACAATCTTAACCGTTCCGTCACTTAAACCCTCATAACTAAAATTTCCACTATTGATAACGGCTGCTTCCGCTTTTCTTTCTATTCCTCCAACATTTATAAGCAATTCCACCAACACACAAATAACTAAAAAAAATGCAGCACTTTTTTTGATCTTTTTCATAATACCTCCCCACCTACCTTGAGAACCAAATGCCCTTTATCCACACTTAGCTCCCAACGAAACCTCACAATCGATCGTCTTTTATCAGATAAGCATAACATTTCTTTTTCTAAAAGATGATCAGCTTTTCACTTTCATATTCTTTACCGCACTATACGCACCATAAATTCGATTTCCCGCAGAATCCAAGCAATACGCCCGTACCCTGACATAAATTCCTTCCCTGCTTACAATCCCGTGACTGTCTTTGTTTTCGCTTCTGCTCCAGCTTCTTTTGTCTTTGCCGACGTAAATTTTTTATTGCCGAAATACGAAACCTGATAGCAGACGCGCCCTTTACTTTTTGAAAGCTTGCCTGTAGCTGCCCTTTTTTCTTCGATTTCAGTGTCAGTGCCGAAACCTTTGCTGGAGCCACCGCCTTCGTCCAGCGTGCATACAGCGTTGCCGCTTCCTTTATCGGCTCATCCCCTGTTACCTGCGTGCCGTCTTCCTGTTTGATATACCAGCCGTCAAACATGTAATCCTTGCGCTGTACTTTTGGCATAATGCCCGGGTTGTCGTCGGCTAAGAGCGTCATTGTCCTGCGGCTTAGATTCGTGCCGCCGTTTGCATGAAACTGCAAGACATAATGCAGATTGATGACAACTGGAGTTTGCTCCTGTCCTGCTGTTGTACCGCTGCCAAAGTTCCGTCTTATCCTTATTAAATAGCACACCGTTTTCTGATAAAAAATCTGTATTCTCACCCGAAACATGGATTGCTGTAAGGTTCAGGCAATTCCCGGCGATAGAATCACCTGAACCTCCCAGCTTGGTTACATTGGCAGGAATAGTAATTTATGTAATGTCCCTCTTATTCAGAAATGTACTGTTGCTGATGCTCATTACAGCAATGCCGTTTCTCTCCTTAAGGATTTGCACTGCTGTTAATTTCTTAAAAGAAGCCCCAGCCTTCAAAAACATAATTTCTATTTTTTACATCTGCTAATTGCTTTCTGTAAATGCAGCATATTGCTAACTTTTCACTTCTTTTAACTCAAGTCTTTACTATCACGCTTTTCACGGCGCTGTACGGCCCGTAAATCCGGTTCCCCATAGAATCCAAGCTGTATGCCCGTACCCGGATGTAATATTTCTTTCCTGCTTTTAATCCTGTGATCGTCTTTGCCTTTGCCGATTTCCCGGCTTCTTTTGTCTTTGCAGGCGCGAAGCTCTTTTTTACTGAATAATCCACCTGATACCCAGCCGCATCGTCCACAGCCTGGAAGCCTGCCTGTATCTGGCCCTTTTTCTTTGATTGCAGCTTCAGCGACGCTGGCTTTGCAGGGGCTGCCGCTTTTGTCCACCTCGCATACAGTGTGGCTGCTTCTTCCAGCGGCTTGTCCCCGCTTACCTTTGTACCGCCTTCCGCCTGCGTATACCAGCCGTTAAATACATAATCTTTGCGCTGCGCCTTTGGCATGATGCCCGGAAGGTCGCCGGATAATAGCGTCATCGTCCTGCGGCTAGTTTTCGTGCCGCCGTTTAAGTCAAACTGGAGCACGTAATGTACTTTCACTACAGACGGCTTCTGTACTGTACCATCAGGTGTGCTGGCGCCACCGGGAGAAAAACCGCCTGCACTGCTGCCGCCTGTGCTTCCAGAACCGTTTCCGCCGCTACCATTTCCGCCCGTGCCGGAATTTTCCCCGCCGCTGCTGCCGCCCGTGCCAGAGCCTTCCCCGCCATTGCCGCTGCCGCCCGTACCGGAGCCTTCCCCGCCTGGATTGCCTGGATTGTTGTCAGCCGAATTACTGCCTGCAACATCAATCACGCAAAATTGTTTCAAAAAGCTGCCGTCCTTTGTCGATACGGTAACGGTCGCCCGCCCCGAACCAATCGCCGTTACCAGCCCGTTTTCATCTACTCTTGCAACTGATTCATTGTCTGTTGCCCAGCGCAGGTTTGGGTTGCTTGCATCCAGCGGAAACAGGCTGGCTGTAAGCTGTACGGTATGATCTGCGTCCAGGGAAGAGTTTTTTTGACTCAGTGACAAACTCTCAACTCGTTTAAATAAGGATTGGTAACTGTCTGTGTCAGCATAGAATACTTCTCTTTCTGAACCATTCACCATACGCAAAGCATACAGATCACGATCAATATTGAGCGGACGGAACACGTATCCTTCGTACTGCATATCCTTTTTTAACTGAAGCTCTAAAAACTGCACATTGCGCCGCACTTCTTCATTTGCAATTTCCTCCACCACATATTTCATCTTCCCGGTATCAGTGCCGCGCAGGTTCATATAGTAATCATCACCTGCAAGGTAAACCGTCTTAGCATCTCCAGTGATCTCCAGATGTACATTGTTGCTGCCGCGACTTGGTTGGTCATTTACAATTGAGCCAACCTCTTTTCCATCCATACCATAGATATATATATCTACCGGGCAGGAAATCGTAACTTTTTTACTATATGTAAAAAGCGGCTTTACATAGACGGTAAATGTGCCATCGAAAAAAGAGATGTTTTTATTTCCAATAATTTCAGTTACCGTCTTGTCAACTAATATGCCTGATACCAACTCATCACTTAACGACTGCCATTGATATATACTGTGTAAAGAATCTTCAGATACTTTCCTAACGCATTCTGCAAACATCCCAAGGTCTGCATAGTATTCTTTTCCGATTATACCACTTTTGGGCAAATCTGACGGAATGCCATCTGATTCAAGTATTTCATAGTGCATAGCACCATATGCAGGATACAGATTGCCGCTGTCATCCGGCTGCCCGATATCCATCGTAAACTCAAAGGTTTTCTGTCCGTATTTTGTTTCGGCAATAATATGCGTAATGGCTTTTTCCATCCCAGATGTAAAATTACCCTGCGGGTCTATACCAGTTTTTTTCATAATAAGATCTTTAACAGCATCAATACCTGAATATTTGTAAGTGACGTTGATTTCTGCAAGCCAGGTGTAAATACAGCTTTCTATAATAGTTATCTGTTCTTCAGACAGGTAATGCATAAGATCCTGCTTAATTGAGAGGGATGAGCCAGATATCAAGCTCTGAAGCTCTTGCTTAGCGTCACCTACTGCCGGAAGAATGATATCGGGGATATTTGGTTCATCATCTTTAAAATGCATCGTTGCATTAAATAGCGGTTCATTATTAAGAGGTGCCATCCATACCTTTTCCCACTGTTCCTTTGTACCATCATAATAAACATCAGTTAAATTCGTACATCTATTAAATGCTTCTGCTGATATCCTATCAATACTTTGAGGAAAACTGATTTTCCTCAAACCTGTACAATCTTCAAATGCATGTTCTGCAATGTTGGTCACTCCATCTGGAATATTAACTTCCTTTAAAGCTGTACAACCACTGCAAAGCCAAATTCCTACAATATCGATACTATTCGATAAATGAATTCTTTCTAAATTTGTACAGTCTGCAAAAGCAGAATCTCCCATTGAAACCACACTATTAGGTATATCAACTTCTTTCAAGCTTGAACATCCTTTAAAAGCAAACGCTGAAATACGAATCACCCTATCCGGAATTGTAATCTTTTCCAAACCTGCACAGCCGTTAAATGTAAAAGATTCAATATTAACCACTCCCGATGGAATATTAATTTCTCTCATATTCCTACATCCGCTAAAACAAGAGTTTCCTATACGCTTTACACTGTCTGGAAGGTTCACTTGGATCAGTCCTAAACAATCTTCAAAAGCATCGCTCCCTATGCTGGATACATTTGCACCATCAATTTCTAAAGGAACGTCAACTATCGCATCGGAACCTTTATATTTTATAATTTCAACTGTTCCATCATCTAAAATTTCATAGTCATAATCAAGTTCCTCGTCCTCTGACCACTCAAAATTATTAAGTTTCTTTGCCTTTGCATGTTCTGTTTCATTCGTTAAAAAGAATACTGCAAATGATAAACAGAATATCATTGTGAGTAAGCAAATAATTCGTACTCTTTTCATTTTGCACCCCGTTTTTTTCTATAAATTCAACAATATTTACTTGTGTTGGCATAATTTCAAGACCGTCATCCACTTAAATTTTACTGTCAACGATTTCTG
Organism: uncultured Eubacterium sp.; assembly: GCA_947178105.1. GTDB lineage: Bacteria > Bacillota > Clostridia > Lachnospirales > Lachnospiraceae > Eubacterium_J. Next base: position 21,092 of record CAMWXD010000062.1, on the reverse strand, counting down.
TCCTGGTTAATCATATTTTTTAACAGGCCGATCTCATCAATAATTTATTCCACAACAAAACTCCCGCCATCCGGCATAATCGCCTTATTCCCATCCGAGCCAGACCCACCGCTCCCGGCATTCCCACCGTTCCCGGCACTGCCCGGCTGCTGTCCGCCGCTTCCTCCCGACGACCCGCTGTTTCCGGCATTCCCACTGTTTCCAGTATTTCCGCCGGCACCACCGCCTGATGGCGCACTGCTCCCTGTATTTCCACTGCTCCCAGAGCCGCCGCTGTTCCCGGCATTTCCGCTATTCCCAGCATTCCCACCGCCTGGCTGCACTGGCGCTTTTCCAAGGCTTACCGTAATCGTTACCGTGCTTCCCTTCGCCGCCTTTGACCCTGTCTTGGCGCTCTGTGAGGTCACAAGCCCGGCTGCCGCCTTTTCACTGTACTCTGTCTTAATCTCTGCCTTAAGCCCTGCTTTTTCCAGCTTTGCGATCGCCTGGTCTTTGGTCAGGTAGACAAGCTCTGGGATTTGCACCATTTCCGGTCCTTTGCTGATGACAATGCGGATCGGTTCGTTGGTGCGCACGGACTGCCCTGCTTTTGGGTTTTGGCTGATGATTTTTCCTTTTTCCACATCGGTGCTGTATTGATTTTTGACTTCGCCGAGTACGTAGGTAAAGCCTTCCTGTTCTTTTAGTTTTCCGAGCTTTTTGACTGCTTTTTCTTTTGTTATGCCTGTCAGGTCTGGCACTTTTAAGAGTGCGGTTTCTTCATTCAGGCTTCCTAAGGATACCGACAATGTGATTTCTGTCTGGACAGCGATGCGTTCCTCCGCAGGGATGCTTTGTGCAATTACCCTGCCTTTTTCTACTACGTCGCTGTATTCTTCGCTTACCCCGCCTGCGGAAAGCAGCAGGTTTTGTCCTGTGATAAGCTGCTTTGCTTCTTCGGCTGTCATGCCGGCTAAGTCCGGCATCATCACTTCTTCTTTGCCGCCGCTCATAATGACCTGAATCGTCGCTTCTGCGTCGGCGATCGAACCGTCTGTTGGATTTTGGCTTAATATTTTATTTTTGGCGATGCTCTCGCTGTAATTCATTCCGCTAATAATCAGATTGAGATTTTTTTCTTTTAACAGATTCTGGGCTTCTTCGTAGCCCATGCCGGAGACATTCGGCACATACCGCTGTGTCCCGCTCAGCGCTGTAATGCCGTCAGCGCTTGTAATTTCTTTTTTTGTAAATCCCAGATTTCCGGTTGCAAACAGCCCGATACAGATGCACACGAGTATGCAGGCGGCAGCCGCAGTGCATTTCAGCCAAAGTGGCAGCTTCCAGTTTATTTTTGCGTCCGTCTTTTCGATAACGCGTTCTACCTCTTCTTTGCCGCACAGGGCGCGGTAAAAGCTGTCGGCGTCCTGGATGCGGTATTCTTTTCGGATGTTCATACTGTTCATAATTGCGTTTTCGATATTTGGGTCGATTGTTATGCCAAGCTGTGAAGGCGGTTTTACATGGTCTTCGGCAAGCCGCTGGATGGATTCTTCCGGGCGTTTGCCTGTAATCATACAGTAAATGGTCGCTCCAAGCGCATAAATATCTGTCCATGGCCCCTGTTCGCCGCGGCTGCGGTACTGCTCTTCCGGCGCAAAGCCTGGCTTTAATATGACGGAAAGGCTTTTGGACTGCACGGCAGTCGCATATCTGGCTGCTCCAAAGTCCAGGATCTTCACCCTGCCCGCTTTTGTAATAAAAATATTGTCCGGCGCGATGTCGCGGTGGATGATCGATTCTTTATGGACAGCGGACAGCCCGCGCAGTACGGACAGTGCAATGGCGCGCGCCTGTTCGACCGAGATGCGTTTTCTTTTGCGCAGCACTTCTTTTACAGTCGCGCCGTCTAAATATTCCATGACAATATAACCGCTGTCGTTTTCCTCAAAGCAGTCGTAAATATCGACGGTTTCTGCGACCGCGTTAAACTTTGCAAGGCGTCTTGCTTCAAATAAAAAGCTTTGCAGCCCCGCCTGAAACTGCTCGGCGGCTTCTCCGGAAAATACGGTTACCCGCCTGGAGCCGTAGCTTCTTGTCGCAAAATCGCTGGGAAGGTATTCTTTGACTGCTACTTTGCGCTGCAAGACCTCGTCCCATCCGATATAGGTAACGCCAAACCCGCCATAGCCAAGCACTCTGCCGATTAAATATTTTTGCTTTAAGACCGTTCCCGGCAGCAGGTAATAGGCTTCCTTTACATCTGTGCCCTTCTGATATCCGCAATGTCTGCATATCCGTTCTTCCTCTGTGATTTCAGCCATGCAGCCCATACATCTAGCCATATCCGCTCCCCCTGTTTTGTGATTATTGCCCTCTGCTGTCCCTGTGCCTTCTTAGCAGCTCTTCCCAACTGAAATGCTCCCCGCAGCACGGGAAAAACATCAGGCTGCAAGTTCCAAGCATTAAAATATCGTGCTGTTTGATCCAGACCGGCCGCAGAACCTCCTCTTTGTTGACAAGAAACCGCTTTCCGGCTGTCCCTGGCTCCGCGGCAAACCTGCGGTACTTTGGCACATAATATACAGCGGCGTGTTTTTCCATCGCAATCGTCTCGTCCCCATGCAGCATGACATCCATATGTACAGACCTGCCAATATAATTTTTGCCAAGCTGCAATGGAAAGCTGCCGCCGAAATCTTTCCCCTGAATGCAGACAAGCCATCCCACCACCGGTTTAAAGCTGTGCTTGCGCGGAGTGCTTCCGGCAGCCTTTGCCGGTATATTCCCGGCTGCTTGCGGCGGTATGCTTTTGCGCCCGCCTGGCTTTGGCAGTGCGACTGTGACATCATCTGCTTCAGATGCATACGAATCCTCCATACCTGCACCTGCCTGTCTGGATCGTCCATGGGAACGCGGCAATGCGACTGTGACAGTATCCTCGTCTGCATAATCTCCATAACTGTTTCCATAACGATTTTTGTCATTCAGATCCCGCTTTGCAGCATGATGTGCAGCCCCGCTGCATTCCGGGCATTGTTTATAGATCTCGCCGTCATAATAGTGTCCTTTGTCACATCTTTTTAAAATCATCTTAGCTTCTCCATCGTATAGCGCATTATGACTACAGAAGTGTTGTCCTGCTTCTTTCTTCCGCTTACTGCCGCTGTCAGTGCCTGTGCCGCCTTTTGCATATCCTGGCTGTTTTTTTGCACGATCGCAAGAATTTCTTCTTCATGCAGGCTGCGGTACAGCCCGTCGCTTGCGAGCAGGATGATATCGCCGTCCGTGAGCGGATATGCCCTGGGGCTGACGTCCATAACAGAGATGTCCCCGATGCCCAGATAGCTGGTCAGCGCTTCCGCGCGGTACTCCTCCGCCGCATATTCCTGCGCAGTCAGCCTGCCCTGGCGCAGCAGTGCGTTCAGCTCCATCCTGTAATTATGCTCGACATTCAAAGACAGGATTTCCTGCCCGCGGATAAAGTACAATTTGCTGTCGCCGACGGACAGCCAGTACAGCCCGCCCTGTTGGACAATCGCAGCTACCATGGTCGTGCCTGCCTGCATCCTGGCGCCGTGCGCATCTTTTTGTGAATATACTTTCTGGTCTGCACTGACTGCTTCGCTGCGAAAAAATGCCGGGATATCCGGTATCGTACCGACGGCAAACCATGCGTCGGCAAGGCTTTCTAACGCGATACGGCTTGCTGTTTCCCCTCCGGCAAGCCCGCCCATGCCGTCGCAGACAATCCCAAGCGCCTGCGCCCCGGACGCATATGCAAACACGGAATCCTGCTGCGACTTCCTGCTGCCGATAATGCTGGCTGTCCCGGCCTCCACGATATAGCTGCGGTATGAAGACGTGCCTGGCGCTTTTTTGTTTTTCGGTAACTGCTGTGTCACGGCTTTTGACTCTGTAAGCTGCTCTGTCTTTACTTCCGAATCCGCATACTCACACAGTTCCCCCAGATATACGTCCGGCTGTATGCCGCTTTCTTTTTTCCTGCGTGTTTTCTTTCGTCCTAACACAGAAGACTCTCCATCCTGATTATTTCTGATTGTTCCTGATTACGAAATTGCCAGCATATCTCGATGGTTCCTAATTACGAAATCGCCAGCATATAGCTTTTGCTCCATTTTCCGTAATACGTCTTTTTGCCTGCTTTTTTATAAGTCCGCACCCGGATATACAGCTTCTCTTTGCTGACATCCAGATATTTCAGCCGCATAAAATTGTCTGTGCCCGCCTTTTCTCCGTTTGTGCTGTTTGTATAGTTCTGGTTGTAAGCGATACTATACTGGCATCCGTCTACGGTCTTGTCTTTTTTCCACTCTACATAGACGCTTTCCAGCCTGCCCTGGCTGTTTCTTGTACGGACGATCTTTTTTACCTGCACCTGTTTTGGGACAACGGTCAATGCGATCTTTTTCGTCGTTTTGCCATATTCGTCGGTCGGCGAGTCTGAGGCTGTGATCGTAATGGTTGCTTTGCCGTAATTTTTCGCTTTCAGCCTGCCGGATGCACTGACGGACAATACGTTCGGGTTGCTGCTTTTATAAGAAATCGTAGATGAAGCGCCGTTGCTTTTTGCCTTTAGCGAAAAAGCTGCCCCGTATTCGAGCTGCCCGTTTTGGATACTGCCCTGGTTGTACGTAATCGTCTGGCTTGTTTTCTTTTTGGAAAACCAGACGCGGCTGCTTTCCACAGTCGTCCTGCCGTCGCTGACCGCGCAATATAAATACAGGCCGTCAGGCACATCGTCTGCTTTCAGGTCAATATACAGCGCCTTCCCCTGCCATACGATCGACTGGTAATCGGATTCGCTGAGCGGGTGGCCGCTGCCTGTATCGGACGGGGCATAATACCACTGGTAATCGTATTCGCTCGTGAGCCCGCCGCTCGCCTGTACGTCAAACGCTGCTACGTTTTGGCTGCGCTGCATCTGCGGCGCACTGACTGTCAAAGGCTCCGCCGCTGACTCTCCGCCGCCAAAGCCACTGGATGCGTCGTCCGCACGCTTCCATACGTCGGAATCCAGGCGGATATGCAGCACTGGTACGACTGCGCGGTATTTATTTTCCACAAGCCCATACATGGAAAAGGAACCCGCATGGTTTATCAGCGCTGCATAACGAAACGGGTTTGCTTCTTCGGCCGCCGGGCTGCGCAGCCACCACCAGCAGTATTGCTGCCCGGTTCCGTCCTCTCCGCCAAGACGTGCGCCCATCGCATATGCATAATCGCTTGCAGGAATCTGGCGGCATGGGGATGGATTTTGCACAGACGCTGAAAATCCATAATTACGGTCTGCCATCTCCTCCATCGACGGGATATAGACAGTGTCCTGCGTACTGCTGTCTGCGCCTGCCGCTGCATATGCGGCATTGTCCAATGTCATTTGAACGATCGCCTGCCGCTCGCTGTCGGAAAAAGCAGTCCGGTAAAAGGCTCCGCCCAGCCATTTGCGCAGGGAGCTGTCCGCCCAGGTAACAGCCGTCCCCATCTCGTGATAGCTCCTACAGTCCAGCCCAGCATCCGCCATCACATACAGCGTCTGCCCATCGTTGGCAAGCACGCGCCACCGGATCCGCTCCCACTTAAAATAGCGGTACTCGCTGTCTCCAAACTGTTCTTTATTATTTGCATCCGCCTGGCGGCTGCGGCGGTATTTGACGCCATCTACCCACGCGTCTCCGTAGCTGTCATATGCTGCGTTTTGAATCGCAGGCGTCAGGTCATCCGGCATAACCTCAGACTGCGGATAGCTGCCAAAATAAAGGTTTGTATAAATAATCTGGCTCCCATCCTCACTGTACTGCGGCCCCTGCGGCGTGTCTTCCGCCGAGCTGCCTGCCGAACCCACGCCGGATGCTTTGGCTGTATAAATATTCCCTGCCGGCATCAAAGATACGGCGGCAAAAGAAACGATGGCAAGCAAAGCCGCCAGCAGATATTTCTTTTTATGTTCCTTTATATGTTCCTTTTTCCGGTTTTTGATTCTTTCCATTTTTATCATTCCTTTAATCCTGTACAAGAAACGTCTCGTCCGATAAGGAGATCTTGTCTCCGCTTCTTAACCTTGCCGGCTGGCCTGGCACGACCTTGACCCCGTTTACGCTGGTGCCGTTTAAAGAGCTTAAATCATCCACATACCAGACGCCGTTGTCTTCATACAGCATTGCGTGCTTCCTGCTGATGGTCTGGTTATCCATAATGCAAAAATCCGCAAGCGACTGGCTTTTCCCGATAATAAACTGGTTTTTATTCAATACTGCCGTCTGCCCGGTTTTTTGCCGCAGCAGCTTTAGCCGCCTGCCTGCCGGCGGAGCCGCCGGGCGCCTTTGCATCCCTGACTCCTGCTGTCTGGCGTATACATCATGCACCGGCTGGTTTTTTCCTGAAAATGCTGCATCCTGCGGATACGGCTGTCCCGCATAGCCTCTGCCCTGTGCCAATGGCTGCCCCTGCATCCGAAGCCGCTCCATCTCTCTTTTTTCCTGTGCATTTTTGACTGCAAGCACAAGCATCCAGAAAAACAGCAGGATGTCCAAAGCGCCAAATACGAGAATCAGTATCGTAATCGTCTCTGTCTTTGGCACCAGCCCGTCCCTTGCCGTTACAAGCATCTGCGCCGCGTTCGACAGTTCCGCCACATGTGGCTCTTCCAGCTTCATCACCTCTTGTGCGGCGGCAACTGCCTGCTCTAACACTTCCATCGACGCTTTTTGATAGCCGCCCTCCGCCTGGAGCTGCGTACATTCCTGATAAACCGCCGCCAGCGCAAGCTGTGCCTCATCGATTGCCCTGCTGCCGTAATAAATGGAAAAATTGTCCAGCACGGCGCTGATTTCGTTAATCGGAAGCGCATAGGAAATACCCGTATCCTCTTCCGGCGACTGTTTACAGTTTAGCCCGATCACGTATCCGTCCGCATCCAGCAGCGGGCCGCCTGCATACACCTGTGCCATCGGAGCGGAATGCGCGATATATACCCCGTTTTCCATAGATGCATCTGTCTGCGTAATTGCCCCCTGTACCGAACGCACGTCCATCTCGGAATATTCCATGGCAGGCTCCTGCCCTTCTTCCTGCTGCGGAAAACCATATGCATATACAAGCCCGTTTGCCGCGATGCCTGCACTATCGCCTAATTTTAACGATTCTTTCTGGCTGACTACATTCGCGGCAGACAACACGCAGTAATCCTTCTCCGCGCTCTTTACCACAATCTCTGCCTCCGCCATGACATCGCCTGTGATCACAACCCGTACCGTATTTGTAAGCTGCATATTTTCGGTATTGATCCCATTTTTTTTACAATATTTTTTTATTTGATTCGGTGTATTGGACACACTGCTGCTGTTCGTAATCATATAAGTGGCGCTCTCTTTATTTGCAATGAGAAAGCCGCTGCCTGATTTCATCTTCCAGAATTTTCCCTTTGGATCTACAAAGCCGCTGTATACTTCAATGATCCCGGCCTGCGCACGGACGGAATGTGTACTTCCTGCTTCCGGCACGGATTCTGCATTCGTATCCACAGTTCCCGTCTCCTGCGGCACGGGAATCCCTGTAGCATATACCTTTGCAGCCTTTTTTGCCGGAACTGCCATACCGATGCACAAAGAACATACTGCCAGCAGCAGCCGGATCCCTGATTTTGTTCTATTCGCCATCTTACGCTTCCCCATAACTGCCACAATAAGACGCTTTAAAAAGCGCCTTATTGCCGTAATCGAATCTTACATTATGAAATGACATCTTCCTTTAAGGAATTAATCATGTTTTTGTTTGCATTTTCAGCACGCTCATATTCTGCTGCCATCTGGTTTAAGTCCGTTACGTGCTCGTTAATCATTTTTACCATCTTGTTAATGTCGTCCTGGAGCTTGCCGAATTTGCGCTTGTATGCGTCTGCTGCTTCGCCGCTCCATACGCAGCCGGAAAGCTGGTTGACGATATTGGTCATCGACTGTGTCATCCTCTGGATATGCTGCCCGGTCGACTGAAAATTGCTCGCTGTACTTCTTAATCTGGCTGTTGATACTTTTAATGTCCCTGTCATTTCTTGTTCCTCTCTTTCCGCTTCCTGCTTTTTTATTTATATGTCCTTACATTTGCTGTTTCCATGTTTTTGTTTTCCGCCTGCTCGTAGGTCTTTGCGATCTCTGTCAGCTTTACTACATAGTTTTCAATTTCTTTGTAGAAATTCTGCATCTGCTGTACGTCCTGGTTAAACGCCTTGTCAAATGCATTTCTTGCATCGCCTTCCCACATCCCGTTTAAAGCGCTCTGCTGGCTTTTGAGATTTTCGATCTGTGTCGTAAGGTTGCGGTTGTTGGAGCGCAGCTCCCCTGCCTTCTGGTTTAGCTGTGCTGTCGTTACTGTAAATTGGTTTGCCATAATCAATGACCTCCTTAAAATTTTTTCATTTATCTTGAAATGTAGGTACTACATCTAAGATTACTTGTTAATACTGCCTTGCTTCTGCAAGCTCATAGCTTCTTTTTTCTGCCTCATATGTATTTTGCGCTGTCTGGCGCAGCGTATCTGCTGCCTGGCTTAAGCCTACGGCAGACTGTTGTAAGCCGCTTGCTACCACCGCTCCTTTTTTGCAGAATGCCGTTGCATTTTCCCCTTTCCAGTTTGCCGCGATCCCCAACAGGCACGGCTGAAAGCTGTTTTCGGTAAGCATCCGCAGGTTTTGTGCGATCTGCTCCAATTCCTCCGCCTGCTTTTTTGCGTGCTGAAAATCCATCTCGATCGTATGCATTGTCTTTGCCATTGATCCGCCTCCATTTATAAAATCGCCTATTATAAAATCGCATTGTCTGGCAGGGCGTTTGCAAGCTGCGCCGCCTGCTCTTCTGCTTCGATATAAATGCCAGCCATTTGCAGCAGCCTCGCCGGCTGCTCTTTTAACCGGCAAAACGCTTCCTGTACCTCCTGCTTGGTCTCCTCCAAAAGCCTGCCTCCATAATCTGCGGCGTCGCCCTCCCAATAATGCCTGCATGCGCCCGCGGCCTCGCACAGGCGCTGCCAGCTCCTTTGTACATTTGCGATCTGACGATCGATCTGCTCTGCTCCCCGGCGAAGCTCCTCGGGAGACACCTTTAAACGGATATCCGCCATGTTCTGTCCCTCCATCCCGGTTCCCTCCTGCTGCAAATCCGGCGGCTCCTCATCTATACTTTCAGATCTGCTACAAGGACGGCAACCTTCCTGTCACACTGTTCATACTGCTTTTTCGCATTGGTGTCATAATCACAAATCTCCTGCATACTTTTCATCGCCAGCTCCACTGTCTTTAAGTCATCCCGGAATGCCTTTTGGAACGCTTCTTTTCCAGAGCCTTCCCACATCGATTCCAAAGCGGCTGCGCTTTGGCGGATCCCTTCTACTTCCTTGGCAATCGTCCTGATCCAGCCCTGGATCTGCGCAGCGTCCGCTCCCAGCCTGCCTGTATTGATTCTGATTCTGTCTGCCATCGCCGCTTCTCCCTTCGCCACAATTCCAGGCTTACTTTAATGTCACAGGAATCTGTGCTGTTTGCGGCAGGCTTACGGCACGCAGTGTTTCTTCATAACGCCGCCCGTCCGCCTCCGCCGCCAGTATAATTTCCTCTTCTGTCTTTTCGTATAGATATCCGACTTGTTCCAGCACAGCCGCAAAGTCTTTGCACAGGCTTGCCTGCTTTTTTAATACATCGCTCTGTGCACACAGCTTTTTGTAAAACACTGGCTGGCTTTTTTGGCTTTCGCACAAAGCGTCCAGCCGGCTGGTTTCGGATAAAAGCTTTCTTGCGCACTGTGCCAGCTCCTGCGCCAGGCGCCTTAACTGCTTTACCTGTATCTCCGCTTCCATATGCCATCCTCCGGCACCCTTTGGCTGGGTTTTTTTGTATTTTTTCTTTGTCTGCCCTGCTGATACTTACTATACCAGCATTTTCCAGTAATTGCGTATTGTTGTATTATTTGACCTGTCTGTATGTTTAAACCGCACATTTTTACAAAGCTGGCGTTTCCTCATACAAAAATCATCCGGCTCCCGTCGTGGATCCCATTTGCATACAGGCTCAGATTCTGGTCCAGCAGCGTGCCTGTATCCATGGAATACAGCACAAAATCTGTAATCTGCCCTGGTTTTTTCTCTTTTACTTTTTTGGAGATCATTTCACTGATCTCCTCCATGACCTGTATTGCAGGCACATTTTCATCCAGCATAAAATCATAATTGGCATCCACTGCCGGAATATAAATATCTGCCAAAATCATCCGCCGCTTTCCTCCTACTGTCTTCGCCTACTTTTCCTGTAAAAAACCGCTATGCTTTGCCGCAGCCTCCGTATACAGCAGCTTCCCAAGCCTGGCTGCTAATTCATCCTGCATACAGTGCAGGCGAGTCCCGGCGCCATTTTCCGTCTGAATTTCCACCTGGTAAGCACGCAGCCCGTCCCTGCTGACCCTAAGCTTTTGAAATGCCTGCCCGGTCTGGCTGCTGCGGCAGGAAAAAATGCAGCATTCCCCTGCCTCCAGCCTGGCGCATTCGGCTTCCAGCATCCTGATAAATCCCTGCACGGGCAGCAGCGCAATGCCAAGCGTACGGTCCTCGCGCTGGCTTTTTTGTGTCAGGACAACGCCTGTTTGGGACAGATAGCAGCAGCGTACAGGGGATAACAGGACTGGCGACTGTATCGTAACGCATGATTTTTTCTCCAGCATCACAGAAAACATCTTTGCATAGGGCGCTCTGAGCGCCGCACCGGCTCCGTCCCAGTCGATCATGCCGTTTTGGTACAATTCAGCCAAAATACGGTTTGTTGTTTCTTTCTGCCCGTCCCCGGAAAACAGCCCATACCACTGCGTCTGTCCAAGCCCTGCCAACAGCAGCTTTAGGGCGTCCTCTTTTATATAATAAATCTCATAACAATTCTCCTTTTTCTCCGCGCCCATTGCTTCGTCCATGTAGATACTCCTTTACTGCTGATTTGTAGCTTCTTGACAGCGGCACCATCATGCCATGCTCCAGATATACCGTATTTTCCGACAGGCGGATTTTGTCCAGATGCTGCATATTAAATGCAAAGCTCCTGTGGCAGCGTACAAACAGATCCGGCAGCAGCCCAAGCATATGTTCCATAGAATCGTACTTGCTGTATTCCTTGTTACGGATCCGAATAAAGACCTTGCGCTCCCGCACTTCGATATAATAGATCTGGCGAAACGGGATCGCTGTCCTGCCTTCGCGGTTTTCAATGACTAAAAAGTCCTTTTCCATCGCAGCGTCCTGTTCCCTGTCCATTAAGCAGCTTTTTAAAAAAACTCGCAGCACCTGCTGCTTTTGCTGTTCCTCATACGGATAAAGCAGCAGCGAAGCTGCTCGGATGGCAGGCGTTAAATATTGCATCGGAGAAATGGAAGCGTCCGCAACGAGCAAAAACTGCGCCTGCGCATACAGGCTGCGGATCTGGTGCAGCAGTGCGATTTCCTCCCCGCCTGTCACACCGATACATGCCAGGTCTAACAGCGTGCCCTCTTCCAGAAATTGCTTTGCCGCATCCAGCGCAGAAAAGCAATACAGCCTCAGCTCTTCTTCGGAAAGGTAGGCAAACAGATCCCTGGTAAGCCTTCCCAAAGACTCTGCCTCTTTGCGCCTTGTGCCGTAGATCATCATGGTAACCAACTTTACTACCTCCTGGCGAGCGGTACGACGATCTTTGCCGTATCCGCCTGCGACGCCACATCCGGCAGGCAGCCTACCCCCGGCGGCAGTACCTTTGTCTGCTCCATATACGGCAGATATTCAAAGCCCAGTATCCGGTTATCGGCTGTATTTCCGCCAAAATGGACGCCCGTCTTGTATCCGGTAAACGTGTCATACAGCTCGTCGCCGAAGATCTCCTGGTGATCTTTTAACGAAACCGCGCTGAAAAAGTAAATGCCGTGCATACTTCCTTTTTCGAGTATATTTTTGAAAAATCCTTTCATCTCATACTCGGATCCATTGACAAGCTGTATAAGCTCTTTTAAGTCCGCGATAAAAATAAAATACGGCTCATACTGCTTCATCGCCTCATAGATCTCGTCTTCTTCCAGATCCTGGCTTTGCAGCAGGTGTTTTTTCTTGTTCCGTTCTTTAAAAACCGGCAATAGCTGTGTGAAAAATTCATACAGCCCTTTGTCGTTCTCCACATAGTGGACGCCGCCGCCCGCATAGCTGTGCAAATCATGCGCTTCGTTGTCTACGGCACATACCTGTGCCTGCTTTTCCAATGCCGCCTGTAAGCATACCTTTAAGAAATTCGTCTTGCCGCTGCGCGCTACGCCGTAAGCCGTATAACAATAAGTCCTCCGCAGCGGGATTCCGTATATTTGGGCATTTGCCATATCGTAGCCGACCGGAAGCATATTTTTATCAGACAGCCGCTTTTTGTAATCGTCCAGCAAATGAAACGCAGACCATACTGGTTTTTTCGGAATCTCTGGTATTTGCTTTGCTGCCTTTCCCGTCCAGGCATGTTTCATCTCCCCGCACTGCGCGCGTATCAGCTCCATGCGCTCATAATCATTTTCTGCCTGTAGCGCCAATACTGCCTGAAACTCCAGGATACGCCCTTCGTAGTCGGCAAGCCCCCTGCCTTTGATGCCGCTTTCCGGCAGCACTTCGATTTGATTGGTATGCAAGATATCTGTATATTCATATTTTTCCTGCAACTGCAAGCAGTACGCTGCTGAAATATTTTCACATACTCTGGACGTCACATCGTTCATGCCGATGCTGCCGCCTGACACGATCAGAAAAATGCCCTGGCTGACGCCTTCCTTGGACAGCGTAATCAGCATTTCTTCATACTGCTCGTCTGTCTTTTCTTTAAACGAAGCATAATTATCGATAAAAATGGCAACCGCCGGCATTGTCACGCCGTTTTTCTGTACATACTGGCTGTAGTTTCCCCCACGCAGCAGTGTCTTTCGTTCCTGTAAAAGATCTCCGGCCATATTGAAAAACTTGCTGATTTTATCCAGGTCATTTTCGTACATGATACCGCCGACATGCGGGGCTTCTTCAAAAGCAGACATCATCTTGCTGCTGAAATCCAACACATAAATCGTAATCCAGTCCGGCGTATAGCGATGAATCAGCGCATAGACAATCGATTGCAGCATCGTGCTCTTCCCGCTGACAATACTGCCGAATACGGCAAGGTGCCCGGTTTTTGCAAAATCGATCAGCAGAGGCACCTGGCTCTGGTTTGCCGGGTCGTCGATCTTGCCGGCGACGATTTCCAGGCTCCATGCCCCGCTTGGCGTCTGCCAGCGCCCGTCCTTGTAGCAGTAGTTTTGATGCTCTGCAAATTCCTGTAAGTAAATCTGCCCTGGCAGCACCGGCATCCATAACTGCATATGGTAATGGTAGCCGCACTCCTTAGCCTGTTCTGCCAGGTATTCCTTGACTGCGTCCAACTGTGTTTTTTCTTTTTTCTGCGGCAGCTTGATCTTGCCGGAGACGGACTGTTCCATTAACTGTGCCAGTACCGCCTGGTGGTTTCCCGGTTTTTGCGCCTGTATTTTTTTGTACAACAGCAAAAAATCACATAACCGGTCTGTGTTGTACCGGCTGACTGGATAATCCAGCTTTTCATACCACATCGCTTTGTACATCGCGTGTACGAGCCGTCCGAGCTGCTGCTTGTTCTGGCACTCCTCCAGCGTGATTTTTGCCGCCTTCTGCGCCAGGCCCATGCACCGTGACAACTGCTCCAGCCACAGATATTCAGCCTTCTGCTTTTGGGACAGCTTTGCGGAGCTGCCGGTCATCTCCACTGCGCCGTTCAGGCTCAGCAGCTTTGCAAGCTCTGTATTGCCTATGCTGACGTTTTCCTCATAAGACGCCCCGCTGTAGCCGGACTGAAACAGTTCATACACTTCGTCGTTGCCGACCTGCAAATAGCAGCGCCCTGCCTGCGTAATATAGGCAGCGTCCGGCTTGTGCAGCATATCGGCGCTGTCCTGCCTGTCCTGCACGCGCAGGCACAGCCGAAACTTCGAATTGCTCCATATATTATCGTCGACCGTACCGCTCGGCTTTTGGGTCGCTAAGATCATGTGCACGCCCAGGCTTCGCCCGACCTGTGCGACCGATATCAGCTCGCGCATAAAATCCGGCTCTTCCCGTTTTAATTCTGCAAATTCGTCAATAATAATAAACAGGTGCGGCACCGGAAGCGAAGCTTCCCCATTTTTATACAGCTTTGTGTACAGGTTGATATTGTTGACCCCATGCTCGGTAAAGACGCGCTGGCGCCTGCGGTTTTCGCTCTTAATCGAGATCATCGCACGCCTGACCTGGTTACCGGACAGGTTTGAGATCGACCCGACCATATGCGGCAGCCCGTCAAACAGGTTTGCCATACCGCCTCCCTTGTAATCGATAATAAAAAATCCGATGTCGTCCGGGCTGTAATTGACTGCAAGAGAGAGCATATACGTCTGGAGCGTTTCAGATTTGCCGGAGCCTGTCGTGCCGGCGACAAGCCCATGCGGCCCATGGTATTTTTCATGCACATCCAGGTAGCACGGCACACCGCCCGCTTTAGCGCCTACCATCCCTTTGATATTGTCATATGTCCTGTTTTTTGCCCAAAGCTCTCTGACCGGAAGCTCCTTTGGGCTGGATACGCCCAGCATTTCAAAAAAGGTCAGGGCATTTGGAATCTCCCCTCCCTTTTCCATCTCCTGTACCTTTAACGTGGCAAGATGCCTTGCAAAGCGTTCCAGGTAAAAGCCGTCGATTTGGTCAAACTGGATGCGCTGCCCATGCTCTTCTCCTGCGCTGACATCGTACATTCCCTGAAAACGCGCTGTATTTTCAATGATAAAATCACATACATTCGGCAGGCTTTCGTAGCGTTCGGCAAGAATAAACGCCGTCAGTCCTGCCGCACTGTCCTTGTCAAAAATATACCTGGCGATCAGCTCGCCCTCCAAAATATGCAGATCGGAAATAAATAAAATATAATAGGGCTTTGGAAGCTGGCTGCTGTCCATAGACAGCTCCCCTTCCTCTTCCAGCCTGGTGCGGAACACCTTTGTCAGCTCGTAGAACACATCACTCGCCTGCTCCGCATTTGCAGCGCAATAACGTGTTTTCTTATCCTCAGACCACACATGCGGCAGCCACCGGGCAAATTCCCACTCCTTTTCCTCATTGGATGCCTCTCCGTCATAAAAAAATCCAAGCTTAACATCCGTATAGCAGTTGTTTGCCGCAATCTGCGCTGTCAACAGCTTTGCAACCTCAATCGCCCCTGCCTTTCCCGGCCCGCCGACAATGCCAATCAGCGGATGCGCTGCCAAGTCCAGCACGACCGGGACGTCATAGAGCATATCATAGTTTTCTTTAATAAAACGCGGCTTGTCCGCCAGCTCGTCCTTATACAGCGAAAACTTCTCCTTCGGTGCCTGAATTAAGATCTGGAACGGGACGTTTCCCATGCCAAGCCGATGCTTGATATAATCCCTGTGCGTCGGATTGCGGTTCCACAACAGCCCCTGGCTCTCGTCGTAGGCAAGGCAGTCTGACGCTTTCGGATACAGCTCAAACAGGCTGCGGGAAGCGCTGTCGTAACGCTCTTTGATTTCTTCTGTTTTTTCCAGCAGATACTCGCTGTAGCGCTCAAACCGTATTTTATTTTTCTCTGCCTCCTGCTTTTTTTGCTGGCGCAGGTTAGCCACTGCCCAAAACACCCCAAGAAACGCAGACGAAACGGACATCACAAGCCCCGAATACATAGCCAGCGCACTGCTTCCCCCGGACGGCGACATCATCAGCACACAGCCTGCAATCATCGGCAGCGTCATCGTAAAGGACGGTCCTACCGTAAGCAGCAATGGCTGCGGCTTTTCCTGTTCCTGCTGCGGCGGCGCTTCAATCTCAATCTCTCCCTGCTGCGGCTCGTAAATCGTACGCGGGGAACGGTGGTAAACTGCCTTTCCGTGCGAGACTACCGTTGTCTCCCGCTTCTGCGGCGCGGCATTCCTTTTTGGCATCGCCTTTAGCTTCTTTGTATTGATCCGCGCCCTGCTGCCTCTCGTATCTACAGCAAGGCATCCGCCCAGATAGATCATGCGCAGCCCCATAATATCAATGCACGCCCCAGGGCTTAACAGCCGTTCCTGGTCGACCCGGTACGAATTGACGTACGTGCCGTTCAGGCTGTTGTTGACCAGCTTAAAGCTTGCCCCTTCCCGCACAAACGCCGCGTGCCTGCGGGAGACAAGCTTCATATAATCATAAGCAATATCGTTGTCTGCCTGTTCTCCGATTGTGATTTGGCTGACGCCTGCCAGGCTGAACTTTTCATAGGCGTGAAACAGCGAATCCACGTATTTCACAATGATCACAATTTCTTTTTCTTCCTCTATGTACAGATTCAGGACATCCCGGTCGGCAAGCGCGCACCCCTCATAGGCGCTGCCGTCCCTGCGGATGCTGTAGCCCTTGCTGCGCTTAAAGCTCCACACATTGCCCATAATTTCCATATAGATACTGCTGTTTTTCTTCAGGTGGAAAAAATCGCTCCGAAGCGTCAGCGTATAATCGGCGTTATTGACAGAAGGAAGCTGGTACTCCCGAAACGCGTCCTTGGAATATACTGATAAAATAATGTTCATCGAACCGTTACCTCCGCCTCTGGTTGGCAAGCGAATCATCCAGCGACCGCTTTACCTGCCGCGCCTGCGCGGACGTCTGGATCTGCCTGCGCATCCTGCGTTTTTTTCCCAGCAGGACAATGGCTGCTATCAGGACTGCCAGAATTATGATTTCATAAATAAACACTGCCTGCTGCGACAGCAAAAGCTGCGTGATCTCTTCCATATGCATAATTTCCCTTTCGATTCTTATTTCAGCTCGAACACAAATTCCTCATCTGCAAGCTGAATCCGGTCTCCGCTTTGCAGCTTACATGCCTGGTTTTCCATCAGCCGCCTGCCGTTGACCGAAGTGCCGTTGACCGAGCCAAGATCCTTTAGATAACAGACGTCCCCGCGCCTTACGATTGCCGCATGGTTTCTGCCGATCGACGTATTGCCTACGATACAATAGGTATTCTGGTTTGACCTTCCCATCTTTACCACATCGCCGGAAAACGCTGTCCGCTCTCTTGTCCGAAGCCTGGTCACCTGGATGCTCTTTTTTCCTGCTGCAAGCCCGGTGTCCGCATTTCTGCCGCTGCCAAGCATCACCGTATACTGCTCCGGCTCCTCTTCTTCCGCCGCCTGCGGCGTGCTGTGGCCCCTGCCGGGCGCTTCGCCGCCGGAAGAAGCCTGCCCGATATATTGGCGTATATGCTCCAGACGATAATCCCCGCGCTGCAAATAATTTTGAAAATCGATCAGATAATCCGGCCCCGTCCCTCCGTTTTTCTTTAACTGTTCATAGATGATATCGTGAATCAGCGCAAACAGGCTGTCTGAAATATCCTTTGCCCCTGTTACCGGCTGATAAATAAAATGCATCTTTAACGTATCTTCTTCCAGATAAATCATGTCCCGGCTCATCACAAGATGCACCGGATACAGCCCCCTGCTCTGCGCCGCCAGCTCCACATCAAGCATCTGCGCCATAATTTTCCAGAAAAACGGCTCCTCCAGCCTCGCTTCCTTCAAATATTTTTCCAATGTAACCGAAGCAGGCGCTTCATAAGTAAGCTGCTTTTTTCCGTCGTACGTAATCTGAAAAAATCCAGGCACTGTATTTTTCTGTAAATAGTCCACTTCCCGCTCATTGATCTTTTCACCGAAAGCCGGCTTTCCTTTTATAATGATATTTTCATTTTTCGCATGAATCCGAAACTTCATGTAACCTTCCGTCCTTTTTTCTTATGATTGCTGCCTGGCATCTGGCTGCTCACTGGCTGTCTGTTTTTTCTGCTTCCTGCCTGAGTGCCGTACATAGATTGCTCCCTTGATAGAGCTGCACTTCCTCCAAGTCGTAGCCTTTGAGACAATTTAAATAGGTCGTAAGCTTATACTCCTGATAGCTGTGCAGCACAGCACGGTTCAGCGGAATGCCGTATGTGTTGTCCATATATGCAGCGCTTTGCATTCCTTCGCTAAGCAGCAGGGAAAGCAGTGTCATAGCGGCATCCTGCCTGTTTTTGTCTCCGCCCTTTTTTACGGCATATGCGTGCTTCATGCAGCCTACCAGCTTTCCTTCCTCTACAACCGGAACCGCAGAAAAATCCGTAGACGGCACCGCTTCCACCGTAACGGCTTCTACCGCATCCAGGTCGGACAAGTCTCCTGCGATCCAAAAAAGCGGGTCATCTGGATCCTGAAAACGGGCAAAAACGTCCTGGCCGTCTGCATAGCCAAGCGCATTCGCCTGCTGCGCCAGCACATCCATCTCGATAAATTCCGGCACATTTTCACTGAAAACATCTGAGATATAGACGATCCCTGCCTGCATCGCAGTCGGAAGCGCATAGACGCCATCTTCCTGGCTGAGCCTGTCCAGATACAGGTAATCTGACAGCTCCATCGTACGAAGCAGCCTGGAAAGCTCCTCACATACGCCTGCATCCCAAAAAGCATCATCCTGCCCATCCGTACAGAATACATCCGGCAGGCCGCCCTGCGCTGCCGCATCCTGCACCATTTCCGCATAATCTTCACTGGCGACCGCCTGTGCATGTACCGTAAGCTGCGGGCACACGCGTGCTGCACTATCCAAAAGCGCCTGTCGCAATGCCGCTCCTGTCTCAGCGTCTTCGGCAAGCAGCCATACAGACAGTTCTTCCTGCTCCAGCTTTGCCACGTCGATCTTTCCCCTGCCGGAAAACACTGTCATGCCAAGCGTCAGCGCTCCTGCGGCAAGCAGGATCACAACGGCGAGCACTGCTGTAAGAATACGCCTTATCCTGCGGCTTTTGCGGAGCTCTTCCTGCGGCAGCAATACTTTTTTCCGGTGAATCAGTGCATTTTTAAACTCGCCTGCTGTCTGAAACCGCAGCCGAGGCTCCAAGGCAAGTGCCTTTAATACAATCCGCTGCAAATATTCATCCGCCCGGACGCCGCATTCCTGAAATCCTTTCAGCTCATCGCAGATCACGCGGTCTCTGGAATCCACCGGCTTTTCCCCTGTCAGCATCTCATAAAAGACAGCGCCTGCTGCATAAATATCCATGGAAAGGCTCTGCGCATCCTGTGAGGTATACTGCTCCGGCGGCGTATAGCCTGCCTTTACGACAACCGCCTCCGTCCGCTCCGAGCCCTGGAGCCTTGCCGCCCCAAAGTCAAACAGCTTGACCGTATCCTCTCCTGTCAGAAAGATATTGTCCGGGCTGATATCCTTATGGATAATCCCATGCCCATGCACCTTTTCCAGCGCCTGTAAGATGGCAAGCATATATCCGCCTGCTTCCTCCGGCGAAAAGCGCCGCTTTTTCAGTTCATCCTTCAAAAGCGGCGCATCCACATACTCCATAATGATATACGCAGTCTGGTTTTCTTCAAAGTAATCATAGACATTCACAATATCCTGCTCCCTGGAAAACAGCGCCATATTTCTTGCCTCTTCCAGAAAACGCGCAAGCTGCCTTTGAAACTCCGCTTTCTTTTCCCCGGAAAAAATCCCTACCTTTTTCTCTCCTCCGGCGCGGTTCACAAGCCCTGCCGGATAAAACTCCTTGACTGCCACAACCATCCGCAGCATTGCGTCAAACGCCTTGTATGTAATCCCAAATCCGCCGATTCCGATGCTGACGCCAATCACATACCGCTTGTGCAGCATCGTCCCCGGCGTAAGGCGGTATGCCTGCTCCGGCTCGCTGCCCGGCGTATAGCCGCAGTGCGGGCACACCGCCCTGCCGCCCTTTGACTGAAAGCATTGAAAACATATCTTTGCAGCCATTATGCATACCAGAAGGAGCCTGCACCATACAAAAGCTTGCCGTCATCTGTCACCCAGACTACCTGCTGAAGCATCAGCGCATATTGATACTGCTCATGCTCATAATCGTTCGTAAATACCGCCACACAAGGATAGCTTGCCTGCTTTCCGTCCAAGGTGCCGACCGCCTCAAAATAAACCGTTGCGCCTGCGCTGTCTTCCTCTACTGCTGTAATCTTGCTGCATTTTTGATACACGACATCATCTGCATTCTCTGTCTTTACTTGTAACAGTAAATCCCCAAGCCCTTTTTTCAAATTGCCCGATTTTACCGTAACCTTCTTTTTGCTGTCCTCATTTTCCCATGTCCGGGATACCTTTGCCAGATACTTGCTCGCTTTTACAACATCCTTTACGACCGTAACCTGGCACTCTTTTGTCTCTCCGTCGATGTTTGCAGAAATCACTGCCTTTCCTGCCTTTAGCGCTGTCGCAACGCCCTTTTTCGTCACCTTTACGACCTTTGGATTGCTCGACGTCCAGCCAGACGCCTGCGTATCCCCAGCCAGATCCAGCTTCGCGCCTTTTTCCACCTTCAAATCACTTGCCGCCGCAAAATTGAACAGCGCCAGCTTGACAGCAGCCTGTGCATGGCTTACGTTTAACAGCAGCGCCGCAGCCATAACTGTCAGCATTGTCAAAACATACTTTGTGATTCTCCCCTTTTGTACCGTCATGGTACTTCTCCTTTCTGATCCCCCTTGTTTTTTGTTCTCATACTTTTACTAATTTTTATCAAAAAGTGTACTTTTTGATAGTTTTTCGCTTCTACCTAAATTTACCATATTATCCTATTAGATGCAAGTTTTTTTGAAGATTTTGCCGGATATTTCTTTTTTTCGTCAAAAAATCGTGTCTGTTTTTCTGAAAAATGCTGTCTTTTTCCGCTCTCAGGCTTCCCAAAAGCAAAAGTATGGCAAAATAGAAAAATGTCAAAAAGTACACTTTTTGATAGTTTTTTATATTATTTGGCATTTTCCTTATGTATGCATCACAGTCTTATATAGTGAAAACTGTAAAATCCCCAATTTACAAAAAGTTTATAAAGCTTGCGTTTACCGTGTAACAGACAAAAATACATATTGAAAATCAATTTTGCATATGATACCTGTCTTTAGGAGTTCAATGGTAAAACATGGTGCTAAACTACAGACTAA
>CAMWXD010000061.1 GCA_947178105.1 uncultured Eubacterium sp. | reverse complement strand
CTCCGATGGCAGGATTTATTGAGTTTGCCCTGATGCGTACAAGAGGAGATATAGACCAAAAATACCTGAGCAACCTGTACTACCAATATATGAACGTGGAAGAAGATTTTATCAAAGACCTGTTTTTTGCGACTGAAACAAGGCTGGGGCGTGTCTTTGTACAGGAACCGGTACTTGCAGGCAGCAAGACAAACCATATCCTGGACTATGAACGCGCCACGCACATCGTAGAAGAGGCAAGTTATATCGGGCTTGGTACCTGCTATTGCAGGCATAAAATGTACCACGCCGGCCACCCATGCGAAATCGACGCCCCATGGGATGTATGCCTGACCTTTGACAATGTAGCCCGTTCTCTTGCAGAACATGGAGAATACGCACGCCTGATTTCAAAAGAGGAAGCCAAAGATGCACTGGAACGTTCCTACGCATCCAACCTGGTGCAGATCGGCGAAAATGTCAGGGAACACCCGGCATTTATCTGCAACTGCTGCGGGTGCTGCTGTGAAGCGTTACAGGCAGCAAGGCATTTCAGCCCGATGCAGCCTGTAGCAACGACAAATTATCTGCCAAAAATATCTCTGGAACAATGCATCGGCTGCGGAAAATGTGCAAATGTCTGTCCAATACTTGCAATTACAATGAAAACGAAAGAACGTGATGCCCAAAACTGCGCCCCGAAAAGACAGCCTTACATCGACACAGAAATCTGCCTTGGCTGCGGCGTCTGTGCGCGAAACTGCCCTGTCGATGCGATTCACCTGGAACGGCGCCCTGTACAAATCATCACGCCAGTGAACAGTACCCATCGATTTGTCCTGCAAGCAATCGAAAAAGGAACGCTCCAAAACCTGATTTTCGATAACCAGGCTTTTGCAAACCACCGGGCTATGGCTGCGGTATTCGGCACGATCCTAAAGCTTCCGCCTTTGAAGCAGGCACTGGCAAGCAAGCAGTTTAAATCCATCTATCTGGACAAGCTGCTGTCGATGCAAAAGAAAAACTAGACTTGGCGTATGAATTCCTCCAAAATCAGTTACTCTTAATTACAGCAGGATTCCTTTCAGCCGGAAATCATTTGGTATCAACTGCCTGCGCTTTATGTACTACCCGTTTCCGGCAGAATGGAATGACTTTCAAACAGGAGGAATCAACTCAACAAAAGCAGCCCTGTGATCGTTCCAGAAACATCAATAATCAGAAAACCGCTCATTCTGTTCCAGGCCACTCATGCGCTCCATCTCCGCATCCGTCAGCGCAAAATCAAATATTTCAAAATTTTCCTGAATGTGCGCCTCATTGCTGGAGCCAGGTATCGCAATATTTCCTGCTTGCAGATGCCAGCGCAGGATGACTTGTGCAGAAGTTTTCCCATGTGCATCCGCTATGCTGGAAATAACCGGATCGTTGAACAGAGTCTGCGTATTGCCTCGACCTCCCAAAGGATACCAGGATTCCATCACTGTGCCGTATTGTTTCAGGTGCTCTTTCATCCGTATACTTTGATGGTATGGATGCGTCTCATTTTGGAGCAGTGCCGGGGTGATTGTTGTTGCATTTACCAGCCGGTCAAAATCCTCCGGGGTATAGTAATTTGACAGCCCGATGGAACGCAGCTTTCCTTCATTTACTGCACGTTCCATAGCCTGGTATGCCTGCACATCGCTGCCTGGCTGTGAATGGTGCAGGATCATCAGATCGATGTAATCCAGCCCCAGCCTTCTCAATGATGCATCAACCGCACTATCCCCGTCTCTATAGTCTGACGTCCACATCTTAGTTGTGACAAAAATATCCTCCCTCGACACAATGCCTTCGTCTACTGCTCTTTTGATTCCCCTTCCGACACCAGCCTCATTTCCATAGATCCTTGCCGTATCAATCAGCCGGTATCCGTCACGCAGCGCCCAGTAAACAGAATTCTCTGCCTGTGTATCGGAAAGCCTGTAAGTACCGATTCCAAGGATTGGCATATCTATTCCGTTGTTCAGCGTTACCGTTTTGTTTGTAAGATGAAACTCTCCTGCGCCAGCGGTTGTATTTCCATCTGGCTGCTGGACAGACGGATTTTGGCCGCCGTTTCCAGACGGATTCTGGCTGTCATTCCCGGCTGGCTGGTTTTCTGATGGATTTTGCCCTGTTACACGCAGCTTTACCCAACCGGTTACAGTTTTACCATTCTTTCTTTTTACTGTAACCGTAATTCTTGCCGTACCGTTTTGCTTTATACTCGCCTTTCCTTTTTTTGAAATCGTCAAGACTTTTTTATTTGATGACCGATAGGTTACAGACTTCATATTGTTATTTTTTTCATTAGAAAACGTCACGCGATCCACTGCTGCCACACGCACTGTTTTTTTCGCAACATTTGTATTTTCAGACAGAATCCTTACTTTGCCCGCACCAGTCAGACGCACCGTAAGTTTATGATTCGTCTGTCCTTGTGCCTTTGTCATGATACTGCTGTAATTTCCAACAGACAATAAAAGTACGAGTGACATCAAAAAAACAAATATTTTTTTTCGTTTCTGCATAAATCATTTTCTCCTTTTCATACGTTTTGTTTTTACCTTTTACAGGAACAGCACATGCAGTTATTCAATGTTTATCTCCTCTCCCGGCTCGACAATCATGCGGCCAGGTGCCCGAAACTGCTCTGCAATCTTTCTGTCAAACCCATTACCGGAAGCGGTTGTTGTCATGTGATATGGGATATTGTGTCTGGCGCCAACCAGACCCGCACATTCTGCCGCTTCCTCCAGGCCCATATTGAATACACCGTCACAACAGTAAAATGCATAATCAATCTGTTTTTGTGCAAGTTCCGGCATCTGCTTTGTCATAGAAGTATCTCCCGTCACATAGACAGATCTTCCATTTTTAAAGGTCAGCACGTATCCCACACACTCATTTACATCATGCCAGTCGTTATAGCCGGCTTCCACAGCCTCCACCCGGACATATCCCAGTTCAAAAGTCTGGTGAACTCCCTTCCTTACCGCTTCTTTATGTGTAATGATCCTACAATCCGGTTTTGTGTTCCTTACTTTATCCGTCATGCTGTGATCATAATGCGCATGGGTTACCAGGATTAAATCGGCTTCCTCGCCATAATCTTCCGCTGCCCCTGCATAAGGATCGATGTAGATAGTCCTTCCTTCTTCCGTTGTAATGCGGACACTTGCCTGGCCCATATAAAGCAGCACAGGGCTTTTGGAATTACGTACGCCTGATGTCTGCAACCATTCACTGACAAGTTCCTTTGCAGCAGCAATATCATTCTGTACGGTTGTACCTGAGATTGCCAGCCCTTCCATGACATTCGCACCCTGGCATTTTCCGCGGATTGCCGCAACGGTTCCTGCAAGTCCGCTGCCCGCATGTGTACAGAATGGCAGGATTGTCTTTCCTGAAAGATCATATGTTTCTAAAAATGTATAGAGTGCCATCGGCATGTCTGCGTGCCAGATCGGATATCCAAGATATATATACTGATATTCACTCAGATCCTGCGGCACAGCTCTTAATTCCGGCCTTGCATCCGCATCTTTTTCTTCCTGTGCTACAGTAACGCATTCCATGTAGTTTTGCGGATAGGTACGGACGGTTTCCAATTTAAACAAGTCTGCACCTGTTTCGGCTGCAATCATTTCTGCTACAATTTGTGTGCTGCCTTTTTCAACTGTACCTACATTATAATTTTCCCCTGCCCGTGAAAAATAAAGGACTAATGGCCTGCCTGTATTTCCCGACGGTGTATCAGACGGATTCTGTCCGCTGCTTCCAGACGGATTTTGGCTGTCATTCCCGGCTGGCTCGTTTTCCGATGAATTTTGTCCTGCTACACGCAGCTTTACCCAGCCGGTTACAGACTTTCCATTTCTTTGTTTTATCGAAGCAGTAATCCTTGCTGTGCCATTCTTCTTAATGCTCACCTTTCCTTTTTTCGTAACTGTCAAGACGTTTTTATTGGATGAATGATATGTAACAGATGTTATATTTTTATTCTTTTCAGTAGAAAGCGCAACAGTATCACCTGCTGCCACACGCACCGTTTTTTTCGTGACATTTTTCTTACCAGATAAAATCTTTGCTTTGCCTGCACCTGTCAAACGTATCGTAAGATTATGATTTACCTGGCTCACCGCCTGCGTATTCATACTGTTGTAACTTCCCGCAGACAGCAGAAATACCAGTGAGAGCAAAATAGCAGCTATTTTTTTTAATTTGTGCATCGGTCATCCTCTCCTTTCAACCTTTTTTTCTAATAGGTATTTGCTGCATTCGTACTCTCTTTCGAAAGAGATCTGCTGCCATGACAATGATTCCAAGAACCAGAATCACTCCAATCGCAATCAGATGAACCTGTATCAGATTCAGAACGTGAATTACATCATCCATGTTAATGCCTGCCATAGTTATCTCCTCCTGTAAAATTTAATAACCCCTGCAAATTCTTACATTTCACACATATTTCTAGGTAATGTAAACGCTAAAAATATTATATGAATTCCATATGACAGGCTCAACCCCATTTCAACAGACTTTGTGGCTTATGCCACACAAACTAATAAAATGTGGCACAAATATCATATAAAAAATTGAGACTTCCGCAGAAGTCTCAATTCGTTTATTCCCAATGTAACAATGATCTGCTCTATCTGCCAAGTCCAAGGCTGTTCACCCAGTCTGTGCACCTTCTGTAGCTGATCCATCCGTTCCTGTATCTGTAGTATCCAATAATCGGAATGTAATCCTTTCACTGCTGCTAAGCGTATCAAAAATTGACAGGTTCGAAGTTACCTTTCCGATTGAAACCACCTCCATGGTCAGGTTCGGCCTGTCTGTCTGCGCATAAAAAATTGCCATTGTATGATTCGTCCTGCAATAGGTAATATCTCCGTTTTCAAAACTCAGCTTTCCGTTCCCGCCTGCGGACGGAGTAAAATCTATCCCGCCGTAATATTCCCTTCCGCCGTACCTGCCCATGGACACAGTTATTGGAAAACGTTCTTTAAATTCCTTTGCAAGGGCAGTATCATAAATCACGCCGTCCAGCACATGACTGCCTGCCAGTATCTGAATGGCAGTCCCACTTGTTTCAGTTTTCTGTATCTGGATGGACGCAAGCCAGTCCGTAATGCTCTTTTCGGCATTGGAAACATTTTTTGCTTCTATCGCGATACCTTCTAGAACATCTGCCTGCGGACACTCATTCTTGATCGTGCGGTAGCTGCTTCCCGCTCCATATCCGTCATGGGTACAAAATGGTATTACCTTTTTGCCGGACAGGTCATATGCTTTCAGAAATGAAAGGACTGCCTGCGGAGCATCCGTTGCCCAGACAGGGTAACCGATAAACACCGTATCATATTTAGAAATATCCAGGCTGCTATGTTTTAATTCAGGAAGTATGCCGTTGTTCATCTCATCGTGGTTCTGATCCACTACTTCATCAAAATCCGTAGGATACGTTTCTTTTGTTTCGATCCGGTGCAGGTCTCCGCCGGCTTTTCGCTGTATCATACGGGCAATATACTCAGTTGTCCCATACTGCTGCGCCTGATCCACTACGACACTTGCTGATGTTGTGGCATCTATACCATCAGCATACTCTGTATTGCCTACGCGTGAAAAATAAGCAATCAGTATATTTGAAGTTCCAGAATTCGGCTGCGGCCCTTCAGCTTCACTTTCTATCACCCTGACCTTTACCCAGGTTGATTTTTTCTTGTTGTTTTTTCCAGTAACGCTAATCTGTATCTTTGATGTACCTTTCTTTTTGGCAGTAACTTTTCCTTTGCTGCTGACTGATGCAACCTGTGTATTTTTTGATACATATTGGATAGATTTCACTGCTTTATTCGGTAATACGCTAACTTTCAGATTTTTGCTTTTTCCCCTTTCAAGCGTATAGGTTTTCTTTGCAACACTTTTATGATCGATACGTACCGAAACTGATTGAACCGCTTTCTTGCTCGTCGCACAGACTGTAAAGCCTGCTGTAAGAGCTGTCATGGACAAGACGAACAGCAATGCCCATATAAATGTAACCATTCTTTTCCTCATAATGGCCTCTCCGTCTTCTTCTTTATTTTGCGGTAATATCCAGGCCAAGCCCGTTCACCCATTCAATGACCGTACTGCGGGATGCGCCTCCGCTGAAACGTCTTCCTGAAAGCCAGCTTGCACCTCTGGTAAGGCCTCTTAGATTTTTCGCACTTGAGCCAAGTCCGCTGCTCCCGGATGTGCAGAATGGAACAATCGTTTTGCCAGAAAAACTGTAGCTTTCCAGGAATGTGCTGACAATCCTCGGCGCTTCTCCCCACCAGATCGGATATCCGAGAAACACAATATCATACTGTCCCATATCCGATACACTGCCTGAAATAGCAGGGCGGGAATCCAGATCATTCATTTCAATCGTTGTACGGCTGGATGAATTGCCATAATCCAAATCTGTAGATGTATACGGAACCTCCGGGACAATCTCATACAAATCTGCATTCAAGCCGTCTGCTATGTATCCGGCTATTTTCTCTGTTGTATTCGTTGCAGAAAAATAAGCAACAAGCACATGGTTTCCGCTTCCGGATACGCTGGACTGGCTGTTAGTGACTTTTATCTTTACCCATGTGGACAGTTTCTTGTTATTTTTTCCAGTCACGGTGATATTGATCCTCGTTGTCCCTGCCTGCTTTGCAGTGACTTTCCCATTTTTATTCACTGTTGCAATCTTTGTATTTTTTGAAGTGTAACTGGTAGATTTCACTGCCTGCACAGGTGAAGCAGCAACTTTCAGTCTGGCACTCGCTCCTGCTGCAAGCGTGTGTGTTTTTTTCGTTACATTTTTACTGCCAATACGGACTGTAGCGGAGTTTACTGCTCTCACACCGGCTGCCTTTGCAGTATCTCCTGTCATACAACCTGCCAGCGACAGCAGCAATACCACTGCCCATAAAAAAGTGAATATTCTTTTTCTCATAATCATACCTCCATTTACTTTTTATTTGCGTTTCACTTTTCTGTTTATCCGCATTATAAAATATGTAACACCTTATGTCCAATACTTATATTTTATATAATTAAATACCTTTTAGGCATGAGCAAGCTCCATATTCCACACATGGATTTCAAAATCTGACGGCGCTGCCAAAAATGGTTCTTCATGTCTGATACCTGCTTATTATATTACAAAATACTTTCTGGGTATGATTTAAGACTGCGGGTTTTTATTCAGACTTTTTAAAATATTCCTTGACATACTCGATAAATTTTTCTGCCGCTGCTCCAAACGGCTGCTGTCTCTTCCAAGCAATCACACTTGTTGCATACAGTTCCGGCGACAGCGGCCTGCAAGTAATTTTTGTCTCATCCCAGAATGAAACAGACCCTTTCACAATCAAGGAATATGCCAGGCGGTTATATACCATGACCGAACTGTTGGAAGGAAGGTTGCTGGTAAACAGAACCTGCAGCTTTCCATAATCATCTCCAAACCAGTTTGCGATCCTACTCTGGACACTGATTCGGTGCGGCATAATCAGAGGCAGGCCTATGAGGTCTTTTGCAGTCACAGCCTCCTTTGCCGCTAACGGCGCATCTGGATGCATCGCCACCACCCACTGTTCCCTGACCGGCAACCGTACAAACTCATATTTATCGACTGTCACTGGTTCCAGCAGGATACCGACATCTGTCAGTCCCCGATCCATCCTCTCCCTCACATGATCCGCAGTTGCTGTATACAGGTCAAAACTGACATGAGGATATTTCTGATGAAACTCCTGAATCAGAGCCGGAATTAACTGGACTGCGCCAATATCCCCGCAGCCGACTGAAACAATGCCTTCTATGTTTTCATCTTGGGCACCCAACTCTTTTTCCGTCTTGTCTACCAGTTCCAATATTTCTTCTGCACGGCGGCGCAGCAGCAGGCCGCTGTTTGTAAGGGAAATTTTCCTTGTCCCCCTTACAAACAGCTTTACTCCCACTGCTTCTTCCATCTGTGCCATCTGGCGGCTCAGGGTTGGCTGGGTAATATGCAGCGCCTCAGCCGCCTTTGTAATGCTTTCTTCTCTTACAACAGTTAAAAAATAACGCAGTACCCGAATTTCCATCTGCCCGCTCCTTTTTGCTTCATTATAACAAAGCCAAAAAGAACCGGCAAGCATATCCCCTTATTTTCCGCTGAACACTGGTGCTGTACACCTTCTATTCATTATCTTACAATATACTACCGCTACAGTCGTACTCACCGCCGTTGCCAGTATCGCCGGCCCCACAATTCCCGCCGGATTCACACTCCCATACTGGCTCCGATAAGCAATCATATTCACAGGAATCAACTGCAACGATGAAATATTCAGTATCAAAAACGTACACATCTCATTACTGGCCGTTCCTTTTGCCACCGCACGAACCCTTACTTTTCCCCTGCTTCTGCTGCGTTTCTGATCTGACATAACCTCTATTTTTCCATCTCTGCGCTCCTCTTCCAGCTTCTCCAGCTCCTCGATCGCCCGGATTCCAGCCGGCGTAGCCGCCCATCCCAGTCCAAACACATTAGCAATCATATTCTCCGCAATAAACTGATTCGCCAAATGCCCCTTCGGTATCCTTGGAAATAAAAAACGCAAAAACGGCTTCAGCCACTTTACCGCCCCTGCAATGATCCCCGCCTCTTCCGCAATCCGCATCAGTCCGACCCAAAGCGACATGACACCAACCATCGTGATACACAAAGTCACCGCCTCCTTCGAAGAATCAATCGCTGCCTGTGTAACCTCTGGAAGCGTCCCGGTCAAAGCTGCATATACAATACCTGATACGATCATAAATCCCCATAAATAATTCATCGTTTCACCATCATACTGTTTTTATCATATATATGTCACAATTCTTTGTTGCAGACAATATTTTCGTACCTATTTTTTCATGTACTTTCATAGCTCTTCCTTGACTTTTCCATCCCATCATGTTAACTTCATAATACAAGCGAAAGGAGGCGCACAATGCATACTCAATCACCTACATTAAAAGAACTTCGTCTGCACGGCACGAAATCTTTTCCTTTTGCGACCTATAAAACGCCCTTTCATAAAAAAGGCATGATGGTGAAGCACCATTGGCACGAGGAAATAGAAATGATCTATTTTTCTGAAGGAAACTTTCGTCTGGAGATCAATATGGAGCCATTTGCCATCTGTTCTGAATGCCTGTACTTTATTAATCCTGGCGAACTGCACGCTATTGTTACAGAAACGATGGAAAGCTCCGAAGAAGCGATTGTGTTTTCTCCGCATATTTTAAGCTTTGAATCTTATGATCCGGTACAGGTACAGTTGATTCAGCCCATTCAAAACGGCAAACTGCTGCTTCCCCGCTGCCTTTTGCCAGATCACCCGGCGTTTGTTCCTATTCGTGATACTTTTCTGGATATTATGCATACATGCGGCAAACCTTATGAAGCTTTTGATGACCTGACTTATCAGTTATACGCCAAAGCGTCCCTGCTTCGTATGTTTGCTCTGTTCTCCGCCAGCAAGCTGCTTATCCCATCAGAAAAAAACTATGATAAACGTGTAGAAGAAATAAAAAAAATCATTACCTATATTAAGGAACATTACAAAGAAAAAATATACGTCCGTGACCTGGCGGCTCTGGTAAACATGAATGAACAGTATTTCTGCCGATTTTTTAAAAGGGCTATCGGCCATTCCCCGATGGAATATACAAATGAATACCGCATCAAGCAGTCCATGCAGTTATTAAAAGAAACAAATCTACAGATCACAGAAATTTGTCTGGAATGCGGCTTTAATCATCTTGGCAACTTTCTGAAAGAATTTCGCAAATATGCAAACACAACGCCTTTGCAATACCGCAAGTATCATGATACAGAGCATACGTGATCCTACTGACAGGATCTCAGGCTTCAAATTCCTTCAAAAAGTCAAAATATCGTAGTTTTTAATCATAGAAACGTAAGACAATCCGCAATAATACAACTATAATGAAAAAAATACTTGAGATGGAGGTGTATCTATGATTCAAAAATGGTGGCATGACAAGGTAGCATATCAAATTTACCCAAAAAGCTTTTCTGATTCCAATGGAGACGGAATCGGAGATATTCCAGGCATTATCAGCAAGCTGGACTATCTGCACGAGCTTGGGGTTGATATTCTCTGGCTTTCTCCTTGCTACTGTTCTCCGCTCGCGGATGAGGGATACGATATTTCTGATTATTACAACATCGATCCCCGTTTCGGTACGATGGAAGATATGGAACAGTTAATTTCAGAAGCCAAAAAACGCGGCATGTACATACTGATGGATCTTGTCGTAAACCATTGCTCGGACGAACACGAATGGTTTCAAAACGCCTGCAAGGATCCAGACGGCAAATATGGTAATTTCTTTTATTTAAGGGATAAAAAAGAAAATGAACTGCCGACCAACTGGCGTTCCTATTTTGGAGGCCCGGTATGGGAAGATCTTCCAGGCACCAATAAGCAATATCTGCATGTTTTTCATAAGAAACAGCCAGACTTAAATTGGGAAAATCCTGCACTGCGGGAAGAGGTTTATAAAAATATCAACTGGTGGCTGGAAAAAGGCATCAGCGGTTTTCGTATTGATGCCATTATCAATATCAAAAAGGCGCTGCCATTTCGAAATTATGAGCCTGACCGTGAGGACGGGCTTAGCAGCATCGACAATATGTTAAACGAAGCGACGGGCATTGGCGCATTTTTAGGAGAAATGCGTGACCGCACATTTCAAAAGTATGATGCCTTTACGGTCGGAGAAGTATTTCATGAAAAGCCTGAAGAGATTGTTGACTTTATAGGTGAAAACGGTTATTTTTCAAGCATGTTTGATTTTCATGAAGCCGTCTGCGGCGGCAGTGAAAAAGGCTGGTTCGATGCAAGGCGCATTACGCCTGAAGAATATAAAAAATGCTGTTTTGAGGCACAGGCAAAAATCGGCACAATCGGCTTTCTGTCCAATATTATTGAAAATCATGACGAGCCGCGTGGCGTCAGCCGCTATATTCCAGAAGGGGAATGCTCTGTAAAAAGTAAAAAAATGCTGGCAGCCCTGAACTTTATGCTGCGCGGCATCCCATTTATTTACCAGGGACAGGAGCTTGGTATGGAAAATATGCCGTTTACTTCCATATCAGAAGTTGATGATATCTCCACTTTAAATGAATACCAGACTGCCCTGGACGCCGGCTTATCCCAGGAAGATGCCCTTGCAGCCGTATCGCTGTACAGCAGGGACAATGCCAGAACTCCGATGCAGTGGTCAGACGCGCCAAACGCAGCATTTACTACCGGCACCCCATGGCTGAAAGTAAATCCAAATTATACTGCTATTAACGCGGCTGCACAGGTTAACGATCCTGACTCAGTATGGAGCTTTTACAAACAATTAATTGCCCTTCGAAAAAATCCTGACTATAAACAAACGATCGTATACGGAACATTAGAACCAGTCTGGGAAGAGCAGAAAAACTTAATGGCTTATTACCGAAAAGGCGACAAGACACTTCTTGTCATCGGCAATTACCAGCTACAAGCGCAGACTGTTCTCCTGAACGCTTCCTATAAAAAAGTATTGTTAAATAATGAAAACAGCCTGAAGCAGCAAGACAACCTGCTATATTTAAGCGGATATCAGGTTGTCATACTGGAACTTTAATCAGGCTGCTACAAATCAACACATTGAAATCACGATAGAAAGGAATCGAATAATATGAATCAGACATGGTGGAAAGAGGCAGTGATTTATCAAATTTATCCACGCAGCTTTATGGACAGCAACGCAGACGGCATCGGCGATTTAAAAGGAATCACCAGTAAGCTGGACTACCTGCAAGAACTTGGGATTGATGTAATCTGGCTGTCTCCAGTATACAAATCTCCAAATGACGACAACGGCTATGATATCAGCGATTACCAAGACATTATGGATGAATTCGGCACAATGGACGACTTTGACGAAATGCTTAAGCAAGCCCATGCAAGAAACATCCGTATTGTCATGGACCTTGTCGTAAATCATACGTCCGACGAACATCCGTGGTTTGTAGAAAGCCGCAAATCAAAAGATAATAAATACCGCGATTACTATATCTGGAGAGAAGGAAAAGATGCATCCACACCTCCGAATAACTGGGGCGCCTGCTTTGGCGGATCTGCCTGGGAGTATGACAGTGAAACAAATATGTACTACCTGCATCTGTTCTCCAAAAAACAACCAGATTTAAACTGGGATAATCCAAACGTACGAAAAGAAGTATTTGACATGATGTCCTGGTGGTGTGAAAAAGGCATTGACGGTTTCCGCATGGATGTGATCAGCATGATCTCCAAGACAAAAGAAATGCCGGACGGCGAAGTGCATGACTTATATGGAGATTTTGGGCCTTACTGTATCCATGGCCCAAATGTCCACAAATATCTCCAGGAGATGAACGAAAAAGTATTATCCAAGTACGACATTATGACCGTTGGAGAAACAGCCGGCGTCACTCCAGAACAGGCAAAAAAATATGCTGGTGAAGATACAAAAGAATTAAATATGGTTTTTCAGTTTGAACATGTAGAAAGTGACGGAAAATACGGCAAATGGACGGATGAAAAATTCCCGCTTCCTGCCCTGAAAGAAATTATGTCCCGCTGGCAGACAGAACTCTACGGAACAGCCTGGAACAGCCTGTTTTGGGATAACCACGACCAGCCGAGAGCTGTATCAAGATTCGGCAATGACAGCCGCGCATATCGTGAAGTATCTGCAAAAATGCTTGCTACCTGCCTTCATATGATGCAGGGCACCCCTTATATATATCAGGGCGAAGAGCTTGGCATGACTAATTACCCATTCCAAAATATGCAGGATTTCAGAGATATTGAGAGCATCCATGCTTATGAAGAATGGTGTGAGAGCGGCAATCTGTCTCACGATACTTTTTGGCCATGCCTGATTTTTAAAAGCCGTGATAATGCCCGGACGCCGATGCAGTGGGATACGACAAAACATGCAGGATTTACTGCCGGCGAGCCATGGATTGCAGTCAACCCTAATTATACGGAAATCAACGCGAAAGCCCAGACTGCTGACCCAAATTCTGTATTTCATTATTATAAAAAGCTGATTGCCCTGCGCAAACACTATCCAATCATTGTATATGGCAGCTATGAACTGCTGTTAAAAGACCACGAACAGATTTTCGCATATACAAGGACACTGGAACAGAAAAAATTGCTTGTTGTGTGCAATTTCACAGAAACACATGCCTCGTTCCAAATACCTGAGGAATTTAAACACGCTGAATGCCTGATTGCCAACATGGAACGTTCTTATCAGGATACCGACATGCAATTACAGCCATACGAAGCCTTTGTTTTATTAAAGCAGAAATAGATTTTTGATATCCTGTGTCATTTTAAAAAAGGAACAAATCAGCGCATCCATATGCCTTCCCGTTCCTGTTTTAAAATGGCGCAGGATATTCTTTTCTGGCCAGGCAAAGAACCGCATGTCCTCGTTCTATTTTTTTTACTTTATCATATACTTTATACAAATTGATTCAAGTGTAAATAATCATACGGATTTTTTCCTTTTATCCACAGCAATGCAATTTATCCAGAAAGTTATAAACAATCACATGGGAACTATACACATCCTTGTTACAAATCAAAAATCCGCAGCTTATTTACCATGAGGTATCATGAAGTGCTTTATATTCCACTCAAAAAATAAGAAAAAGAAATTTTCATCCTCACGTTTATTTCCAATTTATGGGCTGTGCGGACTGCTGCTTGCCATAGGTTTTTACCGGCTGCATGATACTTCTGTGCCTGCCAGCTCCGTATCATACGAAACAGCGCAAACAGCCGGCCTCAACCAGAAGGAAGCTGATTTCGAAGCTTTCTTAAAAAATCTCTTTCAGACACAGGTAACTGCAAATACGTTAAATCTGCATTATACACTGGCTGACCCCTCTTCAGCAGATATTTCCAATTACCCTGTAACATTTGGAGAGATTTCCACAAAAGAAGAATCAGCACAGTTAGCTTCCCTGGAAAATATGAAACAGGAACTGCATACCTTTGACCCGTCATCTATGTCGGTATCTGCGCAGTTAGCTTTCGATGTTCTCGATGATTCGATTACCCGCAGCCTGGAGCTTGCACCTTATCGTTATTATGAAGAGCTATTAAGCTCGACTGGAGGCGTCCAGTCAGAATATCCAATATTGCTTGCAGAATATACCTTTCACTCCGCCAAAGATGTCGAAGATTACCTTGAGCTGCTTTCACAATATGATACCTTTCTAAGCCAGGTCTGTACATTTGAAAAAGAGAAAGCAAAAAGAGGCATGTTTATGAACGAAACAGCCGTAAATAATATAATCGAGCAATGCCGAGCATTTCTTCCGGAAGACTCAAAAAATTCTTTTTGGGAAACAACTTTTAAAGAACGTCTTGATCAAATAAGCAGCTTAACCAAAAAAGAGAAAAACGCTTATATCACCCGCAACCACGAAACACTAAAAGAACATGTCTATCCTGCTTACCATAATCTGATCGCAGTTTTAAAAGCACTGAAAAAGGAAGGAACAAACAACCAGGGACTATGCCATTTCAAAGACGGCAAAAAATATTACGAGCTTCTTGTGAAATCGACCACAGGCTCTAAACGTTCAATCCCTGACCTTCAAAAAATGGTGGAACAGCAGCGCGACCAGAATTTAAGCGAATTAAATCTTATTGCCAAAGAAATGACACAAAATACCTTTTCTAAAATGCTGCCATTTCAATCACCAGAAGATATGCTGGAACACTTAAAAAAGAAAATCCAGACTGTATTTCCTGCTGCACCAAAAGCAGATTACACAGTAAAAAATGTCAGCGAAAAACTACAGGATTTTCTGTCTCCTGCCTTTTATCTGACTGCTCCGATGGATCACTTTACAGAAAATTGTATTTATATTAATCCTGGAAATGATTATAACGAGATAGAATTATTTACAACACTGGCGCACGAAGGCTATCCTGGCCATCTTTATCAGACTGTATATTCTTATTCCACAAACCTGTCTCCAATCCGCTATATCCTTTACCACGGCGGCTATACAGAAGGATGGGCAACCTATGTGGAAATGCTTTCTTACAATTATGCTGGACTGGACGAAAATACAGCTCGGGCTTTGATGCTAAATCAGGATGCAACTTTAAGCCTTTATGCCACAATTGACATGGGTGTACACTACGACGGATGGTCACTGGCAGACACTGTAGACTTTTTGGGCGCTTACGGAATTACGACAACATCCGTAATATCCAAGATCTACCAGGCGATTATAGAAAATCCAGCTAACTATTTAAAATACTATATTGGATACCTGGAATTTCTGTCTCTCAAAGAACAGGCAAAAGAATACTATGGAAACGACTATTCTGACCTGCTGTTCCATACAGCAATTCTAAACATGGGGTCTGCACCGTTCTATATAATAGAAAAATACTTTGTCAAATACTATAAAGCGGCAAGTTAATACATAATGCCCTGTAAAGTTATATCTGTATCCCACATTACTCCTTACATATCCTGGATACCGCTATAGCCTGTCAGGGCATTGCATCTTGGGAAATCATTTGTCTTATGGCTGCAACAATTTCTTATACACCTCTCTCTTGGAAATCCCTCTGTCCTTTGCCACTTTTTTCATAGCATCCTTACGCGATATCCCCTGCGCCTCATAAAATTCCATATGTTCTTCTACCTGCATGCGCATCCATACTTCTCTGTTTTCCTGTTCAAGATCTGCATGAGATTTCCCCTCAATAACCAAAACATATTCTCCCCGCGGTTCCTGTGTTTGATAATAAGCGATAATATCCTGGATTGTGTCCCTCAGCACCTCTTCGTGTATTTTTGTAAGCTCCCTGCATACAGAAATCCGCCGGCTGCCTCCTAACACCTGTTCCAGATCCTGCAATGTTTTCAGCAAATGATGCGGCGCTTCATAAATAAGGATTGTCCTTGTTTCTCCTTTTAATTCATCCAATAATATTCCGCGTTCTTTTTTATCACGCGGCAAAAATGCTTCAAAAGCAAACCTTCTGGTAGGCAGGCCGGACATTGTTAAGGCTGTCACACAGGCTGCCGGCCCTGGCAAGGAAATGACCTCGATCCCTTCATCACAGCAAATCCTCACCAGTTCCTCTCCTGGATCAGAGATTCCAGGCGTACCTGCATCGGTAACCAATGCAATATCCTTTCCGTCATGCAGTATCTTCACAAGCTGATATGCCTTCTCTATTTTATTAAACTCGTGATAACTCGTCATTGGAACTTTAATCTCGAAATAATTTAATAGTTTCATCGAGTTTCTTGTATCTTCAGCAGCAATTAAATCAACTTCTTTCAAAGTACGCAGCACCCGCAGCGTTATATCTTCCAAATTTCCGATCGGAGTCGCACACAGATACAATTTTCCAGCCATACATAAGCTCCTTTCTAACCGATTCGATTTAATATCCATAGATCTCA
The DNA here is from genome assembly GCA_947178105.1 of uncultured Eubacterium sp. Lineage (GTDB taxonomy): Bacteria > Bacillota > Clostridia > Lachnospirales > Lachnospiraceae > Eubacterium_J. The sequence goes on along the minus strand of CAMWXD010000061.1, from coordinate 11,457 downwards.
TAGATTTCATCCGTATACTTTCCTTCTTCCTGATATACAATCAGCGGCTTTTCCACCTTCAGCCTTGGTTTTCCGCCACGCAGCCCTTCGATCAGTACCATGTTCGGTTCACGGTCGATATAAGGATACACCAGCTTCATGCGCTTCGGTTCAATCCCATAAGCAACCATCCTGCACATAATTTCAGACAGACGAAACGGACGGTGCACCATATAAAATCTTCCTTTTGGCGGCAATATTTTAGCACTTTCCCGTAAAATATCGTCCAGCGTACATAATACCTCATGCCGCGCAATCGTCTTTGCATCATCTTCATTTTGAAGCCCATGCTGCCCGATCATATAAGGAGGATTTGTTGTAATAACATCAAAAGAAGATGCCCCAAATATTTTGGAAGCATCTTTGATATCTCCAGTCACAATGTCTATTTTAGATTCCAGATGATTAAGTTGTATACTTCTTCTCGCCATATCTGCACTTTCCTGCTGAATTTCCAGCCCAACAAAATGCCGCCCATCCGTCTTTGCTTCCAACAAAATAGGAAGAATCCCTGTCCCAGTTCCGAGATCAAGCACATCCTCTCCTGCTTTTACCTGAGCAAATCCTGAAAGCAGCACTGCATCCATTCCAAAACAAAAGCGCTTTGGATCCTGAATAATCACATATCCATTTCGCTGCAATTCGTCTATTCGTTCACCCTCACGCAACTTATTTTGTATCATCTAACTTTGATTTTCCTTCCCGGTCTTCTAATACCGACAATTTCTTAATCTCTTCAGCCGATACCTTCACCCTGTGCTTCTTCTGCCTGAATCTCAGTTCATTCACTTTATATTCACGCAGTTCCTTTTCTCCATTTACATCTACTTTGACTTTTACCAACTGGCGCAGGACACTGACACTTTGCACTTCCCCTCTCAGGCCATCTTTTGTTGTCACATGCTCGTTGATCTCAGGCAATGTACTGTTTAAATACTCATACGTTTCCTGTTCATTTTTCAAACAGCACATCAATCTCCCGCAGACACCAGATATCTTTGTCGGATTCAATGACAGGTTTTGCTCTTTTGCCATTTTGATAGACACAGGCACAAATTCCGACAAATAAGAAGAACAGCACAACTGTCTTCCACAAATCCCGATTCCTCCCAATATTTTTGTCTCATCCCGTACGCCGATCTGGCGCAGCTCAATTCTGGTGCGGAATACCGAGGCAAGATCTTTGACCAGCTCCCGGAAATCAATCCTTCCGTCGGCAGTAAAATAAAACAGCAATTTATTGTTATCAAAAGTATATTCCGCCTGTACCAACTTCATTTCCAGCCCATGCTTCGCTATCTTTTCCAGGCATATTTTGTATGCATTTTCCTGTTTATCTTTATTTTTCTGCTGCTGCTTTTCATCTTCATCCGTAGCAATCCGAATCACTGGTTTTAATGGCTGCGTGACTTTTTCATCATCTACCTCCCTTGGCGGAATCATTACAACTCCAAACTCCACCCCGCGCGCAGTTTCTACAATCACGTGCGTGCCATTTTCCATTTCCATATCGAGTGGATCAAAATAATAGATCTTTCCGGCATTTCGAAACCTGACGCCTACGATTTTTGTCATACTGATTAATTCTCCTTCATCTTTAACAATAGCAGCTCAATGACAATATCAAAATTTACATTTGCATTTAACCGAATCTTCGCTTTGTCCAATGCTTCTAATATTTCCTGAATGCCATGGTACGAGCTTTTACTTGCCTGCTTTTTAATATCATATACCTCTTCCTTGAAAACCAGGCTGTTAATATCCATTGTTGCCTTATACATCAGCACATCGCGATACCATACCATCATAATATCAAAATAGTCATTCATTGACATTTTATATTCGCTGATCTGCTTAACTGCTTCCCCCATTTCATATACTTCCATATCCCTGACCCGTTTCATCAACTGAACAGCCGAATCCTTCAGATCATGAAAATGCTCAGAACCAGCCAACTGCATGGCTTTGCCGACATTTCCCTGTGCAAAAGCCGTACAAATATCTGCCTGGTAATCCGGAACCTGAAACTGCTTCATCAGATGCCTGCGGATCTTCTCATTTGCAACAGGCTTTAAATTCAGACAGACGCAGCGCGATAAGATCGTCGGTAAAAATAAATCTGCATTTGTCGTCAAAAGCAGTATCACAGCATAAGCCGGAGGCTCCTCAATCGTTTTCAGCAATGCATTCTGCGCCTGCGGATTCATCTTCTCAGCTTCATCCACAATATAGATTTTATAACGGCTTGCGTACGGCTTTACTGCAATGTCCTGATTGATCTGCTTTCGAATATCATCCACAGAAATCGTATTTGGCTTTTCATGTGTAAGATAAATAATATCCGGCTGATTATGGCTGGCCGCCTGCTTACAGGAATGACATTCCATACAGCCCTCTGTTCCCTTTGTCTCACACTGCAAAGCCATAGCAAACGCCTCAGCAAGCATCATTTTGCCCGATTCGCCTTGTCCATTTAAAATGTATGCATGTGATACTTTATCCTGTGCAATCGCATTTTGAAAATGTGCGATAATCTGTTCATGCCCTATAATCTCCTTAAAACTAGCCATCATCCATCCCTTCCTTTTGCTTCAAGTCTTTTTCCATCCAATTTCACCAGAGCAGTTTTCATGATACGCTAGGTAAAAATATCAAGCAGCAGGCCTGTAATTTCGCCAATTTTACTTAATATTTTTATGTGGTCTTTTTCTTCCTCGCACAATTCCTGCGCCAGCTCATCTAAATTATTATCCACCAGCCGAATGATCCCATAGACACGATGCCTGCCTCTGCGATCCAGAAAATTTTCCCTTGAAAACTTATGGGAACGATTGACGACTTCATTTAAAAAATCTTTAATCTGACCGCGATATTTTTTCATATCCCGAATATCCATATGGCGTGCAATCAATTCACCCTGTTTTGTAATATCCTTAAGCATCATTTCAAGCTGCTTTTGCAAATCAGCATCTTCAATCGCGCTTGTCAATGCAAACTTAAATCCACTATCCGTACTTTCAACAGGAGCCGCGCCCTCTGCAGGCATCATTGCCGCCGTCTGATTTACTTTGATATCCATATTCCCCGCCTTATTATCTGAAACTCTTTTTTTAATCTTTGACAGTAAGGATTTTCTGATGCTGTTTATCTGTCATTCCCTGTATATGCAGCCCGATTTTCTGGCCCTGTGCCAATATCGTCAGCAACTCCTCTGAAATCCTTTCCCCTGGAACAATCATCGGTATTCCTGGCGGATACAGATAAATATATTCTGCACATACTTTTCCTATACTATCAGAAACTAATGTTTCTTCTATATTATAATAGGAAGCTTCAGAAATTTCCATTACTTTTCCCCTTTCTGCATATGCTTTTTTTAAAAACTCCTGTGCATATACAGATTTTGCTTCGGGATGCTCTGCACTCAAGCCCTTTTGCTGCATTAGCCTGTCCATATCTTGATCCGTCTCCAGCAATGCCTGTGCCAGACGGTCAAAACCATCCTGCGTATCCATAATACTTGTAATTGCCAGCACATAGTGCGCCGAATACATTTCCATCTGCAAATGGTATTTGTGCAACAACAACTGATAGAGCTGCACGCCGTCAATCGGGGCATTGCCTGTATCTATAATAATTTTAGACCGGTCAACAGCGGGCACATCATACGCTTCATAATCTTTTTCGGTCAATACATGCAAATATTTTAGCTTTTTACATGCCTGGTAAAACTGAATAAGCCTTTTTTCATACTGCTCAAACAACTGTTTTCCGTCCCGCTCAAGCATTTCCATACACCGGTCAATACCAGCCATCAATACGTAAGATGGCGAGCTGCTCTGAAAAATCCCCAGCATTTCCTCCACCTTCCTGCTGTCAATCCTGTCACTTGCAATATGCAGGACTGCCGTCTGTGTAAAGCTAGGAAGTGTCTTATGGAGACTTTGAATGACCAGATCTGCATGATCATTTACCGCAGATTCCGGGAAAAAACTGCTGAAAGAAAAATGTGCCCCATGCGCCTCATCTACAATACAATAAGCATGATATTGATGTGCAATCTCTACAATCTTTGCAATATCAGATACAATTCCGTCATACGTAGGCGACGTAACAACTACCAGATTTATTTCTGGATATTTTTGAAAGACGCGCTCCACTTCTATAGGGTCAATCTTCCCCTGAATGCCGCATTCCATCACCTCTGGATACACATATTCTGTTTTCAGGCTGAATATTTTTACCGCATGATAGACAGATTTATGGCAGTTCCTGGCTATCATAATCCTGTCGCCTGGCTTTGCAAGCGCTCCAATAGCACTCAATATCCCTCCTGTACTTCCGTTAATTAAATAGTAAGATTTTATACTATGATATAATTTTCTTAATTTTTCTTGAGATTGAAATAAAATACCTTCTGCATGATGCAGATTATCAAATCCGTCTATCTCTGTCAGATCAATCCTGTAAGGATTTGAAAAATCAATGCTGGCTCGTTTATGCCCCGGCATATGAAAAGGATAGTAATTCGTCTTTGCATAAGCGTCCAGCCTTTCGTACAGCCCGGAATACGCTTCATACGGAAATACCTGATACTCCATAATAATACTCCATCCATTATTCAATATATCTTCCAAGCTCCGGCATCCAATCCCCCAGATAGACTACATTCATACACATATATCTCCAGATTACGCCAAAAAAACGTTCTATCACATCCAATACCTCATCCCAGCCCGGATGCTCCCGCTTTTGCCTGCGCAGATAAGCTTTCCACTTTTTCTCCATATACGGATGTTTTCGGTAAGACAAGATGATTTCAAACCTTTGATCTTCCACTTGAATCCTGCGTTCCTTGCAGCCTTCGTATAAGCTTTCCCATACCTTTCTGCCAGACAGCATATTTCTTTTTAAAGTCTCATAGATATCCATATAGCAGGACATATCATTCAGCAGCTCCAGCTTATCCAAAATCTCCAAAAACTTTTCCGATACAACATATTCTCCCGGATAACATCTGATCTGTACTTTACGGCAATGATCTGCAAGTAACTGGATTTCTTTCCTATATGGCTGTAAGTCTTGGCGGATCAATGGTTCTAATTTGATCTTAACCGGCACGCAAACTGAAGAAAGCTTTGCCTGTACGTCGATCGAGATTTTCCCATGATCCAGCCACACCTGATAATTCCAGTGAATCGGATTTTTTTTCCGATTGCGAAAAAGCTCTGCAAACAATCTGCTGACATCCCCTTTTTCATAATGAAATTCCTTTGACTCTAAAATGAAAAAGGATAACTTCAGCTCTACCTTTTTCCGATAATTTTCCAAATTCAGTTTTAAGCTGTCTTTCATCCAAAAATTAAGTGCATATTTTGATTCCGCAATCTTTTGAACGATTTCCTCTAATATGAACGCTGCAAGCAGGTTTTCAAATGAAATCTGCAATTCAACGCTTCTGTGCCTGATAAAGCTCTCATTTAAAAGCTGGTTCGCCATTATAGCCACACTCCTATTTGATTACGGATCTTTGACAATACCCTTCTTTCTTTCGCATAATACAGCAATTTTGCAATATCCTTATCTTTATCTGTAAGAAATGCCCGCAATGCCTGCTGCAAATCATCCCGTTCCATCCGATTTTCATACTTTAATATATCGCAGATCAGGCGTTCCTTGCTGTAAATAGACATTTTGGAACTGCCAAACGGTATTTCATCTACACCCAGCTTTAATACTTCAGGTTCTGTATAATAGGGCTGCACTAACGGATAATCTATTTTAAATCGTGATTTTGAAGTATTTTTATCTACCGCAATCGCCCATTTAAACGGCTTGTTTTTCAGATAATGATAACAGTACAAAGCGCTTTCCATACTCAGTACACCATCCGAAAACATCGCAGCAATAAGGTCTTCCTCACGCTTTTTTTGATAATTCATAGCATAATATCCGCTTTTCACTCTCTCAAGCAGCCCGCTTTGTACAAACGTCTGTATCCGTCGATAATCCATTCCAAGAGAATGCAGCTCTGCTGCCTTTACAATGCCGCCGTTTTCTTCCATCAGCTTTTGTATCGCTTCTGTCTGTTTATCCCATTTCTGCTTTCTGGTTAATTTTTCCTGGCACATCCTATTTTTTCCGCTCCATAATTGTCATCTTCGTATATAGTTACATTATATTCCTAACGATTCTCTGTTGTCAAATTTATTTTTTTCCAATAATACTTGCACAATCAGCGCTGATATTATACTATGATATCTATAAGATTGTTTTGGAATGAGAAAGGAAGCTTTGCATATGCCATACAAAAACCCATCCAGAAAATCATGTGAGCAGACAATAAAGAGAATTCTGACCCGTGAATTTGAAGAATATGGGGAAAACCATCATTTTAAACAGGCATCCGATTTTATGATTTATTTTGAATCTTTGCATCCGGCTTCCCCTGGGCTGACGAAGCAGGTACAGCGTGCCGTCAACGCTTTAAATCTGCCGCGCGATGAGAACGGCTATTTCATGATCAATAAGACGGTTGAAGAATATAAAGCAGAGCAGGAGCTTTCTCAGCTACTTCTATCTTCCAGTCTTATAAACCTGGAACCATGTACGCCGGTCTTGTTAAAAACTGAAGTATGGAAACGCAGACATATTATTCATCTGATGCATTCTACACCTGAATTGCAGACGCTGTTTGAAACTATGCTGGAAACGGACGACGGCATCCTGATCTATACTAAAAATCCAGAAAAATTAATTTCCTTTTTTTCTGATTTCATAAAGTCAGACTCATGTGACAAGAATTGACAAATAAAATATTAAATTAATTTTCTGACAAGTCAATTTATTATCAGAAAATTAAAGCTGCATTTTTCTATGTCCTAAATAATAAAAACGACAATAAATTTCTCAATTTAATGTCGTTTTTGTTATATCAGACTTAAAATCTTGTATTTTCCCTGTCTTTTAGCGCTTTTACACTTTTTATTTTCTTACTATTTATTCTCCGTTGACCTGCCCGCCGCTACCGTTTTCTCCATTTTCCGCGCCTTGTCCTTCTCGTATCCCGAATAATCGTATACTGTTTTCTTGCGCGCTTCCGGTTTCGGTAATTTGCCATCTTTTGCCGTATCAAATAAGACTTATCGTAAACAACCCTGAAAATAACAATCAGGACAATTCCTAACACAATTCCGCCTGCAATGATAAATACTTGTGGAGACAGCTCTACTTTCATATGCGCAAACCAATTCGAAATACTGGACAAAAATTCATCAAATTCAAAATTTTTAACTTTTCCGATCAAATCAAAGTTCTTTATTTTATCTAAAAATCCAGCTTTCTTTTCTTTGGAAGTATCGCTTTTGCTCTCCGTATCTTGCTTATTGAGTTCTGTACCTGATACCTGATCTTCTTGTCTGTCTTCCTCATTTTGTCCAGCAGTACTTTCTTCATCCATACGATCTGCTGCCGTATCCTCAGCCTGTAAGTCAGAGCCTTCATTTTTATCAATAAGCGTATGTGTACGAATAATATCCGCCGTACCAATCGGCCGCTTCCCATACGTATATATTAGCTGCGCTAATACCTGATCCGGCAGATTTTCATAACTGATCTCCATACTTGTCTTACTAAAGCTTACTGTTTTCGGAAGGATAATCCTTGCCTGAGGATCAATCTGCGCATATGGGTCATTTGTATTCAACGTATCATACTTTTGTTCTTCATCCTTTTCATCTGTACCAAAATATTCTGATACATTACAGAGACTAAAATTTTCAAAGCCAAAATCCAAAAGTGCCCGCGTTTCCTTCCAATACTGAGGAGAAGTGGCATTTAAAACAACTGCTACTAACGTCATGCCATCTTTTTGCGCATACGTGACAAGCGTATTTCCTGCCGCATTCGTATAGCCTGTCTTTCCCCCGGTACAATAATCATACAAATAAGCAGCCGTATCTTTCGGATACAGCATCTTATGATGATTTACCAGATAAGTAGGGTCACGATGCTTATTTGTAGGAGGAATCGTATATCTTTTTGTACCGCAGATCAGACGGAATGTTTCATTCTCATACGCGGCTCTTGCGATAACAGCCATATCTTTTGCTGTCAAAAAATGCTTTTCATCTGGGAGTCCATGCGGATTTGTAAAATGTGAAGATTTACAGCCAAGCGATTTCGCTTTTTGATTCATCAATTTTACAAAGTCTTCCAGGGAACCGCTGATATGCTCTGCAACCGCATAAGCACACTCATTTGCCGACTCCAACATAACGGCATACAGGCATTGCTCCATTGTCATCTTTTCGCCTATGTCACGCGCAATACCTGACCCCTCTGTCCTGTATATCGCATCCTGTGAAAAAGTCACCACCTCATCCATATTACTGTTTTCCACTGCGATCAGCGTTGTCAGTATTTTCGTAATACTTGCCGGATAATACGCCTTGTTGATATTTTTCTTATATAAAATCGCGCCTGTATCAATATCCATTAAAATAGCAGCGCCTGCGGTAATCTCTTCCGACAGTTTCGGCCAGTAATTTTTGCTTTTACTTTTCTTTGCCTGAACAACGTCAACCGGAAGCATGATCTGAATGGCAATCAACGTACAAATGCATATACTTAGTATTTTCAGAAATTTTACTCTTTTTTTCATTTTCACTTTTCCAATCTTTATTTATACTTTTGTGCAGATATTTTTTAGCTAGTTCTCTTTTATATTATAGTGTGGATAAAAGCGATAAGCAATACTTTTTTTAAGTTTTGCCAATACTTTTATTCAATGTTATAATAGCAAGATAGCATGTTATTTCTTTAAGAATCTTTATTATAAAATAAAAGAAGGAGATTACTATGAGATTAAGAAATATTCCTGGCGCAGACGATCAAATTGCTGTCAGCCCATATTGTATCCAGGCTCCTGTTGAGCACCGGGGATTGTGGCATCATGTTTTTCAAAATCGCCATCCGCTTCATATTGAAGTTGGTATGGGCAAAGGGAGTTTTATCCTGAAACTGGCACAAAACAATCCTGACAAGAACTTTATCGGAATAGAAAAATATACAAGTGTCCTGCTGCGTGCGATCCAAAAACTAGAGCGCATTCCACCCAACGAAGTACCGAATAACCTACGCTTTATCTGCATGGATGCAGAACATCTAAATGATGTGTTCGCCCCAGAAGAAATTGATACCATCTACTTAAATTTTTCCGATCCCTGGCCAAAAAAACGCCACGCAAGGCGCCGTCTGACCTCCAGACAGTTTTTATCGCTCTATGACCAGATCCTGGCAAAAAACGGTACAATCGAGTTTAAGACGGATAACAGGCAGCTCTTTGAATTTTCCTTATCAGAGCTGTCGGCAGTACAATGGAAACTGGATGCCTGTTCTTATGACCTGCATAACGATCCTGAACTGAATAAAGGCAATATTATGACTGAATATGAGGAAAAATTTTCTTCATTCGGAAACCCGATCTATAAGCTGATTACATCCAGATAACTATTTAACACGTGAAAAGGAGCTGCCAGGATTTCCCGACAGCTCCTTTTTCACGCAATGATTGCCTGTATGAATCAAATATGCAACATCCATCATTTTCAGCATATAATATCCTATATTACTATCTATAAAGGAGGCAACTATGACACTTCTTTCCTTTAAGAAAAAAGCGATCCTTTTTTCATACCATCATCCGGCTATATTTAAAAGAATAACAAAATTTCGATCTTCCTTCTTAGATTTGAAAAAACATTTAAAATAAAAAAGCACCGACCCCAAGCTTTTCTACTTGAAACCGATACTTTAATGCGCCACCAGGGGTTCGAACCCTGGACACCCTGATTAAGAGTCAGGTGCTCTGCCAGCTGAGCTAGTGGCGCAATTTCCTGTGTTCCCCTGAACACAAGAATTATTATATAACAGTATTCTTAAAAATGCAAGTACTTTTTTTAAATTTTTTTATTTTTTTTACTACATATTTGCGATCAATGCAGCAATCTCATCAGAACTCATAACATAGCTTGGATCTGACAAATCAGGAAAGTCTGCATTTTTTATAGGTTCCGGCTCCGATAATAACTCTGTATTCGCAATCAATGCAGCAATCTCATCGGAACTCATAACCTGATTCGGACTGCTATTGACCTTGCCATTGTCATTTGACATCGGGACTTCTAAAATCTTATCAATATCCATATCTTCTACAGACTGCCCTAAATCCATATCGATGTCCATAGCCTTCATAATTTCTTCCAATTCATCATCAGCAACCATTGCATCTGCTGATTCTGGCTGTGCAGCGACAGGCTTTGTAACAACAGGCTGATCTGCTGCCTCCATAAAGTTTTGTGCCGCTGGTTGTAAAGTCGACATTTCTATTGGTTTTGATTCTTCCTTGATAGGTTCTGGTTCTTCCAAAATTGGCTCATTTCCAAGATTCGCAACCATAGCCGCCAACCTGTCCGGTGTTATTTCACGACTATCATTCTCTGGCACTGCCGGCTGCTTCGTCTCCTCCACTGGTTCAGCAGATAAGCTCTTTGACTTTTCAGGCTCCTCCACTGGTTCAGCAGATAAGCTCTTCGCCTTCGCAGGCTCCTTCGGTTTCAAACGATCAATCATTGCCTGCAATTCGGCTTCTGTAGAAGCAGGCTTGTTATTTCTATCCGCTGCTGCAAGAATCTCTTCAGCAATCGGAGGTAATTCAGGCTCTATCACAGCATCCGACTCTGGTTCCTCAGCAATCGGAGGCAACTCTGCATCCATCACAGGCGGCAAATCTAACCCTTCTTCTGAAATTGGCTGCAATTCCGGCTCATTTATTTCAGACGCTAATCCTGGTTCTTCTATGCCTGGCTGCAATTCTGGTTCACCCATGATCGGTGCTAATCCCAGATCATCTGTAATTGGCTCCAACTCCGGTTCATCCATGATCGGCTCTAATGCCGGCTCTGCTATCATCGGCTGCAATTCCGGTTCACTCACTACAGACGACAATCCTGCTTCTTCTGTAATCGGCGTTAGCTCTGGTTCATCCATCAATGGCGCTAATCCTGATTCTTCTGCAATTTGCTGTAATTCTGGTTCCTCCATTACAGACGCTGATCCAGCCTCTCCTGTCATGGACTGCAATTCTGGCTCACTTGAAATTGGCTGCAATTCAGATTCTGCAAACAATGATTGCAGCTCCTGATCTTCTAACACGGCAGTTTGCTGTTCAGTCTCTATATCTGGCGTCAATACCGGTTCTTCCATAATCGGCGCCAATTCTGGTTCTTTTTCCAATGACTGCAATTCTGCTTCTTTTTGTATTGGATCTGCTTCTGATTCATCTATGGAAAGTGCATCTAATTCCATTACAGGCGGCAAATCCAATTCCGGCATCGGCTCTAATTCAGGCTCTGCATC
>CAMWXD010000060.1 GCA_947178105.1 uncultured Eubacterium sp. | reverse complement strand
ATGCTAAAACGGAACTATCAACGATGACAAAACAACGTGCCTCATATATTCGCGGCGATGTTCACGGATTCAGGTTGTATATATAGATAATGGGGATATAGAAAAAGTAACCGAAGAATGAGTTACAGATCAGGGCGGTAGGGCATAAAAACCTTGCTGCCTTTTGCTGTTTGGAGGCACGACTATGAGAAAATTTAAGCAAATAACACACAATGACAGGATAAAAATGGAAGCGTTATTAAATGCCGGGCATTCAAAGGCAGAAGTGGCGAACCAGTTACATTTTCATAGAAGCAATATATATAGGGAATACGACAAAGGGAAATATATACACAGAAATTCAGATTATACGGAAGAGGAACGGTACAGCAGCGATTTAGGACAGAAAGCGCATGATTACGCACAGGAGGGAAAAGGACGGGCGTTAAAAATAGGAAATGACAGGGAATTAGCAGAGTACATAGAAAATAAAATAGTGGCTGATAAATATAGCCCGGAGGCGGCACTGGCAGAGGTAAAAAGGTCGGGGATTGAATTTAAGACAACAATCAGCATAAGGACGCTTTACAGATATATAGACAATGGGATATTTCTTAATCTGACAAACAAAGATTTACCTATTAAAAGCAAAAAGAAAAAGCATAATAAGAAAGTAAAGGTACAGAAAAGGGCAAGTGCAGGGGAAAGCATAGAAAACAGACCGGAAGAGGTAAAGAATCGGGAAATATTTGGACACTGGGAAATGGATACAGTTAAGGGGCAGCGCGGAGTTACAAAATCCTGTATGCTTGTGCTGACGGAAAGAAAGACACGTGATGAAATCGTTGTTAAGCTGAAAGACCAGACGGCAGCATCCGTTGTGGAAGCACTAGACAGACTGGAGAGAAAATGGGGAGATATGTTTTATAGCGTATTCAGAAGCATAACCGTAGATAATGGGGTAGAATTTGCTGATTATGAGGGAATGGAAAAATCAGCGTTGAAAGATGGTAAGCGCACATTTGTATTTTACTGTCACCCGTATAGCAGTTGGGAGCGCGGGACGAATGAAAATAACAATAGGCTTATACGCAGACATATACCAAAAGGGATAGATTTTGATAATAGGACGGACGAAGAAATAGCATTTATTGAAGAATGGATAAATAATTATCCAAGGGGGATCTTTGAACATAAAACATCAGCAGAGTTATTTAATGAAGAATTGCAGAAATTGGCATAATTTTTTATAAAAACTGTCGCAAAACTATTGACAAAAGACTTTCATTTAACTACAATCAAAATGTTCTGGTACAGATATACAATGTATGGTATAATTATTTGACTATTAAACAATCATCGGGAGGGTAATATGCCACAAATCAAGTTAGAATTCGAGTTTGGTGATCCTAGTATATATGACGACTTAGGCTGTAGCCCAATGCTACTACAACAATTTTGCAAGTGGCTATCTTCTCAGCGTGAAAAAATCTCCATACTTGAAATTGCACTTTATCTTTTTAACAACGAAAATCTATATTCTACTTTAAAAGATCTAGCCAAAAGTGGATGCCAAATTCACATTTATTCCATTCCTTTAGAGGGATATGATGATGATAAGCCAATCAATATTAAAAACCATAAGAACGGTTTGTCTTTAGGCAGGTACACAAAGTTATATTTTGCAAATCAAATATATGCAGCTATTCAAAAATCAAATAACCCCAACCTGCATTTGCATATTGTCCCCCATATGTATCTTCGTAGTAATAGGGTTCGTGCTTTCTCAAGAGGTAATATGCCCTATAGTCTCCATTGTAAAACTTTCTTTCTTCGTTATAAAACTGGTAACGCATTCGCCGGACTCACTTCATCAAACTTGGCTGTTCGTGATGCCCAAAAAATTGAAATGGCATATGTTACATCACTTAATCAGACAGAAATTGAATCAGCAGCCGATTTTTTTGATGGATTAAAAGAAAACTCTATCCTTATTGACGATTTTAATCCATTTGGTGATTACAACCATTTCCAAATCATTAAACGGTCAATCCCTCGCGAGTCAAAGGTTTTATATACTGCTCCATTTTATGAAAACTCCGCTTCCATTTTTGAAGATCGATTAATTACGATGGTCAAAAGAGCAAAAAGAAGAATTGTAGTCTGTGCGCAACATATTTGTGCATATAATTACACTTATCCTAAAGAATATACCGCGCAATCTACTGACGAGATGTATGTGCATAAAGATGGATTTTTAAAAGATGTCTTATCCATGGCAAATGCCGGAATACCAACAACGTTTTTATCTCAAACATATGCGGATTCACAAGGGTCCCATGGATGCCGTAGTCCAGAAAATAAATCAGCATTTATTAAATTTGTTGCAGATGCCCGAAATACTTCAAACTGTAATTACTATGTGAATCCAAATTTACATGCAAAATTTATGATAATTGATAACATTGTTGTTGCTACAACCTGCAACTTTACACCGTCCCAATTCATATATTTGCCGAATGTAAACATTCCATCGTTTGAAAACATTCCAAACACCTCATACTCTGGTATCTTTTGCGAATTCGGTGCATATTTTGTTCAGAAAAGCCAAATGTTAGCAGATCATTTAGTTGCATACACTGATTCCATTATTGCTTTACAAACTACTCAACGTATGCTATAAAAGAGAGAAGCCTCAATTGGGCTTCTCTCATAGTTTACATAATCTTTCACATACTTGTAGTAATTAGTTCACCTTTTTCATAGATCAATAAAAGAATAAATCGTATTATCAAAAATACTTTCCTCTATAACTTTAACGCATTCTTCTATATTCTTCTGTATCTCACTGCCCCAAAAATGAATAACCGTCCAGCCTAAAAAAGAAGAGCCTTATCATTTTTAGAATCCCTTTCCATATTCCTTTCTATCTTTTTAATCCAATATTCTGGATTGTTCCCTTTTTCCAATCTTGGTTTAAGCACTTGGTACCAGTCTTTTCCATGAAAAAATCGCTATCACAAAAAACTACAATTTTATACTTAGTAAGTGCAATATCCGGTGTCCCAGGTAAAATTCTGTAATTCTTTCTATAACGATACCCTCTATGCCACAATGCTTTCCGCAACTGGATTTCAATAGATGTATCCTTAGACTTAATGTTTTTCATGGCTTTATGCCGCTGTTCAGGAGTCAAAACATCCATTGCATTACCTCCCATAAGTTAAGACAACTATTCTTGATTGATGACCCTAATCCCATTTTTCTATTTTGCTTCTGCAAATAATAGACACTACTTAATAGCCACAAGATATTTACTCACTATTTATGTATTTCGCGCCTTCGATATTTCCATTGCTTCCGTAATCGTGTCCGATGTAAGGAGCGTGTCAAGCTGCGCCCACACACGGTTCGACATCACAATTTTGTCCCCTGTCCGGATATCCTTTGGCGGTATGATTGCCGGCCCCAGCTCATATACGAAATGCGTCTCTGAAAGCTCCACGTCCGGTATCTCTGGGACAAACGGGTGCAGATTGTCCGTAACAGTATATTTTTCTATATGGTGGATCGACTGCAATTTGCCATGGTACCTGAAAGCGATGTATGTCAGCGGCTCTTTAGGCCATCCCCCTTTGCCGCCCCCAACCGGGCAGCAGTACTTATGGTACTTCCTTACAATATCCACATATGCAATGCCCGCTGTTCTCTTTTCACCTTTTGCAGGTGTGATTTCCACTTCCTTTAATCCAAGCGATACAACATATACCCAATTTGTGTCCTTATTCTGTGTAGTCATTATCCTCTTTATGTACCTCTCCAATTCCCCAAGAATATAGTTCTGTTTACCCGCAGTCTTCATCCGCAGTTCCCCTGCAAGGCCACATATCGTCATCCACGGAAGGTGCAGCACCGTAGTCCCCGGTACCGTTGGCAGCCGCTTTTTAGCATAATCCTCCGTACATTCCGACATGGACACGATTGCCTTCACCTTTGCCGGGCTGCTGATAAACCCGGACCTCTCCGAATAAAGCCTTAGCTGCGGCTCCCCCGGAAGAACCCATCCCCGCTTTGCCTCAATGATGATATAGAACTTTTGGTTGTCAGTTATCTCCAGGTCTGTGATCCCCTTGTCCTTCTCAAACTCCTGATACCGGATCACGACATCGTCCGCAGCCGCATTAACGTGGAGCAGCCTCTCAATTACCCTCTCCAGCAGACGCGGGCATTTCACAAAGGCCCATGCTATGCTTTTGGTTATGTCGTTTTCCTTGTCGCCTATAAGGTCAAAAATCGTCTCGACTCTTTCGTTGTGCGCAAATAATTCTGCCATTAAACTCACTCCTCAGAAATGAACTTCCATGGACTGGTCATCCCGGCTCCCCTTGCCCGTCATCCAGCCAAAGCACAAAGTCCACTTTTTTCAAATCCGTAAATCCTGTTTTCGGGAATGCCTCGTCAAATGCCCGGATGACCGCCTTCCCATCATCGGATGCCATGTACTTAAAAAAATCCCTCTTATACCGCTCATAACGCTCAAGTATCTTCTTTTCCCGGTCTTTTGTGTTACAGGCAGGTATCCTATAGCCAAAATGTCCCCCTGTGACATTCCCGTCCCATATCGGCTGCTCTGGGTCAAGTGTATGTACCAGCTTGCTCGAAAACGAAACCTCAAGCGCCCCATATTTCACGAAGTATGACAGAGTCTCTTCGAATGAAGGTTTTGCCCCCTTGCCCCGTTCCATGTAAGCAAAATACTCCCGCCGGAACTCCTTCGGGTATCGTCCGAGCGTATAAAAGTTTTCATACGTCTTCTGGAAGCTTTCATCTGAGGATACATCTACCCGCTGCACCTTCTCCATAATGAATTGATACCGCTCTATGCCGGTACGAATCCTGGGCTTTGTCAGTATTGCCGGGAGACGCGCTAAATCAAATATCTGCCTGCCTTTGTCTGTGCCGCCCGCGTCAATCTCTTTCAGGCGCTCCAACCACCTCTGTATGCTCCCTCTTTTAAAGAAGCCAAGCAGCGCCCCATCGCAGAACCTTTCTGTCCTGACTGCTCCCAGCAGAAGCGCCATGACACAGATTCCATCCTTGTATCATCAATTCAGGAACTTTGCATATAATTTTTTGAACCCAAATGAATAAGCCTCTGCACAATCTTTTCTCTTTTGCTACTTTCAGCACCTCGAATTGTATCCCAACCTTTATTATACTCAACCCAATCCTTGAAGATATCCAAGACATCCAATGCTGCCGCAAAACTGTCTTTCTCTTTGGCACCCTCCACTGCAAAAGTGACACCCTCTCTTTTCATTGTTTTGATCAATGTGGCTGCAAAGTATTCTACATCGTTATTCAAATCATATTTAGCTACCTCTGATTTTCTATATCCTTCAATTACTCGACTACATTTTTCTGGATCTTTAAAAATATGTTCTTTTAGATATGCCTTTTTGTCTCTAGAATACCATCTGCTCCATTCCTCGCCAACTGCTTCATTTATTTCTCTGCGAATATTTTCATTTTCTGAAACCACTCTATCTATATCATCCCAACATTGCGCAATTGGAAGTTCATGCAAAATATCTTTAGGTAATAATAAAATTTCACATCCTTTGTATGGATTCACAGCAAGACCATATTGCACACCCTTTTTTACAATATCAAACGCATCGCTAATAACTTGTTTTCTAAGTTTTTCTCCAAATCCTGCACCATGCTCACTTTCGGAGAAACCAAGGTTTATTCCATTAACCTCAGAAAACGTAAACAGCTTAATGCAGATTTATACATTTTGTCTCCTTTGAGTCAGATGCGTTAAGGAGTGTTGCTATTTTACTAAAATGATCATTTATACTCTGATACGAGCCTTGAAATTCCGGGACATTACATACCTTCAATCGCATTAAATTTATGAAAAAAGGACTGTCTTTGTCTAAAATACAATCAAATATCTCTTTCTTATCAAATTCATCACCTAATCCAAAGTATTCTGAAACAAACATACAAATTCCTCCCTCATATAGTTATTTTTCCAACATCATCAAGTAACTGTCTAGCCTTGCATTCACATAGCCCGCAAACAGCTTTTCCATTGCACCAAGATTATGCTTTACATGGTATTCATCGAATGCATTATAATACGAAATCCGGTCTGCAAATTTAATATCAATTGGCGGATATCCTGCTTTCATCAATTCCAAATTTACAAGCAGCCTTCCAGTTCTACCATTTCCGTCTATAAAAGGATGAACTCCCTCGAATTCAATATGGAACCGTGCAAGCCGGGGAATGATATGATCTGTACTATTCCTATACGTCTCCAACAACTGTTCCATTTTAGGCTGAATCAAATAGGGCTGTACTGGTTCATGTTTCGCACCCATAATTCTGACGGGGACTCTTCTGTAAACACCCCGATCCTCCCGTTTATCTGCTAATACAAGGTAGTGTATCTGCTTGATAATACTCTCCGATAAAGGAACTCGCTCTTTTACCAAATCCCGCACAAAATCAAACGCCTCTTTATGCCCGACCGCCTCCATATGATCTTTTAACGGCTTCCTGTCAATCGTCAGACCACGCAAAACCATATCCGTCTCACGCAAAGTTAGAGTATTTCCCTCAATCGCATTAGAATTATAAGTATACTCAACAATGAATTCCTCCGTCAAACGTTCCAATTCACCCTCAGTCAGAGGGCGTCTGGTATCCAGTTCTTTTTTCTTCCTGTCTATAGCTGTCAGTAAACTTTCTGCTGCTTTAAAACGTCCATCCTCCGGTTTTTTCGCATTTGATGGAATCATCCAACTACGTCTTTCTCGTGTAGCTCCCGAAATTTTTCCTTCCGAGCAAAGTATACGCACCCGTCTGTCAGAAATTCCCCACTTTTCTGCTGCCTGCTTTACCGTAATATACATAAAGATCACACCTCTCTTCCCTCAATAGTATATCTTATTTTCGGAATATTATCAACCAAAAAGGAATAATATTTTATTGATTTCGGAATAATAAAAGACCCGAAAATGAAATAACTGCACTTCGAGTCTTGTTTTCCACACTTTCAGTTTTAAATACCCTCAATCGTAGTAAAAACGTAGTACCTTACCACTCCTATTGTCACGATTTGCCCCGTTCTGCCCCACAAGTGCCGCCAATTCCCGGCTACCCGCCAAAATTTGCACCCAAACTCATGCTTAGGTGCCTTGTATCAAATTGTGGTACGCAAGCCATATTGCGTGTCCAGATTGATACAAATATTTCCCTAGTGCTATCGTTATTTTTTGCACCCAAGGGATTATTGCAAATTTGAATCTATTCCGAATGCCTCATCATATTGGATAACGCCTTCAATGCTCTTTGCTTCATCGTTCAGCTTAATAGCCATAAAGTTTCCATCAGAGACATCAAAAGGCGCCTTGATCCCATACTGGCCTGCCGGGGCATAGCCGGCTTTTGGGTAATACTCTGAATGCCCTAAAACAACAGAATACCCATATCCTAATCTGAATGCAGCCATGTGTCCCTGCTTTATCAATGATAAGCCTATCCCCTTATTTTGATATTCCGGCAGCACAGAAAGCGGTGCAAGCGCAAGCACTTCAACATATGTATCGCACTTCTTTTTCCATTTTTAATATCATTTAGAACATAAATCTCTCAAAAAGCGATACTCTGTTTGCTTTCACATAATTACTTCAATGCAATATCTCAAATCTAAAACTCATTTCGGTTTTTACTAATAATCACATCTGCCAGTTTCCTTTTTTAAACTGATGCTTAAGCAGACTAACAAATAAATCCATCATTGCCTATTTCTTTTTCTTCGCAGAGGGTATGATCTCCTCATGGAAAAAGTAATTGACAACAATTGGCGGCTCTTCAAAGGGACGACGTATGGAATCATCATCCCTCAAATAAAGCAGCCCTTCCTTTTCCGTAAATTTCCTCATTTCCTCATCCAACGCTATCCAGTATCCTCTGTCCTTATTTTTATAAATTGATTCATACAATGGCGCAAGGTCAGGATGCCTTTCTGCAATATAGTCCAGAATATCCCTCTTATAGCCTCCCCGTAGATTCAGATTCTCCAGCCACACAAGATTGCATTGGTCTTTTGCCCTGCGGATGATTGCCGGAACATCCGTAATGCCGGGGAAAATAGGGGAAATAAAACAGGTTGTCCGCACCCCTGCATCATGAAAGGTTTTCATGGCCACGAGGCGCCGCTCAATGCTTACCGCTTCATCCATCTCTTTCCTGAAATCCTCATCCAATGTATTGATCGACCAGGATACACGGGCATCCGGAAAACTCTTGATCAGATCCAGGTCACGCAAGACCAGATCGGATTTGGTCGCAATACTTATCTTACAGCCGCTTCCCTGCATCTGCTCCAGCAAAGCCCTTGTCCGCCTGCTGGTTTCCTCCTGCGGCTGGTAGGGGTCTGTGACAGAACCGATAAACAGTTCTTTTCCGGCATACCGTTTCGGGTTTTTAATCTCCGGCCAATACTTTACATCTACAAACTCACCCCATGGCTCCGGGTGGTTAGAAAAACGCTTCATGAAAGACGCATAACAATACTTGCAGGCGTGGGCGCAGCCTGTATAGGGATTCACCGAATAGTCACTGACCGGAAGATTTGATTTTGTTAAAACACTTTTTACTTCGATATCTTTTATCATTGTTTCCATGACGCTACTCCTTTTCTTTCAGTTTCATATAACCACACATATCCGTAAAGCCCATTTCCTGATACAAAGAACGCCCGCACTCCGAGGCTTCCAGATAGATTTTTGAAATACCCTCCTGCTTTGCCTGACCGATGAGCCAGCTTACAATTTCCCGGCCAATACCATGCCCCCGGAATCCCCCGACCACCTGGCCTTCTGCATACGCAAAGCATGCGATATGCCCGCCCCGCAGGAGCGCCTCCTGATAATACCGCAGGTTCTCCTGTTTTAGTTCTTCCATCGATTCCTCTGGCGAGATAGAAAAGACCTCATGCAGGACAGTCATTCTCCATTTTACCAGCAGGTCAATATCTGTAATCCCTGCTTTTTTAATCTCTACCCGCATCAAAAATTCCCCGCTTTCATCACAACCGGCAGTTTCTCTGTATCTGGTTTCCCATTGGCGTTCAACGGAATCTGCGGCATTTTCACAATAAATTCAGGAATCATAAACGATGTCAGGTCTTTGGCAAGCTCCTTTCGCACCGCAGATACCTTTATATCCGGATCTGCCGGAACTACATAGGCTGTCATATAGGAAAGCCCGTCTTCATCTGTAAAAGCCCGGACGAGTGCCTGCCTGATGTTTCTGCATTGATAAAGCCTGGATTCTACTTCTGAAACCTCTACCCGTTTTCCATATATCATGATCTGCGTATCCTTTCGGTGAAGGAACGCAATAGCTCCGTCAGAAAGAAGATAACCCAAATCCCCACTCCGATACATGGTGCTGCCATCTGGCTGGATGTCAAAAACTTTATTTTCTTCCTTGTGGTCTCCAATATATCCAAGTGACACCCCGCTGCCATAAATACAGATTTCCCCTATTTCCCCTGCAGAAACTTCCCTTCCATCCTGATCCATAATACGGATTCCAGCTCCCATAACCGGATATCCAATAGGATAAGTGCCATCAGCTAAAACTATCCCGCCATTACAGTGGTAATAGGAAGCACACACCGTAGTCTCGGATGGGCCATAGGTATTGTAAACCTCTGCCTGTTCCAGCAGATGATCCACATAAATCCCGCGGAGTACATCGCCGCCGCTGATCAAGAGCCGGAGCGATGAGGGAATCCGAGGCAGATGATTCATCTCCGCCAACAGATAAGGAAACCCACTGAGCATAGTCACATGGTGCCTCTCTATAAAATCCATCAGAGAATGAATATCCTCTTTGTCCTCATCTGACGGAATTGCAAGAGCCGCTCCGTTTAACAGGCTTGTAAACACTTCTTCTACAAAAATGTCAAACGAACATACAGAATATTGCAGCATGACATCGGAAGAGCCAGGGTGAAATTCATTGGCAAAAGCCCGTACATAATGGCATACATTGTGGTTCGTAACGCAGACACCTTTCGGACGGCCTGTTGTCCCCGACGTATACAATACATAAGCCGGTAAATCCGGATTCCTTACAGCCGCCCTTTCCACACCAGGCGTCTCTACACCGCAAATCTCACAATCCGTCAGCCGGAGGGGGAAGCCTTCCAACTTATCCTCATATGCCTTTTCAGTCAGGATAAAGTCCACTTCCGCCTCGTCCATCATATAATGAATCCTTCCAGTTGGAAAAGACGGCTCTCTATCTGCCGGGATACGCTGTCCTTCGCCACGGGGACACAAGGAAATGGTATGCGCTGATTATGGATGTTCCCAAAGGACGGTTAGGGCTTTCTGGAAACGGCAGTATTGACATACTGAATGTAAAATGCGATCCTGTTCTTAGTGGTTCCCTCCGCATGGAAAAAGGCTTTTTGCCAGCTTACCATATGCACAGGGAAAACTGGATTACCATTCTTCTGGATGGCACTGTGGAAAAAGAGAAAATATTTCCACTACTTGAAATGAGCTTTTAAATATAGTTTCCAGCCCCAAGGATCACTCTGTCTCCAGAATATGTTCCATGGTTTTCTGTAATTGTTTTCGATACGGCAGAAACAATAAGATTGCCAAACCTGCCGCAAGACAGTCTGCAATCGGAGTCGCCCAAGGTATGCCGTCTGCGCCTGCTACGGCATTCATAATAAACATAAAAGGAACATCCAGCCCTCCCTTACGCAATAATGAAAGGATCATTGGTTTCGTTTTCTGTCCGGTAGCCTGGAAAACCGATATAATCATCATGGTTACGGAAACTGCCGGACAAGTAATACAGATAATCCTGAGAAAATGCTGGCCATATGCAACCGTCTTTGCATCGTCAATAAACCCTCTTACCACTGGAACTGCACAGGCAAACAAAAAGACTGCACCGACAGAGGCAACTGCCACACTATAGAGGAACGCAGTCCTGATCGCCAGGCGCATGTGCGGATGGTTTTTTGCAGCATAATTGTAGCCTATCAAGGGGAGTACTCCCTGTGTCATTCCATTAGCAATGGCAAAGGCAAGCATATCAATCTTCTTGGCAATCCCCATCCCGGCTATGGCCTGATTGGAATACGAAACTACAATCCTGTTAAGCACCATATTTGAGAAGACACCCATCAGCATCATCACAAAGCTGGGAAAACCCACAAAAAGTATTTCTTTCGGTATCCCCTGCTGCAGGGTATAGTTTTTAGGTGAAAACTTAATGACAGTCCGCTCTCTGTTTTTGTGCAAAAGCAGGATAAAATAAACCATAGCGGCCACATTTGACAGCATGGTGGCCATTGCCGCTCCTATCAGGCCAAATTTTAATGGAAATATCAATACCGGATCAAGGATAATATTCAATATGCCGCCAAAGGCCACGCCAAAACTGGCTTCTTTGGAATACCCTTCTGCCCGGACAAGGTGCGCCAGGCAGGCATTCAATACCGTCGGTATGCCCCCTACAGTGATCGTCCATAAAACATAATCGGAGCAATAACCGTATGTATTTGCGTCCGTGCCAAGCACAGGGAAGATAACCGTGCGAACCAGATACATGATAACACCATAAACAAGCGCCGCTGCCGCGGCGCTCCATATGCCAAAAGCTGCACATTTCTCCGCCTTCTTCCGGTCTCCCACCCCAAGGCTCCTTGAGATCAGGCTGGAACCTCCAATCCCGAATAAATTCGCAATTCCTGTCAGCATAACAAACGGCGGCATTGCCAATGTAGCGGCGGCAACCTGGTTTGGATCGTTCATCTGGCCTATGAAAAAAGTGTCCGCCATGTTATAAATGACCGTTATGATTTGGCTGATGACAGTGAGGATGACCAGTGTTATGACTGCCTTTGGAACCGGCATATTTTCAAAAAGTTCCGTGTTGTCTGTTTTCATTGATGGGTATCCTCCTCATTTATCCGTAAACCGATACTTTTTTCTTCTATTTCTTTCAATAGAAGATTTAAAGAAAACACCGGAACCGCAATCTGTTTCTCTCCCGAAATAAAGATCACATAGCAGACATCCCCACATACCGGAAGATACTCCATATAGAAATTTTTATGTAAATCTACCACGGGAATAATGCCATCTTCCATGTTCAGCATTCCTACTATTTCTGAGAAAGGATTTGTACATTTCTCCATTGGAATACTTTTAACAATCTCTTTCACACAGTGCATTTCTGCACCCCAGAAATAAATTCCCGTTTGAAATATAATAAACCTCCGAACAATCTCCAATCCCTTTCCTCCTCTGCCTAAAATCAGGCTAACAGATAAAATCCACCGTTTGCCTGTTTCTTCGCAGACAAAATGTATTTTTTCACCCTTCGAAAAGAAGCCGCCCTGCCGCAAACAACGAAGCATCGATTCTGTGATCACACCTCTTTCGTCTGAAAGATCAATTCCAACAGATGGACTCCCTTTGCGCCACCCATCTGAACGCCTGCCAGACAGCACGCACAGTCACATACGGTCCATTCACAGTTATATGCCTTCACACGGTCACGCATGGCTTCCGCCTGAAGTTCTGACGGAAGCTCATATAGTGGTTTTTCCCCGTATTCCATAATCCTTTTTTCAAGTTCTTTATCCTTCACCTCATAATGCAGTGTTCCGCAAAAGTCTGCTTCTGAAAAACTCCCGGAAACCGGAATTGACTTTATATTCATTTTTTTAAGGATTTCCCTTACCGCATTCATTATGTCCGGCTGTTCACGGTTTCTCCAGCAGTCCTGCACATTTACCCGAAGCCCGTTGTAATCCGGCCAGATAAAATCCTTTCTGGACAAAAGATATTCCCACAAAGAAATTACCTTTGCGCTGTTCTCCAGAGTAGTCCTGCAGGAACCACAGATTACTACCGCAGTATCGCTTTCTTCAAGAGTTACATTTTTCGCACGGCAGCATCCCGCTATCGCCATATCTTCCTTTAAGTAGTCAATTACTGCTTTTGCAGTGTCAGGAAGCATTTTTCTAAATGTGCAGCTCGGATAATAAACAAACATCTTTTTCCTCCATTTCTTCCATTCCCACCTTTTTACCGGCATGATAGGCCTGTTCTAATGCCGGATGCCCCTCGATCCCACCTTTTTCCAGAATGCCCCCTGCAAAGATCACATCCGCTAACCGTGCCCGGTCAAAGCAGCGTATCCAGCCATTAAGTCCTTCAACTGTTCCCCTGACAGTCGTTTCCGTATCTTCCCCCGCAGATGCCAGCAGATAGATATCCCTGAAACAATAATCGTCCATATACAGCGGATATGTCCTGTCCAGAAGGTTTTTCATATTCCCGCACATCCCATAAAAATATATAGGTGTAGCAAAAACGATCACATCTGCCTTTTTCATCCGCTGTACGATGTCTGCCGCATCATCCCGGATCACACATTCCTTCGTCCTTTGGCAGACCTGGCATCCCCTGCAACACTCTGTCTTTTTATCTGATAAACAGATCTGCTCCACTTCATGCCCCGCCTCCGCTGCACCTTTTGCGAATGTCTGCGCCATTTGATGGAAATTTCCATTCCTACGCATTCCTGTGGATAAAACCAATACCTTTTTTCCCATAATCTGAGATACTCCATATCTTTTTTTACAGACAGTATATTTTACAAAACCCCTGTATCTTCGAGGTTAATCAGCCTTTACCTTACTTTTCCCAATACCGGCTTTATCCGCCTTTCCTATGCAGATCAGGGAGAGGATCATAACAACCAATTCCGATATGGTCATAGCCCACCACACGCCGTCAATCCCCCATATGCGGGGAAGCAGATAGACCAATATGCCGCTGAAAACCAGTCCCCTTAATAAGGCCAGGACGGAAGCCCATCGTGTCCTCATAACAGACTGCAGGTAGTAGGTGGCCACGATATTCAATCCCATAGGCAGGAAAGACAGGAAATAAATCCGCATGATCTTCGGTGCGATTTTCAGGATTTCTGATGTGGCGTCAACAAAAAAAGTAGTGATCTGCACCGGAAACAGCAGACCCGCAAGTGTAAAAGCAAGCCCCATAAGCAACGCAGTTGCCGTTGAAAGCCTACCAGCTTCGTGGATACGTTCCGGCTGGCCTGCCCCGTAACATGTGCATCAAACTCGATTTGCCACTTCCCCAGTCACCATACAAGCCTATACAAGATGGAAGTAACTTTTCATCATTTATGGTATCAGTCATAATATCAACAATATACCCATAATCTAAATAATCAATTTCTGTTTCACTATCTCTCCACATAAATTCCTCCATAGTTCTGCCTATAGTAAATATTTTTTCTATATTTATTCATTGGCTAAATTCACCTTTTTCTTTATTTCCTCCACTAACTGGTAAACCGTCGTACATGGACACATCTTAGATGGTATCGTTTTTCCATCGCGAACACACTGCTCATACTTCTGCCTTGCTATTTGCAGAGCTTTTTCTTCATCTCCTGTCCGGAAAATCTTTTCGTACAATCCCGCATCTGATTTTGAATACTTCTGACCTGTTTTTCTTTGAAAAATTTTTTCAAACTCATCACAGCATACCCAAGATTCCATAATAGCCGGCATTGCTCCATAATAGGAGTACATCCATATTTCAAAACATGGATTTGACCATCCCACATTTATGCCTAATGCCTCTGCTTCTTTTATGATTTCATCAAAATCTTTTACCTCATCCCTGTCAAACACAATCCAAGGCATACGATATTGCGCATCATATACTGTCATTTCCAGACATTTATCAATCATTACCCTTGTCTTAGTTTCCACTACCTTGATTACTAATTTATTCTGTATATCTTTCGGAAGCTCTTTATGCAGTCCCTGAAAATAACATCTTTCTGTTGCCTCTGTATCTGTAACCACCAAATAATAACCCAATTCCGGAATCTTTAATGGCTGTCGCTGTTCTCTGGTCTTTCGGTTGCCAGTCCTGTCTTTTCTTGCCATATTATGATCATCCCTCCTTAAAGATATCAATACTCTTTAATGTTGGAATCGCACCATACTTTCCAATCAGATAATTTTTTTCGTAGCTTTCATCTTTTCGAATCCTGGCACCAGATTCATCTACAAAGTCCGCCAGAGAATACAATTTAGAAATCCCCTGTCCATCTTTTTCCGTAAACCACACCTCATCCCTCCGAAGAAGCTGATTAGACATCTGCCATGTATCATGTGTTGTAAAAATCAACTGTGCATGATTCGTATTGATTTCTGGATTCAGGAAAGTAAGCAAAAAGTTCCGAACCAGTAACGGATGCAGACGGGCATTTAATTCATCAATGAAAAATACGCTTCCCTTTTCCAAAACATCCTGTAATTCTGGATACAATGCAAACATTTTCAATGTCCCCGCCGATTCCATGCCCAAAGGAATAGCTGCAAATTCATCAGAATCTATTTTTTTGTGCAATGCACTAATTTTATATGTTTCTTCTTTCGTTTCAGTGTCATGCGGAACCTTTTCTATCTCGAAATCTTTAATGTGCTCATCAAAAGAGGCAAAATACTCTATCACTTTCTTTTGCACACTATCATCGTCTACAAAGCCTTTCGGCAGACGACGTGGCAAAAAGAAATTAGTAAATGGATCCCCAAAATCTGCGAACTCATTTGCCAGAAACCAGTCCCGAATGTCTTTACACTTATTCACTTTCAATTTTGCTCCAAGAGAAACAATTAAAACCTGCTTCTCCAATGCCACCTGAATATTCTCCCTACTGCTCTTTGGAAGACCTGACAAGTCCAGCGTATTTTCTTCAACAGAACGATAAAAAACAGACTTAAACTTACGCGCTGTCTTAGCCTTCGAATTCAGCCATTCCTCTGTAACTCCATGTCTGTCAACACAAAAGCCATAATTATATGTTTTTTCTGTCTTATCCCCTGAAATTGTAAAATATATCTCAAAACTAGACTCAGCATTACCTGAAATACTATCAAACAAAAATGGAGTTGGCCGATATTCCTCATATTTCTCTTCTTCATCCCCATATTTGAAAGATTCAATCACATAATCTGCCATATATTCAAACGCATTATATATATTAGACTTTCCACTGGCATTTGCACCATATATAGCCGCCATAGGCAAAATTTTTTCATTTCCTTCCGAAACCACCCTGTCAGAAAATTCTGTCATCTTTGCCGCTGATAAATCCAAAATTGCTTCATCTCGAAATGATTTAAAATTTTTAAAATTAAATTGAATAAGCATGCTTGCACCTCACATTTTTCTTTACTAACTATCATATCATATTTTTATTATTTTTCAACACATAAATTTGATTTTTTCTCATTTATATGTATTATATTATTACATTTTAACATAATTATGTTTGTCTATCCATAATTTTTCAATAAAAAAGATGTCCCCAGCTACTTCCTGCCAGATACATCTATTGCTATCCTATCCTCAATTTATGTTATTTATCTGCTAACGCTATACACACCTTTTACAGCTATCTGTGTATACTGTTCCTTTTCCTGTTCTTTTTTGAACACGATACACACAATACACACTCAAAACGGGGCTACAGTTTAGGATATCCTACCAGCACGGTGTCATACTGGCTCATGTTCACAATCTTTGTTGCAATGGCGGGCCTCGCATTACGGTTCAGCTCCTGCTGTGCAGCTTCTACAACGGTGTCATAATCTTTGCTGTAGGCCACCTTTGGCTGGATGCGTACCATATCGGCATTGACTGCCTTTGCGATTTTGGCAGCAGCTTTCTTTGTCTCGCCTCCCCAGGAATAATACACGATCAATGTTTTTGTATTTTTGGCTGCAACCGTGACCGCACATTTTAAACGAATTTAAGATAAATGTACAATATCATCTGCGTATTGTGCTATACCTTTCACGTATAGTACTTTCGTATAGATAAAACGTATAGCACAATACGTAATCGACATTGTACTTTCCCGGCTGAAAAATATATAATAGACAAAAAAATAGAAAGGAGTTCTTATACATGAAAAAAGATGATCTTAAAAAGCGGGATACAAGCATCAGATATAGAAATCATATGATCCTGTCAGTTCTGGTCCTGCTGGCCATTATTTCCCTGTTTTATCAAAATTCTGTACATGCAACTTCAAAGATCCAACTGAACCAGAGCAGGCTGTCGATGACTGTTGGAGAAATCCGGAAATTAAATCTGTCCGGGATCAGCAGTAAAAACCAGAAATGTATTACCTGGAAAAGCTCGGCGCCAGGAATCGCCTCTGTATCAAAAAAAGGAAAAGTAAATGCAAAAAAAGCCGGAAATGCCACGATAACAGCCAGCTTGAAAGGAATAAAATACCGCTGCAAGGTGCAGGTAGATTCAGATTCAGATGCAGTTGCAGATGCAAATGGAAACAGTCCCAAAAGTCCAGAGGCTGTCACTCCAAGTACTAGCAGTTACAATGGTTTTCTGGTAGATAACGTCTATCATTCCAAAAATAACGGCGATATCCACTACGTATTTTCAGGGCGTGGCACAAAATCTTAAGACGGAGGATTTTGCATTTGAAGCCCAAAAGTACGATTCCAAAATGGTGATCCTTGCACCGCAGCTGAATGACTGGGGTGAAACATCGGCTGACCAGACGATCGCGCTGACAGAATATTTTCTGGAGTAGGCTAAAACACCGGTTTATTTTGTGATCGGTGAAAGTGACGAATATTATGGACCCGGCCCATTTAAAAATGCATACCGGAAACTTCGGGAGCTTTACAGACAGCAGGGGCTTTCTGAAACGGAGATCAAAAACCTGCTGGTATTAGATGTAAAGCCTGCTTCCTATTTTGCAGGAACAGGCATCGCCTATCAGCATGCAGGCGGATATCTGTTCTGCCGGGACGAAGAGGTTATGGGGTGGCTTTTTCGTAAGGAAGTGTATGGCTTCCGGCCTGAAGCAGGCTTGAAACAACGCCCTTATTCTGTTCCAGGCAGACCAGATAATACCATACATGGCTTTCCGGATCAGAAAATGGGACGGCAATGCGCCCGTTCTGGCGGGAAGGCATCACATTCAAGGTAATATCGCTTGCAAAGTGGGGCAGTTCTGAAAAATGCGCAAGTTCTCCCACAGTATCAAAATCTTCCTGCAGAAAAAATTTACTGTCCGGCATCTTACTGCGGACAATATCCTCCCAGAATCCTACATGTGCATACATGATAAAACTCTGCCCGTTCAGTTCGGCAAAAGACACTTCCCTGCAGGAAGCCGCCGGATGGAACGGGGTAACAGAAAGAAAGAGCTGTTCTGTCCTGTATTTCCGACAAAGCATCCCATCACTTTCCACCGGGTTTGGAAGGATAATAAACGTATAGCTATAGTCTTTCAGCCCTTTGAGCAGACGCTCCTGCGTATCAACGGCGGAGGAAACAGCCATGCCGTGGAAGATACCCGTGATCTTTGGCAAAAGGTCCATCAACGGCCCCGGACAGCAGCTTCCGACTGAAATGGTATGTCTGCTGCGTTCAAAAGCCCGGACGCTGCGCTCCATTTCTTTTTCTTCTTCCAGTATGCGCCTGGCATATTCGGCTGCAAGGTTTCCCGCCTCATTCAAGACAATGCGGTTTTTATGCCGTTCAAACAGTGACACCCCAAGGATCTCCTCCAGTTTTTTCATCGACCTGGAAAGCGATGGCTGGGCAATGTTCAAATGCTGTGCGGCTGCAGACAGAGTCCCGTATTCGTAAAATTCATGCAGGTATTCCAAAAGGTATATTTCGATCATGGCTGTCTCCTGACTTTGAATTTTCTCCGATTCCTGTTAAAGCAGCAAAATATTTAAGAAATGCTTTTTCTGCTGACTTTATTATACATCATGTATTGCAGAACATCAAAGAAAAACAGCAAAAAAAGGGATGAGTTATAACCTTATAGTATATACTCATAAACAAAACGAGACTTCTGCAGATTCTCCGTCTGAATTATAATACATACAGAAAATAGAAAAGCCGGGAAATAATCAGTGTAAACGTAAAACACACAAAGAAAGGAATGAATAACAAAATGAAAAAATTAAGGAAAAATATTTTAAAAACAGCATCACTGATCTTTGCAATCGTTATGGCAGTATCCCTTACAGACATGGGGACGTCCCGCATACAAACAGAAGCGAAAACAAGCGGGAAAAAGATTACCGTTCTTTATTTTTCTGCAACGGGCACGACAAAAACTGCCGCAAAACGGATCGGCAAGAAGACAAAAGGAAAAGTCATTGAAATAAAAGCCGCAGACCCGTATACAGAGGATGACCTCGATTATGGAAATAACAACAGCCGCGTAACAAAAGAACACGAATCGGCATCTTCCCCTGCCCAAAGCAGTGTGCGCCCGGAAATCTCCAACCTAAAGTCCATCAAAAAATCCGTAAAGAATGCAGATGTTGTCTACATCGGCTATCCGATCTGGTGGGGTGAGGCTCCGCATATCATTTACACGCTTGTAGAAAACGTAAACTTAAAAGGCAAGACCGTTATCCCATTCTGCACATCCATCAGCAGCGGCATCGGAAACAGCGGCGCAAACCTGAAAGCGAGCGCAAAAATATCTGCAAAAACAAACTGGCTGGAAGGCCGCAATTTTTATGACGCGCCATCACAGAAAACTGTAAATAAATGGATCAATCAGTTAAAATATTAAGACGTAAGAAAGAAGCGTATAAACCGGAAGGCGGCAGACACCATTCTACAAAGATGTGGTACTGCCGCCTGTATGCGGTCATGATGCTGCAGCACCCCTCGCTAAGCCAGTTCTCGATTTTTCCTGTAATGCTGTATCGGTACAGCCATGTTCACTTCTCCTACGCATACCATAACACCCATGAAAAAGAAAAAGCATCTGACGGTATCCAATATCGCCAAATGCTTTTATTGTTCATTGCTTGGAACCGCAACGCGCCCGGATCCTACTGAAAGCTGTGAAAATATGTTTGCCACATACTATTTTTCTTTTGCCTGTATCCATGTTTTCACCTTGCTGTCACTGCCTGTTACATCCGTCCGGTAAACAGCCATCCCACTATACACATCTGCATCAGGCTCCAGATTCCGGATACGCCCCACAGTGCCTGACAACCCGCTTCCTCCATGTGTGCAGAATGGAATAATTTCTTTACCACCCAGTTCATAAGTATCAAAAAATGTATACATGATCTGCGGCATGTCAGAAAACCAGATCGGATAACCGACATAAATCGTATCATATTGCGAAATATTGCCCACCTGGTTTCGGATCGCAGGGCGGGCATTGTCATTCTGTTCCTGTTCTGCCTGCCTCACCATTCTGTCGTAAGTATCCGGGTATGCATTCTCAGGCACGATCTCAAAAAGATCTGCCCCTGTTTCCCTGCTGATGAGTTCTGCTATATATTGTGTATTCCCCTTATAGTTTCCTGTTTTGGCTGTGCGGCTTGCAGAAGCGATCCCGTCTGTCTGTCCCTGGCGTTCTGCAACCGGTGCACTGAAATATACGACCAGGCTTTTCCCTGTCCCTGCAGATGTCGTACTCTTATTTCTCACTGTTACTTTACAGGAAAACCGCTGCGTACGGTTTTTTCCTCCGCTTTTATATGCCATCTTTGCGCGTATCGTTGCTGTTCCACGCTTTTTTGCCGTAACAACGCCTTTTTTTGATACGGCTGCTATATTTTTGGCTGCTGAAGACCATGTGACTGCTGCATTCTTCGGCGCGTTCCGCAAAGACAGCCGAACTTTTTCCCCTGTCTGCATGGTTACAGATGTTTTATTCAGCCGAACCTTTGCGGCTGCGCCTGCTCCCTGGCTGCTGTATAAAATACTGATCATAAAACAAAAAACCAATAAAACACTTGTAATTCTTTTTTTCATTTTTCTCTCCTTTTTCCATTTTTATGTTTCCCTTTGTATTATATGGACGCCGGCTTCACTGTCTGTATTTATGCTGAAACGTCCGTCTGCTCCATCTGTCAGGTATATCTCACCCCCTTCCGTGATCAGGATCATTTCAAATCCGGTATGGTTTTGCCAGTAATCAGCAGCTTTTTCTGTACCCATGACAAACAGGGATGTTGACAATGCATCACAAAGCCTTCCGTCTTCTGCAATTACAGTTACCGATGCCAGACCGTTATCTGCCGGATATCCTGTAGACGGGTCAATAATATGCCCATACCGTCTTCCATCATCCCCGATAAAATACCGCTCATAGTTTCCAGAAGTGACAACTGCCTTGTCGCTGACCTCCAGTATGCCAAGGCTCCCCTCCCCAAAAGGGCTTTGTATGCCCAGACGCCAGTCACTGCCGTCCGGCTTGGAACCAACCGTCTGGATATTGCCGCCAATGTCTAAAAGCGCAGAAGTAATGCCCTGCCCCTTCAGGATTTCAGCCGCTATCCTGCCTGCATACCCTTTTCCGACTGCTCCAAGGTCAATCATCATGCCGTCCTCCAAAATGATATGGTTCTCATCTACAGACACACGTTCATGGCCGACCGACTTTAAAAGCTGTCTGATCTCTTTCTCTGCAGGAACCCTGTTCTCTTCCGTAGTAAATCCCCACGCATCCAAAACCGGATATATGGTCGGCTCTAATGCACCCCTTGTCTTTTCTGCCATATCCAGGGCAAAAGTTACCAGTTCTGCCGTTTCCCTGCTTACATCCGCCCCTTGTCTGCTGTGGTTGACTGCATAAATCTCACTGGCCTCATCCGTAACAGACCACCTGCTTTCCAATTCCCTAATTTTATCCGCTACGTCTGTAAGGGCAGGCTGCGCATTGTCTCCATATGCCGTAAATGTCATATACGTGTCCATGGCAAATAATTCTGTCTGATACGCTTCCTGTGTTTCTGCATCAGGCAGATCCGCATCTTTGCACCCGGCTGTCAGTAACGCTGGTGCAAGGATAAACGAAAAAATCCAGACTGCCTTTCTCAGAAACCTAAGGCTTCTCTTTCCATGCAAACTTCTTTCTCCTCCTTCCCGGCTTCATCATTTAAATCATTCCCATTTCCTGCAGAGTTTGCCCTTCTCAATAACCCAGCCCAGACAGCCATTCATCAATATCGCTTTTTGCACCCGGAACATCTCTTTCATTTACAGTAAAACCATCTGTAATAACGGCAGCATCCGGCTCCAGTTTTTGAATCGTTTCTATCGTTCCCGAAAACTGGCTGCCATTGTGCGAATTAAATGGGATAATTGTTTTTCCTGAAAAATCATATTCATCAAAAAAACTGTACAGTACCTGCGGCAGGTCATACCACCATGTAGGAAAACCTACAAAGATCACGCTGTAGCCATCAAGATTTTCAATATGAGATGTCAGCTCCGGCCTGGCATCCTTGTCCTGCTCCTCCTGTGCATAATCAATTAGTTTCCCTATGTCTCCCGGATATTTTACCGAGGTTTTGATGGAAAAAAGTTCACCTTTTGTCTTCTCCTGGATCATTTCCGCCAATGCTGCCATACGTCCTTTCGTTTGACCATTCACATCTGATACACTTGCTGACGAAACGGCATCCACATCACTGTTTTCCGCAACCGCAAAGTAAGCGACCAGTACCTTCCCCTCTTTTGGCACAGCCCCCTCCGCTTCTTTCTCCCAAGCGGCGGGATCCTTCTGTTCTGCTGCCAGGCTTCCCTGGCCTGCTGTATCATTATTCCCACGGCCTGTCTGGCCACTGTTTCCACAAGCTGTCAATAACAGCGCAAATACCATTACCAAAACCATCCGTAACTTCTTTTTCTTCATGCACATCTCTCCTCATATAGTATCACACACGTTTCCATTTTGTCAGATTACACAGTTCCTCCGCAGGATCATCTTTCATATTCCTCTTACTTTCCATTGCAGAAAACGCTGCAGATAATAGGCTATGAAGATCATCAGTCCCATAATGGCTGCATAATCCAAAACAAAAGAAAGCGCCGGCTCCTCATAATCGAAAAATGCAAACATGACTTTCTGGGAGATATAATCCACAAACTTCCGTGTAAATAACGCATACACGCCATATCCGGCGATCAGTGCAGCCAGTACACGCAGAGCCCATGTACAGGCTGCATTCTTTTTCACAGCAGGGCATATTTTTTTCACCATTCCAAAGATCATGCCATAATGAAGCCCGATATGGAAGCCCATCAGCAAAAATCCGGTATAAGATGCCGTCATATGGATCCCCCTCGCCCATGCTTTACTGACCGGAATATCCAAAAAACGGAACACATAACGGGACATGGAAATTCCGCTGAACATCAGCAGGGCCATATCTATGAGCAATACCGCGTCAACAGCCGTGAGCAGTATTCTGCCCGCGGAATATTTTCCCTTTCTGAACATCCTGTACCAGCTTCCATTTAAGATATGATGCAGAATAAACAGTACCAGCATGGCAGCTCCTGTTACCTCATGCCACTGCAATCCTGCATAATGGAATGCCATCAGCACAAACAGTAAAACAGTCATACACAGATCAATCCCGATCTTTATCACCTGTTTCGCTTTCATCGGCCACCTCCCGTCAGGCTGTTTTCCCAAAACTGTACAGCATCATTTATCCAGCCCTCTGCCACAGTTCCTGTTCCGATTCCAAATCCATGCGATAATCCTTTAAAGCTGTGAAATTCGGTAGGAATCCCCATATTTTCCAGCCTTTCCAGACGTGTTTTCATCGTTTTCCACGAGGCGATCCCGTCATGGGTCCCCACACAGGCATAAGTAGGCGCATCTGCATCCGAGGTATCTGTATAACCTGTGTATTGCATAATAACTGCCGCTGCCTGCGGTATGTCATTTCTTTTTGTCAATTCCCGCAGATAGTCTCTATTACCCAAAACCGCTGCCATCCTCGCTCCGGCAGAACCGCCCCAGAGGGAATATCCGTCTGCCTTTATTCCAAGCTCCTCCGCGTTGTCATACAGGTAAGTGATCGCCCTCGCCAGATCCTCATATGCCTCGTTGGGACGGTAGATCAGCGCAAAAGCATGATATCCCATCTTACTGACTTCCAATGCGTGTGGAAAACTGTCGTGCATGGCTCCCACATACATAAAACCGCCTCCGGCATTCATGACGGCAAATTTTTCGCCCGGACTGCCACCGAAGTAAAACAAGCCAGTATCTGCCTTTGACGCATCCTTACGAATTTCCTCGTCCGAGTATATGTTAAAAAATATCTTCTCCCCTGCCTCCGCCCTTGCTTTCAGATGATTGACGATCTCCACTGTTTTTTCCGGCTGGATATCTGAATACCAGACATAAACATCCTCAGATGAGATCTCAGATAAAGCAGCATCCTTTGGCACTGTGCGGCCTACCGGAAAAAGCAGTCTTCCAAAATCTCCAAAAGCAGGATCTTTTATCACCTCTCCCACTGTAGAATCCAGTGTAAAATAGGCTTTCCAGGAATTCTCTTTATCCTGTTTGCTTCCGTCATTCCAAAACCACATAAGGCCATTATAGGCGTACTGGCTGGCATAATCCCCATCGTGTACGCCGCCCTCCTGTTCCCTGAACGCCAGATTGCCTTCCTGCTCATTGTCTGCCATAACAAAAGTTTTGTCTGACACTGCTGCCATCGCCTCCAGCTGGCTTTTGAACGCAGAATACGCAAAGTCATCCGTCCCGGACATGGCATAGATAAAGAAATCCTCTGCCGTATACCCGGAATCCCTTACCATATCCGCCATAAATTCTCCGTCTGTGCTCAGGCTGCCGCTTGCCGGCATAAAATACCGAAAATAGTCAAGACAATACTGAAACGTATGCCACGTTGCCACGGAGCCCATGGAAAATCCGCCAAATCCCCTATGGCCTCTGGAATTTTTAAGCCCCTCCTCCGTTGTATCCTGTGCAAACGTACTGTACCGGCTTTCTACCGCCGGAATCAGGTCTTTTGACAATTCCTGATGATACTGGCCTGTCAGTTTCAGCGCAAGGCTGTAATCTGCACTGTCCTCTCCGCTGGTATTATTATAGGTAGGGCACACGATAATGAGCGGATTTATCTTTCCATCTGCAATGGCATGGTCCAGAATATTCTTAAATTCAGAGGGCTTTTCCGGCGTTCCGAGCCATGTAGCCTCGTTACTCCATCCTCCATGCATCAGATAGAAAATGTTATACTGCTGCCCATCATCATAACCCGCCGGAAGATAAATATAAGCTGTTTTTTTAAGCTTCTCTGTCTTTTTCTGGTATGAAAAAGATTCATACGTTGTATAATCGAACTTCTCAATACGGCCCTGCTTCCTTGCAGGTCCTTTATATTCATCGGGAACTTTCTCCAAAGTATCTGGAATATCCTTTGCTATATTCACTGACGCCCCATCCTTCTTAGCTGCAGTGGCTGCTTGTTCTCCCTGCCCTGAAGTTTTCCAGTTGCAGGCAGTACAGCCCAAAAACAATACAAATGCAGCAAAACACAGGATCATTCTTTTTATACCCATCCTGCAGCCTCCTTCCTGCCCATTCCTGCTGCTTTTACCTGAGTTCCTTACAATTTTCATGCTAAAATATTTCTTTGTTATTTTATTCCAAGGCTTTCTGCCCACGCTTTGACATCATCCTCACCCGCTGCCACATCTTCCCTGGACAGAGAAAGCGTATGGTCGCTGACGCTGGCATCCGGCTGGAGTTTCGAAATGGTATCTCTTGTGGCTGAAAACCCGCTTCCGCCATGAGTGACAAAAGGAATAATGGTTTTCCTGCCAAAATCATACTCTTCCAAAAAGGAATAGACCGGCATCGGCAGGTCTCCCCACCAGTTGGGATAACCTAAGATCACCGTATCGTACTGTTCAAAATTTTCTACATGACTGGATAATTCCGGCCTCAGGTCTTTTTCCTGCTCCTCTGCCGCCTGGTCCACCAGTGTGTCATGCTCCAATGGATAAGCATCTTTTGTTTCAATCCGAAACAAGTCGCCTCCAATCGTTTTTTGCACCAATCCCGCTACATATTCTGTGTTACCCATCTTTTTGCTGTCCTTTACTACAATGCTTGCTCCGGCAACGGCATCATTATCAGAAGTTTTCACATCCTCGGGTACCGTAAAATATGCGATCAATACATGCTGATCCCCTGTCGTACGATCACTATTTTTTTCTGATGACGCCCCGCTGCCGCCATTATCTGATACAGTTTCACTTTTATTTGACGGGATAGTTTCACTGCTTTTATCTGACAGGACACTTTCGCTGCTTCCGGTTCCTGATGGATTTTCCGTCTGCCCGCAGGCTGACAGGCCCAGTCCAAGCAGGATTCCAAGAAATGCAATTCTTAATTTCCTCATACACAAATCTCCTTTCTATAACCCGAAGCCCTGAGCCCAGATTCTGACATCTTCCTCAGAAGGACTTGATGAAAATCTTTCCCCTTCCAGCCAGTTGCCTGTCCCCGCTGCCTCTGCCAGCAATTCGCCGCTTTCTCCGAGGCCGGAGCTTGATGATGTGCAGAAAGGAATGACTGTCTTTCCGGTAAAATCATTTGTTTCAATAAAACTATCTACCGGCCAGGCTGCGATCCCCCACCAGATCGGATAGCCGATAAAAACAGTATCATAAGAATCCCAGCCCGCAACAGATGTCTCCACTAACTCCACATCCCTGTTATCCGGATTGTCATGCTCATATACCACGCGGCTGCCATCATCTGTCCAGTCCAGGTCAGCATCACTGTACGGTTCCGCCGGGATCAGTTCAAAAAGGTCAGCATTTACTGCATCCGCAATATATCCTGCAACTGTTTTCGTATTACCGGATGCAGAGTAGTAAACAACTAAAGTCTTCTCGCCCGCTGTTTCCTTTTCAGCGCCGGAATTTTCCGAAGGCATTTCCGCCGGAACTTCGTCCGGCTGCCCG
The DNA here is from genome assembly GCA_947178105.1 of uncultured Eubacterium sp. GTDB lineage: Bacteria > Bacillota > Clostridia > Lachnospirales > Lachnospiraceae > Eubacterium_J. Next base: position 1,851 of record CAMWXD010000060.1, on the reverse strand, counting down.
GAAGTATCCTGTATGACTTCCGCCCCACTGTCCCCGCCTGAAGGCTGAGAAGCCTGGCTGCTATTTCCACTGTCCTGTTTCCCACAGGCAGCGACCGTAAATACTAACAAAATGCTCATAAATAGTACCGTTATCTTTTTCATGATTTTCTCCTTTCTATACGCGCGAGCGTTATGATCCATATCATTCCCAAAAGGCATTCCGCATCGAAAGCGCTACACACTGCGTTACCTATAGTATAAAAAAATCGGGACTCCGTCAGAAGTCTCGATTTGTTCATCAGTTATTACCCCAGGGTTTTAACCATCATTATCTGTCGAACGCAGCAGCCCATATGGCAATGCATACAGTTCCTTACTGCATTGCAGCCTGCACCGCTGCAAGAAAGCGTTTTACTGTTTCAGACGGATGCGGTGAATGGAGCAGTCCATAAGGAATACTGTGGTCCCATTCCACCGGGATCACTTTCAGGAGCGGATGCACACTTTCCCATCCCCGGATTGCCAGCAGCACATCATTACTGTTTTCACAGCGGTTAAAAATACCCATGCTGTAAAATTCAAAATCCACAATATGTATCTGCCTATGGTTCTGCCAGAGATCATCACGCAGCCGGTCTATATAACAGCTCCATTCCCGTCGCATCATCAGCAGGTTTTCCCCATACAGATCCTCTACCAAAAGCTTATCCTTTGCAGCAAGACGGTGATGAATGGAGACCGCACAGCACAATGGCTCCCGAGAAAACTGCAGCCCTGCGCAGTTCCGTAAGCTTAACATGGTTTCGTCAAAGATTCCGCCGACAATATCAATATTTTTTCCTAAATTTGCCAGGATCTCCCTGGCATTTTCCGGTGTGTTCTCAAACGGTATAATCTGGAATTTTATATCCGGACAATACATCTGTATCTTCGGCCATATCTGCATCAGCAGCTGCGCCGGTGTCATTGGGGAAGATCCGATACGAATAATATTCGTATCATCCTGCATAGCATTTTTAGCCCGTGTTACGGAATCCCTGCAATACTGAATAATATACTTTGTGTCCTGGTATAAGGATTTTCCCGCTTTTGTCAGGACCAGTCCCCTGTGTGTCCTTTCAAACAGTTTTACATCTAAAGAGTTTTCCAGCAGATTGATCTGCTTGATGACCGCAGTAGGCGTGATAAAAGACTGTTCCGCAGCTTTGTTAAAGCTGCCAGCATCCGCTACCCGCAGAAAAGTTTCAAGTTGGGGATTATACATCTATCCTGCCTCCTTCTTTTTTGTATATATCAATTGTATGCAGCCATACAATGTGTGTCAAGACTCAAAGGTTATCCGGCCACCAGGCAGGAGCCGCAAAAAAGGCCAGTTCCTTAAAAGCTGTACTCATGTTTTTTTGAAATTCTTTTACTTCATCTTCAATATCTTTTTCAGGTATTGAAATCGTATATATTTTGCATAGACCAAAAAAACGATTTTGACATTTGAGAACAGGAAATTTTTTTATCATCTTTTTGTCTTTCAAGCTCAAATTAATTACTTCTGCATGATAGCTTCTCATTTTTATGTTCCTCCCAACTCTATTTGTTGCTCTATACAGCTCCTTAATAAATTTGAATTTATAGTATTCGTCCCTATTTCTCAAAAACTACAAAACCACATTCTCTAAATCAAAACCATTCACCTTATAGTATATCCAAAATGCTAAAGCCATAAATGGCAGCATAATTAAAAGACATAACGGTTTTGCTTGTTGAGTATTGATAATTATATTCTTCATTTTATATCCTTTTTGCTGCATTTCAGAATTGAATTTTTCAAAGTCATTTTTACGTTTCAATTCTTTTTCTGTTAATTTTCTTTTAT
>CAMWXD010000059.1 GCA_947178105.1 uncultured Eubacterium sp. | reverse complement strand
AGCTACTAAGATCAGTTAATGCTTAATTCATAGTTTTCGGACAGTCTCCCCCTTTTCCAAAACCAGTTTTTTTAATGTCTTTTTGTTCCAATGCTGCACATGGCCCGGCGTGTTGCCAAGCCTGCCCCAGTATTTTCCGCGCGCCATATTTAAGGCGCTCCAGAGCGGCTCATTCGGCACTGTAATAAAAAGATACCGCCTTGTAACACTCAAAAGCTGGCTGAGCGCGCGTGCCGGGTCTTCCATATGCTCCAGCACCTCGCTTGCCGCAACCAGGTCAAATTTACAATCCTTTGGTATTTCATAGATACTTCCAGCCCAAAAACGGGCACCCGGGCATTTTTCTTTTGCCTGCCCTACACATGTATCGCTGATATCAAACGCCTCCAGGCTGGTTTTCCCGCCATACTTCTGGTACAAAAACTGTGTAAAATACCCTTCCCCGCAGCCTGCCTCCAAAATACTGCCATTTTCGATCCGCGCTTCATCCAGCACTGCCCCACATTTTCGAAAAAAATTTTCCACCAGCCATCTTTCAATCCTGTTTGCCGTATGATACTTGTCATAATAATTCCCCTCTGGCTGTTCTTCCTGTTTTCTCATCTATATCCTTCCTATCGTAAGCAAGCTTTCGCACCTGGTACTGCACATCTTCTAAAATCTTCCTGTTTGCCGCAATAATATCTGCCTGTAACCCAATCATATATGTCATAAACCCCATCATCAGCAGCGTGCCTGCTAAAACCAGCGACTGCACATGCCCTCCCGCCTGTCCCAAGCACATGTACACAAGAAACCGCACTCCAACCCCGATGCCTGACAAAAACGGCACCGACCCCATAACCGTAAAAAACTGTAACGGCTTGTACATTATAAACGCGCGGATAATAGTAAGCACTGACTTTTTCACATACCCAAACATGCTTCCAAACAGCCTGGACGGGCGAAGCTCCGCATTTGTATGTACTAGCACCGAGTCCATCGCTATCCTTTCCCTTCCCGCCTGCACAATTGTCTCCAGGGTATACGTATATTCATTAGTCACATTCAGGCGCATCGCCGCTTCCCTGCTGTATGCCCGAAACCCGCTTGGCGCGTCAGGAATATTTGTATTCGATGCCTTTCTTACTACCCAGCTTCCCAAATGCTGAAGCTTCTTTTTCAATGGCGAAAAATGCTCGGTCTGGTCAATCGGGCGTTCCCCGATCACAATATCCGACTTTCCATCCAAAATTGGGCGCACCAGCTTTTCAATATCCGCCCCGCAATACTGGTTGTCCGCATCCGTATTTACAATAATATCTGCACCGTTTTTTAAACACGCGTCAATTCCCGCCATAAACCCTTTCGCCAGCCCTTTGTTTTTAGTAAAATTGACTACATAATGGACGCCCCAGTTTTTTGCTACTTTTACCGTATCATCCTGGCTTCCGTCATTGATAACTAGATATTCAATCTCGTCAATGCCATCAATCTGCTTTGGCAGGTCATTCAGCGCAATTTCCAGTGTTTCTGCTTCGTTATAGCAAGGTATCTGAATAATTAATTTCATTGTTCTGTTCTCCGCTTTTCGAATATCATCGTACTAAAAGCAAAACCCATTTTTCTCTTATCATCCGAATCATAATAGTCAGGGCTCCATAAATCACTCTTAAAAGTAATGGTATTCGCTCCTTGGTTTATCTTTTCTTTAGGTATCCAAAATTCCAGATTTTCTCCATTATTAGAAATATCAATCTTAAACGTTGTTAATACTCTTTATTTATATATACCTCTATAGGATAATTTTCCATTTCCAGATCTTCAAAAGGTTTACTAACCGATTAAGAACATAATAGTCATAAACGTCCTCACGATTATCCATAATTGTTCCATTTTTATTACTCTGTACAGCAACATCTATCATTATTTTCTCTTTTTGTGTATAAGTTCATCACCGATTCCTAAAAAAATATATTTTCATTTGCTGTTATAAAATACAGGTCTTTTGCAAATCTATCCATCTTGTTATGAATCAAATATTACAATACATCTGTTATAAATCAGAGCTCCTTCTTACTTTTTATCTGCATCGTCTCCTCCTCTTCTTCAGCACGATCCATCAGATTTCATCCACTAAATTTATAATCTCCTGAATCGGCATCAGCCGGCCATCGGCTTCTTTTGCCCTATGGTTTTTTAATATATCTATCGCTGTTTTCTGCATGGCCGGGAATGCGCTTCTTGTAAGCTGGTTTGCATATATGACTATATTTGCTCCATGTTCCTGTAACTCCTTTTCTCTGACAGAATTATACGAAGTCGGGACTACAGTAATCGGTGTTTCCTTATCAGTCTTCCTAAACTTATCGCAGAACTCAAAAACCTCATCCGGCTCCTTTTTCCGGCTATGGATCATAATCCCATCTGCCCCTGCCTTTACATAAGCATCCGCACGATGCAGCGCATCCGCCATACCCTTATCTAAAATAAGGCTCTCAATCCTTGCAATAACCATAAAGTCTTCTTCACGCTGTGCTTTCTTGCCGGCTTCAATCTTTGCACAAAAATTCTCTATGCTGTCCTGTGTCTGTTCCACATCTGTCCCGAATAAAGAATTCTTTTTCAATCCGGTCTTATCCTCAATAATGACTGCTGAAACACCCATACGCTCCAATGTCCGCACATTATACACAAAATGCTCAATTAATCCGCCCGTGTCGCCATCTAAAATAACCGGCTTCGTTGTTACTTCCAGCACATCGTCGACTGTACGCAGCCTTGAAGACATGTCAACCAGTTCAATATCCGGCTTTCCCTTTACTGTGGAGTCACAGAGGCTGGACAGCCACATCGCATCAAATTGGTCGATTTCCCCATTATGGGAAACCATTGTTTTTTCTGCGATCAAGCCAGTCAGCCCGCTATGCACCTCCAGCGTCTTTACAATTGGGCACAGCCTGAGCAGCATACGCAGGCGCTTCCTGCGGTATTCCGGCATGGCAGCCCTCTCTCGCATAAGAGCATCTATATTCCTGACTTTTTCATTGTATGTATATGGAACCTCAACCAGTTCCCCTCCCCATTTTTTAAGGTTTTCTATCACATTCTGCCGAATTGCGTTCATCGGTCCTTTTGCCCAGTTATTTCCATGGATGACATAGTCTGGCTGTATTTCCTTTAATATCTCCTCATACATGACTTCCCTTTGCACCACCACATTGCTGATCCCGGGAATCTTCTCCAACATCCGTTTCCTCTCTTCAAACGACACTGTCGGAAAGCGATTATACCGTATCATGGCTGCATCGCTCAAAACTCCTGCAATAACCTCGTCCCCATATCTTCCGGCTTCCCGGATAATATTCAGATGCCCTTCATGAATGACATCCGTACAAAAACATGCATATACTTTTTTCATTTCCTTCCTCCAAGATGCCGCATAAAGCTGTCCTTATTTTCTACTGCCGTTTCCTTCGGCCTGCCCAGGTCCGGCCTTGATCCTATACTGACTTTTATATTCAGAAATGTTAAAACATGCCTCTCCTGGATGGCTGCAAGCAGTTTTTTCAACTCTGAAATGGTTTCCACTGAATATGCTGCTGGATACCCGCAAGCAGCAGCCGCTTCTGCATAATCAAGCCCTGCGCTCCCTACCGGCATTCCCCCTACAGATTCATGAGCACAATTGTCCAAACAGACATGCACCAGGTTGTCTGGCCCCTGCCTGCCTAAAAACGCCAGGCTGCCCATATGCATCAATACTGCGCCATCGCCATCCAGGCAATACACCCGCCTGTCCGGTCTTTCCTTGGCAATGCCAAATGCTGCCATGGATGCGTGCCCCATCCCTCCAACCGTTAAAAACGCCTGCCTATGATACCCTTTTATCCGATCACTCTGTTCATACAGTTCACGGGAAATTTTTCCTGTTGTTGATACAAAAATATCTGCATCCCCTGCCGACAAAACCATTTCCCGTACTGCCATCTCGCGGGAAAGCGCGTATCCATTTTGGTAAACCTTTCTTTCTTCCATGTCAAAAAAGCCTCCCGCTATTACAAATGCATATTGAAAACCGGCATCCACTGCTGCTTTCGCCTTCGCAAATCTATCCTCTATCTCATCTTCTGGCATTCCTGCTTTCAAAACACTGTACCTAATTTGTAAAACGCCCAGCATCTTTTCTGTAATCATGCCCATGAATTTATGCTGCGGCTCATCCTTTGTTCCCGGCTCTCCCCTCCATCCGATCAGGAATAATGCCGGTATGCCATATACTTCTCTGTTCATCAATGATGTTATCGGATTCACCATGTTTCCCAGCCCGCTATTCTGCGCATAGATACATGCTGGCTTTCCAGAAGCAAGAAAGCTCCCAACAGCAATTCCTACTGCCGCACCTTCATTAGCTGGGACATAATGGCAGAATATCTTCCCGCCGTCTCCGTTCATATAATCGCAGAACGGTTTTAATGCCGAATCCGGGATGCCTGTAACTGTAGAGATTCCCATATTCTGTAATAATTTTGCGAATTTTTCTGTCTGCACGTTAGCCCCTCCTGAAAATCCTTACGCCTCTTTTTACTATAGCGCCTTCACCATTGTCTGTGGTTCAATAATCTCCGTAATCAGCTTCTGCGCTGTCCTGTCGATATCTTTAAAATCAACCTTTTTAGCAAGCGAAACGCCAAACGCCTGCCTGGCTTTTTCCACCAGCTCATCTGTATAATACAGCGTGCCTCCAGAAATATCTTCTATCCCATCCAGGTATATGGATTCCTGGTTCTTTTTACGCATGTCTTCCAAGCTGAACCTGCCTTCATATATATATGATTGGATATCCGTGCCGCTCCCATCAATAATAACCGGATATCCCCCTACTTCGCCGAATGCCCCAGGGCAATGCAGTTTCACTTTTTTTCCATCCCTTATAGAAGATAAAATCCCCTGGATGATCTCAAAATTACTGGATGCATTCATCATGTTTCTTTTTTCATCAGACGGCATCTGTATTTTACAGCTTTTAAATAACTCCTTTAAATCCGCCCTGATTTCTTCCTCTTTATAAGAAATGCTAAGCATCTGCCTAATGCCCTCATCATGCCCTTCCCTGCTGATGACAACATCGTGGAAATGGCTTACAGCATATGTAACATCTACATTCCACCAGTCATCAATCCTCATTTTTTCAGCAGCCGCATACTGAATTCTTGGAATCAAATGGTTAATATTGCCGCTTCCAAAATCCGGATATGCCATCCCCGCAGACCTAAGCCATGGGATAACTGCATCTGAATACGAAGAATTGATCACAATTGCGCTGCTCTTTACATTTTCATATGCCTGCATAATATTTCTTATGTATTTTACTGCTAAAGGCGCCCATATGCCGTATGCTCGGACGCTTTTCCATGAAATGCCCCCATACTTTAATCCCGGATATGCCCTGCTCGTATTTACAATAATATCCGGCTGATAATCCCGTAAACAGCTTTCTACCTGCGATATGTCATCCAGGTCAATCCCTGGAACCACCTCTGTCCTAGTTCTGCACTGCCCCCTGATCAGGGCAGACACGCGTACAATGTTAACATCTGAAACCATCTTCTCCCGGTCACGCCCGACAACAAATACCTCTATCCCGCTGTCCGCGCTGGAAAGAAGATAATCCAGCAAGTAATTGCCTACGCTTCCAAGCCCAACGATCATGACCCTTACTTTTCTGTTGCCTGCGTTTTTCTTAAAATCATTCAGCTTCTCATCTAATGTTTTCAAATTTATATGCCTCCGGTAATAAAAATTTTGGGTTCCCAGCAACCTCTTCCATACTTCTTTTCCTTAAAAATTATTTTATTTTATAAAAATCATATATCGTATTACAGTTCACCCATTTATTGAATTCTATGATCTTATACTGTCCTTCTGACATGCCGGAAAAATACTTTTGGATAATGGCAAGATTTGTTCCCTGCAACTCCTCTTCTGGCATACTGCTGATAATGGCATCCATCTTCTCTTGATCTTTAAACTTCCAGACCTGCCCAGAATTAAAAATCCCCACAAAAGGTTCTTTTATCATAAATGCCTGGTGTCCGGTGTCATACAGATAATGTATGCAGCGTTTTTTGTCATAGTAAAAGGCAACCGAACTATCCGCCTGTATGCGCTCCCTGGTACATGTAACAACATCCTTATCCACCCAAAAAATTTCTTGAAAGCTTTCAGAATCAACGTACAGATCCCCTTCTGCAAAAACAAGCTCGTCATATCCAGCCTCTGCCGCTTCCTTAAGCCCTAAATAAAGGCTATAGCCTGATCCATATTCGCAGTAACGTTCATTTTCTACCAATACAAGCTTTGGCAGAATTCTGCTAAAATGCGTATATACTGTTTCTTTTAGTTCTTCCCATCGAAATCCGCCAACAATAATATATCTGTCAAACTCGACATTTTGGTGTAGCATCCTGTACAGCAATGATTCCTCAATGCTGTCTTTATAATAAATGCACTTTAAACACTCATGTCCCAGGGATGCACGAAATCTTTCAGACATTCCAGCAGCAGTAATCAGCAATACCTTCATCTTCCCCATCCTTCTATACACATTTCGATTCCGCGCTCTAGGGAAACCTGCGGCTTCCATCCTGTACATCTTTTGATCTTATCTGTATTCAGCAACCTTCTGACTGGGTCAGATTCCCGGTATCCGTTAAATATAATACATGGCTCTTGTATCCCTAATTTTTCTGCACATAACTCTACAAGGCCAAGGATTGAGATCTCTTCATCTGTTGCAACATTATACACTGACCCGTCCAGTGCATTTTCTGAACAGATCAGTGCTATCACAGCAGAACAACTGTCCTCATTATGTAGAAATGTCCTAAAATTAACCCTGGAATTTTCCAGCAGCTCCACACACCCAAACTTTTTCAGGCTATTCAATATATGCGGTATAATATGCTTCGGATATAATTCATCCTTGCTATACACATTTGCAAAGCGAATAGAACATCCCTGGATCTTTCCACTGTCTACGGCGTCTTTCATAAAAAACTCCGTCAGAAGCTTCCCGGCAGCATAACTGGTCCTCTGGCTGTGCTCTGCATTTGCAATCGTCAAATAATCACTCTCCGCCACCCCGCCTTCTTTCCACGAACACATAGAATACACCTCAGATGTAGAGCAATTGATATAAATATCTGCGAGCAGTTCTATCGCCTGGTCCAGTAAATTTTTCATTCCTATCACATTCGTATTAAAAGTCCTATTAACAAAATAAAAATGTTCCGTATGCACAACAGCCGCACAATTTATATAAATCAGCCCATCATAAAGTGACCGCATGGATTCCACCTTTTTTTTCAATGTTTCCATATGCTGCCCACAATTCAAGTCATATTCGTAAAACAGAAACCTCTCATTTTCCAACAGGTCATGCACTGTCTTTATGGATGATGCAAAAAAATTATCAAACCCGATTACAAACCCGCCAGATGCAACAAGTTTTCTTGCTAGTTCATTTCCTGTCATACCTGTAACGCCGCTTATCACATATAATTTCATCTAAATCCCCCTTTTCAGCCTTTCACTATAAAATTCGTCTATCCGACCGCTCATCGCTCTCTGTTCATATGCAATATCATATACAGCCTTATCAAAAATAACCTTTTCTGTACACAGGTCCACAACTGCAAACTGAGCCATAGGATTTAAATTCCTGGGTTGTCCAACAGAACCCGGATTAATAAAAATCACTTTTTTCTTATTTCTATTCCTTATGTCATCAGTTTCATAATATTTTTCAAAAAAATGCGGAATATGTGAATGCCCTGAAAAAACATAATCGTACTTCTCATAAATCCCGCTCATTTCTGCCTGAACCTGTATGCTTTTCCAATATACATCCTCTGCGCTCCCATGAACTGCCAAACATTTCTTTTTCTCATACACAAATTCAAATTCTCCTCTGCCCTGCATTTTTTCGCGGATATATTTCCATGCCTGCCTGCCCAAAATACTTTCTGTATACAAGGCACATTCCCTTCCCCTTTCGGTAGAAAAAGATGCATATTCCTTATTTATGACCGCACACTCATGGTTTCCCCAAATATTACATATAACTGGATATTTCATCTGCTGTAGTACAGCTATAACCTCATTCGGATGCATCCCATAATCTATAACGTCTCCAAGCAGTATGCATACCCCTATCTCATATTTTGATTCTGCTTTATGCAATACGGCGTCCAGCGCAGTTATATTGCCATGAATATCCGACATAACCAGCACATCCAATTGCCCTGCCTCCTTACAACCATCCTTCACTCCCATCAAGGCAGTACTGTTCCAGCAATACTCCCCTGCTGCACGTTTCCTATTTCCACATAGCGGCTGTCCCTGCTGTATTCATAATTATCTCCAAGGACAAAAAATTCACCTTCCAAAAGCGTTATGGTGCTTTCTGCCAGTCCTGCATACATAATCTTCCCTCTTGATAATGCCTCCATATCCAACATGCCATTCACATACAAAATACCATTACGAACCAGAACAGTATCCCCAGGCACAGCTACAATCCTTTTAACCAGCAAAGAACCAACTGTTTCGCACTGGAAAGCAACCACATCACCAGGCTTAAATTCTTTGCTCTGTTTGTCCAAAATAACAAGCTGATAGTTATGGTAAGACGGATACATCGACTGCCCTTGTATAACCATGAGTTGGAAATGATAAGCAGAAACATAATACGCCAGTAAGGCTGTTACCCCCAGCACAACTGCCTGTTTCCTATATTTTATGCAGAGTCTTCCCATTTCCTTTTGTCATTCTTCCTTTATTCTGATTTCATCAGACTCAACCTCTTTATTCCTGTTTTCATCAATGTTCAACTTATGATTGATCTTCCGCTTTGCTTTTCTCCAATAAATCCCAACTGCCGCACCCAGCGCGATCACAATTCCTGCGGCCGCCTGAATCACATATGTCATTACAGACGGATCAATATACGCTAGTCCATTAGCTCCAAACATCAACATAAAACATAATGCAGAATATGCAGCGATACCTATTATTGTAATCTTTTTCCTCATAACTTTCCCTCTTCCTTTCTCTCCCTTATCTTTTTCTGTAGCCGCTCAATGATATATTTGGCACCAGTCTCTGCACTTCTTCCCGGATGATACACATAATTATCCACCACTTCCCGGATCCGGCTTTCATAATATCCATACATAGAAAACATATTATCTGCCGTCTCACCGGCTGCACTCACTTCTTCTGGTTCAAGTACCCTTCCAATCCTCTCTCTCATCCAGATATTGATTGGTTCTGTATCAATCCGCTTATATTCCAGATTCATAATTTTCATAGGCGTATCAATAAACAATACCGGTTTATATGTCGTATATGCATATTCATATGCAATATCCGACCAGTCAGTTATCATCATATCCGCTTCAAATACAGTATTGTTTGACGAAAAATCGGTCTGTATTTCAATATCCCTGTCATTTTCAAATCTTTTCCTCATCTGTTCCATCTTTTCTGGTTGATGGCGCACATGCTGTGGATGTGGACGGACAACGATCTGGTATCCTCTGCCTTTCAAGTGCTCAAGCAGGCTATCGAGACAACTGTCTACAATATTGTCTTTCTGCCAGGAAGGAGCAATCAGTATAAATCGTGATCCACCATTACTGCTCTTTAAATTTCTGTAATCTTCACGCATCTTATCTAAAAGTGGATACCCAAATTCTATAAGCCTCTTCTTTGGCAGTCCATATGCCTTCTCCGTCTTTTCCACTTCTTCCTTCTGATGCCTGCCTGTACAAAAGACCGTATCAAAATGATCCAGTGAAGCTGTCCGCAATGTCATATTTATGCTTCCCATCCCATGTGGCACATAAATATATTCAATATCTTTGCGCACATAGCTCCGTTTAATATGGTAATTATCAAGATCCGGCATTGTCATAACAACTATATCCGCATCCATTTTCATCATAAGTGTAATCAGTTTTTTCTCTGCAATATAATATGCCCTTATATTTTCCTCTTTTTTGCTCAATTCGAAAATTGAATCCTGAGGATCACTCGTAATATAATGAATAATAATATTTGTATGATCCAATATGTACTCAATGATCCCCTGATAATATTTGTAAAAGCCGGAGCTTTCAGAATAAAACACTAAATGCTTGTTCATGACAGAAAAAAATCTTTTATAATCCTCCCTTTCTCTTCTGCTGTCTGTATCCCTCCAGCTTCTTTTTTTATTCCCTCCAATACTATTTAATGATTTAAGCTCTTCTTTACTCTTCTCCAACTGTTCATAATCAATATAATCTTTTGGATTCAGAAAATAATTTAATAAATATTGTTGTATAACTGCCATTAAATTACTGGAGACCCAATAAACAGCAACACCAACCGGCACAAACCATCCCAAATAAAGTGACAAAGCAACGGAAAACAACATCATTCCATATTTGTTCATATTTGACTGCTCAGACTGTAGTACATTGCTGGCATTTTGAGCTGCACACAAAATCCATGCGGATATTCCTGCCACAATGGGCGACAGAATTAAAATACCCCTCTCATCTGCCGGCACCAAACTCAACTGTAGTCCAAAAAAGTCCATATCTATCCGAGGATCATCCATACCTGTACGAATCACATTAACAAGCCCTGCTAATAAAGCAATTTGGATAACCATTGGAACAACTGATACAAATGGATTATATTTTTCTCTCTTAAATATCAATGACTGTTCTTCCGCTATTCTATCCTTATCACCAAAGTACATGGCTTTCATAAAATTAATCTCAGGCTGCATCTTTACCATTTTAATCGAATTCTTCTGTACCCAGACAGATAACGGGAGCAATACAATCTTGCTAAGTAAAGTAAATAAAATTATGGAAATTCCGTAATTACGGCATAATAAATAGCAAACATCCATAACCCGATCCAATATCCAATATATTACATACATTTGCTGCCTCCATATTTAAAGCTGTCTGTAACAGACCAGCCAGCTTGATCCATTAAAACCGCTTTACTTTTTTTCACTTAATTCCATAGATACAAGATTTATTGATAATTTTCTATGGTCTGCACTTTCACTATTTAGATCAGATGGCCTTACTGCACCCGGAAATTCCAGCCTGATGTCTATTTTATGGTTATCCGCGTACTCTTTTGGAATTTCAAATGACATCGACTTATCAGTATTTGCCTGGCTGCATATACCATTGTCTATCAAATCTTCATTTACATATAATTCTACATTCTGGCTGTTGTTATATACATTTTCATATTCAAAATGAAATACCAAATCTTTGTTATGATAATCAGACAATTCAAAAGTCACTTCAAATGAATTGCCCAATATTCTGCACCCGGCATCAGATGCATCTTTTACCATTCCTGTCTTAATCTGCTCAAACCATGCTTCTTCTGTTGTACAGCGTAATACTTCCCCCATCTTATAGGCTATAATATTTTTAGCGCCACTGTCATAAACCTCTACTCCATCAATATCTTTTGCATCATCAGGAATTAAAAACCGTGCATAGTTATTTGCTTCTACGATTTCATTATCCGGAAAATATGCCTCACCAAGTATATGCGACGCTGTATGAAGCCGCTGTACTTTTTCGCTATTGACATCAAACAAATCTTTTCCGTATTGAGAATAATTTTCCAAAAAAGATGATGCTATGCTGGCATATAAATTTTCAAAAGTAACGGGATTGGAATTTTTACAAAATTCTTGTGACACCCCTCTTTGTTTTATCAGCACAGCCGGATTCTGGTATAGTTGAATCCCGCCATGATCTGCGGCAATTATAATCGTACTGTTATCATAAATCCCAATTTCTTTCATTTTGCTGATAAATTCAAATACAATTTTCATAGATCCTTTCAACTGCTGATCTCTGGATGTTTCAGTTGTGTCCACAAATTCGCATTTTTCATTCATCGTATATGGAGCATGTACACCTCTCAAATGATACATAGCAAATACATTTCTACCATTCTCCTTCTCAATTCCTGAATTCATAAAATCCATATAGAATTGAGGATCATCCACATTGTACATCTCAACATCCTTTTCAGTTATCGATATGAAATCTGAAAAGTCATCACTATAAATCCAGAAATATTGTTTTAGCATCTGCGGCATGGCATAAAAAGATACTAATTTGTATAAATATTCCGAAAAACCTTTATATGATGTTATTTTATATTCCTGCCCTTCTTCTATATTGTTAATATTCTCCTTATCAATACCATTTAGATAGGAATAGGATGTATACAGCCTGACATCGAAATTATTTCTTTGCAAATCCCTAAATAAATTTGAGTTTCCATAAGCATTTTTATAATATTCATCCAAAGTGACCATGGTATCATAGGCTTTTCCTGTTAAAATTAATGGTATTCCTAGAACGGTTGGCGCTCCGCCTGAAACAGCATTATCAAAATATGTAAAATCCTCTAAATTCCCGTCATATGCTTTATTCTCTAAAATCACATCATCAAACCATGCAGCATCCAATGTGTCAACAATAAAGACTATAATATTATTATTTTCTGATAACTGAAACTGATCATTTTTTGTTACAACAAAATCATTTTCCACTGTTTTTGAAGTTGTTGCCGCTAAAATAATCAAAGTGGCGATTTGTACTGCTGCAGCAAAATAACTGCCCCATTTTGTTACCACTATCGTAATCACTTTATTGAAAAATACAAAAATCTGCGGAAGTATTAGACACAGGATCCATACGACTGTACTGATTATTCCATTCACTCTATATTCTGACCAGTCAATTGCATTTCCGTTAAGTTCTCCAAAATGTGGATTTAGAAAATTTCCCTGAAAATAAAATCCAAGTGCACAGCTAAAAATAAAAACCGCATAATTGAGATATATTTTCCTGCAAAATCGTAAAAAAAACATTCCAATTACAACTAATGATAAAAATATAAGCAGGCTGACTAAACAAATAACCGGAATAATCTTATTAAATTCTATTGGAAATTCATCAATATTGCCTAAAAATAAGGAACATGGCATAAATACGCAAAATGTAACAATAAAAAAACAGCACTGCGGAAATATATCTAATAATTTATTTATAAACTTAGTCTTGATCATGACTTATCCTCTCTTACTTTAACAATATAAGTGCCTGCTGCTCACGCTCACTCTTTAGTTCTATAGCAATTTTCCCTTCATTCTTCTATAAAAGAGAACTTCTTAATCGAAATCCCGTATTCACTCTTATTCTGGCTCCCGTATTCTCCTGGGCTCCAAGTATTAAACTGAAAAGAAACTTCATTATACCCATCTTTCAGCAGTTCTTTTTTTAGGCTTACCTGTTTTGGCTCAAACATATTTTCCTGGCTATAGGCCAACTCACCCACAGATACTCCATTGATAAATACCTGAACCACAATTTCAGTTTGTGAAATTTGCCCAAATGGTATCATGTCACCACACTGAATCTCCATTAAATAATCACACTGTTTCAAATCACACCGTAATGTAGCACTTTTATTGCACATCCAACGAAATCCAGCATCATTGAGTTCACTCCATCCATCTGTAAAATAAGTTTCCATACTAGCATCTATTGTAGTAACGCCCGTTTTCGTAAACTGAATATCACAGATTGAAAAACCATAGTTACTATTGTCATTGCTCCCATATTCTGCCGGACTCCAATTATCACATTGAAAGATTATTTCATTATACCCATCATTCATCTTTTCTTTTGGTATTTCAATATTGTGCACCTTTCCACTATTTTCTTCTGTAAAATCTATCACGCCGACAAACTCTTTATTTACATATACTTTGCTCCTGATCCTGTCCTTTGCAATCTGATTAAATGGAATAATATCCCCGTTTCTAATCTGCATCTGGTAATCATCCTTATGAAGAAAACATTTTAAAACAGATTCTGTACCAAATGTCCAACGAAAACCTGACGAATTCTGCCCTGTCCACCCAGATACAAAAGCTTCATTGTCACTACTGTCTATACACATTGTTTCGTTTTCCAACCGATAAACGGATACCCCGTATTCTCCTTTATAATCTATCTTGGTCGGCAAACCTGTAACAGCAGATCTGTAATGACTGTCTTCCTCCTGAAATTTTGACTGATTTCTATACGCCAATCTTGTCCACGAATTGCTGCTCTCTATTTTATTTTTACTAATATAAATACAGCTTTGCCTATTCTTTATTGGTATATATTCTAAAGTATCGTCAATCGTTTCCATAACGGGATATACTCTTACGCCTGCTGCCGCTTTTAATGGAAAATACAACATGCGTGAAATATCTGCATCAATCAGTACACAATCACTCTCTCGAACGCATTCTATAACTTCTTCCAATACATCCCACTCCATACGCGAATCATCCTGATTAACCCGCAGTATATTTGCATATGGAAACAATATCACAATTCCCAAAGCAAGGCAGCCTGCCTGAAAAGCATGATTTTTCAGCAAGACCGCAAACAACACTAAAATGATACTAATATATGGCATTAAATACCTTCCATAATAATAGTAATATGGAATATCCAATCTCATAATAGTGGAATAAATAACAATACACCAAATAAACATAAGCAGCAAAATAGTAAGATTGTCATTCCATTCATAATTGTTACTGCATATCTTTGTAAACAGCACTGGAAGTACCAATATACCGCTTAAAACTCCATAGCATACAATCGTTAGCATTCTATAATCTTGATTTTGTCTTAAAAATGCCTGAATACAAATGCATCCGATTCCAAGCAAACAAGTATATTTAAAAATTATTCTCATAAGCCGATCACTGACTCTGATTTTATCCTCCAATTTGAGAAATAATTCTGTTATGATACAAGTCAGTATACATACAACGATAACAAAAGCAGGAATATATCTAGTCGGGCAAAACAAAAGCCCATTCTTATAATTTAAGACAGTATAACGGGGCGATGCCGTCCACATCATAAAAAATCCGCTTAAATAACCCAATACCGTCACCTGCGCGCGTCTTAAACAATCCCTGTCTTTGCTGCGAAAATACAAAATCCAGTCATATATAATAAATACTGGCATCACTGTAAAAATCGTAACATGAAAATAGGAAAATGTTATTACTGGAAATATGGACATCTTCTTTTCTATGTTTGTATCTGATGTTGCAAAATACAAATAAGACACAATAAGAACAGCAATGAAGCCTTCTGTTAACGTTGATTTTTTCACCCATACAACCTCTGGTGACATTCCTGCCAAAAAAATACACAGCGCCCGTATCATTGGATTTACCTGAAATCTGGAAAGTATAAATTCAATCATATACAACAGGCAGACAAAAAATATGTTTCCTGCTATCTGCATATTTTTAATCCCAAACATTTTTGCAGATAATCCAAGGATACTTGCATATGTCGGTATCCCATGCCAATGTCCCTCTACATTACTCTGAATATCCTTTTCGTTTATACCTGGCAAATCAACGCTATAAGATAACAAGTCATATCCGCCCATTTTATGTATATAATTTTCATAATAATCCTTATATTGTTGATCCCATAATTCATCATATTCATCTACAATAACACCTTTCATTGGGACATTATAATACAAATTGATCGCCTCAGTCTGATATACCCCTTGGTCTTGCCCCATACCAAAAAATTCAAAATTCCCCCAATGAAAAAGCATTAAAAAAGAAATAATAAAAAAAGACAAACAAGAAACCTGTGTCTCCAGATGAATTGATGTTGTTAAAATTTCGTCCTTTTTCTTAAAAAAGACACAACCTGTGAGCATCAGTATTATAATAAATGTCAGTACAGCAGCTCTTAAGATAGAAAAAAATCCACTCCAAAATAATAATCCGCTCATGATAACGTAACACATAAAATAATATATTACCGACAAGATAACTATTTTTTCTATTTTATTTTCATGAATCACATAACACTGTATCCCCGCAATACATAGCAAACTAATTAGTAGCAAACATGTATAAAACATAAAATCTCCTATCAGCAAATCCTGTAAAAAGCAACCTATTTTTTATAATTGCTTCACACGATAACTTCCATCTAAAAAACTCCTGTATTTTTTCACAATCACATCCCACGAAAAATGACTCCTGACATATACCTTCCCCTGCCTGCCCATAGAATTGGCTGTTTGCGTATGGCTCGCAATATAATTCAACGCCCCTTCAAACTCAAAATAATCCCCAAAAAACAATCCCCCGTTCGCTTCCACCACAAAATTTTTCGTCACTGCACATTCGGCATTGACCAACACCGGACGGCCACACAGCCAGCTTTCCATTATTACAATCGAAAAGCTCTCATTTGCCGAAGGCTGGCAGAGCATCATTGCAGCCCCGTAAGCATCGTATTTATCCTGTACTGGAACAAACCCAAGGTCATAGACTTCTTCTCTCACATCGTGCGGAATCTCAATTTTTCCTCCCCCGATCAGGACAAGCTTTAGAGAACCTGCATTCCGTTTTTTATATTCTGTAAAATAGCGCAGCAGCGTATGGACATTTTTTCCTTCGTCCTTTCGTCCGGCATAGAGCAAATATTCATCAAAAATCTGGTATTTTTCTCGAAACCTTTTTGCATCACAGGAAATCTCTGTATGAACGCCAGCCCCCAAAACTGCCGTTTTTACGCTGCTAAGATCATAGACCTTTGCTGCCAGTTCATACTCAGGCTGTGCCAAAAAAATCATCCCTGCGACTTTCGGAAACAGCTCCTTAAATACCTCCAGATAAATATAACTCTCATCGTGCAGGCACGGGATCAGTACTGATTTTTCCGGGCAAACCTGCATCCCATAATAAGTCGTGCCGAACATATACGGGATAAAGACAAATACTGCATATTCTTCTTTGTGCTCTTCCATATAGGCATACATCCTTGGGCTGTTTACCATCTCTCTGACATACGTTTCTTCTTCCTCTTTTGTCAAAGGCATCTGCCCTGTCATCAGCTTGCGGTTTACTTGGTCAAATGCCGCGGTATCCCTTTTCCTTACGCGAAACCTGCGTACTGGTATCCCCTGTTCTTTCGTCAAGCCTTCTTTATGGTAATCTACGCTCCAGTCGCTTAAAAATTCTTTTACACAGGTCGTTAACACTTCAAGCTCTGCGCCTGCCTGTACGAGATGGAGCGCCAGCCCCCTGATTTCTGCCTCTGCACCGCCTGGTATGCCCATGCCAAACCAGGGCGTTACGATCCCTATTTTTTTGTTGTCCATCTTAACTCCATCCATTTTTATATCTGCTCGATTAAACTGCTCAGCTTTTCTTCAATACGTTCCCAGCTATAATTGGCTTTCACATACTTTTTTGCATTTGCACATAAAAGCGCTGCCGTTTCGGGATGGCTGCGTATATAATTCACCGCGCCTTCAAACTCAAAATAATCCTCATAATAAAGCGCCCCGTTGCTTTTTACACAATGCCCTTTTAAAACGCTGCACGCCCCGTTGACAACTACCGGCACCGACAGGCTCATCGCTTCGAGCACGACGATAGACAGGCTTTCAAATGCAGAGGGAAGGACAAGCATCTGCGCGGCAGCAATCCCATTGTATTTTTCCTGTTCTTCCACAAACCCAAGGCTTACGATATCCGGATCCTTTGGGACAGGGATCACCGGCTTTCCGATTAAAACAAGCTTTAGCTGGTTTTTGTTTCTTTTCTTATATTCCTGGAAATACCGAAATAAAATATGGCAGTTTTTCCCTTCATCCACTCTGCCGACATACAGCAGAAACTCATCCAGCCCATATTTCTTTTGAAAGCCGTCTGCATCTGTCCTCTCCGGCAGCTCAATGCCAAAACCTCCGATTTCACAGGAAACAGGCAAGCCTGGAAACCGCCTGCATACCAATTCCCGCTCCTCCTGCGTATTGAAAAAGAAAAAACGCGGCGCATGAAATACCTGTTCAAACAGTTTCATTTTTAAGAACGGCTCCTCATGCGCTTCCGGTACTAAAATAGCTTTGTCCTGCACTTCGCGGATGCCCATAGCCGTAGGATAATACAAATACGTAAAGAAAATAAACGCATCAAAGGAGTCCTTTTCTTTCTTTAAATAGGTAACCAGCTCCGGCACCGCAGGCCCCTGCTTTTCCATCCATTCATACTCTTCTGCTTCTGTCAGCCCGGCCGATAAAAATTTCGCATTGATCGTGTTAAATTCGTCCTGGTTTCTTGGATGGGCAACAGAAAACCGATGTACCTGCACGCCGTCCAGCACTTCCTCATCTTTTTTGTACGCATCCTTCCAGGTCATATAGTCAACTGCTTTTGTGGTCAGGACATGCACCTCCTGGTAATGCGCACACATCCGCTGCGCCATCTCGCGGCATTGCAGCTCCGCTCCTCCGTTGACTTCTTTTCCATAACGCTGTACGATAAAGCAGATTTTCTGTTTCATTTTTTTCGTTTTGCTCCTGTCTTATCCTAAATAGCTTTTCATGTCTCCAAAAAAGCTCGGAAATAACTTTGAAATGCTTCCTCTATGGCTTCACTTCGAAAATCATGCAGCCTCTGCGTTTCTTTTTTTAACATCGCTTCCCGCAAATCCTCGTCCTGCAAGATACGATTTAAGATCCCTGCATTCACAAGCGGGTCTTTCGTATCCGTCAAAAACCCGCTGCCGCCCAGCGTATCTGCAATTGCGCTGGAATCATAGGCTAAAATGGGAATCCCAAAATACATCGCTTCTACAAGAGGCACACAAAACCCTTCATGTTCGCTCATACAGACAAAGGCGTCTGCCATATGGTAATAAGCAAGAATTTCTTCAAACCGGATATGCCCGGTAAAATATACCTGCTCCAACTCCAGCTCTTTTATGTAATCCTGTAGCCTTTGGTAATACCGTTCCATGCCTGTATAGGAACCGACCAAAAACAGCCTGGATTTTTCATTATAATACTTTTTATAATGGTAAAATGTGCGAATGATGTCTTCCTGCCTTTTATTCGGCGCGATCCTTCCGGTAAACAGCAGGTTTGTATAGCCATCTCCCGCATAGGCTTTCAGTATCTTTTGCTCCGGCTTTTTTTCATAATCCCGGAACGGAATCAAAATCGGCAGCACATCTATCCTGCACGTATATCCTGCTTCTAATAGCTGCTCCTTATTAAACAAAGAATCCGCCAAACAGTACTCTGCCGTATCCGCAAGATAAGCCATTCCCCGCAGCCCATCCGCGCACAGCTCCAGCGCGTGCCTGCTATACCCTTCAAAAAACGCAGGCGGCGTGATATTATGATATATCATTGCCTTTCTCCCTGGATAGTTTTCCAGCTCGTAGTTGAGCCTTGTACCAGTAGATAAATGGTATAAAATGACATCTTCCTCTTTTAACCGCGGCATGGAATGCACATTTTTTGCAGTATCCTTCGGCAGCCTTGGGTCAATGTTTTCCGCATAAATGCCTGTCTCAAAGCCCATGTGCAAAATTGCCCTGCGCAGTGCCAGCACATCATTCCCTACGGCGTCTCCATAAGATATCGTAGGAAGCATTTGTATGACTTTCATCCGTTTCTCCTGCGCTGTGCGCTTTTCTTTTCTAGATTGGACAGGTGCTTTTGCAGTCTTTCGATGGATGCCTTCTGCTGTTCTATTTCCTGCTGCTGGGCTTTCAGTACGGCAAAAAGCTGCTCCATCGCAGACACCGTCGCACCGTTAAATGCAGTCTGGTCTTCGGACATCGGCGCCGCGATAAAGCCTGATAGCTTGTACAATATCCGTTTTACAATCCCTTTGATCCCTGCATTGACCGGGCGCCGCCAGGCGATAAAGGAAAGCCCCTGCATCCTGCTTACTGCCTGCGAGACAGCTTCTCCCGCTGCGGCACTGTCTGGCTCATCCTCCGCCGCAGGAAGCGGCACATCTGCAAAGCTCAGCATATCTGCCGTATAGCCTTTTTCCATGATCTCCGCCCGGATCTCTTCCATGATCTTTTCTATATTGACCGGCTGCTGGCTTGCGTTTTGGCTGTCATCCATCCTTTGTTGTTTCGTCTGCTGCATCTTTTTCTCCTCGCATTGTCCTTTTTCAAATGATACCACTACTTTCTGGCAACAATGGCGTAGTCCTGGCTCCCGTAAAGTGACCGTTCCACTTTCTTCATGGCATCGTTAAATTCTGCAATTCCCTTTGCCTGTGCGATGTCCAGTTCCGGGATCTGCACGGGCAGCCGGCTGCTTTCAGTAAAAATAACCGTGATCTCCTGAAATCCTGCCTTTTCCAACAGGTATTTCATCGTCAGCGGATGCACCGGCTTATTGTGCGACGGATCCATATAAAAGGAATTCGTATAAATCGCAAGGGACGTAGGGTTTGGCGTTTCCAGGATCAGGAAAGCGCCTGTTTTTAGTTTTTCGTATGCTAACTCTGTCAGGCGTATCAACTGTTCCAACGGCAGATGCTCAATTAGCTGTCCGGCAAAAATCCCGTCCGTCTCCTCCGTCTGCTCCAAAAACGCAACCGCATCCCCCTGCTCTGCGCAGAGCTGCTTTTGCTGGCACAATTCCACAAACTCGCCATATAAATCCACGCCATACCCCTGGATTCCGTGTTCTTTCAGCAGCTCCATAAACTCCCCTCTGCCGCACCCAAGGTCTAGCACATGGCGCCTGCCTTGAAAATACTCCAGGTAGATCTCCTGGTTCTTTTTGATCTGCGCCCTGGAACCGCGGAAATGGTTTTCAAAATCAAAATAGTCGATGCCGCCGTATGGGGTTTGGGGATTATGTTTGTCCTGGCTGCCGCCGTCAGGCAAAATCGCTGTCTGTTTTGCATTGTTATCCTCTGTTATGGCAACATGCCCTGCATTTTGGTTTTCCGCCTTTTGCAGTGCTGCGATTTTAATGCCGTACATATCAAGCGTGCTGTCAATGGTTTCTAATTT
Organism: uncultured Eubacterium sp.; assembly: GCA_947178105.1. Lineage (GTDB taxonomy): Bacteria > Bacillota > Clostridia > Lachnospirales > Lachnospiraceae > Eubacterium_J. The sequence continues at coordinate 7,861 of CAMWXD010000059.1, read as the reverse complement.
TGCATTGTTATTTCGAATGTTCACGGCAATGCTGTCCAGATCCTGCCTTGTTGCCGCCATATTTCCGGCGAGATCCGCAAGGCTTTCATAACCTTCTAGCTGTCGGTTGATGTTGCGCACATTTTCAAGCAGGCTTTCATAGCCTTCTAGCTGCCGGTTTGTATTGCGTACATTTTCATTAAGGCTTTCATAACCTTCTAACCGCCGGTTCGTATTACGTACATTTTCAATAAGGCTTTCATAGCCTTCCAACTGAATTTTAATATTTCGTACATTTTCACACAGGACTTCATAACTGTCCAACTGCTTTTGGATATCTTTAATCTTTGTATCCAGATGCTCGATTTCCTTGCGGATAAGATCTGAATTTTGATTCATCAATCGGATCATCGGTGCGTGCATCCTGATATACAGGTGAGCCATTATTTTTTTCATTCTATTGAAACATCCTGCTTTCTCTTTGATGTCCTGACTGCTCATAATGTTGACTCTCCTTTTCGGTATCCTACAGCGTGCTTTCAATCTGCCATGCCGGAAGCGTTTCCTATCCTAATTTTTACTTCCTGATCTAAGTTAAGATTATGCTCCTTGTCATCATATATTTCCCTGCGTTCTATCCTGTAATTTTGATAACTATTCCTGCCTGTCATGCTAAATCCATAACATTCCCAAAGCACTTGTTTTTTCTGATTGACTTCCACTGCCACACAGTGCTCCGCATAATTTTTTCCGTCTATTTTTACTTCCTGTCGGACATTAAAAGCCCCGATGATGTTTCCATTCTTCTGTAAATCTGCATCTCCACGCCACCTTGAAAACAATTCCGGGCGCTCTTTGCCATATTCCCAGACCTGCCTGACTGTCATATCTTTTTCATTAATCTGGTAATGCACCATTCTGGAATAAGACGGATGTTTTTTCTCATCCCATCCCTTGCATTTGTTTCTGCTGTAGCCATTATCAAATAAAAGAATATCTACAGTATCTGGATTGCCGTCAATATCCGGCAGCACCGTAACCGCATGTTGATTGTACGGATATTCAAATTTTCTTCCTACTGGCTTTAGTAAAAAACGCTTCCAATATACGCCGTATCCAATCGGGTCTGCCAGCATCCATTTAATCTGTCCGCTGCGGCTATGCTTTATGATCGTGGACTGCGTGTTTCCAGAGACAATAAAATCTTCCTTGTGCTCTATCACTGAATTTGCGTGAATCCAGTCCGCATTGGAGTATACAACGCTGACATTTCTGGTTCTTTGCAGCATCTTTTTATAATCAATCTCAAGGATGATATTTCCAGTGTTAAGATCAACTTCGATGAGCTTATCGTATTTAACATCTCCCCGGCTTCCCAAAATTACCATCGTATCCTTTGACGTAAATTGAATATCATGGTGAATGCCGTATGGCAGATCATATACCGACTGTATCCTGCCCATATAATTCAATTCAAAGACAAGGGATTCCTTTGCGTGAAACTCATCCAGTAACTGCCTTGACATCCAGACAGACGAGCTGGACGCATAGTTTGTCGGTATTTCAAACGAGATGTCCGAAAAATACCACCGGATATCGCCGTTGACATCATATGCCATTTTCATTCCCTTGTCTTCCAGACCTGAATAACAGAAATTAAATCCAGGTGCAAGCAGCTTCTCATCCTCTGCATAAGCAATCAGGCTGATATCCTCAAACCCATGCTTTAACTTTTCTGTAACAATCTCAATCTGGTTTTCAACAGTATTCCCCTCCCTGTCCTGTCCCTTGATCTGCACAACATTTGTTTTTCCAGGATAAAGCCCATAAACCGGGACAATGTGATCGCACGTAAAATCGGAAAATTCGGCATCCACACATGCCATTTTTGTTTTGCCCGGTACATGTACCGAAACTGCCGTTTCCGTCTTTGTACAAAACAGCAAAACCGCGGTAAGCGGAGACCTCCCATATGGATCTACTTTACAGTATGGATGAAAAAAATCATACTCTCCTGAACACAGGATTTGTTTCCAATGTCCCTCTTCCTGCCTCTGCTCCTCGATTTGCGCGTACAACTCTGCCAAAAGCGCTGAACCGTCATTGCAAACCTTTACTGCAATATGCGGAAACTCTACGCCTGACTGTGAATACCATTCACTGCCTTCCTGTACAATATCCAACTGAAAAATATAATTTCCCTTTTTTTCAGGAGCTGTGCTTTCTATCACAACCGTTTTTTCTTCTCCCTTTAACACATTGATCGAATAGCGTTTCTGATCCCACTCATCCTGTCCGCCGTCGACACAAAATACATGGTATGACATATAAATTGCTTCTGCATCTACCAAATCCCTGCTGCTGCTATTTTTGATATTGACAGGTATCCTGAATTTACCCCCTCCCGATAAGATCTCAAGGCTTTTTACCTCCGTCTGCACTTCAATACAATATGCACTCTCTTCCATCTGACTTTTTCCTCTTACTATTTATACTGCAAGCCATTTTTTCTTTTACGCTAGTTTTTACAGTATCTTTTTGCACTTTCATAACGGATGGCCTGCTTCACTGCTTTCCTTCACATACAGCATAATACGCTCTTTCATGCTGCTGTCGGTATCTCCAAACCATGCCACATTTTCCTGAACAAGCATAAGATCTGCATAATAGCTCCCGGCTGAAAGCCCCTGCGTAACCACTTGGACACAGATCTCTTTTGTAACATCCCTGCTGATTCCCTCATACAGGCAGGTTCGCTTCCCTTCAAAACAAACAAGCTCTCCGCTTTCTTTATATAAATGATAGGAAAGGCTGACTGGATAAAACCGGTCAGGACAAATATCCTGTTCAGAAAGATTTGTAATGTTTACTTTGCATTGCAGATTTTCCCCTGCCCGAACCTCATACTGTTTTTTCTCTGCCAAAATCTGAACCTTCGTTTTCTCTGTGTCCAGGCATTTCCCTGTTTCTGCCGCAGCTTCTTTTCCGTCAAAATTCCACTGGTGCTTTACTGAAACCACACCAAACTCCTCTTTATTGCTCTTCACCCAAAAACGAGCTGCTTCAAAAACACGATGATAGATTTCATCCGCATAATTGCGCAAGGTCAAAGTAAAACTGTACCTTCCTCTCACAAACGGCATGTCATAAAAATATATCTGAATGATTCCCTGATCTTTGAGCTGGACACTTTCCACCCGATCCACCTGTGTATTTGTTCCCATACAGCATACGCCGTCATCTCTAACAATCTGCACACCTATTTCCGCATCCCTTATGGAATTGTCTTTTCTGGAATATTCCGCTTCTAACACAAACGCGTCTCCAGGCTGAAATTCTTTTTTTTCATTTTTTAAATGCTCGTCCAGCAGGCGAATGGATTCAAATATTGCTTTTTGTGTGCCGGTTTCCTTATACCTGGCTCGATGGCTGCTATTTTTACACGTTTGCTCCTGCTTCTTTTCCTCTTTTTCCATCATATAATCCATATAAGCCAAATGGACATCCGCCGGCTTCCCATCCAGGCGCACAAGCCCCTCATGCAGCCAGATTGTCCGGTCGCAGATCTTTTCTATTTGATCCAGCGAATGCGACACCAGCACAATCGTCGTACCTTCCTGCTTTATCTCGCGCAGGCGGCGGAAACACTTGGACTGGAACGAGGCATCGCCTACCGCAAGGATTTCGTCGATCAGCAGGATGTCCGCATCCACATGGATTGCTACTGCAAAGGCAAGCCGCATGTACATCCCGGAAGAATATGTCCGCACCGGGTTGTCAATAAACTCTTCCAGCTCCGAAAAAGCGATCATTTCCCCTGCCCGCCGGTCGATCTCCTTTCGCGACAGCCCAAAGATCGACGCGTTGATATAGATATTTTCCCGCCCGCTCATATCCGGATGGAACCCTGCGCCCAGCTCCAGCAGGCTGGATACTCTTCCCTGCATTTCAACCGTGCCGCTGTCCGGGTACATAATCTTTGTCAGCAGTTTCAAAGTCGTGCTCTTCCCGCACCCGTTGTGCCCAATCAGCCCGACTGCTTCGCCTTTTTTCACGGAAAAGCTGACCCCGTTTAAGACGCTACGTTCTTCGTATCTGCGCCTTTTTTTAAACAAAGCCTTTTCTTTCAGCGTATAGCCTTTGTCCAGGTAGATTTTAAATTTTTTTGTAATATTTTTTACTTCGATTGCATTTTCGGGTTTCATATAATCCTTTTGAAAAATTTTCCGCCTTTCCATTCATCTGCCTGCGCCTGCTGCCCTGTATACATCCAGCAGCATCCTTGCTGATTTTCCCCATGTATACTGTTTTGCCCGGGCTGCCCCAAGCTCCCCGTACTTTTCTCTGGCGCCGCTGTCTTCTATTATTTTTTTCATTGCCCTGTATAGGCATGTCCTGCTTTTTGGATTGACTAAAATGGCAGCATCCCCTGTTACTTCCGGCAGGGAAGTCGTATTGGATGTAATCACAGGCGTTTTGCACGCCATCGCTTCTAACGGCGGCATTCCGAAGCCTTCATAAAGCGACGGGAACACAAACGCTGTTGCCCCGCACAGCAGCGCCGGGCTGTCCTCCTGCCTGACATAGCCGGTAAACAAAACCTTCTCCCCAAGGCGCAGGCTTTTTGCCTTTTCATAGATCCCTTCGCACAGCCATCCCCTCCTGCCGGCAAGCACAAGCTGCGGCGCGTCCGGCTGTTCCCGGTACAGTCTTGCATATGCCTCCAACAGCCGTTCCAGGTTTTTGCGCGGCTCGATTGTCCCAAGATAAAGGAAATAATCTGCTTTTATCCCATACCTGTCCTTTGCATTTTGGATTTGTTTTTTTGTGTATCCCGGATGATATACGGCATGGTCTACGGCGTTTGGGATTACGGTTATTTTTTTCTCCGGGACATGCAGGTACCGCATAATCTCCCTTTTGCTGAACTTGGATACCGTAACAATATGGCTTGCATTCCGGCACGATTTTTTCATGCAAAGCTCCAGCCAGGCCCTCGTTTTTTTATCTACCGTATGCGGGCATGTCTTATATGCCATATCATGCACAAAAACGATCCGATTTCCCTGCACACCAGGCGGTACAGCAAAATTAAAAAACTGCGACACATCCGGCTTTGTATGGAAAAACAAGCGATACGGGACTGGCAGCCAGGCCCAGAGCAGCTTGTACAGCGTATAGCGAAACCACTGGCAGCATTCTATGCGGCACCCGGCTTTTTGATATTCTTTCAGGGCGCCGGCAGGCAGGGCGGCACGGCGGCTTTTAAAATACTGCAATACACATTCGTTCTCTGGGGATTTTGCAAGCTCTAGGATCAGGTTATGCGCATTCCATGCAATACCCGTCCGCTCCTCGCCAAGCAGCAACTGTGCTTCAAATGCAATTTTCATGCCATGTCCTCTCCTTCCTGCCTGTTTATAATTCTTCCGCAAAACGCCTTTGCAAACGCCCAAACACAAACCATCCAGCAAACAGCATCGCTGTCCCGGTAACTGCTGCCGACAGCAGCGTTTCCAGCCTAGGCACCGTCCCATCATACAGGACGTCCCGGTATGCGGTGACCACATAAGTCATCGGGTTCAGCCAAAACACCCACCGCACCTGCTCCGGCACCTGTTCGATCGAATACATCACCGGCGTTAAAAACTGCCATGCCATCGTTACAATCCCAAGAATATATTCCAAGTCCCGGATATAAACCGTAGCTGCGCTCATCACCATCGTAAAGCCAAGCGCCAAGACAAATTCGACAAGCATAATGACCGGAAGGCACAAAAACGCCGCCGGCTGCACCGGATGTCCGGCAATGAGCAAGACCGCAAACACAACGAGAAAGCTGAGCAGCATATTGACAAACTGGCTCAATACATAAGAAAACGGCAGGACTTCCCGTGGAAAATAGATCTTTTTTACCATATCCTGCTGCGCTATAATACAGCCTGCGCCGCCCGTCAGCGATGTGCTAAAAAAAATCCACGGGATCAGAGCCACAAACAAAAACAGATAATAATCTTCAATGCCTGAACGCATAATCGTCGAAAATACCATCGTATATACCGCCAGTTGCAGCAGCGGATTTAAAAATGTCCATAAAAAACCAAGCACAGAGCCTTTGTATCTCCCTTTTAAGTCCCTTCTTACGAGGGAAGCGATCATTTCACGGTAAGCATAAATTTCTTTGATTCTTTCCAGCATAGTCTCCTGTCACCTGTATGTTTCCTTTTTCTTTTCCGGCATTGGCGCCCGGATGTGTTTTTGTCCTTATCCTTTTCAGTGATCCGCGCGCAATAGCTGCCGGAATATTTCACGGTACCCTTCTTCCATTTTCTGCTGCGTATATGTTTCCTGCACTCTTTGCAGCGCATTCTTTCCATACGCCCTGCGCATCCTCTCGTCCCCTGCAAGGGCATCCATCGCCCTGGCAAGCTCCCGGACGCTTCCTGGCTTTACCGTAATCCCTGTCACCCCGTCTATACTGACATCCGGCACGCCGCTTGGCAGCGCTGTGTTTATAACAGGCTTCCCAAACGCCATTGCTTCGATCTGGACGACTCCAAATGCTTCAGCTTTTGAGACAGACGGCAATACCAGAAAATCACACGCCTCGATCTGCTTTTGCTTTTCTTCTTCCGATACCATGCCCATAAATTCCACATGCTTTATCCCAAGAGAATCCGCAAGGCGTTTTAATTCTTCTTCCAGAATGCCGCTGCCGACCAGGACAAGGCGGCAGTTTTTTCTTTTCATCCTGGCGAAGGCTTTCAGCAGCACTTCGCAGCCTTTGTACCATACCAGCCTGCCGATAAACAGGATACCGATTGGTTTTTTGCGGCTGGCACTCTGATCCGGCGCTTCCTGTAACAGCCCGCCATCCTTCCATAAGCTGGCTGCGTGTGCCTTCCCCCTTTTCAGGTACGCGTCGCTGACACAAAACGGGACAACCCTGCATTTTTCCCGGTACGGCAAAAGCAGCCCAGAGTTTTCCACATTTCCCTCAGACGATGCAAGCACCAAGTCTGCTTTTTTCAGCGTATGCTTTACAAGCGGACGGTAAAACGGCACCAGCCATGCGTATTTCTCAAATCCGCAGTGCCACCAGACTACAATCCGGCGCGCAGGCATCCCAAGCAGTACGGCAAGGTCTGCCATCGGATAAGGGGCATGGCAGATGACGATATCCGTATCTTTTGTATATTTTTTTGCCTGGCGCAAAAAATCAATGGAAACCGGCGTGGACGCAACCGTAAACAACTGCCTGCACCTGCGCACCAGCACGCCCCGGTACTTTCCATCTGCACCTTTTCTCAGCCTTTTGCCCTGGCATACGATCACCTGGTGTTCACAGCCAGGCAGGCATTGTGCAATGCTTTCCATCACACTCGCGATCCCGCCGCCGTTATCCGGCCAGTAGATTTTAAACAGTTGTGTGATCTTCATAACGCCTTTTTTTGCCTTTGCTTTTCATAATATCAGCCACAGATTTCATGATCTGGATATACATTGCATAACCATCGTCGCCTGTTTGCTCCTGGTGTCCCCACATGCCCTGGGCTGCCGTCTCAAAAGGCTGCGCGACACCCCAGAGCAGTGCATCGGCGTCTGTCTCCAGCTCTCTGCACAGGGCGACAAACGTATCCATGCTGATCTTCCTTGTACCGCGTTCGATATGCCCCATAAAATTCAGGCTGATGCCGCATTTTTTTGCAAGCCGCTCCTGTGACCACCCTTTTGCCTTCCGAAGCTGCCGGATCCTTGTCCCCATTTTTGCATAATCCAATTCGTGCATGGCTTTGCCCCTCCCTGGCAGCCGATTTTTTGTCCTTGATTGCCTGTAATAAACTACAGTTTGAATCCATAACATTTTGTTAGGAATTGTTAT
>CAMWXD010000058.1 GCA_947178105.1 uncultured Eubacterium sp. | reverse complement strand
ATAAGGGTGTGTCGAATAATCTGTGTTGTTTTACACAGTTTATTTTACACACCCTTTTTACCCCAAGGCTCATGACTGCCATCAGTTTTGCAAGGTCTGTTGTTTTTTCGCCTTTTGTAATTATCGCAGCACACCCAAGCCCTTTGACAAACTTAACAAGATTTCCTGCCGGCCGGGCATGAATCCCTTCTTCATCTGTGATCACATACCTAATCTCCGTCATGACATCGCCTTCCTATAATCCAAAAGCTTCTTTCAGCTTCTCAGTCATCTCCTCCATGGAAACCATATTGCTCATGCCAATTGCTTTTTCAGCATTATGCAGCAGATCAGCCCCACAGATAAACAGGTCAGCTTCTCCCGGAACAATGTCATCGATCGTGGTATGTTCTACTTCCACACCAGTAATTCCAAGGTTGTTTAATGCCTTCTTCGCATTCATCTCCATTAAGAAAGATGTTCCAAGTCCTGAACCACAAAAACATAAGATTTTTTTAATTTCTGCCATGATTAATTCTCCTTTTCGCGTTTCTCTGTTTCTTTCTGTAAAAATCATAATATCCTGATCTATAAAACAGAAGTCCAAATACAATCACATTTCTGTGCAATGAGCAATACTCATTTTCGATCCTGCATCATATGTACTTCAATGCAAAATAGCTGTTATCTTCAACATATCTGAACACTCTAGTACACAAAAAGGACATCACCTCAGTGACGTCCTTTTAGCCAGCCAGTATCTCTCTTAACTCCTGTAGAATTTTTTCACATGTTCCGGCGTTCGCCAATCTCTCAGTTTCTTCGGCGTTCTCTGCAATTTTTAAAATATCATTCAATATTTTAAGATGTTTTTCATGATCTTCTGCTGCAAGAACGAATATGATTTCAGCCTTTTTCCCTTCCTTAAAGAAAACAGGATTTTTAAATACAGCCATAGATATGTCCATCTTATTTACCCCATCTTCCGGTTTTGCATGCGCCAGCATAATATTATCTGTTATAAACATATGAGGACCATAATACAAAGTTTGTGAAACAATGACATCTTTCTGCAAAGAATACATCTGCTCATAGTTCCCCTGTATTTCATCCCTGTTAAAAAACTTAAGGACCCCGCTGTCAAACAGAGGCCTGAGTGTATTAAAATATAAAAAGAATAATGCACGCGCCCGGATTGCATCCCCTGCTGCCCGGTACCCTTTTTTTGACTCATATTGCAATTCAAGCCCGTATTCCTGGAATTTCTGGGTCACAGCTTTCGTATCCCCAAATACAGTATTCCTGCTCACCTGGCAGGCTTCCATGATCTGCTCAACATATACAGGTTCTTTACTGTGTATGATGTAGCAGATAATAATTTTCACCCTTTCTGATGGCAGGAATACAAAGTAATCTTCCTGCTGCTTTTCCTCCAGTGACTCTTCAATCTTGGCCCTGTCTGCCTGCGGGATCAGAATACCTTTTCCGCGTTCAACTTCCAGTTCCCTGATTCCGTGTTCATCCAGCCATTCATTGATATTGCAAATGTCATAATAGATGCTTCTTCTGGATACCCCCGTTATTTCCACTATTTTTTTCATGGGAACGAAATCTTGCTCCCGCAGAAGAAACTGCATAATTTTTTTACAGCGTTCACTAAGAATACATAACGACATTCATTTGTTCATCCCTCTCTGAATATAGGAACTGTCCAAAGCCTAAACCCCCTCATATGCTCCTATACTTTTTATGAGGTCATTATAAATAATCATCCCGCTATTATCAATCATTTCCAAGTACCAATTATTGCATAATAATGTGCAAAGATCCTTACTGTAAAATTCCACAGCCTTATCTGCACGAAAACAGCAGAGCGCCTACTGGGATTATCCAGCAGACGCAAAACCCATTCCGTTCTCCTGTCTTAAAATAATCACTGGAAATCGTGGCTCAGCAATCCCTTCCAGTAAGTTTCACAGGCATTATGCAGGGAATGCCTGTGCCAGTACATCACACTGTTCGCTCCAGAAGCAATGTGGCTGTATGCCTGCAGGCGAAGCTGTCCTTTATACGGCACCCAGCCCGGAAAACCCTGTGCCTCTGAACCGACTGCCAATCTTTCAGCACCGAAACGGGAGCTGCAACACAAAACGCAGACTACAGAGCAGGAAACACCACAGATACCGTCAAAGCCTGTTATGTCCGCCGAAGCCGCCGCATATCCGAAACTGCTAAAGATTTATAAGGAACTGAACCGCCAAAACGGGATTATCTTTGACGCAAAGAGTGAGCGCAATGCTTTAGAGCTTGAGCGTAACAGCCTGAAAGGATTTGCAAAACTGACGAAGAAAGGGGAACTGCAAAGTAGGATTGACTGCAAGAACGAGGAAATAGACCTTCTGAAAGTCGGTTTGTCGGGAATTGCGAAACGATATGGATTTCAGACGGTGCATAATTTCTACAAGATCTTTGCCGTTTCTAAAACAGCTAATGCCGATTATCAGGACGAATCGGACAAGTGGGAAGAAAGATATGGCGAAAAAGCACAAAGGCGGGAAGATAGCATATACAAACGGTTACAGAATTATCAAAAGGAAAATTCAAACCAACATATAAAGCGAACTATCAAAAGCAAAGGCAGAGAGGCGAGATAATTATTCTCCCCTCTCTGAAATTTTAATGAAACGGATTCCCTGATTTTAATGCTTATTAAATTTCACTACACCTATACTTCCTGTAATTGCATTTCCTGAATCTGTCTGTGTACTTCCATGCCTCGTTTATTATAATAATCACGCCTTTCCTGCGGTGTCATATCTTTTGTGATATTATAGTTATATTCCCTTATTTTGTGGATGTCCTCAATCGTAAAGTCTGGACTAATTATCAACTTATCCATAGTCATACCTCGCTTTCCAATAATACAGACGGATTGATAATTTCAACTGGCTTATAACCCATTAAATTAGTAATGGCTCTTACTCCTCTGATGGTCTTAATATTAACAATATGCTTAAAATTCCATGATATAATGCAGTCGCAACCATATATGACTGCGGCAGCAATATGCTGGCAGTCATCATAACTCTTTTTTGTCAAAATACCCATATCAATAATCTGCTGAGCAATGGATGACATGGAATCCGTAATTTGGATAGGTGTATAATTTATCTGTTTCAAATATCGATACATCTGACTTTTCTTTGGCTCTTTACAATCTGATATTTCCTCTAATGTGACAGTGGACAGATATACGTCATATTGTCCAGCTTTAAACTTTTTCCACAATTTTCTTGTATCTGCCATCTTTTCAGGCACATCTTCTTGTAGCAAATGGCTGATAACCGATGTATCCAAGTAGACCTTAAGCTTTTCCATAAGCATCTTACTCCTTTAATTTGTACGTTTCTAGCTTTCATTAGACCTTTAAATTCGCTTTATATTTTTATGCCTTATATCATTGACATATGCCGCAATCACAAAATAAAGCACATTCATTTTTATAAATATTGTAACATTCATCTGCCGCTTTTGCAATCAGGTGAGTCCATTATTTCAGCATTCTTGCTACAAATTTCAGCACACGTATTCACCACATTTTTAACAAAATTGTATGAGGCTTTATAAAGAGAAAATTTCCCCATCCTTCAAATGCAGTATCAGGCATTTGAATTCTAATTTTTGGAAAGCTTCTCCATTCTCTGTATGGATGGGAATGATGCCATTTTTTGGCATTACGGCATTGCAGATTATTTGTGTATCCATCGATGTTGCATGACCGCTTGAATGTAAATATCGTATATTTCCTGTTTCTTCAAATGGCAAAACAAACTGAGAGAGTTCTTGGTGAACGTCCATCTAAATATCCCTCCCACATCCGGTAATTCCGCCCTGAAATCAATCAAAATGCGTGTGCTGTCCGTTCTTATTTCCGTGGCGCATCCACCAATTTGGTGCGTGCCTCGATGAATTAAAATCTGCATATTTGATATGTTTCCTTCCCTGTTTTTTCAAAACGGAAAACAGTGATATTTGCTTTTGTCAAGAGTTCTTTTATTTCCAGTGCAGCTTTCTCAAATTAAATAGCTTTTTTTAGTTGGTAACAGCTTTCTTATACATCCTTCTTCAAACTATGTGAAACCATATGAAAAACCCTTATCCGTATGAATCATCTTTCCACCTCCGTTGACACAATTTTAACACACCACCACGCCATAAATTCCTCCGCCGCCATCCCGCTGATTCTGTGCCAGCTTCATCGTATCCGGCAGTTCATAGTTCATCCGCAGCGTACCGTTTATTTTCTTCCATGAAACCTTAACCACTCCATGAGGTGTTTTCACTTCACCTTCCGCATAGTCCAGATAGCCGAGTACCGGCCTTATGGATACTGACTGGTATCCCGGAGATGCCGGCCTTACCCCCAGAACAGCGCTGGGAAGTTCATAGAGCGCCAGCGACCCCCATGCATGGCATTCACTTCTTGCATAGGACTCCGCCTCCACACAGGTCGTTGCATGGTTTCTGACCATATCGCGCCAGGTTTCCCAATATCTGTCTGTATATTCGTACAGGTCCGCCTTTTCCAGCGCGCGGAAAAGATAATACCGCATGGCAACGGTACACTGTGCATGGCTGTTTCTGTCTTCCAGCGTCTTAAGGAGGTTCTGCTTTCCGGTCTTTAAATTAACCGTATCTGTTAACAGCGCAAATACCTGGCAGTGCTGGCTGTATTCGTCAATCCCCGGCCCGTCCTGCACCATCCCGTTTGAACCAATACAGTATTTACGGACTGCATTCCGTACCCTTTCGGCACGGGCGCGGTACCGGCCCGGTGTTTCAATCCGCCCGATATACTCTGCAAGGCTGGCCGCATGCAATAGTCCCATGACATACAAAAGGCTCTCCATCGTAACCGGCCCCTGCAGCCCCGCTGCCGGCATCCCTGCTGTCAGGTTCCATTCATCCGCCCAGTCAATGAAAGACCAGAACGCTGCTTCATGGTTCACCCCGCCTACTTTCCCAACATATCCCTCAATCGTAAGGTTCCTCTCAAAAAAATCAAGAATCCCTTCAATCGTCGGCATATGATAACGGATCAGCTCCTTATCTCCAAAATACATCATATGGTCGTACACCATCATGATATAGTAAATGGAAAATCCCGGAATAATATTCGGATTGCAGTTTGGATAGCAGCAGTTCATCAGCCCGTCATACCGCTGTGAACGCCGGAAATCATCCATACATTTCCTAGCCAGGCGGTCATCCGCAGAAACAGAGTAAGTGTAAAGGATCTGGAGCCTTGCATCCATTGCATACTGGAGCTGTTCATAAAACGGGCAGTCCATATAGGTTTCATGCATACATCTGCGGAGTGTCCGTTCACTGATCTCCCATATATCCGCAAGGCTTGCATCAGAAGTGTCCACCTTTGTTATTACTTCCAGAGGATACCCTGTCTCTTCATAATCAAACGCATGGATGGCAAGCGGTTCTTTCCCTGTTACAATCCGAAGCCGGATAAACCGGAAAGTCCGGAACCAGAAAGGTTCATAAATTTCCATGGCTTCCTTTGTTCCAAGCCCTGATACATGGTAGATGTCTGTGTATCCATCGAGATGGCCGTTTTTCTTATCCAGACGGTCTGTTTTTACCGGGATCTGCTCCAAGCCGGCACGTTCATCCTGCACATAGGCTTCCGACTGGAGGATTTCAGCCGCTGAATCCTTCCCTCCTGAAACCGCCAGCTTTAAATAGCCGGTCATCTCCTCCCCCGCATCAATTTCTATGATCTCTTCTGTTCCGGGCGGAATCAAAACTGCCGCTTCCCCTTTCAGCATCCCAAGCCAGTCCTGCTCCCTATGCACAGACTTTTTCAGATCCATAATTCTTATAAACCTTCTTTTCCTGCGGCTCATGAAAGGGATCGTCCTTGGATGGATATTTCCGGGGCTTACAGCGCCATAGACATCTGCTTCTTTCCGGTAAGGCTTTGCATGGTTCCAATTCACATCTGAAAAACTATCCTGCATCCAGCCAAAAGATTCTTTCCCGCCATATACCTCCTCATGGATCATAAGCGGGGAAAACACTTCTTCTTCACGGATAATCTGAAACTGCCTGTCCACAAAACACTTCCAGTTTTCATCTCCTGACAATCCATAGATGTTTCCGTCCATGTCCCGGCACTCACCCTTAACATACAGGGATGGCAGCGAGGTCCTAAAGATGCTGTGGTTTCCTTTAAATCTGTCTTCCGGATACCTTAAGACAATCACACTGAATACATTTTGCCCCTCTCTGAGATAATCTGTAATATCCACCGTATCATAGAACCAGATCTGATCATCGCCCTTGCTCGGCCCGGCTTCCACAAACTGTCCATTCACATAGAGCTTATACCGGGAATCAGCAGAAATATCAATTTCTGTCCTTTTCGGTTTTGCTGCAATATTTACCATTCTTCGAAAATAGACAACCCGCGCATTGTCCTTATCCTGTGAGTTCCACTCTGGACTCCATATCCAGTTAGAAATATTAAAATCACCCATCTGCCAGTCTCCTTTTATCATCCATTTATACTGAAAAGCAGTTACCTCATCCATCGAACCCAGTTCTATACTTATGGCTTCCAGCAGCAGAGCACCCCTGTTCTTACTCCTCGTAAAACCGCATATCATCCCATACCCGCATCAGTTCTGAACGGTCCAGATGTGCAGTCCTGCTCTCTGCGTCAAAAATCCTTACCGGCGAATCATATCCGGCAAATCTGAGCCACTCCGGATTTGGGTCGCCAGTTTTTGCAAACCGCACCCATGATCCATGAATTTCCTGAATGAGGGCTTTTACAATCTCTTCTGGTTCATCTTTAAATACAAACTGGCTGAAATGAAAATCCATATTCGCAAATGAAAGCGGGAGTTCAAATGCGTGTGAAGAAAGCCATCCCGTTTTCCAGCCCGACCTTGAAATATATTCATAGCGGTACATCCAGACATCGTCTGTATGCTGCCGCTGTGCTTCCGCCACCTTGATGGACGGCATTTGAAATGCATAATCCGTTGCAAATGCTATGAAAGGGTATGCGCCCTCTTGTTTAAACTCCTCTGTGACAGGCGGTACGGTACTCATAGAGAATTCATTCTGTGCGCGGAATTTCGTAAACCTGTCATTTCTTGACGGATGATAGTAATCGATGACTCTCGGAATCGCCCCGGCATGTCCGTTCTTTTCCAGCATCCCGGCAACCATCGACCATGAATTAGGAAATCCGGTTTTGTCCGGATGGACAAACATCGTGCCTTCATGCAGGTTGGTGCCAATGATCAGTTTCACATCTTTCGCGCTGCCGCCCCGGATTGCATCAATCGGACGTTCCGGAAGAAGGTCATCAATGACCGGCCCCGGAAGGAACATCCCCGGATTTTTATACTGATGCTGCTCCGCTACATGCTCCACGCCCTTTAACATCTCAAACGGATCCATATCCTTAAGTTTTGGAATGTCTTTTTCTGTCATCCCCATTCCCTCAAGATACAGGCTGATATTCTGCCTTGCCATCTCATGGGTGCATACGCAGTCCGGCAGGCCGCTCTGTACGATCGCTTTCTGGAATATCCCCTTAACAGCGGGCATTGCCAGCATATTTACAACTGTAGCCCCTCCTGCAGATTCTCCGTCTATTGTTATATTTTCCGGGTCTCCCCCGAAAGCCGCAATATTATCACGGATCCAGTGCATCGCCATGATCTGGTCGGAGATGCCGCAGTTGCTGTCAAAATCCTCACAGCCCGGATAGGACGTAAAATCATAAAACCCCAGCACGCTCATCCGGTACTGGAACGAGACAAATACCAGTCCGTCATCTGCAAAATGTTTTCCATTGTAAAGCGGCACACATGCCGCACCCGTTGTATAACCGCCGCCATGGATATATACAAATACCGGCAGCTTTTCACCATCTGCCGGGCGCTGTATATTGATCGTCAGGCAGTCCTCTGACCCCTTATCTATACCTTCATCATTCTGCACTGCTTCCGGTCCATATTCTTTTGCCTCAAACACGCCCTCCCATGGTTCTATCTTCTGCGCCCTTTTAAACCGCAGTTTTCCCACCGGAGGTTTCGCATAAGGGATTCCCAGATATTCAATCCTTCCGTCTCTAAAACATCCTTTCACTTTCCCGCTTTTTGTATTTACAATATATTCACTCATAACTCTCCTTCTACACCATTTATCAGGTATGGCGCTCATCCAGTTCTTTTTGAATCTTCGGCAATTCTTTATCCAGTTTATAAGTCAGCATAATAAGAAAAGTCACAACGATCATTCCAACTGGCAGCCAGTTATAAATGAAAGAAATTGCAGCTTTTGCAGATCCGCTCTGGACGGCTGCCGTTCCATCGTATCCCCCGATATCGAGAACCAGTCCGAGAACAACCTGCCCGATGCCAAGCCCAAGTTTCTGTGCCGCAGAAATCGCAGCATTTCCCATACCTACCGTCTTAAAGCCATCTTTCCACTCTCCATATTCCAGCGTATCAGCAACCATGCCAAAGGCCATGCCGCCGGCCGCGCCAAGCCCGATCCCCTTAAGGGCATTGAAAAAAACTAAAAGAGCGACATTTGTTCCTGCAAACCCGGTTCCAAGAAAACCCAATCCCATACCTGCAAGGCCAACCATATATGTCATATGTTTTCCAAATTTTTTCATAAAAAACGGTGTAAAAAACATCGTGGCAAACTGCGCAATGGACAATGCATTGTTCACCGGTGTATAGAGTTTATAATCTCCAAGTACATCTGAGCAGTAAAAACTGGCTCCCGCCGAGTACATTACAATGATAAAGAAGATCACAAACATCGCAAAAATCATGGACAGCCAGTATCTGTTCGTAAACAGGGACTTAAGCGCCTTTCCTGCTGATACGTCATCCTTCGGCTTCTCGCCGTTTTCCACCTGTACGGCAGTCCTTTCCTTTGTTCCGCATATGCAGATCAATGCGGACAGAACAATGATAATGCCTACTACAGCCGCTGCCATCGTCCATCCCTTCTGGGCTTGTGTCATATATGGTTCATCTGCACCAGAAAATTTAACTATCATTGTCATAAAAAAGGTGTTCATACAGATATTTGCAATTGTCTGGAAAATCATACTGATATTACCCAGCATTCCATGTTCATAGCCGTCTGTCGTACTCAGCGAAATCAATGAATTGTACGGAACAAACATTGCTGTATAAAACACAGCATTTACCAAATTGTAAATAAGAAACACATACACATATTTCACTGTTCCTGTCATTGAGGCCGGCACACTGAACAGCAGGATCGTAGACAGCGCCAGCGGGATGCACATCCTGATCAGCCATACCCTGGCTTTTCCCATCTTCGCATGTGTTTTGTCTACGATCCGTCCCATGATCAGATCAGAAACACCGTCAAATAATTTTGAAACAGCAATAATAAAACTGACTACACCGGCGTCAACCAAAGAAACATCTGTTAAATATTTCATGAGGAAAGCGGACATCATACCGTTGACCCATGCCATGCCAAAGTTACCCATTCCATATCCGATCCGGTCATTCCAGCCAAGCCTGGCATTCGGATCATTTGTCTTCGATGCAAAACTAATCATTTTTTCTCTAAACTCCCTTTCTGGTCGCTGCTACTTTCTTTCCTATGGCTGTAAGATCCGCCCTGCTTCCGGTCATTTCCTGAAGAACATATGCCTTCTTTCTCGGCCTGCACTCATGCCACGGCTCCTCAAAGAAGCCAAAATACACCTCTGCAAGGCCGCCAATCTGATTATCCTCAATCCCTGCTTTTTTCAGCATTCCTTCTTCATTCAGAAGACGGAAATTATAGATGGTCCGCACATAGGGCAGTTTCGCAGCCAGTTTTAACAGTCTGCGTGTATATTCTGCACGCCTGGTTTCCTCTTCCTCATCGCCGCAGTCGGTAAATCCGGCTTCCGTAAGAAGCACCTGCTTATGTCCGTCTCCATATTTGCACATCACCCTGTAAGCCGCATCATTGTAATCTTTCCACAAATGATCCGGTTCAAAGATATCTAAGAACAGATCCATTCCAACCTTGCTCTGGTCGACACTCATCTGATAAGGATGCCATGACAGCATATCAAAATAATCATCTGTATGATCTGACCAGAATCTGCCCGATTTAATCCGTTTGTACATCTTGTCAAGCGTCCACGCGATACCGTACATCGGCGGAAGATAATCCGGCAGATCCCCGCCAAGCCACGGTGTAGAAAGCGCCGGGGAAAAGCAGGTTACTTTTGCATCCGGATTCCCTCTCCTTATGCCTTTCGCAGAAAAATACATCAGGTCAATGGCAATATCCATTTTTTCATCCGCCGTAAAAGGTTCTGCATTCTTTTCATCCAAAAACCCATCCGGATGCAGGAACGCATTCAGATTCCATTCATTTCCAATCTCCCAGTTCCCCACCTGTGGAAAAAGCTCTGCCTGCGTGCACCAGGATTGTTCCAGCATATGGAGCGTCTGCATGTAAAGGCTCCCTTCGGTAAGGTCGCGTTTCGGCACCGCATGTCCTTTTCTCTGTCTGCATCCTTCCGGTAGGAACCACTCATGACTCATTCCCGTCACTTCCAGATCAAGCTCCGCCGCCCTGTCAAGAAGCCTTTTATGAGCCGCTGCCGACTCCCTGCAGGGTGTCACCGGATCTTTTAGTATATCTGTCAGGTGCATCCAGGACCGGTAAGCCGTACATCCCAAAGCCTTTATCAGATCCAGATATTCCGCCGCCATAACGCCGGTATCGCTTTCTCTTTGGATCAATGGTTCTCCCATACCATAAAACCGTTCTGATAACATGGTCTTCGTCCTCCTATCTCTTTTCTTTTGAATTTGTAATAAAAAAAGAGCTCTCTTTGTGTTCATAGATTAACATCAGAAAGCTCTTTTTTATATCATTATTTTGAATTTTTTGATCTTATTTTGTTCAGACTTTGCATTATTCGGTCCTGTCATAAAATTCTGCGGGTTTGTGTAATTCCCGATACTGCCTGGGAGTCATATTCATCTTCCGTTTAAATATCTTTCCAAAATAGCTTTGAGAGGGAAAATTCACGTACTCTGCAATCTTTGCCAGTGTCTCCTCCGAATAGACCAGCAGATTTGCCGCTTTCTCCACCCTGACATCATTGATGAAATCCTGCAGGCCGGCTCCCGTTTCTTTTTTGAACAGCCGTGATAAATAGCCGTTACTGATTCCCAGTATATCTGCAATATCGTCCAGATAGATTTTCTCCCTGTAATGCCTGTATACATAATCTTTGCACCGCTGCGTATAGCTGGAAGCATGACGCTTTTCCTTCTGCTCCCGCACCCGCTTTGCCAGTTCTTCAATCGCATGGTTCCGATAGATCAGTATCTGCGTGATATCCTTACATGCGGTACATTTATTGATGTAAAAGCCGCTGAGCCGGTATGCATCTGCCGGCATTAAGCCTCCTTCAATCGCAGCCCTGGCACATAATGCCGCAGACACAATGGACAGATTTCTCCAGTGTTCCGTTTCACTTTCCCCCAGCCTTCCGATATTGACATCCATCTCTTTGGATAAGCGGACAGCCTCTTTTATATTTCCCGCTTTTACTGCCTCCATAATCCGCCGTTCTTCCTGATAGCTGTGGCGGTATATATCTTCATCTTCAGACTTAATGTCGAACCGGGCCTGTTCCTGCTGTTCCTGCCTGCCGGACGCAGAATGGTAATTTGCATCCACAAGCTGCTGATCCGTGTATTCCTGCCCTGTAATTATTTTCGTAAACATTCCCGCTATCTGCAAAACTTCCATTAATGTATGATAATGCAGCCCTTTCTCCCATTGTTCGTCAATACCGTAAAAACGATAAAACCTGTGCCTTTCCGTCCTGTTCATTACCTGCGTGCTGAGCGGACCCATCATATAATAAATATTTCTCCATTTCAGACTAATATAATACACATGGAAATCATCGCTTACAACAACAGGCTCTTTTTGTCCATCACATCTGTGAACCAGAGCAAGGCGGAATGTTTCGTTATGATATACAGGATTATATTCTGGATTTTCCTCATAAAAAATCAATTGTTCTTCCTGCAGGCAGAAAACACCTGTGTGAAAAATGCATGCCAGATGGCTCAGCATGTACTTCTGGTCATTCACTATTCTCACCTTTCTTTCTATAATCGTCTGCTGAACATGATAACATAACCATTGTAAAAAACAAACAGCTATTTTCAACAGCAATGATTCCCCTCGTTATTCACAGTCTGCCTCAAACGGAATTGCAGATACCACTTTACATATTTTTCCTGCCCGTTGTTTCGTTATTATTTTGTGCGCTTCCATGTATCCTTGACTTGCTCACACATTCCACCCCGTAAACCCGCCAGACCAGTCTGTACGCTGCATACATTCAGACATGATACAGACGCCTTGTGCGCCTGCCTGGATACATGCCGCCGCATTTTCCGCATGAATGCCGCCCAGCGCATAGACCGGCAGCTTTGTTGCCGCGCACACCTCGCGCAGAAAGGATAACCCCCTTGGCGGCACGCCGCGTTTACAGTCTGTCGCAAATACATGCCCCGCTGTCAGGTACGTTGCCCCGGCAGCCTGCGCCAATACCGCTTCCTCTGGCGAATGTACGGAAGCGCCGCGCACCAAAAAGCAGCTTTTCTGCTCTTTGGCAAGAGAAAGCAGCACCGGCAGCGGCAAATGGACTGCCTCCGCCCCAAGGCGTACTGCTGCCTCCACATAAGTATGCAGGATACACGGCACCTGATACTGCGCACAAACCTTCATCACTTTCCCGGCAAGTTTTTCATATTCCTCTTCCGCCAGGTCTTTTTCCCGCACAATCACTGCCTGTGGGCATGACCTGGCAATTTGCCCCACCTGTGCTAGATAGTCCTGTGTGCACAGATGCCGGTTTGTAATGCAGAGGATTTTTATTTGTTTGGACATTTTTGTTCTCCTATCACCTGTGAAGCCTATGACAGTATCTCACAATCTTATCTGCCGCTTTGCCCCATATAATCACACATAAATATAATCATTTAACACTGGCTGCAATCCTACCAGCGCCATATCCTCATACATTTGCGCAAAGCTTCTGCCGTCTGAGATCTCGAACTGCTCGTCGCCTGCCCCTTCTTCCTTTGTTCCATGGTATTTGCTTTCATGGTCGCCAATTCCGGTCGATACCCCGGCAGATACTTTTGTTGCCGCGATCTTCACAATGCCGTCCCGAAAATGCTTCTGCTCCCTACTGGATACGGTGATCCCGACAAAAGGCAGAAAAATCCGGTAAGCGCAAAGCACCTGGCAAAGCTGCGTTTCCTGCACATCCTGCGGGCTGATCTTATCGTTATTGATAATCGGGCGCAGCCTTGGGCAGGACAGGGAATATTCCACGTACGGATATTTGCGCTGCAAATAATACACATGCAGTGCCGAAGCAAGCGCATCCTTGCGAAAATCGGAAAGCCCCAGCAGTGCCGAACATGCCACTCCGCGCATACCGCCAAGGATCGCGCGCTCCTGCGCCTCAAAACGGTATGGGAATACCCGTTTGTGCCCGAGCAGATGCAGCTTTTCATACTGCACCGCGTCATATGTTTCCTGAAATACCGTCACATAATCTGCGCCGCATTCGTGCAGGTAACGGTATCCGTCGCTGTTCAGCGGGTAGATCTCCAGGCCGACATTGCGGAAATACCGTGCAGCCAGCTTGCACGCTTCGCCGATATAGGCAATGTCGCTCATTTTATGGCTCTCTCCTGTAAGCAGCAGTATTTCTTCCATACCGGATTCTGCAATGACCTGCATCTCCCGTTCGATTTCTTCCATCGAAAGCTTTTTGCGCGCGATATCATTGTAACAGTTAAACCCGCAGTACACACAATAATTCTCGCAATAATTGGCAATATACAACGGCGTAAACAGATAGACCGTATTTCCAAAATGCCTGCTTGTCTCATATTTTGCCTTTGCTGCCATCTCCTCTAAATGCGACAGCGCTGCCGGAGACAGCAGCGCCTTAAAGTCCTCTACTGTACACGTCTCATGCATCAGCGCACGGCGCACGTCCGCATCCGTATAAGCTTCGTAATGATAACTGTCCATCTGTGCCATCACCTGTGACAGGATATCCGAATCGATGCGCTCCATCCCTTCCATATACTGCATCGGGTCTGTCCTTGCGCCAGGGTCGTTTTCCACGCGGTGCTTGCGCTCTAGCGCTTCCCCTGTCAGATTTTTAGCATCTACATAAAACTGGTTTCCCATCCTGTTTGCTGTCACTTTTTTCTCCTTCCTGATATCACCTGCGCGCTAATCCCGTAAAAATCCTGTCAGCGGGTCAGATGCAGCCGCCCCGCGCTCCAATACGCGCCCAAGCCCTGCCAGGTATGCGCTGCGCCCGGCTTTAATCGCATCTTGAAACGCCCCTGCCATTGCCGGGATATCGCCGGCAGTCGCGATCGCGGTGTTCGCCATAATTGCAGCCGCCCCCATCTCCATTGCCTCACACGCCTGGGACGGGCGCCCGATGCCTGCGTCCACAATGATCGGGACATCGATCTCGTCTATTAAAATCTGAATAAATTCCTTTGTCGCAAGCCCTTTGTTTGAGCCGATCGGAGAAGCAAGCGGCATCACAGCAGCCGCTCCGGCATTTACAAGATCCCTAGCCGTATACAGGTCAGGATACATATATGCCAGCACAACAAACCCTTCCTTTGCAAGCTGCTCCGTCGCCTTTACCGTCTCTGCATTATCCGGGAGCAGGTACTTGCTGTCTTTCATAATCTCGATCTTTACAAAATCCCCGCAGCCTAATTCCCTGGACATCCGTGCGATGCGGACTGCCTCCTTTGCATCCCTCGCCCCGGACGTATTCGGGAGCAGTGTGACGCCCTTTGGAATATAGTCCAGGATATTTTCATTTTTCTTTGTATTCGTGCGGCGCACAGCAAGCGTTATGATCTGCGCACCGGCATTTTCCACAGCAGCCCGAATCAGCTCCATCGAATATTTCCCAGAGCCTAAAATAAAACGGGAAGAAAATTCCCTGCCGCCTAATGTAAAAGTGTCTTTTTCTGCTGACATCGTATGACCCTCTCTTTCTTATTTTATACTGGAAGCGTTCCATCCTTTTCAGCTATCCTTTTCAGCCCCCGCCTACAAAGCTTACGATCTCGATAACATCTCCATCCTGTAGTACGAAGCTCTCGTACCTGCTTTTCGAAACGATCTGTTCATTGCATTCCACTGCAATCCCATCTATTGGATAGTCATTTTGCTCCAGGTAATCTTTTAACCGCATACCATCCGCTGCCTCTTCCTGCCCGTTGATCCGAACCATACTGGCACCTCCCTTCTGTATCCCGTCAAAAAAGCCGCATAAAAGAATACACCCGCGGTGGTGCACCCCTTCATGCGGCTTTGCCGACACTCTGTGTTTTATTTCATTTTTATTCCCGTCTTTATCTTACTTTTTTCTGTACGTTTTGTCAAGAAAAAGTGCAAAAAAGTCCAAATGTAGTAGACTTTATTTCTCAAATGTGATATACTGTCTTTCATAAATGAATCGCAAAGGAGCGTGATCATATGACAGACCATGAGTTACTGCTTGCCATTTCTGATATTATGGAAAAAAAATTAGACGCAAGAATGCAGCCTTTAGAAAACGAAATCAAATCCATCCAAGCAGAACAACATAGAATCCATATCATAATAGAAAATGAAATCCGTTCGGATATTAAGCTGCTTGCTGAAAACTATATGCCCGCTGCCAGGAAATATGATAATGAAACAGCTAAGATCGCTTCCATGCAAGCCGACATCGATGTATTAAAAAATGTGGTACGTGAACACAGCGAGAACATACAGAAAATCTCATAATCCATAATCCTGTACCAGATCCATATGATCCAATATCAAAATTTGTCTGTTACAATCCAACGTGGGGCATCGGGAAGAAAGCATTTATTTCCCGACAGCCCCATGTTCTTTATTCCTATCAAAAGATCCCGATTAGAAAAATCTTCTGCATTTTTTAAAAACTATTTGACTTATATACGATTTCATACTATAATACAGAAAATGTACGATTTCATACATAAAGGAGGCACTGCATATGGCAGAATTAATGACTACTGAATTAAAACGACTAAACTACCTGATCAGCGAGATTGACGCTGCCTATCATGAAGCGGCATTAAAGATTGGCTTATCTGACAGCAGCATGACGGTGCTTTATGCTGTCTGCAACAGCGGCGGAAGCTGCCTGCTGAGCGAGATCTGCAAACTATCCGGCACCAGTAAGCAGACAATCAACTCTGCGCTGCGCAAGCTTGAAGCCGAAGGGCTGATTTACCTGGAAGCTGGCGAGGGCAAACGGAAAAAAGTATGCCTGACGGAAAAAGGCATGGACTGCTCTAAAAACGGAGTGGCACGGCTCATCGCGCTTGAGAATGATATTTTAGCTTCCTGGACTGCCAACGAGCAGGAAAAATACCTGGAACTGACCCAAAAATACCTCGCTTGCCTAAAGCAGAAAATAAAAGAAGAATTATAAACCTTTCGAAAGGAGTAGTAAAATATGCAGCAGAAACAAATCCAGTTATCCGACCACTTTTCTTATCAGAAACTGATGCGCTTTACGCTTCCTTCCATTGTTATGATGATCTTTACATCTGTGTACGGCGTGATCGACGGCTTTTTTGTATCCAACTTTGTAGGCAAGACGCCGTTCGCTGCATTGAATTTTATTATGCCGTTTTTAATGATTTTAGGCGCCGTCGGCTTTATGTTCGGCACAGGCGGCAGCGCCCTGATCGCCAAGACAATGGGTGAAGGACAGCGCGAAGAAGCTAACCGTATGTTTTCCCTGTTTATTTATGTAACCATTGGCTGCGGCTTTGTGATCGCCGCGCTTGGGATCGCCTTGATCCAGCCGATCGCTGCTGCGCTTGGGGCAGAAGGCGAAATGCTTTCGCAGTGCGTCCTCTATGGCCGCGTATGCCTGCTTTCCCTCCCGGCGCTTATGCTGCAATACGAATTTCAGAGCTTTTTTGCCACAGCGGAAAAACCAAAGCTGGGGCTTGCTGTTACTGTAATTGCCGGCGTCACAAATATGATCCTGGATGCACTGTTCGTTGCGGTGATTCCCGGCGGGCTGGCCGGGGCGGCAGCCGCTACTGTATGCGGACAGTTGGTCGGCGGCATCGCGCCGCTCTTTTATTTTGCCCGCAAAAATAGCAGCCCGCTGCGTCTTGCCAGGACAACTTTTGACAAAGCGGTGCTGCTGAAAGCCTGTACAAACGGTTCTTCAGAGCTGATGACAAATATCTCCATGTCTGTCGTGAGTATGCTGTATAATGTCCAGCTTATGAAATATGCAGGCGAAAACGGCATCGCCGCATACGGTGTGCTGATGTACGTAAACTTTGTATTCCTCGCCGCCTTTATCGGCTATTCCGTCGGTGCCGCCCCGGTCATCAGCTATCATTATGGAGCCGGAAACCATGGGGAGCTGAGCGGCCTTTTGAAAAAAAGCCTCTGCGTGATCCTTGCTTTTTCCATCAGTATGCTGGTGCTTTCGCAGACGCTTGCAAAACCGCTTTCCATGATTTTTGTCGGCTATGACCCGTCGCTGCTGCGCCTGACCTTACGGGGATTCCATATTTTTTCGTTTTCTTTCCTGTTTGCCGGCGCGGCAATTTTTGGATCGGCTTTTTTTACAGCCTTAAACAACGGCTTTTTATCGGCGGCGATCTCCTTCCTTCGGACACTGCTGTTTCAGGTATCCGCAGTACTGGTTTTTCCGCTGTTTTGGCGGATCGACGGGATCTGGATGTCTGTCGTAGCGGCGGAATTTATGGCGGCGGTGATCACCGTGCTGTTTTTGGTACAAATGCGCAAAAAATACCATTATTAAATGCTACTGCATCCCATCCTCCGCCGCATCCTGGATCAGCTTTTGAAGCCTTAGCGCCTCCTCCTTGGTCAGCTTCCTGTCTTTTAAGTATGCCATGAGAAAGGAGGGCAGGCTTCCCCCAAACCTCTTTGTTAAAAAGCTGTGGCTCTCCTGCTTTTGCATACTTTCCCTGGATACAAGCGGCCGCACGGTCGTATGGTCATTGCAGACTGCCTGCTTTTCTGACAAATTGCGAATGACCGTATACGTCGTAGACTTTTTCCAATTCAGCCGTTTCTCACAAATGCGCACCAATTCCATAGAACTTGCCGGCCCCACTTCCCATAATACTTCCATAAACCGGTATTCGCTTTCATTGATATGATATTCCATGATATCCCTCTCCCTTTCTTCTAGTCTATATATATAAACCTATTTTCAAACAGTCTATAGCACCCTGCCTGCTTTGTCAAGCGGTAAAAAGCAGCCCGCAGAAAATTTTTCCTCCCGTATCCCATTTCAGGCACGGTTCTATCCGCATTAGTTAAGGTAACACAAAATGATTTCCACGCAGAAAGGAGCGATCACTATGACAGCACTGCGTAATATGGCCTCTGGCGCGCCAGGCAGGTTAATCCTCTCTTTTGCACTGCCGCTGATGCTCGGCAACCTGTTCCAGCAGTTTTATACAATCGCGGATGCTGCGATCGTAGGGCAGGTGCTCGGAGTATCCGGCATTGCCGCCGTCGGCGCTGCCGAATGGATCATCTGGATGATGCAGGGGATGATCCAGGGCTTTACACAAGGCTTTGCCATTCAAATGTCCCAGGACTTCGGAGCCGGGCAGTATAAAAACCTCCGAAACGCCATTGCCAATTCCGCCCTTTTATCAGCGGCAAGCGCTGTCATCCTGCTTGCCGGCGGGCAGTACTTTGCCGAATGGATGCTAAAGACACTGCATACGCCGGAATCGGTGTGGGCGGATACGATGCTTTATATGCGCACGATGTTCTGGGGCATACCGGTTGTTATGGCTTACAACCTGCTAGCTTCGATCCTGCGCTCCCTGGGGGACGGCAAAACACCGCTGTATGCGATGATCTTTGCTTCGTTTATCAATATCGGGCTTGACCTTTTCTTTGTCCCGGTGCTTCATATGGGCGTATTCGGCGCGGCAGCGGCTACTGTGCTGGCACAATGCTGTTCCAGCGTGTTTTGCCTTATAAAAATACTGCATATTGATATCCTCAAATGGAAGCGGGAAGAACTCGCTGTCGACCCGGCGCTGCACCTGCGCCTGATGAAGCTTGGAATGCCTATGGCATTTCAAAACTTTGTGATTTCTGTCGGCGGGATGATCGTACAGTCTGTTGTAAACGGTTTTGGCGTTGCTTTTATTGCAGGCTTTACCGCTACCAATAAATTGTATGGGATGCTGGAGGTCGCAGGCACCTCCTACGGATTTGCGATGACGACCTATACCGGGCAAAACTTAGGAGCCGGAAAGATACCGCGTATCCGAACAGGGTATCGGGAAGCGCTTGCCATTGCCATCCTGACCTCTGTCGCCATCGCCGCTGTCATGATCCTTGCCGGAAAATGGATTCTTCTGTGCTTTATTAACGGGGATCCTGAAATGACAGAAGCTACGCTTGGCATCGCTTACCATTATTTATTTATTATGAGCATCTGCCTGCCTATTTTATACTATTTACATGTAACGCGTTCCTGTATACAGGGGCTTGGCAATACGGTACTGCCTATGGCATCCGGCTGTGCGGAATTTGCAATGCGTACTGCCGCCGCACTGCTTTTACCGCGCGCCTTCGGGCAGGACGGCATTTTTTACGCAGAAATCGCGGCATGGGCTGGCGCCGACCTCGTGCTTGTTTTCAGCTTTTATTATTGTATGCGCAAACTCACGCGCCCTGGCAGGCAAAGCACCGATCAACAACTTTAGAATGGAGGCAGTTTAAAAATGGCAGGCAAAGGAAATCCAAAGATTGAGTTCCGGTATTATAAAATGCCGGAAAATGTCCCGTTTCTGGCGCTGTTCGGCGACAAATGGACACAAAACTATGGGCGGGACATTGATTTTCTGCATTTTCATAACTACCTGGAAATCGGATATTGCTATGACGGAACCGGCACGCTGGTCATCGGGCACGAGGAATACCGCTATGCAAGCGGCTATTTTTCTGTCATCCCCCAAAACTGCCTGCATACGACAAACAGCGACCCAAATACAGTCAGTAGCTGGGAGTTTTTGTTTCTTGATATCGACACGCTGCTTCGGCACGCATGTCATACAGGCTCTGCCAAGCGGATCGACCAGATTGCGTCCCGGATCAATTCCAGGGCATATTTAAAGCCGGAACAGGAACACCCAAAGCTTGGACAGATTATCCGCAATATTTTTAATATTATGCGCTATAAAGAGGAGTTTTATCTGGAAGAAGCAAAAGCAGAGGCTTCCATCCTGTTGATGAACCTTGCCAGGGAAAATAAAGTCGGCAGGTTTTCCGAAAAGATGCCTTTAAAAGAAGCGGTTCCGATCGCTCAGGCGTTAGACTATATCTCCATACACTATATGGAGCCGTTAAAAATCAGCGAGCTGGCTGAAAGCTGCCATATCAGCGAATCCCATTTCCGTAAGATCTTTTCTGCTTATATGGATATGGGGCCGATGGAATATATCAATATGGTACGTATCCGGACAGCCTGTGACCTGTTAAAACGTACCGATGATTTTGTCATGGACGTGGCAAATAAATGCGGCTTTCCTACCTTTTCAACATTCAGCAGGAATTTTAAAAA
The DNA here is from genome assembly GCA_947178105.1 of uncultured Eubacterium sp. Lineage (GTDB taxonomy): Bacteria > Bacillota > Clostridia > Lachnospirales > Lachnospiraceae > Eubacterium_J. The sequence goes on along the minus strand of CAMWXD010000058.1, from coordinate 8,434 downwards.
GATTATGGGCGTCTCGCCAAACGAATGGCGCAAACGCCCGGATAATTATGAGCAGCAGCTCTTAAAATTCCAAATCCATTCTGAAGCAGGCTGGTAGCAGGCTTATTTCACTGCTCCAGTAATACCTTCTGCAAACTGCTTCTGTAAAATGAAAAATATGACCATCGTAGGGATCGAGCAGAACAATACGCCGCACATAAGCATCCCGTAATCTACGACATACCCTGTAATCAGGTTTGCAATCAGCATCGGCATGGTCAGCGATTTATTATCAGTCATAATGACCTTCGGCCACAGATAAGAGTTCCACGCATTCATAAAGGTAATAACCGCTGCCGCCGCATAGGTAGACTTCATCGTCGGCATAAACATACGGAAGAAAATCTGGATCTCGCTCAGCCCGTCAATCCGTGCCGCCTCTATAATATCGATCGGGAAAGCCCTCGCATTCTGGCGGAACATCATAATCATAAACGGCGTCGAGATCATCGGAAGGATAAAGCCGATCGTCGTATTTAACAGCTTTGCGCTGGAAATCAACTGAAACAAAGGCACCATCGTCGCTACCTGCGGCACCATCATGGCAAGCAGCAGAACCGAAAACAGCTTATCTTTCCATTTGTCATTATAGATCTCAAACCCGTAGCCTGCAATCGAACAGATCAAAAGGCAGACAACCGTCGTTACAAACGCATACAAAAACGAATTGCCTAGCGCCCTCCACAGCGGCTGCTGGCTCGTCAGGTTTTTAAAATTTTCCATAAAATGCGTCCCCGGCAGGATGCGCCCCCTAGAAACATCAGTCGACGTATTCGTAGCCGCAGAGATCATCCAATACAGCGGAAATACAGAAAAAAAGGATACAATCGTAAGGAAAATATACGTCGGGATCAGCCGGCGCTGGATCATGGAATTGTTTTTCTTAGTCACGCGTATCACCTACTTTCAAGTTGATCAATGCCAGAATCGCTACCATAAGGAAGATCAAAAATGCCATCGCAGATGCGTAGCCAAAGTTCGGGACATTGATAAAACAGGTATTGTATACATAATGGGACATTGTAATCGTCGTATTTGCCGGCCCGCCCTTTGTCAGGTTGACAGACTCGTCGAACAACTGCAACGTACCATTGATCGAAGTAATGACCGTCATAATAATCGTCGGCTTAAGCAGCGGGACAGTAATCCGCCAGAATGTCTTCCAGCCGTTGGCGCCGTCGATTTTTGCCGCCTCATAGACCGAGTATTCGATATTTTGCAGGCCTGCCAAGTAAAATACCATATTGTATCCCGTCCATCTCCAGACAAGCGCAATGATAATGACGATTTTCGCACTTAACGAGTTGCCGAGGAAGTTATACCCGCTGCTTAAAATATGCAGCTTTACCAATATTGTGTTAATCAGCCCTTCCTGTGCAAACAGGGAGCGGAAAATAAGCGCGTAGGATACGAGCGAGGTTGCACATGGGAGAAAAACACAAGTACGGAATAAGCCTTTGAATCTTAGCTGCTGATTGTTTAATAGCTGCGCCAGTAAGATAGCAAGAAGCAGCATAATCGGCACCTGGATCAGCAGATACAGAAATGTATTGGCAATGGACTGCTGGAATACCTTGTCTGCAAGGATTCTCTTATAATTGCTAAAGACCGGGTCTGCAAACCTCATATTTGCGCCGGTTCCGGTTTGCAGGGAAATGATAAACGCCCGAACCATCGGATAAAAGCTCATAACCGCAATCATCAGCGTCGCCGGTGTTAAAAAAGTCCAGCCAGCCACTCTTTGCTTGGCAATCAATGTCATGCCTTTTTTATTGGAATTCACATAAACTCCTCCTCTCTTTTTCGCAAAAGAACGTGCAGAATGAATACGGGGAACTGTGAACAGTCCCCCGCACAGTAAAGCCAAAGGCTGCACTTTACTTATTCTGACATCTTAAATTCAAGCGTTTCCTGCGCTTCTTTTAAAGCGTCTTCTTTTGAAGTTCCGTTTACGATCTGCATAATCGCTGTATTTACAACTTCTCTTGCTTCATAATGATACGGAGTCTTTGTAAATTCCGGAATATGAGAAGAGTATTCTACCAGTGTAGAGTAAATCGGCTGCCCGCCGTAGAATTCTACCGGCTCATTGTATACCTGGGACTCACCTGCCGGCAAATAACATGCAATACCAGATGTTGCAGGAAGGATCGTATCATAAAACTCTGTGCTGGAACCAAATGTGCTCAGCAGGAAATCCTTTGCAAGATCCAGATTCTGGCAGTTGGAAGTAATATACCAGGAAGATCCGCCGTTGTTTGCATAGTTGGTAGCTGTCTCTACATCATCCACTTTCGGGATTGTTGTAATCTGCCATAAGCCCTTCTGGTCTTCAATTCCTACCAGCGTCCCGTTCATCCAGTTTCCGTTTACGATGCCTGCCGCTTCGCCGTCAGTAACCGTCTTTACATATTCATCCCAGTTGTTGACCAGCTTGACTGCATCCTTTGCGATCATATCTGCATACAGGTCTACGCACTTTTCAGCCACTTCGTTGCCTGTTATGTATGCTTTTCCTTCTTCATTTACAAAATTCGCGCCGCAGGACTGGATCATCAGCATAATGATGTCGCCGCCGGTGGATTCGCTTGTCAGAAGGTATTTGCCTGTTTTCTCATGGACATCTACAGCGATCTCTGTAAACTTAGACCATGTAATATCGGTCAGGTCTTCGATCTTATAGCCTGCTTCGTCCAGAATATCCGTACGATAGAAGGCTGCGCATACGCCGTTGTCATACGGAACGCCGAAATGCTTATCATCCACCATAGAGTAGCTCTGCTTTAACGCTGCAAAATCCTCCCAGTTGATGCCGATGTCGGTCAGGTCTGTAAATGCATCCGGATAGCTCTTTAAGAACTTCTGGTAGCTGTTGTCCTGCATCAGCACGATATCCGGCATCGTGCTGTAATCGCCTGATGTCGCGCATGTCGTAAGCTTTGTCTGGCAGTCATCCGAAGATGTTTCGATCACTTCCAGCTCAAAGCCCGGGTGGTCTTTTTTATACTGCTCCGCAGCCAGGTTCATCGCCTTAATATTAAACGTCTGGTCCCATGCCCAGACTGTCAGTTTTCCGCCGTCTGCGTCTGAACCGCCTGCATCCTCACTACCACCTTCAGCGTCAGTCCCTGCATTTGCATCATCAGCAGAATCCCCCCCATCTGCGTCATTTCCTGCGTCGCCAGAACCGCTGTCTGCGCCGCCGCAGGCTGTTACAGATAATGCCATCATACCGGCAAGCAATGCCGCCATTAATTTCTTTTTCATATTTTATCCTCCTTTTTATTTGAGATGGGTATATTATAGCAATTCATATCACAGCAAAGTTTGCAAAAACGCTTATATAAATTGCAAATATAATCAAAAATATCGCCTTTGCATAATATTTACAAAAAAACTTGTCCGTTTTTATGTAAAATACACATACAAAGGCGACCAGAATTCGTGCAGATCACGGCACATTCAGGAAAGAAATACCCTGTCTGGATAGCTCTTTTTCATCGCTTCGAGCATATCCCCACTTAAGTCCAAAAGGAGCTTGATCTTCTGCCTGTTTTCCATAATAATCATCGTATAATAAGGCGTATCTTCTTCATAAGAAGTATAATCGTATTTTACAAGCCGCTCAGTCCCGGTGCCTTTGCGGTATTTTGCCACCGCCTCATGACGGCTTGGAGCCGCCACCTCCATCGTGTGCAGCTCCAGGACATGCGCTGTATGGCGATACCTTCCGCCTAAAATCACGTCGATCGTGAGCGTGCCCCCTTCCAGCACATATTCATACTCCTTCTGGCTCAATACGCTGTAGAAAAAATACAGCAAAACCAACAGGAATCCGGGAAGCATAAACCCCTGCGAAACCATAATCCCAAGCAGGATAAAAAAGATTGCAAAAAAGATCATCATTTTTTTGAGTATTCCTGTCATCGCCTTTGGCTTTCTTTTGACCTGCTCGATGATCCGGTAACTGTACATACCCTTATCCCTCCATGTTAAACCAGACGATCTGCGAAGCCTTCAGGGAAAGCGCAAAGCTTGTGCCGTCTCCCCGGTAAATCACCGTATCCTGGCCCTCGTCCGTATGATTCACGACGCAATACCTGCCGTTGTTTGGATATGCATGGACTTCGGTATTCAGATTTTCAGAATACCAGCAATGCAGCGCATCTTCCTTTCCCGCACTCCATAAAACTGCGCGGTGCAAAAGGCGGCTGTTTTGAAAGCTATACGCAAGCCCGCTGATATAAACCGCGCGCCCTGCCCCAAAGCTGTTTACGGCAAGCTGTACGCTCTCATCCCGGCATACGAGTACCGTCGTGCCTTCCAGGGCGTAGATATTTTTCTTTCCTTCCCCAAAATCCACTTCGCCGCCTGTGTCCTCTGTAATAAAATGCGGATGCTCCTGCCAGTTATATTTATCATAGCCAAGCGTGAACCCCCGCTCTTTTTCCACGCCGAATACATTTGCCAACTGGAAAAAGCGCCCGTTTGCCTGATGCGCACACGGCTCTCCAACGCCGATCATGCCTCCGCCCTCGTATACAAAGCGCTTGACCGCACTCGAAACTACCGGGTCGCACCACCATTCCCCTCCGGTATGTGCAGTATCTGCATCCCCGATATTAAGCAGTACATCAAACTCCCCAAGCAGCCCCGGACGTTCGCGGATATCCGAAAAGCTGATAAAGCTGACCTCAAACGGAGCGCCGGAAAGCGCCTCGATCACGCCTGCATAAGAATAGTTCTGTTTATGATAAATCGCATGGTGCACCATATGGCATCCCCACGAACGGCTTTTCCCCCAGCAGTTGAGTACGGCAACCTTTGCCGCACAATACGGCTTGCCGCCTGCAATTTCTTTGTAAAGCTGTCTAAACTCCTCGCAGACGTGCTCCACATACTCCACAAATTCCGGGAAATCCAGCGCCAGCTTTAAATAGCCGCCGTATCCGATGCGGTCTACCGGCTTGCGCAGAATTGCCCTGCGTGCCGTCACCCAGTTTTCCTTTGCCTCTTTTACCGGATCTCCCCCTTTATGGAAGGTATCCGGGAAAAAGTACGGCAGCAGGCGCCCTTCGGTATAGGAAACCCCTTCAATATCGCTGATCAGCCGCAGTGTCGCCCCGTTGCCCACGCTGCCGACAACCGCATCCAGCCCGATTTTCGCAAATTCCTCCAGATACGGCTCCGTACCGATCCAGTGGTCTCCTAAAAACATCATCGCTTCCTTGTGGTGCGCATGGGTAAGATCCACCATTTCTTTTACAATCTTTGCAACCTCCCGCCGCTGGAACGCAACAAAGTCCAAATATTCTTTGGAAGGGATCCGGTACTGGCAGTTATAATACCCCTGGTCAATGATATACTCCGGGCGGAACGGATATCCCGCCTCCCGCTCAAACTGCTCTAAAATATACGGGCTGACCGATGCGGAATACCCATACCAGTCCACGTATTTTTCCCGGCGCAGCTCGTCAAAGACAAGCGTAAACTGATGGAAAAACGTCGTAAACCGCAGCACATCCACATATGGATGCGTTTCGATATAGTGTTCTAAGCGCTTTAACGTAAACGCGTGCGTCTCGGGCTGGCGCACATCAAAGGTCATCTGGTGCTCCACGCCCTCCCAGTTGTTGACCGTCGCATTGTACATATGCACCGGGTCCCACATAATATATGCCAAAAAGCTGACCGTATAATCATGAAACGGCTCACTGCAAATCACCACTGTCCCTTCCGCTTCCTCAAAGCTCCAGTCTGAAACCGGAACTACTGTGCCGGTGCTTCGGTCTATCACCTCCCACCAGCGGGTAATGTCATCTGACGTATTCAATGCCAAAAGCTGCGGGTGCAGCCCTTTCATCAGCCGTATCCTAAGCGTATCCCCATCCGCCGTATAGATCGGCGTCATCAAATACATCTGCTGGATCTCCTGCGGGTGCGCCTTTGCCCATGCGTTGTCCTTCCTTGTTGTATAATACGTCGCGTAGACCTTCATCCCGGCATCTTTTAGCTCTATCGGAAATTCCGTACCGTCGCAGTCGCGCACTGCGTCTGCACCCCACTTTTTCGCAAGGCGCACCGTCTCTTCTATCACGTCCATATCCGTAGGGATCGTAACCTGCCCTTTTAACTTCTCCATATTCAAAACCTCCCAATCTCTTATTTTATGATTCTGCCTTTGCCACAATATCCGCCATCTGCTCCCATTTGCGCTCCATATCCGCCACTAAAGCAAGCTGTGTCCGGCAGCGGTCCAGGTTGTGATGCTCCCTGTGAATACGAAAATACGTATCCCCCGAAAGGTAATCCGTCAAAAACCGCATCCCGCATTCTAATGTCATCAGCTTTGCCCCTGTTGGCAGCATTTTTTTCTCAAGCTCTGTCAGGCTCCCCTGGCACCCTTTCAAATATCCCTTTACATACTGCTCGTACAGCTCCAAATCCAGGGATACCTTGGACAAATCAGCCTCATCTTCCGCCGCTGTATTTGCCCCAAACCGGATGGAATCTCCAAAATCATAAACGGACAGCCCAGGCATTACCGTGTCCAGATCGATCACGCAGATCCCTTTCCCCGTCTTTGCATCCAGCATCACATTGTTGAGCTTGGTATCATTATGCGTAACCCGAAGCGGCAGCTTCCCTGCATCCAGTAAATCGACCAGTACGGACACCTCCCCTTCCCGTTCTTTCAGAAACGCAATCTCTTTTTCTGCTGCCTGCGCACGGCCGCATACATCCGCCTGCACCGCTTTTTCAAACGCCGCAAACCGCTTTGGCGTATTATGAAAATCTGCGATCGTCTCATGCAGCGTATCCGCCGGATAATCTGCAAGCAGCGACTGAAACGTCCCAAATGCCAGCGCACTTTCATAAAAATCACTCGGCTTTTTCACCGCGTCAAAGCTTACCGCATCCTGGATAAATCGATACATCCGGTAGCATTTCCCATCTGCGCGGCAATAGCTGGCGCCGTCCTTTGCAGGAATCACGCACAGAGCCTCCCTGTCCGGGTCTTTGCCGCGTGCGGTGATCTTACGGCGCAGAAAATCCGTAACGCCTACAATGTTTTCCATCAGCTCGTCTACATTTTGAAAAATATCCGTATTGATCTGCTGCAAGATATACTGCCTGCGCTGCCCGCCCTGCTCCATCTCCACCAGCTCGGTACGGTTAATATGGCCGCTGCCGTATTCTTTTATGCCAAGAACCGCCCCCTGCACTGCAAACATGCCGACTATTTCGTGCTTGTCCATAAAAGCCCCCTTTTTACACTTTTTTTTATTGTATACACTGAATGTGCAATCGTCAATCAAAATGGAGAAAATATTTTTTATCTGAAAGTATTTTCGGTATGATAGAATTCATGGTTCATTTGCTTTTATTGAAAAATAATGAATGATAAGAATGAAAAATAAAAGATATTGTTGAAGAACAGTAAAAGATATACTATAATCCAGGAAGAGCAACCGTGTTACAGGGTGTGTTGGCCTCATTGCTTACATTCGTGTTTACGTTTTGTAAGTAGCCATACATAGCAAAAACCACCCTTGTACCCCATCGGGTATACTATGGGCGGTTGCTCTTTCTTTTATGCCTATAATATAGCATATGTTGAATCTGATTGTAAGAGCTTTTTGTGGCATTCTGCTCACGACCTGTTATAAAAAACAGCACCGAAGCCGTTTGGGCCCAGATGCTGTTTTTATATGCTTTATTTTGTTAAGACTTATCCTGGAAATATTCTATTTAAAGTCCTCCAGGCTTTTTTCAATGTGGAACCGCACTGGCTGGCAGCTTCGTTCATCATCCCGTCCACAACCCTTAAAGACTCATAAATGTAATCTGCCGAATAGCCACAGCTTTTTTTCCCGAGCACGCACATATTCCAGTAAGCCGAAGTCACACACCTGACTGCATTCATTTTTGATACGCCGCCGGCTACAAATTCCAGATCGTCCTCCGTCAGTTCCCCTGAGTCCTGGCCTGGAGCCATCTCGCCCATAACAAGGTTTATGGCGTCTTCTTCGCTTTTGCATTTTTCCTGCATCAGCTTGTTAAATTCCTCAAGCTCCGCATCTCCTATACCCATTTCTTTGATTTCTTCACTCATTGTAATATCCTCCTGTTTTTTATTTAACAGGCCAAAAAGCCGCCTGTCCTTTTTTTATACACACTCCCTGGCCATTTGTTACATATTTTGTAAATTATTTATTCATTCTTCTAATAGCAGTGCAGCAGCGCTCTTTCATCTTCCTGTTCGAAAACTCATCATACTGCTGTAATATGTTTTTCCGTAAACAACAGCTGTAAACTGATACTTGTAAACGGTATTTCTCCTTAAAATAACCCCGAGCTCTCTATTGATATCATACCAGGCATTAATCTGATT
>CAMWXD010000057.1 GCA_947178105.1 uncultured Eubacterium sp. | reverse complement strand
TATAGAACTATTTACGTTTTTCAAAATGTCATGGTGTTAAATTCGGAAGACGGGACTTTTTGATAGTTTTTTATATTATTTGGCATTTTCCTTATGTATGCATCACAGTCTTATATAGTGAAAACTGTAAAATCCCCAATTTACAAAAAGTTTATAAAGCTTGCGTTTACCGTGTAACAGACAAAAATACATATTGAAAATCAATTTTGCATATGATATAATGCCAATAGGCAAAATGATATGACAAGTCCGCTTGGACAAAAGAATGAAATCCCCGAACCGTAATAGCCGTACAGTTCGGGGATTCTTCTTTTCTTTTAAACGTGCAATATCTTTTAGAAAGCCGTGCTTTAAGCGAACAGGATAAAGAAGCATAAGAATCTGCTTCCAACTGCTATCGAATTGTGGAAAACTGTCTGAAATCCATTACGCAAATCCTTTACATCTTACACAAAAACCTCTATAATAACTCTATAACAACTCATAATAACGATATAAAAGAAGTACCGCAAATCCGAATCAGAAAAGGGAGGCAGCCATATGGGAATGACAAACAAACAATTTCAGGGTTTTATACGCCTTGCTTTGGGATGGCTTGAACGTGCGCTCGAAGAATCTCCTGAAAACAAAAGCCTAATCGCATTAAAAGAGATCTTTCAATCTATGCTGGAGGACGATTAGCCTTTTGTACAATGTAAACAGGGCTACAGGTATTTCCTGTAGCCTATTATAATTTTCAAAAAGATTGTCAGCAGCTATTTGCTTGCTGCATCCTCCAGCGCAAACGTCACCCGCCAGTCCCCATCCGTCTTTGTTCCAGTGATGAAAAAGTCTCCATACAGCTCATAACCCGCCAGTTCCTCCTTCGACACCTCAAATACCTCGTTATAATAATCTACACGGACGCCGTCGCTGTTTTGTTCGGTAAAAGTAAAGCTGTATGCGCCCTCGATGCGTCTTCCAGAACTGTCTTTCAGATAGAAAAAGCCGTGGTTGTCTGTTTCCAGCGGGTCTGTGACCGCCGTCTGGATATGGAGCATTCCGTCCACATATCCGATGCCTGTCAGGCTGATTTCATCTTTTCCGGAAAGTGGAAACTGCTGCATCGGCTCTTGTGGTACCATGGCTGTCATCTGTCTATGGCTGTCATTCCATTCAGCATCCATCTTATCCATCCACTTTTCGTCGGTAATGCCCATGCCAATCAGCGGCACCTGCTGTACCTTGCCGGCATCCTGGACATCGGCAAGGCTGATTGGGATCAATAGCTGCTCATAGGTTTTCTTGCCGCTTAAAAACGTGCCTACGGTAAACGTTATTTTATCCCCGCTGATCTTTTTCTTTCCAAACTGGCTGACCGTGATTAAAAATGTGGCGGTCTTTGTACTTTCGTCGTATCCTGCCCGCTCACAATGGCACATACAGTCGAATGGCAGGTTGATGCTGTAGCTGTCATATAAATCGATCGTCTCATCGATCCGGCTTCCTTCCAGATCCTGCATCGTAATATATACCTGTGCGGTATCGCCATGAACCGACGCCGAGACGACTTCCATTTTCACCCCGTTTGACACATCCGACTTCTGCACCGGCATAAAATGCTGCGCGATCTGCGGCGATACCAGGTACATCAGCCGGTAAATCGAGTCCGACGAAGCTGCCAGCACAGGCATCGCGGCATACAGGCAGACGCAGACAGACGCCAGCGCGATCGCAGCTTTCCATCCTTTCCATCCTTTCCATCTTCTGGCAGACTTTCTGCCAGTGTCGGTACGCTTTTTCTCCAGCCTTGCTGCCCTTCGGATCACGTCCTGCCGCAGAGTTTCCGGCAGTACGACCTGCGCATTCAGGCTATGATAGCGCTCCCTGAATAATGTTTCTGACATTTGCGGCTTGTTTCTTTCATTGCACGTTTTGTTCCCACTTTCACTCATCCTCTTTCTCCTCCAATCCTATTCTCAGCATCGCCCGTGCACGCGTCAACTGTGTACGGACGGTCGAGTTTTTCCGATTTAAAATACGGCTGATCTCTTCTACCGGCATGTCTTCATAGTAAAACAGATGGATCACCTCCCGGTATTTTTGCGGAAGCCTGCATAGCTGCGCATGCAGCTCTTCCATCTCTTCTGTAAAAGATACCGCTTCGTTTGTATTGTTTGCAGGTTTTGTGCGCTCCTGTTCCCTGCTGCGGCGAAACGTACGAAAAAATTTGTTTGAACAGTTTATGGTTACACGCAGCAGCCATGCCTTGCGGTGCTCCTCACCAGTAAACGCCGGATGCTTTTTTACATAGCGCAGAAATACTTCCTGAAAAATATCATCCGCATCATACTTTGACCCGGTGCGTGCAAACGCAAGCCGGTATACCATGTCTGCATAATACTGGATCACATGCTCTGCACTGTCCTCCATACTAAGCGGCGCCTGTTCCATATCTTACCATCCCCTTTCACTATCAATACCCAAAAGCTATGCAAAATGCTACAAAAAAATAAAAAAATTGCAAAAAGAGCCTTCTCCAACCGGTTTTTCTTACAAACCATTACATTGGAAAAGGCTCTTTCTTTCAAGTTTTTTTATTTCAGGCTTATTATCAAGCTTTTTATTTCAGGCTTTCTTCCTGCAATTTGTCAAATGCTTCCATGCATTCCTCTACACTTGCCCCGTTTAGCAGCTCCCGCACGATCAGGCAGGTATTTCCCCACTGCTCCACCTTCATTCCGGCATTGGAAGCAAGCACGTAAACGCCTTCGTTGATTTTTGCATTCAATGGCTTTAACGCATCGACACAGTCTGCCTCTACATTTTTCGAGGAAGAGATCACCTGCTTTGTTTCTGCGAAGACCGTAAGCGCTTCATCGGAGAGCATGACATCCAGCACTTCCATCGCATCTTCGTAATGCTCCGCCTGCGCGCATACGCTGTATCCGGTCATAGACACGACCGGCATCTGTCCCAGGCTGCTTGGAAAGCCGATGACCTGCATGTCAAAATCTACCTTGCCGTACAGCGTATCTGTATTTGCCGCGCCCCAGTATGCCATGACAATCGGTGTTTTCTGCGCTTTGAAGTCAGGCCCTTCCCCGTCGATCGCTTCATAGGTTAAGGCTTTTTTTGCATCCACATAGCCTTTGTCGATCAGCTCCTGTAAAAATTCAAAGCCCGGGCGCATATAGTCGCTGTATTTCTTTTTGCCGCTGTTGAGCGCTTCGATCTCCTCGGCTGTCGTATCCCCGTTATACAAGTCTGCATACGCCTGCGCAAAGACAAACGTCTCCAGCCACCAGCGGTTTGCGCCGATCGGCGTTTCGTATCCGTTTGCTTTCAACACCTCGCAGCACGCAAGCAAATCCTCCGGCGTCTCCGGCATTTTCAGGCTGTACTTGTCAAACAGCTCCTTGTTGATAAACAGCCCGTATGCCACGACCTCCTGCGGGATCGCCACCAGCTTGCCGTCTACCGTATTCGCCGTCTTTACGACTTCCCTCAGGTTTTTTGCGCTGTCAAGCGCAGACAGGTCTGCCAGCAGCCCCTCTTTTCCGAGAAGCTGGAATACGTCCGGGTTCAGCAGGTAAAAATCATCCATATTGCTGCGGACACGTTCGATACAGACGTCGTCATACGTTTTTTCCTTATAGTCATTTGCCGTATACGTATTGTATTCCACTGCCACGCCGAGCTTTTCCTCAGCCAGGTCAAGCGTCAGCTCCTGCGCCGTCCTTGCGACATTCTCTGCATTTGTTTCTGTCTTGCCCATTGGGGTGAACATATTGACGGACCTTGCCTCGCCTTTATCATTATCGATCAGGTTTTCTTCCAGCCCGCTTTCTTTTCCGCAGGCAGCTATGGAGCATACTGCTGCTGCCGCCGCCAATAATACGGCTGCCAGTTTTTTCTTATACCGATGCCTGTCTTTCTTTTTCTTTTGATCCGTATTTTGATCCTTATTTTGATTTTGATTTTTATTTTTATATAGATTCTTGCTATTGATCATCTTTGCCCCTTATTTCAAATATTTGCCCAACGTCTTTCGAATCACATCCATGTCAATCGGTTTTGCGATATGGTCGTCCATCCCTGCATCCAGGGCGTCTTTTACATCCTCTGCAAAAGCGTTTGCTGTCATTGCGATAATCGGGATCGCCTTTGCATCCTCGCGCTCCATGGCGCGGATCCGCCTGGACGCCTCATACCCGTTCATCACCGGCATCTGCACATCCATCAGTACGGCGTCAAAATGCCCGGCAGGCGCCTGTGCAAAACACTCCACAGCCAGCTTTCCATTCTGCGCCACCTCTCCGTCGGCACCGTCTATATGCAAAAGCTCCAGCAAAATCTCCGAATTGATCTCGTTATCCTCCGCGATCAGAAAATGGCGTCCTTTCAGGACGGCGTCCTCCTCCTTGTCCGGCTGGCTCTGCTCGCTTTCCTGTTTTGCCTGGTTTGCTTGCAGCTCTTTTATTTTTTCCTTAAACGCAGATACGAAAAACGGCTTGCAGAGAAATCCGTCTATGCCCGCTCCGAGCGCTTCCTCCTCGACCTCTTCCCAGTCCAGCGCCGTCAGCATCAGGATCGGAATGTGCTCCGCCGTCATGGCACGGATCTGCCTCGCCGCCTCAATGCCGCCCATGCCAGGCATATTCCAGTCCAGCAAAACCATGTCATACGCCCTGCTGCCTGCAAGAGACTCTTTTAGTCTGGCAACCGCTTCTTCTCCGCTGTACGCAAACTCCGTATCTACCTGCGTATGCTTCATCAAAAGCGCGATATTTTCACAGATCTCCCGTTCGTCATCCACGGCAAGGATACGCCGGATGCCGCTTTCCTGCCAGAACTGCTCGTCGCTCATCCCGTCCGGGATACGCAGCTCCAGCTCCACCGTAAACAGCGTCCCTTTGTCTACCTCGCTCTTTACCTCAATCGTACCGCCCATCAGCTCGACGATATTTTTGGTAATCGCCATGCCAAGCCCGGTGCCCTGCACTTTATTCGTCGTACTGTTTTCCGCCCTGGTAAAAGCGTCAAAGACCACCTCCAGATATTCCGGCGTCATGCCAAACCCGTTATCCTCCACCTCGATGCGGATATGCTCGTACTGGCTGGAATGCTGTTTCAGCCCTGTGAAGCGCAGAGAGATCATGCCGCCCTCCTGCGTATACTTGACCGCATTGGACAACAGATTAATCAAGATCTGGTTCAGCCTCGTCTCATCCCCGATCAGGCACTCATGGCGGATCCCCGTCACAAGGACGGAAAACTTCTGCCCTTTTGCTTTTGCCATCGGCCGGATAATCGCATCTACTGAAGAGATCATATTGTTCAGTGTAAACTCGCCCAGAGACAGCACGACTTTTCCGCTTTCGATCTTGGATACATCCAGCACATCGTTAATCAGGCTCAAAAGATGCCTGCCGGAAGATGTGATTTTTTTCGTATATTCCCGCACTTTTTCCGGATTGTGCGCATCCTTTGCCAGCAAAATCGTAAATCCTAAAATCGCGTTCATCGGCGTACGGATATCATGCGACATATTGGAAAGGAACATTGTCTTTGACTTACTGGCGATCTGCGCCGCCGCAAGCGCTTCGGTCAACTGCCTGTTATGCAGCACCCGCTCTTTCTCCCGCTCCATACGGATCCTGTTTTGCTGCCTCTGGGTAAAATAGTACAAGACACAGCAGACGATAAACGCAGCCAGCGTAATTGCGATTACAATGAGAATATTCTGGTTTACTGCGTCTCCCTCTCTTTGGATCGCTTCCACAGGCACATATCCGATCAGATATACCGAGGCATTGTTGACTGCCCACATATAAATAAGCGACTCCTTCTCCCTGACATCATGATAAAACATCAGATCATCCCCGGCGTGTATGCCTTCTTTGATTTGCTGCTGGATCGACGCCTCCATAATGTTGTTCGCCCGGTAAAAATCCTGCAAGTCCAGACTGCCGGCTTCCCGTTCCCCGATCCCTTTCGGCCGCAGGACAAACCGCTCGTTTTCCGCGTCCATAATATACAGCGTCGCACTGCTGTTATAAAAACGCTCCGGCAGCGCATCGTCAAACGTATCATAAATATATTCTACATAAAGGGTTGCAATTTCCCTGTCGTCGCGCAGAACCGGGCACTTCATCGTATATGCCCAGGTTCCCATACCGTTTACATACGTCTTGGAAATCGGCAGGCCGTCCGCTGTATTGCCGCCGCTAAAATCCAGCCCTTCTTCGCTGAACGCTTCCCCGGTGCTCGATACCCCCTCTGTCTGCCCGGATGTAATCAGAGACAGCTTTACCATCGTCTTATTGGCATGGTTCGAACAGATAAAGTCCTCCGGGTTATCCAACAGCGCCATTTCCCCGGCAAGCATCTTTTGAAACTCTGCTTCTTTGTACAGGATCGCCTCGATCGTGCCTTTGATCAGCTCCAGGCTTTCGCTCAGGTTTTCAATCGCCGACGCCGACATCTCCGCGGATATCCTTCTCTCCGCCGCGTATACGACACCGCCCAGCGTGCAGAAAATGAGCAGGATCATAATTACATAAGGCCTTTTGGACTTTTTTTTCTTTTTCAATCTCAGTTTTATCATTCTTTCCCAACCTTTTTACGACAAGATCGTATCCAATGTCTCAAACAGCGCTTCTACGTCGATCGGCTTTGCCAGATGCCCGTTCATCCCGCAGTTTAAAGCCTGCTGCCTGTCTTCCTCAAAGGCATTTGCTGTCATCGCAAGAATCGGGATCGACGCAAGCTCTTTGTCTGCAAGCGCACGGATGCTCTTTGTCGCCGTATAGCCATCCATTACCGGCATCTGCACATCCATCAGAACCAGGCAATAATACCCTGGCATGGAACGCTTTAGCATATCCACCGCAATCTGCCCGTTTCCGGCAATCTCTGTCGTAAATCCTGCATCCCCCAGTATCGCCGCGGCGATTTCCTGGTTGATCTCATTGTCCTCCGCTAACAGGATGCGCCCTGTATGCTGCCGTACCGTCTCTTTTTCTTCCTCCTCATCCTTTACCTGGTTCACAATATGGTGCAGCGTGCCCCGCAGCTCGGATAAAAACAGCGGCTTGCTGCAAAACGCCGATACGCCCGCTTCCTTTGCCTCATCCTCGATCTCCGACCAGTCATATGCCGTCAGCAGGACAATCGGCACCTCATCCCCCATCTCCCTGCGGATCCTGCGCGCCACTTCAATCCCATTGATATCCGGCAGCATCCAGTCGATTACATAGACGGTGTAAATATCGCCTCTTGTCACTGCCTGGTGCGTCCGCAGCAGCGCTTCTTTGCCCGACAGCGTCCATTCCGCACGCATCCCGATCTGCCCCAGCATATACGTCACGCTGTCGCACGTATTAAAATCATCATCAATCACAAGCGCCCTGCAGTTTTTAAGCCCCGGAATCTCCTGCGGCTCTTTTGCCCCGCTGTGCAGGCGGAACGTAAAGCTGACCGCCACCTCCGTCCCCTTGCCCTGCTCGCTTTTGAGCGCTATTGTGCCGTTCATAAGGTCTACGATGTTTTTCGTAATCGCCATCCCAAGACCGGTGCCCTGGATGCCGCTGATCGTACTGCTTTTTTCCCGCTCAAACGGTTCAAAAATATGGGCAACAAATTCTTCGCTCATACCGATGCCGGTATCCCGTATCATAAACTCATACTGCGCATACCCAAAAGGCGCCCCGGCTTTCTGCGTAATCCGCATACTGATCGTGCCGCCCGCAGCCGTATACTTGACCGCATTGCTCAAAAGATTTAACAGCACCTGGTTGAGCCGCAGCTTGTCACAATAGATCTCCTCGTCTGTGATATCGACCGCATCCATATACAGGTCAAGCTGCTTTGCATGAATATCCGCCTGCAAAATACTGCGCAGCCCATGCAGGATATCCGGCAGGCAGCACGGCTTTTCATCCAGATGCATCTTGCCGCTTTCAATCCGGCTCATATCCAGCACATCGTTGATCAGGCTCAGCAGATGGTTGCCGGAGGTCATGATCTTTTTCAGGTATTCCTCTACCTGGTCACGCTGGTCAATATGCGTCATCGCAAGCGCCGTAAATCCGACAATCGCATTCATCGGCGTGCGGATATCATGCGACATATTCGATAAAAAGACACTTTTTGCCTTACTTGCACGGTTTGCCTGCATCAGCGCGTTTTCCAGCAGGCTTTTCTGCTCCATTTCCCTGCGTATCTCTTCGTCCACACTGCGCATTCCAAGCACAACGCCATGCTGTTTTTTCCAGTTTCCTGTCTGCACCGCCTTTAACTGGTAATACAGCACCTCGCCGTCGATCGCGACACGGTAATTGACGTACCGTGTTTTCGCTGTTGCCAGTTCTTTTTTCAGGCACGCCGCACATGCAAACTGCCGCAGCTTTTCTTTGTCTTCTTCATACACGGTGTTTTGTATGTACTGCTCCAGGCTCTCCCTAAAAGACAGGTTGCCGCCTGCATCCGGCAAAAATGCGCCGCCGTCCGCCGCATCGGTGCGAATCGGGATCCCTTTGCCTGTATCCAGGTTAAAAAAGCAGACGATGCTGTAATCCTCTGTCAGTGCCTGCATCAGCTCCATCTGCCGTCTTTCTTTTTTCTTCTCCTGCTGCTTTTGTGCTGTACAGTCCAAAAGAAAACGCTGGTAAAACAACTGGCCGTTTTCCTTTAACAGCTTAATATTTCCCATTATATGCCGGATATCCCCGTTTTTATGCCGGATACGGTATTCCATATTGACCGAATCCCCTTCGTTGTTCAGCCGCTTCATACACTGGTGGAGCTTTTGCCGGTCTTCTTCCAAAACGCATCCTGTGACCATATAAAAACCGTCCGCCTGCAATTCCTCCTGCGACTGGTATCCCAGGATCCGAAGCGCCGCCCGGTTGATGCTTAAAATCTGCGTCCCATCCAGGGAATGGCGCATCACGCCGCAGTCTAACGTCGTAAAGATCTTCTCCAACGTCCGGTTCTTGCGCGCAATCTCCTGCTCGTAAATACGCTCCTTCGTCACATCAATCGCAACGCCGACCGTCCCCATTACGCTGCCATCTATGTCATACAGCGGCGATTTGTACGTCATCAGCGTCCTTTTCCCTTCCCCCGCCTGAATCACCTCTTCCGCAACGAGGGTCTTTTTGCTTTGCATCACCTCCTGCTCGGATGCGGTACAGACCGGGTCGTCCCGTTCCACATCCCAGATATACGCATGTCCGCGCCCCTGGATCTGTTTTTTGGTCTTATTGACCGTCCTGCAAAAACTGTCGTTGACCTTCTTATGGATGCCGTTTTTGTCCTTATACCAGATCAGGTTCGGCACATGGTCGATCGTCGCTTCCAGATACTGGCTTGTCTGCCAGAAGTCCCTGCCCAGCTTATACGCCTGCTGCCATTTTAAAAAACGGAAACGAATCACGTCATCGGACATCGGGCACGTCCAAAGATCCGCAAGCTGCGCAAAGCTTCCACAGATCTGCTCCGCCTTGCCGGCGCCTGCAAGCGCCACCAGCTCCGTATCTGTACGCTTTGCCGCAAGCAGCGCGGACAGCGCCGCCCCTGCATCTATGTCCTGGAGGTTGGCAAAGATTACATCTGCGTGCGCCGCAAGCGCTGCGTCCGGCTCGCCGCTTTGTGTAAACGTATGCGCAAAATGCTCCAGTGGAACCGCCTGCCGGATCAGTTCAAACGCCCTGCACGGAGTACCTGTGAAATAAATCTTTATCTGACAATGATACATCTAAGTATCCTCCTCCATATCGTTCAAATAAAATTGCCTGATAAAATTATACTGCATTCAGGCGTTGAACACAAGCCTTATCCGCTGCGATCCTTCTTATTTGGTTTGTGGGCGGCTTCCCGTTTTTGACATGACAGGGCTCAGCCCTTATCCGCCAGCTTTAGCGCTCCCTCATCCGCTACAACCGTCACATCCGCATGTAGCTGCAAGATCGAGGCGGGCATCTTCGGCGTCACCGGCCCAAAGAGCGCATCCCGCAGAGCCTGCGCTTTCGCCTCTCCGCTTACGATCAAAAGGATCCTGCGCGCCTGCATAATGCTGCGGATGCCCATAGTATAAGCATAACGCGGCACGTCCTCTTCGCTCGCAAAAAACCGCTTGTTCGCATCGATCGTGCTTTGCGTCAGCCTGACACAGTGCGTGCCTGTGGCAAACGCCTCCGCCGGCTCGTTAAAGCCGATATGCCCGTTGTTGCCAAGCCCTAAGAGCTGCAAGTCAATTCCGCCTTCCGCCGCAATCCTCTGGTCATAGTCCCTGCACGCCTTCTCGCTGTCCGTTTCCATGCCGTCCGGGACAAAGGTGCGCGAAGGGTCGATATTGACATGGCAAAACAGATTGTCGTTCATAAATCTGCGGTAGCTTTGCTCATGATCCGGCGCAAGCCCCTTGTATTCGTCCAGATTAATCGAAGTCACTTTGGAAAAATCCAGCTCCCCTTTCTGATACTGTGCCACCAACTGCTTATATAACCCCACCGGGGAAGAGCCAGTCGCAAGCCCTAACACACAGTCCGGCTTTAATAAGATCTGTGCGGCTACCATCGCTGCCGCCCTGCGGCTTAATGCTTCATAGTCTTTTGTCCTTACAAGATTCATCGTTATCTCCTTTTCCATAAAATAATTTTGTGCGCATCGCATATTCGCCTTTTCGAACGCCATACTGTTACAAAATACGAGTATGGTTTCTCCGGCTACTTATTAGTATACGGATTCTGGCAGGAATTTCAACAAATTTTTCCGAAAGAAGAACCAAAAGCTTTGTGAATTTTCACTAAAAGGCTCCGGGAATCTTCAGCAATTTTTTCAACGGCATAAAAAACGCGGCAAGTACTTTCAGAAGCTTTCAAACCGCTTGAAATTCCCGTTTTTCCAGGTATACTGTAACCAACTAAGGAGGTGACAGCCAATGAAACAGCAAACAAACCAAAGTATTATGCAGATGAAGGGAAAGCTGATCGTATCCTGCCAGGCGCTCCCTGACGAGCCGCTGCATTCCTCTTTCATCATGGGCCGGATGGCGCTTGCCGCTAAAACCGGCGGCGCCTGCGGCATCCGCGCCAACACCAAAGAAGATATCCTGGAAATCCAGTCCCAGGTATGCCTCCCGATTATCGGCATTGTAAAGCGTGATTACAGCGACAGCAGCGTCTATATCACGCCGACCTTCAAAGAAGTAGAGGAGCTGATGGAGGTACAGCCTGAAATCATCGCCCTGGATGCGACCGGAAGCCTTCGGCCGGGCAATATGGAGCTGTCCGATTTCTTCTTTTGCCTGAAAGAACGTTATCCAAGCCAGCTATGGATGGCAGACTGCTCGACGGTAGAAGAAGCGCTGTACGCAGACGCGCTGGGCTTTGATTTTATCGGAACAACGATGGTCGGCTATACGCCGCAGAGCAAGGGCATGAAAATCGAAGCCGATGATTTTTCCATCCTGCGCCAGATCATACAGCACGCAGAGCATCCGGTGATCGCCGAGGGAAATATCGACACGCCTGCAAAGGCAAAAAGAGTGATAGAACTGGGGGCATTTTGTGTAGTGGTCGGCTCTGTGATTACGAGGCCGCAGCTTATTACACGCTCTTTTGCACAGGCACTAAAGGACTGAACACCAAGCACCCAAAAACACCGTACATTTTAGAAAAGGAGAAGAATACTATGAGAGATCTGGAAAAGTACAAAGGCATTATTCCTGCATTTTACGCCTGTTATGATAAGGACGGCAACGTCAGCGCCCAGGGGGTACGTGCACTGACAGACTATTATATTGAAAAAGGCGTCAAAGGGGTATACGTCAACGGTTCTTCCGGCGAATGCATTTACCAGAGTGTCGAAGATAAAAAGCTCATCCTGGAAAATGTCATCGAACAGGCAAAGGGCAGGCTGACCGTCATTGCGCATGTCGCCTGCAACAATACGGCGGACAGCATGGAACTGGCAAGACATGCACAGAGCCTGCACGCAGACGCCATCGCTGCGATCCCTCCGATCTATTTCCGCCTGCCGGAATATGCCATCGCCGACTACTGGAATGACATCAGCGCCGCCGCGCCGGATACGGATTTTATTATTTATAATATCCCGCAGCTTGCAGGCGTTTCCCTGACCATGAGCCTGTTTGAAAAAATGCGGGAAAACCCGCGGGTGATCGGCGTTAAAAATTCTTCGATGCCGGTACAGGATATCCAGATGTTTAAACAGGCGGCAGGCGATTCGTATATTATCTTTAACGGGCCGGACGAGCAGTTTATCAGCGGCAGGGCGATCGGCGCAGAAGGCGCCATCGGCGGTACGTACGGCGCGATGCCGGAGCTGTTTTTAAAAATGGATGCCTATGTAAAAGCAGGGGAACTGGAAAATGCATGTGAGATCCAGTATGCAGTCAACGAAATAATTTATAAAATGTGCTCTGCGCATGGAAATCTGTACGGCGTGATCAAGCAGATCCTAAGGATCAATGAAGGGCTGGATCTGGGCGGCGTCAGAAAACCGCTGCCGGCCTTAACAGAGGAAGACCAGGAGATCGCAAAACAGGCTGCCTCTATGATCCGTACAGCAAAGGAAGCTTTTTTACATTAACATGCAAACGTGCCTGATACGATTTTCCCGAAAGAACCCTCTCCCTTTTCGTACCTTTCAGGCACGTTTTGTATATCAAAAGATTACCAGACGAGGAGGATAATGTATGCAGGGCTTTACAACGATTGACCTTATTATTTTAATTGCTTATCTTGCCGCAGTACTGTTTGCAGGGCTCCATTTTGCAAAAAAGGAAATGAAAGGCAAGGAATATTTTAAAGGGGACGGCTCGATTCCGTGGTGGGTTACTTCCGTATCTATCTTTGCCACCTTATTAAGCCCGATCTCATTTTTATCATTGGCAGGCAATTCTTATGCAGGAACATGGATCATGTGGTTTGCGCAGCTTGGGATGCTGCTTGCCATCCCGTTTACGATCCGTTTTTTCCTGCCGATCTACAGCAAGCTCGGCATCGACACTGCTTACCACTATCTGGAGCTTCGCTTTGAAAGCCGGGGGCTTCGGGTTTTAGGCGCAGTCATGTTTATCATCTACCAGATCGGGCGCATGTCCATCATTATGTACCTGCCATGTATGGTATTGTCCAACCTGACCGGAATCAATGTCAATCTTTTGATTATCATTATGGGCGTGATCGCCATTATCTATTCCTATACCGGCGGGCTGAAATCCGTATTATGGACTGACTTTATCCAGGGCTCCGTGCTGTTAATCGGCGTCACGATCGCGCTGCTGTTTCTGTTAGCACATACGCAGGGCGGCTTTGGCGCACTGCTTGATGCTTTCCGAAACGAAGGAAAATTTCTCGCGCCGGATCAGCCGGTTTTCAGCCCAAACCTGTTAAAAGACAGTGTATTCCTGATGATTGTAGGCGCAGGGTTTAATACGATGGGCTCTTACGTATCCAGCCAGGATATCGTACAGCGCTTTACGACAACGACCGATACGAAGCAGCTCAATAAAATGATGCTGACAAACGGCGCATTGTCTATTTTTATCGCTACGGTATTTTATCTGATTGGCACCGGGCTGTACGTCTTTTACAAACAGAACGCACTCCCTCCGGCAGCCGCACAGGACCAGATTTTTGCTTCTTATATTGCCTTTGAGCTGCCAGTCGGCGTGACCGGGCTGTTATTAGCAGCTATTTACGCAGCTTCGCAGTCTACGCTTTCGACCGGGCTGAACTCTGTCGCGGCAAGCTGGACGCTCGACATCCAGGCGCGTATCAGCAAAAAAGAGCTGAGCCTGGAAAAACAAACAAAAATCGGGCAGTATGTATCGCTCGTTGTCGGCATATTTGCGATCCTTGTCTCGGTCGTACTGGCAAACGGCGGCGTAAAATCTGCTTATGAATGGTTCAACGGATTTATGGGCCTTGTACTCGGTATTTTAATCGGCACTTTTATCCTGGGGGCTTTTACAAAAAGTGCCAATGCCTTTGGCGCGGCGCTTGCCTTTGCTGCTGCATCCGCTGTGATGGTTGGGATCAAATATATTGCACCGGCAGGCGCCGTCTCCATATGGTCGTACTCGATTATCTCCATTGCCGTATCGCTTGCTGTAGGCATCCCTGCAAGCATCCTGTCCAGAGCTGTCACAGGAGACCGCAGCCATCCTGCACCGCATACGACTATTTACAACTGACGCACTGCCTTTATAGCCACAAAAACAATTACAATATAAAGCACAGGAGGTATTTATGATCTTTGGAAATATTGGACAATTACAGGAATATTCTTTTTTGGAGCAGGCGATCAAGGACTGTTTTGCCTATGCTGCCAGCCATGACCTTGCGGCTCTTAATGCCGACTCTTACGAAATTGACGGGACGCGCCTGTTTGTCAATATCGCGCAGTATACGACGACAACACCGCAAAACCGGATCTGGGAAGCGCACCGGCAATACCTTGACCTGCACCTGATGCTTTACGGCACTGAGCAGGTCGACCTGAATTTTATTGCAAATATGGAGCAGTTGGAATATCAGGAAAAGGACGACTTTTTGTCGCTGAAAGGCGAAAAAAACTGCTCTGTTATTTTGCAGGAGGACGATTTTTTAATCTGTTATCCAACGGACGGGCATCGCACAGCTTTGCAGGTAGACAACCCGGAAACAATCAAAAAAGCCATTTTTAAGATCCGGCTTTAGGCATTGACAGCAAATTTTTATAAATTTAGAATTAGCAGGTATAAATATGAAAAAATATGTTAGTATTGATATTGGAGGAACTGCCATTAAATATGGCCTGATTAACGGGGACGGGGAGATCTTAACCCATAGTGAAATGCCGACAGAGGCACAAAAAGGCGGCCCGTCCATTTTAGTAAAAGCAATTAAAATCGTCGAGCAATTCTGCCAGGAGCACACGGTATCCGGCATCTGCATCTCCACAGCCGGGGTGGTGGATACGAAAAAAGGCGCGATCCTGTACGCAGCGCCTTTGATTCCAAGATACACAGGCATTTGCTTAAAGGAACCTCTGGAAAAACAGTTCCATGTGCCATGTGAAGTGGAAAACGACGTCAACTGCGCCGGGCTTGCGGAATCTCTGTCCGGCGCAGGCCGTGGCTTTGATCCGATGCTGATGCTGACGGTCGGGACAGGCATCGGCGGCAGCCTAGTTACCGGCGGGCAGATCTACCACGGTGCTTCCTACAGTGCCTGTGAGGTTGGGTATCTTAAAATGCGCGGCAGCGACTTCCAGACACTTGGCTCTGCCAGCAGCCTGTGCCAAAGAGTCGCTGAAAAAAAACAGGAGCCTTTGGAGCTTTGGGACGGGCTGCGCATTTTCAGGCAAGCCATGCTCGCAGATCCTGCCTGTATCCAGGCGATCGACGAGATGACAGAAGTCATTGGGCTTGGGATTGCCAACCTGTGCTATATACTGAACCCTGAAATCATTGTGCTGGGCGGCGGCATTATGGCGCAGGAGGACTATCTGTCTGCCAGGATCCAAAAAGCGGCGGAATCCTTTCTTGTCGGAAACCTGGCTTCCTCTTTGCGCATTGCTTTTGCAAAACACAAAAATCTCGCAGGAATGCTCGGCGCATTTTACCATTTTAAAGCATGTCATCCAGATTGATAAACAAGCTGTACTGGCTGCTCAAAGAGGTGGATCATATGGAATATTATATCAAATCCGTCGTACCGGTGATCGAACGCAATTACAGCAAATTTACCGCGGTCGAAAAAAGCATTGCAGACTTTTTTATCAGCAATCAGGCAAAGGTGGACTTTTCCTCCAGGGCTGTCGCTGACAGGCTCTATGTGTCAGAAGCTTCCCTGTCCAGGTTTGCCCAAAAATGCGGGTATCGGGGCTACCGCGAATTTATGTACCAGTACGAAATGACCTTTATGGCAGAGAGCGATTCCATGACCGGAAATACACGGATGATCTTAAATACTTACCAGGAACTGCTCAATAAGACCTACCAGCTCGTAGATGAAGAGCAGATTTCCCGGATCGCACACTATCTGAGTACCACAGAGCGTGTGCTCGCCTGCGGGCGTGGAAGCTCCGGCCACGCCGCCGCAGAGATGGAAATGCGGTTTATGCGCATCGGCGTGAACATCGATTCACTGCGTGACAATGACTTAATCCGTATGAGGGCTGTCTTTCAGGGCAAAAAAAGCCTTGTATTCGGTATCAGCATCAGCGGTGAGACCGAAGAAGTGCTCTACCTGCTGCGGGAATCTCACAGGCGCGGGGCAAAGACGGTGTTAATCACGGCACAGTACGAAGAACGGTTTTTTGAGTACTGCACCGAAATCGTACAGATCCCTTCGCTCCAGCATTTGAACCAGGGCCATGTGATCTCTCCCCAGTTCCCGATTTTAATTGTCCTGGATCTTATCTATTCGTGCTACAGCGAACTGGACAAACGGACAAAAGACAGCCTGCACCACAACACCCTTCAGGCTTTGGCTGACAGGCGCACAAAGCCTGCGAAACAGGAGGAAACCTATGATTATTAAAAATGCAAACATCTACACTACAGGAAAGGTATTTCAAAAAGGCGAGATCCGCATACAGGACGGCAAATTTTCCAGCCAGACAACGGAACAGAAGGTAATTGACGCAAAAGGCTGCTATGCCATCCCAGGGCTGATTGACATGCATTTGCATGGATGCGCAGGCTACGACCTGTGCGACGGCACGCTCGAAGCGCTTGCCAAAATCGCAGAACACCAAGCAAACGCCGGGATTACCGGGATCTGCCCTGCCACGATGACGCTTCCAAAGCAGGAGCTTGTCCGCATCCTGCGCATCGCAGCCGAATATAAAAAGCAATGCGAAACCCATAGCGGTATGCCAGACCCGGTACTTGCCGGCTGCGGCAAAGGCGCAGACCTCCTTGGCATCAATATGGAAGGCCCGTTTATCAGCAGCGAAAAAAAAGGCGCGCAGGACCCAAAGCACATCGTGCCATGCAGCATGGAAACGGCACAGGAATTTATCGAAGCTTCAGGCGGGCTGGTCAAATTGATCGGCGTTGCACCGGAAAACAATCCCGATTTCCGGTCGTTTATCACACAGCTAAAAGGGCAGGTACACATTTCCCTGGCACATACAAACGCCGATTATGATACGGCTATGGCAGCTTTTGACGCCGGCGCCGACCATGCCGTCCATTTATACAATGCCATGCCGCCGTTTACCCACAGGCAGCCAGGCGTAATCGGCGCAGTCTGCGACAGCCCGCACGTACATGCAGAGCTGATCTGCGACGGCATCCATATCCACCCGTCCGTCGTACGCGCCACGTTTCGGATGCTAGGCGCCGACCGGATCGTATTGATCAGCGACAGTATGCGCGCCGCCGGAATGCCGGACGGCAGCTATACGCTCGGCGGGCTTAACGTCAACGTAAAAAATAAAAAAGCCACCCTCGCCTCGGACGGCGCCATCGCAGGCTCTGCTTCCAACCTGATGGAGTGTATGCGAACGGCTGTCACGCATATGGGCATTCCGCTGGAACAGGCTGTCGCCTGCGCCACCGTTAATCCGGCAAAACGCCTGGGCGTATACAAAGAACGGGGTTCGATCGAGGTTGGAAAGAAAGCAGACCTTGTGCTTTTGGACGACTCGCTTGACGTGCAGCTTATTATCAAAGACGGAAAAGTATTACAAAGCTTATGACTTACGACGGATAAACAAAAAATGCTATGCAAAAGGTTCGCCGATTGCATAGCATTTTTTCATTTTGATTGATTACACTATCTGCATAACCTCGGCTTCAATTTCCTTTAGTTCGTCCATAGATAAAGACGGTACATAACGTGCAATCTTTTCAAGAGAGAGTTCTCTGTCTTTAATCATTCTTTCGGCTGTTTCTCTATCTTTCTTATAAGCAAGCTTATAAGAAAGAGTGTTTTCCATATCCTTCCAATAAGTTCTCATTATCTGCTCATCATCAAATAAACTCATCATAATCGTTACTACCTCCACTTCTCGGCTAACCAGATATTCTTTTAAAATATTCCTATCCTTGCAAATACGGATTGTTTCTTTAACCGTCTGCTCTGTCATTCCATACAGCTTTCTCTGTTCATCAAAAACCTTACAGAAAATAATGTATTGATTGATAATATCCTCTGTGTCGCTCTCAAAAATAATCCTTGCCTTCACCTCAATATCAATATCCGAACCGTCAAAAAACTCTTGCGATAAAGATATGTTTTCTGGCTTTCTGCCTTTATTACCCGTATAGATGATATACAATTCTGGTTTAGGCATTTTGACCTTTGTACTCTTATATAGGCTTTGTGATGTCCTCTCAAAATATTCATGGTAACTCTGTGCTAAGTACAACAGTATTCTGATTAAAATATTTACCGTCCAACTGGATTGCGCTTCTAACAGTAACAGCAATCTGTTGTTGCCCACCATTACGCCTAAATCATTATATAAATTATCGGTCAAAACATTGTCTATTGTTACAATATCCAGTGTATCCTCTGTTGTTTCCTTATCCTCTGGGTGCAATGTTTGATACAGTTTCAACAAATTCTTTTTATCTTGAAAAAGGTCTAAAAAAACACTGTTTTTTGCGGTACGTTTTGCCTTGACTTCCTGCGTCTGTTTTATATCGTCCGACACCTTACCACCTCAATTTCTAAAAATCCATGCTTATGGAACTGCTACTTGTTCCATGAGATATGGCTTACTCTCGCCACACTTTAATTATACAAAAAAACGCCTGTATTTACAATAAGTTTCCACCAAAAAAACCGGTGTGGCCTTCGCCACGCCGGTTTTTTCGAAATTTTATTTATAATTGTAACCATCCGCTGTCTACGGCACGCTGGAAATCCCAGTCGTTGCGTCCCGGCGTATGCAGCTTGTAGCTCCAAAAGATCCAACCATCGCATACGCTCCAGGCATCCATCTCCCACCTGCCGATCGCCTGGTAAGCCTTTGCTTTTTCTTCCTCCGAAAGCTCTTTTATGCCTTCGCTCTTATTCGCAATGCACCATTCGCCTACGATCACCGGATGGAACCGCTTTGCCCGCTCAAGGCGCTGTTTAAACCCCTTTTGGATCATCTCCTCATAGGCTGCGAGATGTCGGTCTGACGACTTTCTCTCTAACGACCCGATATACATATGCGTATCGATCACAACGCCCGGATATTCGCTCGGCGGCATAAAATCTTCCCACTCTTCCAGCATAAACTGGTCGTGGAGGACAACCATCGTCTCCGTCGTACAATAGTTTCTTACGATTTCATACCCTTTTTTATAAAATTCCTTCAAAAGCCCTGTCGGGACTGCTTCGGAACCCTTTGCCTGCTGCGGGTGCCTTGGCTGGTAGCGCGGGCTTGTCGCCTTTAACATCTCCTCTGAGATTGGCTCATTTAACAGCTCAATTCCATACAGCGCGCTGTTTCCCGCATAACGGTTTGCCAGACGGTCTATGACAGACAGCGTAAAATCGATATTTTCCTGCTTTAAGTGCCATTTGACCACGCCTGAGAGGCCTCCGTTGTCAAAGCCGTTCTGGCTGTCCGGCGCCGTATGCAGGTCAATCAGCACTTTCAGCCCATATCGCTGCGCCCATACAAACGCATTGTCCAGATATTCGATGCAGCCAATGCCCGGCGCATAATCTCCAAAGATAAAATGTGGCACCGGGATCCTCACCAGGTTCAGCCCCATTTTGGCAATATGCTGAAAATCCCGTTCCTGTATATAATAACTTCGGTGCATATGGAGCCGAAGCTTTGCTTCTTCCTGGCTTAGATCCTCATAAAACGCGCTTTCGTCCTCCGCTTCCAGCCCGAAAAACAATTCCTGGCTCATCCACTTTTCCAATACGAGCCAGTTTCCGAGATTGACTCCCCTGATCTGCAAGGCTCCCGCCTCCTCTCTGTTAAAGATCTGATGTCTCCCCGTTTAAGGCGATCACATCCTTGTACCAGTAAAACGAATCCTTTTTCCTGCGGGACAAGTCTCCGGTTTTATCATTGTGCTTATCGACATAGATAAATCCATAGCGCTTATCCATCTCCCCGGTTCCGGCGCTGACCAAGTCGATGCAGCCCCAAGGCGTATAGCCTAACAGGTCTACCCCGTCCTCTTCGACTGCCTTTTTCATCTCGCGGATATGCTTCTGCAAATATTCCACCCGGTAGGAATCATGGATACTGCCGTCCTCCTCCAGCTTGTCATATGCGCCAAATCCGTTTTCTACGATAAACAGCGGCACCGGGTAACGGTCGGTAAACCAGTTGAGCGAGTAGCGCAGCCCCACCGGGTCGATCTGCCAGCCCCAGTCGCTTGCCTGCACATACGGATTTTTGCTGTAGTCGCGGTTGCCGCGGTAATCAAACGCAGGATTATCCTCTTTGTGGTTCGTGCAAAACGACATATAATAGCTGAACCCGATATAGTCCACACAGCCGGACTTTAACGCATCCAGGTCTTGCTTGGTAATATCCAGCTCGATATGGTTGCGTTCCCAGTATTTTTGAATATGTGCAGGATATACGCCGTTTACATGCACGTCGGTATAATAATAGCGCTTCTGCATCGCCTTTTCCGCCATCAGCACATCCTCAGGCCTGCAAGTGGCAGGATAGATCGGGCACATCGCAATCATACAGCCAATCATAAAATCAGGATTGATCTGATGCCCGCGCCGCACCGCCTCTGCGCTTGCCACCAGCTCGTAATGGGAAGCCTGGTACATCAGCTCCTGCGCATTTTCTCCGTCCTCGCACAGGATGCCGGAGTTTGCGAAAAACATAAACTCTTCCCCGTCGCCGATATCCGCCTGGTTGTTGATCTCGTTGAACGTCATCCAATATTTTACTTTATCTTTATAACGGGTAAAGCATACCTCTGCAAACCGTACAAAAAAGTCAATCAGCCTGCGGTCGCGCCATCCGCCGTATTTTTTGACAAGATGGAGCGGCATTTCAAAATGGCTCAGCGTAATGACAGGCTCGATCCCATATTTTAAGCACTCGTCGAACATATCGTCATAAAATTGCAGTCCCTCTTCATTTGGCTGCTCCTCATCCCCGTGTGGGAAGATCCGCGTCCATGCGATACTCGTACGGAAACACTTAAAGCCCATTTCCGCAAACAACTGGATATCTTCCTTATAATGGCTATAAAAATCAATCGCTTCGTGGTTCGGATAATATTCCCCGTCCAGAATGCCGTCCGTAACCCTGCGCTTTGTATTTACATCTCCGGCGGTGACCACATCCATAATGCTCAGCCCCTTGCCGCCTTTGTCATACCCGCCTTCAAGCTGGTGTGCAGCGACGGCGCCGCCCCAGAGAAATCCTTTCTGAAATCCCATACTTCATTCCTTTCCCGAAACTCAGCTTCCGATCTTTTTATACAGGTCAATAAATTCCCCTGCGAGAATACGGAAATTTTCTGCACTCATCAACTGGTCTTCTGCGTGCATCAAAAGCATCAGCCCGCCGCTTAATTCTCCGTTCGCATCCATTGTCAGAAGGTCTGCATGGCCGTTATGCCCCTGGGAAAAAGCGCTGTCGCCTTCCTTTAACAGCTTTTCTGCCTCTTCAAAATTTCCTGCCTTTGCGCTCTGGATCGCATTGATAAAATGCGTCCTTGCAGTGCCCACAAACGTAATTACCTGAAAGCACAGCATTTCAAATTGTTCACTTACTTCACCCATGTCCTGTTTTCCTTTCTTTTCTATAAACATCCTATTATTTTAAACTAATTTTACCAATCATCGTCATCGTCGTCTCCAGAAGATGCCTTTTGCTCCTGTTCCAAGTCAATCTTATCGATCTTGCGGATAAACGGCAGATAGACAAAGAAGGAAATAATAAAAATCACAACCTGGAGCAATGCGCTTCTCCATCCTCCGACTAAAAATCCTGAAATAATCGGCGGACACGTCCACGGTACCTGTGTCGCCGCATACAGCGGGCAGATCCCCGTATACAGTGCAAAGTACTGAATCACACAGGAGATCAGAGGCATCGCTACAAACGGTACTGCCATCATCGGGTTCATGACAATCGGGATACCAAACAAAATCGGCTCATTGATCCCGAAAAATGCCGGAACGATCTCTACCTTTCCAAGCGTCTTTAGCTGCTTGGACTTTGCAAAGAAGCAAAGGAAAATAGCAAGGCCGATCGTAATGCCGGCGCCTGTTACGTTAATAAACTGGTCATAAAACTGCTGCGTCACGATATGCCCGCCGTTTTCGAGCGTCAACTCTAACCCGCTGTCCAAAATCGCCTGGTTCTCCAGGCTGTTGGCTGTCAAAAGGCCGGACATAATGCCGCCGACAACCGTCGAGCCGTGTACGCCGAACATCCATAAAAACGGCCCTGCAAAGCACATCAAAAGCGCTCCGCCCAGAGAATCCGTCATACCCTGCAGTGGCGTCTGGATGACCTTATAGATCGTTTCCATCATCGTCGTATGGAACCCCAAAGAACAGATGCCATGAATCACGGCTGCCCCGGTAATAATGACCGCCGCCGGAATCAGTGCTGAGAAAGAGTTTGCAACGCCTTCCGGGACACCTGCCGGCATCTTGATTTTAATATTGTTTTTCAAAAACCAGGAATAAATGACCGGTACGATCAGCCCGATAATAATGGCGCCGATCATGCCCTTGCCTGCGGTCCATTCTTTGTTGATAATCCCGCCAACGACTTCCCCGCCTGCGGTCGTCACATGCGAAGGCATCAGCAGCAGAAAAGTCGCAAGCGCGATCATCGCGCCGCTCAAAGGCTCCTGCCCCTCCAGCTTGATATATGTATAACTAATGCCGATTACCGCGATCATCGCACTGATATTAAACGTCGCTCCATACGCCTGGTCCATGACCTCCTTGATCCCGGTTCTCTCCAGCACATCTACAAACGACTGCACCGGAAAGTTGGAAAGGATCAAAAATACCGAACCGATAATCAGAAGCGGCATGGAATAGACCATACCATTTTTGATAGACTGGACTCCCTTTGTATTAATAAACTTTACAATCTTAGGAATCACTTTCTCACTCAGATATTGATTCACTGCCTTACTCCGCCTTTCCTCTTACTTGTTTTTTGCAAGCTTATACGCAAATTTCAATACGTTCATCCCATTGCACATCCCATAATCCTGCATCGGGATCACATCTACCGGAATCCCTTTCGGATCGCAGATCTGTTTTGCCCTGCCAAGCTCAAACCCTACCTGCGGCCCCAACAGCGCTACGTCGATGCCGTCTGTCAGTCTGTCCATCTCAGAAATCGGAAATGCTGCGATATCTGCATCTTTCCCTTTTTCCTTTGCAGCTTCCTGCATTTTCTTTACAAGCACGCTTGTTGACATCCCTGCTGCACAAAATAAACGAATTACCATAATTGTTTCCTCCTCGAAATTTATTTGATGGGCTTATTATAACAGCCGTAAAATCGTTTGTCAGCCATTTTGCCCCCGAAAGGAATCTGTTACAGACGAATAGATTTTGTTACAAACAAAAAACAGGGCATTCTTTTTTCTTGTGAAAAATGCACTGTTTTTTCCGCCGCATATTATAAAATATGCACATATTTACTTGGTTTTGTTTTATTTGTTACTGTTCTCCTCCTATTTCTGCATAACCCACCAGATCTTCCGCAGAATTATGGATGCCCTTAAGCTGCCTTCCGAGAAATTCAATAATAAACACAACCGCCATCTGCGAGGTCAGGTCATAATGCTCTTTGTTATAACACGGTATGTAATAATTGATATTACAGTCGCTCATTTTTGCCAGCGTGCAGTCGGAATGGTTCGTCACCGAGATCAGGCGGCATCCCCTGCGCTTTAACCGTTCCGCTAGCAGGATCGTTTCTTTTGTGACGCCGGACACCGACAGCGCGATCACCGTCGTTTTTTCGTTTCTCCCGCGGAAAACCGGCGTAAAAGGATCGTCTATCGCAAACGAAAGCAAACCTACATTATTAAAGTAGCGCGCGCCGTATTTGCCTATGATCGAAGAATTGCCGACCCCGACAAAGATCACCGATGCGGAGTGGGTTAAAAACTCCATCGCTTCTTTTAAGTTTTCCTGATACGCCTTTGTCTGGATGCGCTGGAAAAAATCACCCATCGCTGTCACATCCATATCCAGCTTTGTCTTACTGTCATCCTTAAGCTGCTGCTTGAGCCTTAGCCGAAACTCCGAATAGCCTTCACAGCCTGCCTTTTTGCAGAACCGCAGAACAGTCGTCGTCGATACATGCACGGCGTCCGCCAGGTCACGCACCTTCATATAAATCACCTTGTCCTCATTGCGCACGACATAATTATACACATCCATTTCAAGCTGATTAAATGATTTTACCATCTCATGCGTAAACATCAAACTACCTCCCTCAACATTCTACTAACACCTCAAAGATCTCATGCCCCCTGTAAGAAATCCAATCCGGCTTTTGCAGCTTTTTTTCCTTCCTGCAAAAACTGATCAAATACCCCCGCTTCAGCCCTTTTGCCTGTAAATAATCCACGAGCTGGCCGTATCCTTTTTGTTCATAAGCCGCTCCTCTCCAAATCTTTAGCTCTACGACAAATTCTTCCTGTCCGTAAAAAACCTGGATATCCATACGCCTGTTCTGCCTTGTCTGCGGTTCCTTTTCCGGCAAAAGCTCTCCCTCCTGTGAATGCATACCCCGGCGCAAGCAGCAACGGTTTTTCTTTTTCATCATAACACACTCAAAGCCTCTTGTCTAAAAAATTTTCTAACGAACAAACACTTGCATTTTATCACAATTCCCATTATTATAATAAGCAGGATGTAATCAATCTTTCGATACAGCCAAAAATCTATTCATTACTGAGGCAGGAAAAATGAACAACGAACACAACCAAAAAAACAAACATCTTGGCAGCAAGGTCAACCTTGTCACAGGCTGCCTGCTCGTACTCAGCATCACCGTTGTCGTGGGCATATGCGTTTCCATGTTCTACAAGCTGACAATGGAGCTGCTGCGCAGGCAGTGTATCAGCGGCACAAACATGCTCGCTTATGAGCTGGACGGCTACGTAGGGCCGGAAGACAAGTCGCTCGCACTCGACGAGCTGAAAGAAGAGCTTGGGTGCGAATTTACGATTTTCGACGGCGATACGCGCGCCTATACGACGATCCAGCAAAACGGGGAACGCGCCATCGGCACAAAGCTGTCTGCGGAAATTGCAGACATCGTGCTTACAAAAGGGCAGTCTTATATCGGAAATGCGGAAATTTTAGGCGTTAAACATCTTTGCTCCTATGTCCCGACCAAGGACGAAAACGGGCAGGTAAACGGTCTGCTGTTTGCAGGCATCTCCATGCACGACGCATACGCGCAGCTCAACCGTACGCTTGCCGTATCCATTGTGGCAGGCCTTATTATGCTCGCCGTCAGCATCTTGTTTATGTCCGTCTTTATCCACCATACAGTGACGCGCCGGCTCTCCAGGCTGACAAATCTTGCCGCTACGATGGAACAGGGCAGGCTTGGGCTTACAGACAATGCAGACGCCGCTTCCCAGACTTCTGGAAATACCAGACAGGTACATGATGAAATCGGCGTACTGGCGGATATTTTTGACCATACGATCCACCGTTTAAAAGGCTACATAGGCGAGATCTCCACGATACTGGAAGCCATCTCAGGCGGCAACCTGGCTGTTTACACAACCCAGGACTATGTAGGCGATTTTACTTCTATCAAGCATTCCCTGGACGGGATTTTAAACCAGTTAAACAGCACCATGTCACAGATCGTAGAAAGCTCCGACTATGTTACCAGCGGTTCCAAGCAGGTTGCCACAGGCTCCCAGGCATTGAGCCAGGGCGCATTGGAGCAGGCAGGCGCCGTCGAAGAGCTGGAAGAGACCGTGCAGAATATTTCCAGGCAGGTGGAACAGTCCGCCGCCAATGCCATGCAGGCAAGCCAGGAAGTCGGCGACGTCGGCGGCCATATTTTGGAAAGCAACCAGAAAATGCAGGAAATGATCGGTGCAATGCAGCAGATCAGCGACAGCTCCAATGAAATTGGAAAAATTATAAAGACGATTGAATCGATCGCCTCACAGACAAATATACTGGCATTAAACGCGGCTGTAGAAGCTTCCCGCGCAGGCGAGTCCGGCAAAGGCTTCGCCGTCGTCGCAGAAGAGGTACGCGAGCTCGCCAGACAGAGTGCGGAAGCCTCCAAGACCACCTCAGAACTCATCGAACGCTCGATCGCAGCCGTCGAACGCGGCTCCAGGATCGCCAGCGAAACAGCCAGTATGCTGGAAGACGCTGCATCCGGCGTCACCGGGATTGTAGAGACGACCAATGTCATCGCCGACGCTTCGCGCTCCCAGGCAGACCATATCGCCCAAGTACAAGACCGCATCAGCCAGATCTCGCAGGTCGTACAGACAAACTCTGCGACCGCACAGGAAAGCGCCGCTACAAGCGAACAGCTTAGCTCCCAAGCGAGGATTTTGAAAAAACTGATCGGCATGTTCCGCGTAAGGACATAAAACCGCAGCGGCAAAGCGCAGTACCGCGCATCCCGCAGGCAAGCTGCACAACAGGGCTTTGAATATCATTCCGTATTTCAAAGCCCTTGTCTTATCAGCCGCATAAATCAAGTCTGATGTTCTTTGTTTTTTGGAAGAAGAACTATTTTGGGAATTTATCTTTATTTCAATCATTATTTCAATCATTCTGTAACTCGAACTTCAGTCAAAATACCATTCGTATGAAATATCTGATCCATGATACCTATTACCAGCACAAATATAATACCACTCTGTTTTTCTCTAAATTACATACAATTAATACTTTTATACAAATTACCCATTTTACTTGACTCTTGTCATTATTTCTGTTATTATTTACAAAATCATACTAAAGGAGGAATGCTAATTATGAAAAGCATGTATGACATAGCCATGATAGGCGAATCAATGTCAGGAAAAAGCACATGGATTTCTGCTCTATTCAAGCAAGATGTGTATAAAAAACTAAATGCAAAATGTGAAACAAATGAAAGTGGACAAACTAAAATTTCTGTCTCTTACATTTTAATGAATCCTGATGAAAACAATCTGCAAGTACAAAATATAAACTGGAACATAGATAACCTTATTAACTACGATAAATCGAAAGAGGGCAATGCCAGCATGAATAGCCTGCTGGAAATACTGGGTGTTACAAATACTCTCAGCACTGCAAAAACACCTGCCGCTGAACAAACAGATTTGGAAAAATACATACAAACATACCTGAACGGTGCTGAGTATAAAAGCATTGTAAAAGGTCTTTCCGTTGAATATGTCTTTGATATTATCAATAATAAAGAAATAAATGATATGAATCTTATCTCGTACATAGAAGTTTCCGGCCCCGCTGATACAGAAATATGGGAAATTATAGAAAAATATGGGCTGGATGGCGTTAAAATAAGAGATACACGTGGATTTCTTGATGATTCTTTCACTTGGTTCCAAAAGCAAGACGAAAAACTGCAAGACGAACGCAAAAACAATGATACAATTTTAAACGAAAATTTTGAAGGCACCGATCCAACAGAACAAGGCGTGCAAAAATTGCTTGATGATAGAAATATCTATGGTGTAGATGCCTGCATGTTTATGGGCATTGCTCGTTCAAACTCACTAAATAAAGAAATTTCTAAAAAATACTACGGAACTTTGATCTCTTACATGCTGAAAAATCATCCAACATTTCTCACAGTAAGAGATCAAGAATTAACGAAAATACTTATAAATCAATTATCATCAGAAAATACCATTGTTTATGAAGAAGCATACAACAAATTAAAAAAAGATATGTTTTCTGACGGATTCGAGCCTTTTAAGAAGCTGTTAAAAAGCTTTGGACTGTTCGAAAAATCATCAAACATCCGCACTACTATCGCACAAAAACACTACACTGAACTCATAATCCCAGACATACCTGACCGTGTTAAACAAAAGCTCTTGCAAAAATCCGAAAAAATTTACAGAATCTGCGTAAAAGAAACTTTTTCATGTGCCTTGGCTAAAATAAGTGAGTACTACAAAAATATAGAATCCGCAGAACAATGCCTGAAAGAAATCGATAACGAATTTAAGAAAACTTTAATAAAACTGTATGATGAAGAATTTATATCCGGTCTGTCTTATGGATATCCATACTATTGGAACAAACATTTCAGATATAACATGGAATATCTCTCAAATAAAGTGCAAGGACCATACTATGGCGGTTTAGTCGGTGTGTATGGCGGCCTTACAACATGGACAATTGACGGAAGGGTTGGTCAGGCAGCAATTGATTACCTTGAAACTGCATACGGGATGCGTAGTATCCTGTATGATAAAATACCTGATGCACTGGAACCTGCAATAACCAGGTACATAAAGACTGTTCTCCCAAATGATACTCATTCCTCAGCTTTTTCTGATGCTGTAAACAAAATGAAACAAAGCATTGCGGTTAAATTGTCACAAAAGCTAAACAGTGACTATGAATGCCTAAGCTGCACTTACCGTATGGTAAAAAGAGAAAACTTAGCATCTGCACAGAAATGTACCTGTGAAGAACTGCAAGCCAAGCCAAGTTACATAGGAAAATACCTTCCAGAACTAAAAAATTGTTTTCCTCACGAGAACTGGACTAACAATATGTTCTTTGTATCTGTTGTAAAACAAATGTTATGGCATCTAGTAGACACCAAAATTTAATATCCTGAACATCCGTGCTGCTTGTACTAAGCAGCACGATAAAGCATCTCCTTTCCCTGCTCCTTCCTGACCCATCCGTTTACGTTAGAAATTCACCCAACACCAGCTAAGCGGCATGACAATCACCATAGCCGGTATCATATCAGCCGTCGGAAACATCTTCACCTTGATCATGCGAAACCCGGTAGCAAACATAATAAAACCGCCGCAGGCTTTAAAATCATGAATCATTTCTGGCGTGTCGCAGGGTAAATCAATCCGGCACAGAAAAAAGAAACAGAAAAATAACAAACTGCGGGATTGCAGCGATCGATACTACCATCCCCAATGTGCAGGCAAAAATGAAAGCCGTAAACAAATCCAGAACAGACTTTGCAATCAAAATACTGTGATCTCCGGTCATGCCGGAAATAATGGAACCATAGATCCCTGTCCCGCTGGCACAGAACAGCACAATGATTCTTGTTTTTCACCGATAATGACTCCGAAAATAACCGCCGGCATGTTTTCCATCAAAACAATGGCACTGATTCCCATTCCCATAAAACATGTGCCAAATATCATATTAAAATCTTCTTTCAACCTGGCGCTTAATTTGTTCCCTGCAAAGGCGCCTGCCATACCGCCGACTGCTACGGAAAGTGCATTTATCATAACTCCTACTGGCATTTTTCCTATCCCCCTTATACATTCTGAAAGCGGTTTGCTTCTGGCATTTACCATAAACTCCTCAACCGCATAACTGATTGACCTTTGTATCTTAGTAAGAAAAAAATGTATCTTAGTTATAAAGATATTTCTTTTAGCGAAAGACTATGCTATAACTTTTTAAAGGGGTGACAAAATGAAAATAAAGGCAGAACAGGATTTATCCTGTAACGAAATAGAAG
>CAMWXD010000056.1 GCA_947178105.1 uncultured Eubacterium sp. | reverse complement strand
GTTCCATATGCCACCTTCTTTTTCAAAAAAGTATAATGTTTTTGTATGAAAAAGACAAATGTGGATAACTTGCGGATTGGTAAAAATGACGGGATAGAAAAAAGCCAGAAACTGGCTGATTTCAAAAGAAAATATATGAAAAACCATACTGGAATGGTGTAAACAGAGATTTGTAAAAAAGGATATCTACACAGAATCAGATATAAAATAACATATCCACAATTCCGTATTATCTACAAATTTTTTGTAGATAAAAGATTTTTCAATTTCATCATTATGTACAAATCTGGCGTAGGTGTGAAAAGTAACCCAGAACCAAAGGCAGCTTTGCCCATCTGCAAATGTATCTTGCAATTAAAATTTGCATATGCTATAATGCCATTAGGCAAAAAGAGATGCAAACGTTCCATGTGAACAAAGAACGAAATCCCCGAACCGTGTTCCAGCACAGTTCGGGGATTCTTCTTTACTTTTATGGTGGCAAAGCACCCACCAGGCTATTTGTTGCTCTTGTCGTCACCGTCTAACCATTTGATGATGTAGTGGCAAGCCACACCAGCCATAACGGTAATTAAAAAGGATGCAAATAACTCCATGTGAACACCTCCTCCCTGTTGCGGGTATCGGTGAGCAACATATAGATTATAACATACTATCCTATGTTCGTATACTTTTTTAATGATTTAGATTCTTAATATTCTCTTTCCTTTAGAAGCTCCTTCGTCACCGTCACCATCTTTTTTGTTTCGAAATCAATCATCAGCGTCATCGGCTCCCCGTCCGCCGTAAAACAGTCCTCGGGCAAATAATAATCTTTCTCCTTCAGCACCTCTCCCGCCTCCAGCCTGCGGATCGCTTCCGCTGCGTAAGGCGGCGACAGCGGATTGCATTCAAAGTCCGCATGGATTTTACCGTCCAGCACCGCTTGCAGTCCCGCTCTCGTAGCATCAAACGAGATCACAATTATGCCCCCGTCTTGTGCAGCATCCGTCCCATAAGGGACTCCTGCCTCTTCCAGAGCCGCGCACGCCCCAAACGCCTCGTTGTCATTCTGGCAGACCACCACATCGATCTTTGGATAGGCTTGCAGGTACTCCTCCATCACCGCCCTGCCGCCGCTTTCCGTAAAATCCCCGCACTCCTGCGCCAGCAGCTCCCAGTTGCTGTTTTTCTCCAGATACCGTGCAAACCCTTCCGTACGCCCGATCTGCGCAGAGGCGCCCTGCGTGCCGTTAATCGTTACAATATGAATTTTTTCAAATTCTCTCCCCTGTCTCTTTAAATACATTTGCAGCCACTCGCCTGCCCATTCGCCCTCCCTCACAAAATCAGAGCCAAACCATGCGGTATAATACTTATCCTTGCAGTCAATCGTACGGTCTAACACAATGACCGGGATATGCGCATGGTACGCTTCTTTTAACACTGCCGTCCAGCCCGTCGTCAGGATCGGGTCGATTACGATATAATCCACCTGTTCTTTGATAAAATTGCGCACTGCTTCTACCTGTACCTTCGGATCATTGTCCGCGTCCACAAAATAAAGCTCATATCCATTTTCCGCCGAAAACGCTTCCTGACAGGACTTCGTAGCCGCAATCCGCCAGTCCGACTCATGCCCGACCTGGACAAAGCCTACCTTAATCAACTTCTGCGGCAGCATAGCCAATGCCTGCTGTGCCGCCGTAAGCCCTTCCGTCTCAGGTCCCCCGGCATCCCCGCCTACAAACCGGTCAAGATCGTCGAGTACGGTCTTTGTTGTACATGCCGAAAGAAGGACGCACAGAAAGCAAAGCACCAGTGCTGCGTGTATGACTTTTATTCGCTTTTCTTTCATTTTCCCTCCGTCTGCTTTTATTGGTTCATTATATGGTACGCCAAACATCCTTTATCTGCATTTTGACTGTCTATTCCATGCTTATCTTAGAAAAATCAATCTCAAAATCTTCATATATTCCTGCTTTTACTTTGTCTGAAAATGAACACTCTTCTATAAAATCATGGTCAAAATTATAGACCATAATACGCTGCTTTACAGGATCGACAATCCAGTACTCTCTCACACCTGCCGTCCTGTATTTAAATAGTTTTATATAATAATCCATTCGTTTACTAGACGGCGAAACAATTTCAATAATCCAGTCCGGCGCGCCGCTGCACCCTTCCTCTGTCAGTTTGTCTTTGTCACATATGACAGATATGTCTGGCTCCAGGTATGTTTGATCATCTGCGTTGAGGTATACTGAAAATGGGGCTGGATAAACTTTGCAATCACCATTTTTACGCACAATATAATCCTGAATGAAATACGACAAGTTCATCAGAATAGATTGATGAATTCTGCCAGGCGCAGCTATCATATACAGCTCGCCATCTATCAGTTCCGCCCGCTTCCCTTCCGGCAAAGCATGAATATCTTCTATTGTAGCATATTCAAATTCCCTTGCTGGCGCATCCATTCCATCACCATCCGTTCATTTCTTAATTTTATTCTTTTATTCTGTCAATTTCTGTCAGATTGCCCCCTGATGCCATGAGTTGCCGCAGACTCTAATTAATAATTTTGTCAGCCTCATGTTTATCTTCAATCAACTTTGTTCCTATTATGATGTGTATGAAATCTGTTCTGTATGAAAGATCACATGCCTATTTCCTTTAAAATAAGCATATAATCTTTCCAATTCATCTTGAAATATTGCATCTCCAATCCTGGCTGCAATCTGGGGCGTTAAAACCTCCCCATGGAATAGATTGTGAAAAAGTATTTCCAATTACGATTCCTTTTAAACCAAATAAATATTTTATATATCCCTCTAATGCTCTAAGTACAGGAAAAGTATAACAGGAATAATCTTCCAAATCAATATTTACTTTTCTCAATGACACCGAAGGCGATAGCAGTTTAAGAATCGTATCCTCCTGCTTTTCCTGTTTTCTTCTGCCTTCATCAACAAAAGCGATCGCTTCTTCCTCTGTTGTAAATCCTTTATATACTGCACCTGCAAAACCATTGATTTGATTCTGGCATTCCGCCCATGTTTCATATACACCCGGTATTTTGCCTATTTTAACTACATAAAACTTTTTAGCCATCTTTATCTGCTTACATAGAATGTTGAATTATATCACATACCAATGCATTTTTCCAATTTTTAGATACAAAAAATGACAGAATATCGTAAAAAAGGTTAACAGGAAACAAAATCTCTCTCCTGTTAACCTTTTTTAACTAAAAGCTATTTTTGAATTTAGAATAACGAAAGCACCTTTGTCACTTTGATTAGGAATTTGTTACCTGCTCTGCTGTTCCCCAATCAATCGTTGCATCAAAGCCATCGGCTGAAGCATTACTATTGATTGTAATTATCGCTGGTGCTTTGATTGTGTATTTATTGTCAGTACCGCCTGTTGCTGTTACTGTAATCTGATATGTCTTCTTGCTGTCACTATAAGTCGCAACTGTAAATCGAGAATCACTCACCTTAGTAATACCATCCTCGCCTTCAGCTAAATCAATACGTGAAACCGTAAAACTGGTTTCCTCTGCATTTTCATCTTCTTTTGCAGAAGCTGTAATGCCAGTAATTGTAAGCGCATCTGGTGATACCGTATTGGCACTCAGTCCTGCTTTTGTTGTTACTTCCACAGTTCCACCGCTAATTGAAATCTGTGTTAACCCCTCTGTTGTAGCCGACTTACCCGTAACCGTTACTGTACATGTAGCTGTAAATGTTTCTTCACCATAGGTTGCTGTTGCTGTAATGGTAGCTGTACCATTATTAACGCCTGTTACTGTTGCTGTTGTACCTGTACCTGCAACTGTAGCAACTGTCTCGTCGCTGCTTTCCCATGTTATATTAGTAAAGTTATCACTTGCATTTGCCGGATCCGGAGACAAGGTCAATTCTCCTGTAACCATTTCTGTTGCCAGGTCGATTGCCATTTCAGATACATTTAATGTGATACCGGTAGGTTTTACCTCCGTCGTTTCTCCAGTTGTAACATCGACCTCAACCCTGTCACCTGGTTCAAGCTCTACAACTGACTCCCCGCTCTCCTTCTTGACTTCAACTGCTGTGTCTGTACTAACACCTACTGTTTTTACATCTTCGGTAACTGTTATCGTACTGCCCGCAGCCGTTTCTTCCAATACAATCACTGTATCATCAACTGTTGAAGTAACATCTACCGGAACCGCAGATGTCAACGTTGCGTTTTCTGCCTTCAGCTCTACCTTAATTTTTACATCCTTGGCTACTTCTGCTTCTGCGTTAATCGTAACGCTCATAGATTCATTAACTGATACTGTACCAACTGCCGCAGCAGCATCCTGTACATCTAATGCTAAATTTGCATCTTTTGCTCCACAGTTAATGCTTCCGATCTCACCTTTTACTTCCAGTGTTACATTTTTGATGCCGCTGCCAAAGAAAATATCTTTGATTACCGCGCCAAGATCTACGACAATACGAGGATTCGGTGCAGTTACACGGAAGCTGTTCGCTTTCTTAGATTTCTCAATCCAGGTAGCTGGTTTAATATCCTGAATTTCAATCGATTTAAAGGAACCGCTGTTTGTAATTGTTTTCTTAGGAGCATTTACAACAAGGTCTACATTGTAGTCTCCTTCTGGAATTGTAATTTCAGTGCCATTGTCTTTCTCACGATCCTCTATCAAAATCTTCTTTAAGGATGTATTCTTTAGGGCTGAATTCAGCTCTTCCTGTGTGCAGACTGTCTTTGAAGATGGTATATAACTGCCGCCACTTGAGCTGCCGCCGCCCCAAGAACCGCCTGAAGTTCCGCCGCCTACATAGCCGCCGTTTGTACCAGAAGTTGATGGCTTAATCGTAGCGCTGCCCTTCGGCGATACTTTCTGTACTGTGTTATCCGGCTTTGTAATTTCAACCGTTGCGGTTGTATTGTTCTTTACCGTTACGGTTGCCGCTGTATTTGTGACCTTAACCGTACTCTTTTCCGCTTTCGCCTTCAAATCAATCGTTGCGTCTGCGGATGCTTCTACAGCTACCGGAATTTCAGCCGTCAACTCAGAGCCTGCTGCCTGGATCTTTACTGCTGTGCTTTCTGTTGCAGCGCCGGAAAGAGCCAGTTTCGCTTTTGCGCTGATTGTTACGGAAGTTAATTTTCCGTTTACAACAATGACTACATCTGCGTTTGCTTTTGTAATGGAAACGCCTGCAACGCTTGCGCCTGTGCCTACGACAATGCGTGCTTTTAATGCATCCACTTTAAAGGTATTGCCTGTTGCGTTTTCTGTCCATGAGCTGTCTTTGATTGCTGCAATCGTAATGGACTTGAATACGCCGCTGTTTGTCACCTCTGCATTTGGCGCATCGACGGTCAGGTCTACAGCCGTATGCGATCCTGCTGGAATCGTAAAGGATGTTGTGCTGTCTGTCTTAACCGTAATCGATTTTAGTGAGGAATCCGCCAGCGCTGACGTCAGTTCTGCCTGCGTAGCAACGACTTTGGACGTCTGTGACGGTGTCGGCGTCGGTGTTGGATTTGGTGTCGGCGTTGGCGTCGTTGTACCTGCTGCCACAACCTTCACTCTGCACCTTAATACCTTTGTGTTGTTTTTCTTGCGCGCACTTGTCTTTAAGCTGACCTTAATCGTAGCGCGTCCCTCACTCTTGCCTTTTAACAATACATAAGAAGCCTTCTTGCCATATACGGTAGCAATCTGCTTATTGGAAGTAGATACCTTATTGATCTTCCAATTCTGCGTATTGTTTACCAATTTTAGTTTGTAGTCCTTCTGTCCTACCTTTAAGGTCTTGAACGTCGTATTCAGGCCGACAAACTTAGCTGCTGCCGATGCAGACTGCATTCCTGACACAGACGATGCGGAAAATACCATCGCTGTCGATAATGCGACTGCAAGAGCCTTTTTCATGAATTTCTGCTTCATGATCTCCTCCTCGTTTTTGACTTGT
Organism: uncultured Eubacterium sp.; assembly: GCA_947178105.1. Lineage (GTDB taxonomy): Bacteria > Bacillota > Clostridia > Lachnospirales > Lachnospiraceae > Eubacterium_J. The sequence continues at coordinate 23,973 of CAMWXD010000056.1, read as the reverse complement.
GTATGTACCGCTGGCGCGAAAATCATTCCGCCCTGTTCAGACATACGTTTACAGTTACCTATTATATAAAAACCCTCCTTCCTTTTCGGAGCAGGCACGCTGCTGCCCACAATGGGAAACAGGTATTTTTATATCCATGCCGTACGCTGTTGCCATGCTTCTGTAAGCACCGCTGGTGAGCAATAATGCTACAGACGGTATTATACTGCGCAAATTTTTGTGAACCTGAGTTCCACCCAAAACATCAGCGTAAGGAGGCAACGATAAAGAGCATCAATGATAAACGATATTCTTAAGTGTCCATACAGAATCCACAAAAATTTACGTAATACAATACCCACGCCCGCAGCTTCTGGGTCAATTCGGAAAAGTATACTTTTCCAAGCCTTCCAAAAAATTGAAATTTTACTACAAAATGCAAAAAAATCACTTGAAAATTAAAGAATTTGTAGTATAATATAGTACGAACTGTTAACGCATTACAAAATCTGGAAAAGTATACTTTTTCGGATTCCGTATTTTCCGCATAAAATCACAAACTGCCGGCAGGAAACCCTCACAGGTTTCGCCGGCAGTTTTTTATAATTGCACTGTATTCAGTTTTCTTTCTTTTTCGTGCTGCCGCCCTCATCCGCAAACAATGCGACCGGATCCTGGCCATACTCCTGGTAATAGCGGATATCAAGCTGATTGTCTTTTACATACTGCCCGATCATCTCTATGGCTGTTTTCCTATGCAGCTCTTCCTGTTTTTCATAGTCAAAAAACTTCTCATAAATATCCTGGCGTCCCTGGCAGAATGCCCGGATTCCTTTTTCATAATGGCTGCCGTCTCCTGACTTTTCCACCTGCACGGCGTGATACGCCCCGTTTTTCTTTTCCAGATGTATACACGCTGACAGATAACCGCCTGCGTCCTCCACCAGAATATTGCCGTTTTTATAAAAGATACCGGAATAAAAGCTGCCGAATACCTTGATCTTTTCCTCTTCCTCTACGATTTCATATAAGATCGGCACTGGTATATAGACATAAGAAATGCCTGGTTTCCGGTAAATATGCTCCTCTTTTATCATATATTCACAGACTGCCTTTACGATCGGATCTTCTCCTGCATATGCAAATGCAGGCAATGTATTTGCATCCCTGGCTTCATCGGCAGCCTCTTTGGAAACAGCAATGTGCAGCGGCTCTGTCAGCGCTTCGCCTGTATCCTCATTTTTTGTATAGAGCTGGTATTTGTCGCCGCACAGCAGCAGGCAGCCTGTATAGCGCGCTCCTTTTTGCGTCCATGTAACGGAGTTTTTGCTGTATTTTATTCCTGTATCCTTTTCACTCTCCTCCCATGCCTGGACAGTCCCGTTGTCCAGATACGCAGCCGAATACTGGTACCGACTGTTCATTTTCTGTTCCCAAGCATCGTGCAGTGCGTCATCCGCCTTTTCCACTTTTTGCGGCTTCAAATGCACCGCCTCTTCGGAAGGCTCCGGCAGCTCATAGACATAGCAGCTTCCCGTCACCTCGCCATCTTTTGTATTAAAAATGCGGATCTGGCTGCCTTCTACCAGTACCTTCGTCTGCATCGAATCTGCTGTAAAATAGCAGCATCCGATTTCCTGCAAGTCGATTGTCGCCGTCACAGACTGGCGTTTTCTGTCATAAACTGCCATTCCGCGGCTGTTTGCAAAAATGACCCTTTCCTCATCACAATCCAGAAGCGGCGGCGCATACACTGCTGTCTCAGGCGTCCTGTTCTGCAAGATCTGCACACTCTCCGGCTCCATCCCGCAAAGCCTGCGCAATGTATCCAGGATCTCATCACCGCCCGACCGCCTGACGGACTCTATAACGGTTGTACGGCCAGCCTGCGTCCCGCCTGCAACTAACAGGCAGATACACGCCACAGCCGCAGCCGCTCCCAATCCTGTGCGTACTGCCCTCCTGTGCTTTCTGCTGCCCCGTTTCCGGCAGATTGCAGACCAGATCTGCTGTTTCTCATCCTCTGACAATATCCGCGCATCCATATACCGATTCCAGTCCTTTTGAAAAACCTGATCCTGGTTTTCTTGTATCTTTTGTCTTTTTTCTGCTCTTTCACTCTGCTTCATCCGGCATCCCTCCATGCAAATACTGCTCATATTGCTGCCTGAGCTTTTTACGCCCGGCGGCAAGCTGCGACTGTACCGTACTTTCTTTGCGTTTCAGCAGCTTTGAAATCTCCCGCACCGAATATTGTTCATAATAATATAAGTATAATACCTCTTTCTGCTTTACCGGCAGCCTGCGCAGCGCCAGCTCCAGGTAATGGTTGTTTTGCAATTCCTCCTGCCTGCCCGTTGCATGTTCGATTACATCCATATCTGCATCCACACGCTTTTTCCACCATCGGCTGCGCAGCATATCCCTGCACTGGTTTCTGGCTGCAACGCAAAACCAGCCGGCCTCATGCTGTTCATCCAAAAAGACCACCTTTTTTTCCAGTAATTTTAAAAACAAGTTCTGCACAGCATCCTGCGCATCCGCCGAGTTGCCCAGATACAGGCAGCAGATGTGATAAGCCCGCTGCACCTGGCGCATATAGACTGCCTGAAATTCCTGTTCCGTCATACTATCCCCCTCTGTCCCGCGAAAGCTGCCATCTAAAAAGTACGATGCTCCTTCTATGAAATAAACGAAGCAAAGCCCGGCGATATCCTGTTTTTAAAAAAATTTCTGAAAATTATTTATGTATGATGGCTGTCCCGGCAATGCTTTCCGCTTCGTCCCTTGTAAATGCCTTCGCAGACAGGGAAAGTACATAAGCCTCTTCCTCTCCTTCCTTGACAAAGTAAAAATACCAGTATTCGCTCTGCGTCTCCAGCGCGGCAAGATCTTCTCCTTCCATTTCCAGTTCACCCAGCTCGGCGCCTGTATACAAATCATGATAGCCGTGGACGAGAAGCGTTTTCCAACCAGCGCCCGGCACAATCGTATCCAAAACGCCCACTGCCTCCTCCATGCTGTGATTAGACCTTGGATAAAAGTTCTTATCCAGTCCGCCGTCCTGAAACACAAACACATCCTGTGCAGCATCTATTTTCGCTATAAAGCCTGCGTATTTCCAATATTCCGGGGCAGATGCAGACTCCCCTTTTGTCTCATATACCTGCGGAGCAATCAATGCGCCGCCCAGGTCTCCGCGGTAATCCCCCAGCGTATAACCTTTCGGCAGCTCTGCCGTCAGCCAGTCCGAAATCTTTGTCTTTGTACGCAAAAAATCTTCCAGGCTATTTGGATACTGCTCGCCTTCCTCTTGATCGGCAGTATAAATCCAGGCCGTCTGCATATCCGAGACTCTTGTGATGTATATATTTTCCAGCAGATCCGTATGCTTATCACAGGATACGGAAAAACGGTATTCTTCATTTCCATACGCAAAATAAAAATCCAGATTATAGTTTTCTGCATTCTCATCAAACACTTCCTTCGTACTGTTTGTATACGAAAGAAAATCCATCTGCCCTGCCGTTTTCCCTGCAAACGCTTCCCTTACCATTTGAAACGTCAGCGTCTGCTGATTCATATGCGCCGCATGTTCTGCATCCTGCTCCTTGTCTGCTTCGACGGGCGCGCCTGCTGTTGGCGCAGCATTCTGTTCCTCTGCGGTCAGAAATACTCCGGCAAGCACAGCGACACCTAATGCCGCAGCTACTGCTGCTTTTTTTGTAGCCTTTTTATAATGCATAATATTTTGAATCCGCATTTTCATATCCCCTTTTCCAAATGCCGGAGGTATGGCTGACAAATGGCTGCCTCCTGCGGACAATGCCAGCAGCGCAGATGCATAATCTTTTCTTTTTCCAATGCCAAGTTCAGATATTGCTTCTTCATCACATGCCATCTCCATATCCTTTGCCATAAAAAACCATGCCGCCCACACTGCCGGATGAAACCAATGCAGGCAGACGATCAGGTAAGCAGCCGGCTTTGTCAGATAATCTTTTCTCCTAATATGCGCCTTTTCATGGGCAACCACATAATCCCGATATCCTTCATCCATACTGGCTGGAAGATAAATGCAGGGCTTAAAACACCCCATCACGATCGGTGTCAATATCCCGTCTGTAATATAAATCTTCAAACGGCTTCCCTGCTCCATACACGGAGACGGCACACTGCACAGTACGCTTCTTTTCAGCTTCCAGTATGCGAAAGCGCCGTGCATCAGAAAAAGAAACACCCCCGCTGCCCAAATCAAAGCTACGGTATCGGCAGGCGACTCCGCCAGCGTATTCCAAAGCGCCGCAAACCCGCCATCCGCCTCCTCTGCGCGCTGCAATTCAAGCGTCTTCTTCGTATTTGCGTCTGCTCCTGCCGGATGAAATGCATACTGGCTGTCAGGCTCTGCATCCGCATCCAGAAAGCTCTTTGCTGTACCCGCTGCGCCTTCCTCATTAGCCTGTCCTGCCTCATAGATCCATTCCAGCCAATCCTTCCATCCCAACCCGCTGATGCCTTGCCAGACATCGGCATCTTGTGTGCTCCAAAATCCTTTCGGCACTGTCACTTTCCATGGAAAAACCAGAAAGAAAAACGGAAGCACCCAAAGCAGCATGACATACTTTTTCGAAATGTGCGCCAGCGAGAATAACGCTCTGACTGCAAAAACTACGCCAATAATCAATACTGCCCGCAGGCTCATAGAAACAACCTGTATCATGCATTCTGTCATAAGCTCTCCCTTTCTATAATCTCTTTCAATTCCGCAATTTCTTCCCTGCTCAGCTTTTTCCTGGAACAAAACGCAGCAACAAAGCCTGGCAGCGAGCCTTTGAACTTTTCCTCCACAAATTTTTCACTCTGCTTTGCCTGAAATTCATGATACGAAATCAGCGACGTCACCATACCCTTCCTGTTTTGGAAAATGCCTTTGGCACAAAGGCGCTTTAATATCGTATACATCGTAGACTTTTTCCATCCCAACTCCTGTTCACTGAGCTTTGCCAGTTCACCGGACGCGATCGGCTCATGCTCCCAGATCAAATTTGCAAAACGCATCTCCACCTCTCCCAGACCATATTCCGCCATAAAATCCCTCCTTAACAAATAATTCTACACCTTGTAGACTCTTTTAGTCTACACGATGTAGAATTATTTGTCAAGTTTAAATATTCTCTTATCTTTGGCCTCTAACGCTGCCGGCAAAAAAATTTGAAGCCAAGGTTATATTGCAAAAAGCGATGCATCCAGATCAGATAAAAACTCCTTCACCACATCGGTAAACTGTTTTTCATAGAAAAAATCATCCAATTTATGCTTCGAATATGACTGAATTGGAAATTTGCTGCATAATCGATTCAGCAAATCTGTATAATATCTCTCCCAGCTCGAAAATTCAGCAAAATCACAATATTGATAAGTCTCTGTCAGTTCCTCGCCTAAATATCTCTGAAACGCTTTTGCATGAAGAAGCATAAACTCAAACGATTCTGGAGTATATAAATAGCCTCCGTTAAGTTTTAACAAAGAGGACACTTCCCCAACAAAAGCCCCAAATGCTGCTCCATCAGCAATCACGCACAAAATTCCCCTATCTGAATAACTGTGTATCATATTCTTAATATTCCCATTGCCGCTCGCTGGTTCAACACCGCATTTAAGCATATAGTTCATCATTTGATATCCTGACTTGGCATCTTCCGTAATTACCAAAGCCGGATTGATATTCGAATCATGATTTTCGGCATATCGCGCAAACAGCCTGTTGAACATGATGCTGCCGCGCTTCTCTCCAGTAATCTCAAAAATACTGTTAACCGAATAAGGCAGCCACTTAAGCCTTCCGCTTCTTGAAATAATCACAAAAAAATTACCGCTTTTTTGGACATATTCAGCAAACTCTAATGTACTTACAAAATGCAAACCTTCATCTACGAATAAAAACCGATTCTCATATTTTGTTATTTCGCTTTTCCAGTTTTCTTCCGTCAATGCCATAACTCTATTTTCGTAAATGCATTTAATAAAAGACTGCCTTTGCCGTTTTAAATCATATACCAATTCATACAATGTGGTCTTTCCTGTCCCGCTATTTCCCTTTATAATTGTAATCTTCCGTTCCAACTCTAACTCATACCGTACACGGCTGTCATGTATTACTATTTGAAATTTTCCAATCATCTCTCTGCCTCACCAGCCAATAAACACATTTTACAAACCCAATCCGCCCTGTTTCTAATTACAGAACCATCATTCTCACAGATCCCGCTGATCTCACAATCCTCAAACTCCAAGTCGCAGCCGCTTAACGTAACCCGAATATCCTTCATCTGCGCAATTTTACTCAGCCATTTACAGCAGTTTTCTCCGCACACAATCAAATCCACGACAAAATCATCCAATTTATATAGCATAATCAATGTTTTTACCCCGCCGGATAGCTGCGATACTGGCATGGTGCCAAAGACTGGGCTTAGAATGCACTGCGCAGACATTACCTGCGAATGGTCAATATCCAAAATCATTTCCTTTACAAAATCATCCTCAAACCACTCGTCCTGATAAACATGCTTAAATGCAATGTTTGGATCAATCAGGGCATCCTCGTCAAGGCCAAAAAATACACTTATCATAAATACCACCTTTCCATCGAAAAATTACAAGCAGCCTGCGCCTGTTTCCCTTTCTGTCTTAATAACAGAATAACAAATCCTGTTCTTTTCGTAAACAGCCATCTTCTCTTATCTTTAATCCCTGCGCTGCCGGCAAAGAAATCCCCAGATTATAAAAAGTGCACATTATGGCTTCTGTCCATAACATGCACTTTTGCTTTTCCTTCTTAATCTTGTATTTCATCTTACACAGGCGTCCCTACCTCAATCATATTACCGTCTAAATCGTAAAAACGAATTACTTTTTGTCCCCAGCTATGCGTCATAAGCCGATTCACATATTGAATGTCAGGATATCTTTTTTCCAAATTTTCAATAAACGCTTCTATATTTTTTTCTTCAAAATACAGTTCGCAGGAATTGCTTTTTTGAACAATCTCTTTCCCCAAAAACTTCCTCCAAACTTTTTCGTCCTGGAGTACAAGGCCCTCCGTTAAAATCATGTTGCCATCATTGTCAAGTACCAGATCAAGCCCGAACAAGTCATGATAAAATTGTTTTGATTTTTCAATGTCTTTCACAACAATCAAAATATTCTTTAATTTCATTTTCTCTATCTCCTCAAACTCTAATATATATTTTCATGAATGCTCCCATGCTGTCATATTTATTCTACACTAATCGAAAAATTATCATAGATTCCAACCGGAACATGCTCTTCAAAAGAATACTCTTCCATTGTTTCTTTTTCAAACCTATATACAATAACCATCCTTTTCATTGGATCAACAATCCAATATTCACGTACACCAGATGTTCTATATTTAAAAAGCTTCGTAAAATAGTCCATTGGCTTATTTCCAGGTGAAACAATCTCTATAATCCAATCCGGCGCACCATAACATCCCTTCTCATCTAATTTTTCAGGATCACAGACTACTGCAATGTCTGGCTCTAAGTAAGTTTTATCGTCATCTTTATTCAAAAATACAGCAAACGGAGCAGGGATTACATGACACTTTCCTTTGTTACGATCAATATAATTTGCTATTTTTTTACTTAACGACATAAGCAATGTTTGATGAGTCAGGCTTGGCGGAGCCATATAATAAATCTGTCCATCGATCAATTCTGCCCGTTCTCCATCGGGAAGCGCATAGATATCTTCGATTGTATAAACTTTTTCTTTGCATTCGTTTAATTTCATGACATCCATTACTATCACGCTCCTTTCATCCATATATCACTATCATAACGTGTCATGCACAATATATCAAGAGTTTCATAGGCCTATTATTATCATTTTCCATAACACAAAAAGTGCACATTATGGCCCTTCCCCACAACATGCACTTTTGTCTTTTCAAGATGTTATCTTACGCTAAACTGATAACTCGTCTTTGTCTTGTATGTTTCGCCTGCTTTTAAAATCGGCGATTCAAAATTCGGTTCATTGACTGCGTTTGGAAAATACTGCGTTTCCAGGCAGAATCCCTGCCTTTTCTCATAAACAGCGCCCTGCTTCCCGTCCTGGCGCGTAATAAAGTTGCCGGAATAAAACTGTACGCCCGGAAGGTCTGTATAAGCCTTCATCACAATGCCGGTGTCCGGCGCATAAGCTTCGGCAAACAGCTCAAATGCACCCTGCTCGTCTTTATCCAGTACAAAGTTATGGTCAAACCCGCCGCCGTAATTGACCTGAGTATCGCCTGTCTCGATCTCGCATCCGATCGTTTTTGCCGTTGTAAAGTCCATTGGCGTTCCAGCTACCGGGGCAATCTCGCCGGTCGGAATTGCCTTGGCATCGATCACCGGAGTAAAATGCGATGCCCGCATCATCAGCTCCTGATCCAATATGCTGCCGGATGCGTGCCCTGCCAGATTAAAATACGCATGGTTTGTTAAATTTGCCACCGTATCTTTGTCGGCGGACGCCTCATAACAGATTTCCAGCGCATCGTCTTCGGTCAGCACATACGTTACCCGCACATCCATATTCCCAGGAAAGCCCTGTTCCTTGTCAGCGCTTCTGCAAGTAAGCGTAATCGCGTTGTCTGTATATTCTTTCACATCCCATACGATCGTATCCATGCCTTTGATGCCGGAATGCAGGTTGTTCTCGTTGTCATTGCGGTCGAGCTGATAGTTGACGCCATCGATCGTACACTGTGCATTTGCAATGCGGTTGCCGTTCCTGCCGATCACTGCCCCAAAATAACAGGTGTTTTGCTCATATCCGGTCACATTGTCGTAGCCAAGCAGCACATCCTGCATCTTGCCGTCCCTGTCTGGTACGATAATCGAGACAAGCGTAGCGCCATAATCTGTCACGCGTACTTTCCTTCCGCCTTTGTTTTCCAATGTATAGACGGTTACCGCCTCTCCCTGTTTGCTTGTGCCAAATGATTCTTTATACATTCTTAAAATCAGCCTTTCTTAGATTCTGCCCATAATTGGCATCCAATGTTTATTTGTCATCCCTGCCCCATAAAGCATTCCTGCTTTTTGTCAGTTCTGCCCATAATAAGCGTTTGCGCCATGTTTGCGGTAAAAATGCTTATCCTTGATGCTGTCAGGAGCCGGCTCCGCCTTCGGGTTAATCAGCTCTGTATTCAGCGCCATTTTCGCTACCTCTTCCAGTACGACCGCATTATAAACTGCCTGGTCTGCATCCTTGCCCCAGGTGAACGGGCCGTGGTTTTTGCAGAGGATGCCCGGCGTATACATCGGATTGATCCCGTTTTCTTCCAAAGTCTCAATAATGACAAGCCCGGTATTTTTCTCGTATTCGCCGTCGATCTCTTGCGGTGTCAGGCTTCTTGCGCATGGAATCGAGCCAAGGAAATAATCCGCATGGGTTGTCCCGTACAGCGGGATGCTTCTGCCTGCCTGTGCCCAGGATGTTGCCGTCGTCGAATGGGTATGTACGACGCCGCCGATCTCCGGATATTTTTTATACAGCTCCGCATGGGTGGCAGTATCCGAGGACGGCTTATACTTTCCTTCAATTTTGTTCATGTCAAGATCCATAACAACCATATCGTCCGGCGTCAGCTCGTCATACTCCACTCCGCTTGGCTTGATTACAAAGTAGCCGCTCTTACGGTCAATGCCGCTGACATTGCCCCATGTATAAGTAACAAGGCCGCGTTTTGGCAGCTCCATATTTGCTTCATATACCTGTTTTTTTAATTCTTCTAACATCTTTTCTATCTCCTGATTTATAATTTCCTGCAAAAATATGCACTGTTTTTCACTGGAAAACACAAGGCTGTCACAAATGTAACAGCCTGTGCAAATCGTTCCTGTTATGAATGAAACTCTTTCACTTTCTTATAAATACCAGCCGCATCCAGCCCATATTTTTCCAAAAGCTGTACAGCCGGGCCTGACTCGCCAAACGTATCTTCTACGCCGATGCGCAGCATCTTTGTCGGGCACTTTTCGCTCAGTACTTCTGCAACAGCTCCGCCAAGGCCGCCGACGATCGAATGCTCTTCCACTGTCACGATTGCGCCTGTTTCTTTTGCTGCTTTGATAATCAGCTCTTCATCGATCGGCTTGATTGTATGAATGTTAATCACTCTTGCATCGATGCCGTCTGCCGCAAGCTTTTCTGCTGCTTCCAGCGCGCCGGAAACGCAAAGCCCGGTTGCCACTAAGGTGATATCCTTGCCGTCGCGCAGCGTCACGCCTTTTCCGATCTCAAATTTGTAATCTGGGCGGTCGTTGATCACTGGAGCTGCAAGACGCCCGAATCTTAAATAAACAGGGCCTTCGTGTGCATAAGCTGCTTTTACCGCCGCTTTCGCCTCTACATCATCCGAAGGATTGATCACTACCATTCCAGGGATTACGCGCATCAGCGCAATATCCTCGTTACACTGGTGGCTTGCGCCGTCCTCACCAACCGAAATGCCCGCATGGGTTGCACCGATCTTGACATTCAGGTGCGGATATCCGACAGAATTGCGCACCTGCTCAAAAGCGCGTCCAGCCGCAAACATTGCAAAGGAGCTTACAAACGGCACCTTTCCGGTCGCGGCAATGCCTGCCGCAATGCCGACCATATTGCATTCTGCAATACCGCAGTCGATATGCCTGTCAGGAAAAGCTTTTTTAAATGTACCTGTCTTTGTCGCCTCAGCCAAATCCGCATCTAATACTACGAGGTTGTCTACTTCCTTACCGAGTTCTACCAAAGCGTTGCCGTAGCTCTCTCTGGTCGCAATCTTCTTTACTTCTGACATAATGCTTCACCTGCTTTCTTAAGATCTTCCATCGCAACTGCATACTCCTCATCGTTTGGAGCCTTGCCATGCCATCCAGCCTGGTTTTCCATAAAGGAAACGCCCTTGCCCTTGACGGTCTTCATGACAATAGCAGTCGGCTGTCCCTTTGTCGCCTTTGCTTCCTCAAAAGCAGCGCGAAGCTGTGCCATATCATTACCATCTTCTACCGCAATGACATGGAAATTGAAAGCCTTAAATTTATCAACGATCGGATACGGGGAGCATACGTCATCGATCTTTCCGTCAATCTGCAATCCGTTGTTGTCCACGATCACGCACAGATTGTCCAGCTTGCGGTGCCCTGCAAACATCGATGCTTCCCATACCTGCCCTTCCTGAATCTCACCGTCGCCAAGAAGCGTATACACACGGTAGCTGTCATTGCTAAGCTTTGCAGAAAGCGCCATGCCCACTGCTACCGAGATCCCCTGCCCCAACGAGCCTGAGGAAGCGTCTACCCCCGGCGTATGCTGGATACAAGGATGCCCCTGCAAATGAGAGCCTACGTGGCGCAGTGTCGGCAGGTCTTCTACCGGAAAATATCCTCTGTTGGCAAGCACGGAATACAATCCAGGAGCCGTATGCCCTTTGGACAGTACAAACCGGTCACGGCCTTCCTTTTTCGGCTCTTTCGGATCGATATTCATTTCCTCGAAATACAGATACGTAAATACATCAGCAGCAGACAAGGAGCCGCCCGGATGCCCTGCTTTCGCGCCATGGACACCTGTCACGATCCCTTTTCTTACTTCCACTGCCATTTTCTGAAGTTCTAAATCAGTCATAGTAATATCCTTTCCCAGATAAGGCGCTGCCAGAAAACACGTTTCTGACAGGCCCTGACACAATGAATTCTGTTACTCCAGGACTTTGCATTTGCTGCAAAAACCCCTCTCCTGCATGATTTTGCCTGTTCTGTTATTTGGAGCTGTCCTGTATGAATTTTTCAATGCCGGCATCTGTCAGAGGATGCTTGGTCATCGATTCAATGACATTGTAAGGAACAGTCGCAATATGCGCGCCCGCCAAAGCGCAGTCAATAATATGGATCGGATTTCTGATCGAAGCTGCGATAATTTCTGTCTCGATATCATGGAGTGCAAAAATATCTGCAATCGTACGGATCAGGTCAACGCCAGGTACCGAAATATCATCCAGGCGTCCTAAGAACGGAGACACATACGTAGCGCCTGCCCGTGCGGCAAGCAATGCCTGGTTTGCATTAAAGATCAGCGTCACATTTGTCTTGATCCCTTCTTTTGACAACTGTTTTACAGCCTTTAAGCCTTCTACGGTCATTGGAATCTTTACTACCATATTCGGATGGATCTTTGCAATTTCACGCCCCTCTGCGATCATACCTTCTGCATCCTGTGTCGTAGCCTTTACTTCGCCGCTGATGGCACCATCTACGATATCTGTAATTTCCTTGATCACTTCTGCAAAATCTCTTCCTGATTTTGCAATCAAAGACGGGTTTGTCGTTACCCCACAGATTACGCCCATGTCATTTGCCTTTTTGATTTCCTCAACGATCGCTGTGTCTACGAAAAATTTCATAATTTGGTTCTCCTTCCATTTTACAGGGTATCCCCCCATTTGCCTTGTCATCATTATTTCTATCAGTAAGCAGCTTCTGCTTTACTTGCTATTTATTTGCCGTATACGACGCTTCCAAGCATCAGGTCTCTCTTTAACTGCGGAATCGTTACGCCGTCTGTAATATATACCGGCTCAATTCCCATCATAGACGCCCAGTCGCCGATCTGCTCAGAAGTCAGGTCGTACGTAAACGCTGTATGATGCGCGCCGCCGGCAAGTATCCATGCTTCCAGCCCGGTATAAAAATCTGGCTTCGGTACCCAGAAATTCGAGCCAACCGGAAGGTGCGGCATCGGTTTTTCTACTTTTTTGCACTCTACGTCATTGATCAGCAGGCGGAACCTGTCGCCAAGATCTACCAGAGACGCTGCTACGCCAGGCCCTTCTTTGGACGTAAATACAAGGCGTGCCGGATCTTCCCTGTCGCCCATGGACAGCGGCTGGCATTTGATGCTTACCTTGCCGTCTGCGATCGACGGGCATACCTCCAGCATATGCGACTGCAAAATGCCTTCCTTGCCAGGCACCAGGTTATACGTATAATCTTCCATCATAGAAGTACCCTTTGCGTCTTTCATGCCGGTCGTCATGATCTTCATAATACGAACCATCGCAGCAACCTTCCAGTCTCCTTCTGCGCCGAATCCGTAGCCTTTCTGCATCAGCCTTTGAATTGCAAGCCCCGGAAGCTGTTTTAATGAGCCAAGGTCGCCGAAATGCGTTACAATCGCCTGATAATTTTTCTCTTCCAGGAAGCGCTCAAAGCCGATCTCGATCTGTGCCTGCACCGCCACATGCTTTTTGAACTCTTCAGGATCTCTGCCTTCCAATAAAATCTCATAGGTGTCATAATATTCGTCTACCAGCGCGTTGGTATCCGACTGGGATACAGCCTCGACAGACTGTGCAATCTCGTTTACCGGATAAGCGTCTACCTCCCAGCCAAACTTAAGCTGCGCTTCCACCTTGTCGCCTTCGGTAACCGCTACATTTCTCATATTATCCGCAACACGCATCACGCGTACATGGCTGCTTTCGATCACGCCCAATGCAACACGCATCCAGGAAGCGATTCTTCCGATTACCTTTTCGTCCTTCCAGTATCCGGCAATAATCTTGCGTTCAATGCCCATGCGTGTTACCATATGCCCGTACTCTCTGTCACCGTGCGCCGCCTGGTTTTCGTTCATGAAATCCATATCGATCGTATCGTATGGAATCTCCTGGTTATACTGCGTATGCAGGTGGCATAACGGCTTTCTCAGCTCCTTCAATCCCAGGATCCAGGATTTTGCCGGAGAGAACGTATGCATCCAGGTGATAACGCCGGCACATTCGTCATCCATATTTGCCTCATTAAAAGTCTTTCTGATCAGCTCATTGGTAATCAGAGTCGGTTTCCATACTACCTCAAACGGCAGAATGCCAGACTTGTTCATATAGTCTACCATTTCTTTCGAGTGGGCTGCCACATGGCTTAAGCACTCGTCCCCATATAAGTCCTGCGAACCCGTGCAAAACCAAAACTTATAATTTCTTGTTTGCATTGCTACTTCCTCCTGTAACTATTGATAAAATTTGTTGGTTTGGGATTTCCAGATCCCGGATGAACCCCCTTCTTTTTCCTACTACTAATTTACCACTAAACAGGGTGACTTGACAAGCTGTTTTTTTCAATTTATACAAAAATATTTTAAGTTTTTCTAAAATTATGTGGAGATGGACGATTTATATATGATCGCAGCACAAAAAAAATGCATATTTTCTCCAACAATCGCAAAAGCGCCTGAAAATGCCGCAAAGGGTGCGTCAATGCAAAATTGCCTGATTTACTCATTTATTTTTTAAGCCGCCAGTGTATGCTGTATTCATCAAACAAAAAAGGAGCGTTTACGATGACTGCATTATTAGAAGCAAAAGAAGTATCCAAGACCTATGCGAAGGCGAACCGCCCCAGCTTACAAAAAGTGTCTTTTCGTGTTGCAGAAGGAGAGTTTATCGGTATTATGGGAGCATCCGGCTCTGGAAAGACAACCTTACTGAATGTGCTTTCTACTATCGACACGCCCACGAGCGGGGATATTTGGATTCGCGGAGTAAATCTGAAAAAACTGGGGCATACAAGTGCCGCCGATTTTCGAAAAGACCATCTGGGCTTTATTTTTCAAGAGTATTTTTTGCTTGACAGCCTTACCATCCGTGAAAATATATCGGTTCCTCTTACCCTTTTAAAGCTGCCGCCCAAAAAAATCGAAAGCAAGGTGCTGCGTTTGGCTGAGCGCTTTGGCATTGCCTCGCAGCTTGACAAATATCCCGGTGAATTATCCGGCGGCCAGCGGCAGCGAGCATCGGCAGCGAGAGCCATTGTAAAGCAGCCAAGTATTTTGTTTGCGGATGAGCCAACGGGTGCTTTGGATTCCAGTTCCGCTACAGAATTGTTGAACGCTTTGCAGCAAGCCAATCAAGAACTGCATACGACGATACTGATGGTTACGCATGACGCCTATGCAGCAAGCTTTGCAAACCGCATTTTCATTTTCAAAGATGGCTGTATCGCCAAGGAACTTTGGAGTGCAAACGGCGACAGGCGTGCCTTTTATGAATCCATTACCAATGAAATCACTAAATTAGATACGCAAAGATAAGGAGGCGAAAGAATGCATACGTTTTCTATGGCATATAAAAGCCTGCGCACTCATTTTTCATTTTATGCCCTTTATTTATCCTCAGTGTCCCTTGTAATTACTGTTTTTTTTGCATTTACATCATTCTCGATGAATCATGTAATGCTTGAGAAAATATCTACAGACGGGCGGGTAGAGTCCATGTGCCATGTGATTTCGATATTTTTAATGGCATTTGTAGTGTTTTATATGGCATATTCCAATCGGTTTTTTCTGAAACGCCGTACAAAAGAGCTTGGCATTTACGCTTTGCTTGGTTATCGGAACACCGCCATATTGTCGCTGCTTGCCTTCGAGCAAATATTTGTTTGCTGCGGTGCTTTTTGTGCCGGCGTGCTTTTGGGAGCAGCCGCACACAAAGCCATTGTCCTTGGGATTGTGGCTCTTTTGCAGCTTTCCGTCGACAACTCGCAAATACCGTTTTTCTCAATCCATGCGATTGTAAAAACCGCTTGTTTTATTGCATTCGTCGTTTTTGTCCTGTGCGCCTCAAACGCCGGATTCCTTTTCAAAACCTCCCTGATGGACTGGATCCGTTTTGAAAAGAAAGCAGAAAAATCCATGAAATTCCGCCGACTGCCTGCCTTGCTTGGCTGCATAATGACTTTATCCGGCTACGGGCTTGCCCTGGATATTTTCAGAGGTTCAAAATCGATCTGGGTTTCCGTCGGATTTTATTCTACTGGTATGCTGACAGCCATGCTTATTGTAATCGGCACAATATTTTTTATTTCCTCTTTTCTGCCTTATGCAATGAAGAAAAGCAAGAGCAAGCAACGGGCTTTTTACACACAAACAAAAATAATCACAACGCCAAATTTTATTTATCGTATCCGCTCTCATGCAAAGACTTTGATTATGCTTACTTTGCTTTCTGCGGCCACCTTATCGGTCTCAAGTGTTATGGCGTTAACTGTATATTATCCGATTGCTGCTGTATCTCGTGTTGCTCCGTCGGAAATTGAGTTTCGGATTGAGGATGACGCACAGGTAAAGGCTGCGAAACAAATGGTTCGCCAATACGCTGCCGATGCTGCTGTGACTTTTACACAGACCGATGTTTACAAAGTCGCATCATCCGCTTCGCAGCTTCCTATGGAATATCATGCCGGTACTGCAAAAGGCGATGCGGACAATGAAAAAATCCTGCGGGAAGCCGGATTTGAATGTATTTCCTATACAAACTACCTTTCCCTCTTGCAGGCGCAGGGAAAAGAAGATGCAGCAGCTACCCTTCCAAAATTAAGCGATACCGAATGTATTTTCGTTAAGTATCAGCCAGGCGGCGATAACAACGACGAAACCGGCAGCACTTATCCTCTGCTTATAAGCGGCGATGCCGTGCCAGTGACTGTAAAAGACGTTACGCTTGATAACCCTTTTTCTTTTGCAAACAGTATCGCCACGCTGATAGTCAGCGACAATATTTACAGCCAGATCAAAGCATCCGCCGCACCAGCCACACGCATTTTGAGCATAAACGGAAAAGTGATAGAACAAAAGGAAGCCTTGTATGCCCAGATCAGCAATCTGCTGAATCAAAGCCCTTATTTGCAGGGACACTCTCACAGAGTAAAGGAACTGTTTTCTTTAAACAGCCCGACCTTCCTGCTGATTGGATTTCTTGTCGTCCTGTTTTTTATCGCGACAGGAAGTATTTTGTACTTCAATAATCTGTCTGCTGTTTCTGATACGAAATCCGATTACGAAATCCTGATAAAAATGGGATATACGAACCGGCATATTAAGAACATCATCCGAAAACAGGTATTTACTTTTTACAGCATACCGTTTATCCTCGGAATGTCAGACTGCATTTTTGCAACCCTTGTATATAAAACGGGGTTAATGCAAAACCTGCTCGGAAACACTTTGATGCAATATGTGCCCGTTGTCCTTGCCATAGCATTGACAGCTCTCATATATTTGGTATATTATTTTCTTACCGTTCGTACCTGCTGCAAAACAGTGTGCAAATAATCATAAAAATTCAATCGAAAAATAGAAAAAGGAGGACGGAGAAAACAATGAAAAATACAGCGCTCAAACTGATCTTTTGGATGAACTATGTTTTCGTTATCCTCTATATAAGCTGGCATAGAAAGGAACAGCAAACGGGCATAGAAAGCATCCTTCCATTGTTTCTGTCTTCACTCATGCTGATCGACGTTACCTATATCAGTTCCCGCAACATAAGAGAAAACAAGGCCATCTCTCTGTTTTGCGGCCTGTTGGCTTTAGACAGTTGGTATCTTCTTTTGTCTCGTAAGGAAGGCATGGCCGAGAGTTTTATCTTTATTGCATTAAGCCCGATCATATGGTATGCATCGATCCGCTTTATCCTTCTGTTTTTATTTCAGGGAAGCGGCTACAAATTCCGAAAGCCAATCCATGCGATCATGCTGATCGCCTGTATTGGCGCTCTTGCCGGCATAAGCAGCCCAGGCAGGGTATTCGCTCTATTATACGGAATACAGTTTTGCATAAGTTGGCTGTGTTTTCTGTTTATTGTGCTGTATCATCGGAAGCGAATCGCCTTCGTGATAAAAAGCGAACGGAAATGTATCTCATTTTCCATCGTGATCATTGCTGCCGCTTTCGTTGTGTATTACTTTGCAACTGCAAACATACAAAACCATATATCGAACTTCGGAACATACCTGCCTATGCTTTTGTTCTTTCTAAGCGTTCACGGTATCGTGCTGAAAGAACACAACACGGATCCGCTTTCTACGGTATTTAGCAAAAAACAGTCCGCATTTATTCTCTGTCTGTCGCTTGTGACACTCGGACTAATTATTTTGCTGACAGGCAGCGGTTATGAGGAATTGTTTCTTGCCGTAAATGTATTCTTCTCTTTTATCTACATCTGCAATATCGTATTGGAGCTAAGCTTAAAACAAGGGAAAAGCAGAAGGATCAAAGAAAGCGACTACCATTCCGCTTTGCGTCAGCTACAGCAGGAAGAACTGTTAAAAACAGAATTTGCAAATTTTCTGCATGACGATGTGCTTCAAGACCTTCTCTCAATGAAAAATATGATGGCGAAGGCCTATCGTCCAGAGATACAGGACATTCTTATGGAAACTCTTGAACATTTGAACACACATATCCGTGAACAAATGCAGGACTACCACCCTGTTATTTTGAGAAACTTAACTGCCAGAGAAAATTATCAAAATCTGATGGAAGCTGTTTCGCAGTCTTTTCCGCAGCGGAATATAGCGGTATCCTTCGACTGCTCCGACGCCTTGTTTTTAGTGGAACCATACCATGTGCTGGTCTATCGGCTGCTCAAGGAACTGCTTACAAATGTCTATAAGCATTCAAAGGGGAATCGAGCGTGGGTAAGGCTCTCGCAGGAACACAGCACGATCGAGCTATGTGTCAGCGACAATGGAACTGCCAGCCCGGACAGCCTGCTTGCAATCGACCAATCGAAGCATAAAGGCATTGCTTCGATTGCCGAGCAAGTAAACAATATGGACGGCAGGATGGCTATTTCAAGTCACCCGCCGCACGGCATCTGCATAAAAATCACATTGCCAATGAAAGGAGATGTTTCTTATCAATATTTTGTTAGTGGATGACCATACACTTTTTGCCAAAAGCCTCTCCGTTGCTTTGGAAGAGTATGCTGAAATTGAGCATTTCTATGCAACGCAGGACATGCAAGGCATAGAAAAAATCGTTTGTGATAAAAATATAGATATTATTTTGATGGATATTCACCTCAGCAATTTAAGCGATACAGACGGCCTGGAAATAGCTTCAAACCTGCTGAAAGCAAATCCTATGTTAAAAATAATCATCCTTACAGGATATGACCTGCCTGTGTACAGACACGAAGCCAAAAAAATCGGTATCAGCGGCTTTCTGAACAAAAATATCAGCCCCGACGGCTTACTATCTTCATTGCTTCGCGTTTCCAGCGGAAATACTTGCTTTCCATCTGAAAGCAGCGGAATCATAATTGAAGATCTAACAAGCATGGAAAAGAAGATCTTGCAGCTTATCAGCAGCGGCAAAAAAAGAAAATATATCGCTGATAAGCTGTATATAAGCGAGCGGACACTCTCAAATCATTTGCAGCACATCTATGAAAAGTTAGATGTTTCGTCGGCAGTAGAAGCCGTAACAAAAGCCATTCAGCTTGGCTACCTATCGCCAATATGCTGACATTTTCACCTTTTCCTTTTATGCCTGATGCTTTCTGAAATTCCTGTTCGCATAGCAAAGACAAACGACTGTTATGATTGAATATACAATCAGTATCATCATCAAATGTGAAATGACCACGCTGCCAAATTGATACCCAATAAAAGCCTTGAAAACATTTGTGAAATCCATAATGTGTACCGGACACAAAAATATAACCAGAAAACTTAGTCCGCAAGCTTCTGCGGCAATGAACTTGTATGGAATGATTGTGTTCCATAATTGTATCGGCAAATCCCAACCGCCAAACCCTAACGCTACGCAAAATGATCGTCCATATCGTTCTGCTTCCCCATGGAAATGGCGTGTGGATGGATTCGCAATCAAAGCATAATCTTGAATATAAGTCTGCATACGAGCATACTCACCGGCTGGTGAAGCAGATAAATCCAGATCGTCCTGCTCCCAATAGCGGATAAAACCGGAACTTTATACCGGGCTGCGGCTTTCCATGTGTCATGCTCTTTGAATATTTCATTGAAAAAATACCCGCACAAATACAGGAACATCCATGGGATGACAGGAAAATAGTCACTTGACCGAAAGCCCGGAAAGGGAAAACCAAAGGGTGTCAAAATTTTTATGGAATAAAATATTTCCGGAACCTGCATACCGTTCCCAATCCCGATATAACCATACTGTATCCGCTTGCAAAGGATAAACAGCACAAAACAGATCCCCAACCCCCAGGCCGGAGAGACTTTTTTTACCGCCTTTCGAAGCGGCAGCATCAGCAGGACTGCACACCCCATAAAATTTAATATTCCAAACCATATAGCTTCCGATGGGATAACGGTGAACGTGATGAACGAGATCAGGAAGCCATACAGATTGAAACGCAGTCCGCGCCATAAATTTCCCTCCATCCCCCACTGCCATACAAATCCCGAAATAAAAATAAATGTCTGGCAGATCATCTGCTGCCAGATATGGATTGCCGGCAGCCCATACCAAAGCGGGTTCTTCCCATAGACGATAAACACATCATATAAAAAATGGAAGACTGCCATATTGACGATGGCGGCTCCCCTGATGCCGTCAACAAAATCATACCGTGTCTTTTCTGTTTCCATCAATGCCCCTCCCTGATCCACAAATATTTTCATTTCCAGCATAGCAGATCGTTGGCTCAGTGATGGTACATTGAAAAAATTACACGTCTGCGGGTAAAAAATAAAAAGCCCGGCATATTCTGCCGGGCTCCCTGCCACATTATATTAAAAAAAGACAATCATTCGGTATCTGCGTCATCCAGATACAGGAGGACATTTGCCTGAAAATCTCCATCCCGGACTGCTGCCGTCAGGCTTCCATGATACTTTTCTGCAATCCTCCCGATATTTTTCAGCCCAAACCCATGCCCCTTCGAAACCCCGAATGCCTGCTCTTTCCCGGAACAATTATTTTGTGTGCTGATGCAGAGGATGCCCCGGCCATATTTCATCATGATGTGGAATGACGGCTCCGTTACTTCTGCCAGGGCATTCATGGCATTTTCAAACAAGTTGCTCAGGATCACATTGATGTCAAAAACAGGGATTTCCAAACGCTCTGGAATCTGGATGTTCCAGGAGACATCAATACCTGCATCTTTTGCTTTTGAAATCATATAATTCAAGATACTGTCAATCTTTTCGTTCCCGGTGGCAACATATTCCTCACTGTTCTCCATAAATGCCCCCATAGACGCAAGGTACTTAAGCGCCGCCTCGTTTTCCCCTCCTGATACCATATCCGTGAGCATTTTTATGTGATGCTTCATATCGTGTTTCAGGGCGCGGATATTATGCTGGGACTGCCTTATGATGCAAAACTGATTCTCATAGGTACGAACCTCCTGCTCCAGCAGCTCACGCTCCCGTTCCTGTCGGGATTTCCCTGCTTTTTCCAGAATCATCCCGAAAACGAAAAACAGGCTGACGGAAACGGCTGTCACAATAAGATACTGGCGGCTGGCAGCAAGTATCCCAAAAAGGACAGCCGCAATACTCCACTTCCCAATCCAGTATAAAGTGGGAAGGAGAACCGCCGTCAGCACACGCCGCGCCGCGCTGCCCTGAAAACAGAAAGACACTGCTGTTAAAAAAGGAATTTCCGCCAGTAAAAAGAACAGATCCATCATAACGATTCCCGGCCCAATATGGGAAATACTCATGAAAAACCCCTCAAATATCCACAGCACGGCAAAAGCGGCTGTCAGGATCTTTTTCGAAGCCCTGCACTTCCCAATGCACGAGGAAAGACAACGCATATAAAGGCAGATACGCACTGCCGCCAGCAGGATAACAAAAATTTTCACGAATGACACTTACCTTATCCCCCTTTGATACCTTTCTATTAAATTGTCTTTCATTGCTTTCCGGTATTTCTGGCTGATCGGCAGGCGCGTACCGTCTGTCATCTGTACGGAGTCATAATGATAGGACGAAACAAACGCTGTGTTTATGATATAGGACTTGTGTATGACCCAGAAACCTTTTCCCTCCACCTGCTTCCATACCTCACGCATAGCGCCATAAAATTCTTTCCGCCCCAAACTGGTATATATTTCAACCTTCCTGCCATTGCAGGCAAAATAGCGTATCTCGTCCAGATACAGCCTACAGACTGATTTCCCTGCATGAAAGTAAAACTCATTTTTATTGCTTTCACTCAGCCTTATAAACTGCCCCAGTGTGGCAGACACTTTTTCTTTCGTGAGCGGCTTGATCAGGAAGTCCAGAGGACGCACCTGGAACAGGCTCATGGCATAAGTCTCTTTAAATGAAATATAAACAATACTGATCTTATCATTTCCAAGCTGCTCCCTGATCTGCTTTCCGACCTGGACGCCATCCATCTCCAAAAGCTGGATATCCAAAAAACATAAGTCAAATGGGCATTGTTCCTGAATCGAGCGGTAAAATGCCTCCCCGGAATAAAATACTTCCGTTTCCATCTGCAAAGCACGGCGGCACGCAAAATCCAGGATCATTTTTTCCAGATCAGAACAGGTGCCGATTTCATCATCACATATTGCAATCCGTTTCAATTCTGCCACCTCTTTTCTTCTTATTCCCTTATGTATCCTCCCTGCTTTTATGAATGATTCTATTCTACCATACCCGCCAATGATATTCCATATGCTTTCCAAAATCCCGTCACACTGCAACAAAAGAATCAAAAAACAGAGCGCATAGACTGGTTTCTATACGCTCTGACGCCATATTACTTATTCGGTTGTGATTGTGGCAATTAAAAGAGTTCTTCAAAGATTTCAGCAGTCTCTTCTGACATGTGTCGCGTAGCAGTAAGGCTCATGGACAGCACATTTCCGGCTTTATCCAGACGCAGAGGTTTCTCCTTGCTCTTTGGATAACCGAAACGCAGAAGAGGTATTGCCTCATCGGGAATGAGCCGAGGTTCGATGCTGCTGCCGTCCTCTCCCCAGACCGCCCACTGAGAACAACAATTAAAAGGCTCCTGATGCTTTGCATGGGGTTTGTCGGACTCGATCATCAGCGTCATTCCAGCAGGAATGGCTTCCGCACAATGAAAGCTTTGACCCTTCGACCAGTAGAACGTGTCCTTCTTCTTTACAACAATCCCCTCAGGAGTCAGTGCACCATACTCACGTCCAAGTTCCCGCATACAGTAGTCAAAGGCACACTCCCTGTGGGTCACCGGCAGTCTTGCCATGGCATACAGCTTCTTTTTTATCAGTGTAACAGGAAACACCACATCGCCGACTTTAACAGAGACAATCGAGGGCATTCGGGCATGGATACTGCCAAACACCACCTTGATCGGCCCCTTATCTCCTGCTTTTTTCAGCTCCTGCACCCAATCCTGGGGCCAATAAACTATGTAATGTGCCATTTGTTTCTCCTTTAGGATTGATTATAGCCAGATAAGAGTTACTATCTCACTAGATTGTAAAATGAATTATTGATATTTAAAGTTATATTAACGATATACAATAACTTTTATAGATATAATATTTCGTTTGTATATTTTTGTCAATATCTTTTAGAGTTATTTTTAATCATTTATTGACTTCTGCTCACATTATAAATATTATATCTTGGAGGTGCTTTTTGCTAAATAAGGCAAGAAGGTTGATTGCCTGAAGATAAGTACCAACTGTTCCATTGCTCAATGTGCCTGTCTTTAATTCTTCTTCTGCCCAAATATCGAGCAGCTCCCCAAGCGTGATGTTGTCAGCCTTTGTAATGAACTTCTTTTCCTCGTAGTCCTCCATTGCCTGCCTTAACAGCTTTTCCGTTTCACTCTTGCTTTCTGTCCCCGCACATTCTTTCTGTACCAAGTTACCACTTGTGTCCCCCACATAGAAGCGGTAGTACCATTTTTACCTTTCTTCCGTACTGATCCCTTTGCCATAATCGTTTCTCCTTTCAATGAACGCATTTCTGCGTATGTAATCATTGAACAGATATGGCAGTTGGAACTGAGGGCATTTACGGTGTGGGTAATCTCCCGGAGGAACATGATTTCATTATATTCCCTGTCCGATTCAAAATTGAAATGTTTCAAGAAGTACCTGCATTTGTAAAAAAGAGCAAGATAATATAAATTCTTATTCCAACT
>CAMWXD010000055.1 GCA_947178105.1 uncultured Eubacterium sp. | reverse complement strand
ATCTGGAACAGCAAAATTATGCAGTAAAATCCAGAAAAAGAAATTCGGAACAGCAAAGCGATTAAGAAATCCAGAAAATAAGCGTTGAAATAGTAAAAATAGCAATAAAATTCAGAAAAGGATCTGTAAAAATAAGGCTATTCGTAAAAAATAAAAGGAGGATTTTTCATGAAGATTTTGATTACAGGGTTCGACCCGTTTGGCGGGGAATCTGTCAATCCTGCGTATGAAGCGGTAAAGCTTTTGCCGGATGAGATTGGCGGGGCACAGGTGGTAAAGCTGGAGGTGCCGACTGTATTTGGGAAAGCAGGAGAAGTGTTGGAAGCCGGGATCAAAGAGCATCAGCCGGATGCCGTGGTCTGTGTCGGACAGGCAGGAGGACGCTCCGGGATGTGTGTGGAAAAGGTGGCGATCAATTTCCAAGATGCACGTATCAAGGATAACGAAGGCGGGCAGCCGGTTGACAAGGCAATCAAAGAAGATGGGCAGACTGCTTACTTTGCAACGATTCCTGTTAAGGCGATGGTGGCAAAAATGCGGGAAAACGGCATTCCGGCATTTGTTTCCTATACGGCGGGCACATTTGTATGCAATGAACTGATGTATTCGCTGCTGTACCTGATCGATAAAAAGTATCCGCACATACGCGGCGGATTTATCCATGTACCGTATGCTATGGGACAGACAGTAGACAAACCGATCGGCACGCCGGCAATGTCTTTGGAGTCGATTGCAAAAGGGCTGGAATTTTCTATGCTGGCAGTCGTGGAAAACCGTGAGGATATCTCTGCGTCTATGGGTACGACGCATTAGAGCGTGTCCGCATAGGACAAAAGAAAGGGAAGCTGCTGGCGCATACCAGGGCTTCTCTTTTTGTATCTTTCTTTTCTGGACAGGGAATGTAAGTGTGAACCAATTTGTGCGTTGCAGCTTTTATGGTATGCATCCATTTACCAAGTAAGAAGCAGTTGGTCGTCTACGTTTTTATTGATCATTTCTTTCCCGTTATTTTGGAGCCGGTCGATCATAGATGTACCGCAGTTGATTAGCAGTTTTCTTTCAAACAAACCTTTTGGCGGAGTAACGGATATATCTGTTTTTTGTGAATTTCGCATTCCATTAATGGAAAGTATGATTTTTGCCCCTCTATTTTTGCATTCTGAAATTTTTTCCCATAAGGTTTCAATATTAAAATTTTGAGCGCCATAAATAATGCTTTGTGAATGTGTATAGGGAGGGTCACAGTAGACAACATCTCCATGTTCAGGATGATTCATAGATTCTACAAAACTTTGACAGGAGAAAGTTGTTTTTTGCAGCAATTCATGCCATTGATCTACACGTTTTTTAAATGTTTCAGGTTGTATTGGCTTGTGAGGGCCTCGTGGGGTACTCATATAACCATCGGATTTTCTGAACCGTATGACGCCAGAATAGCAGGTTCTTGATAGCAGGCAAAAATCATACGCGTTGTGATTATAATTAAATCGTGATTGGATCTCACTGTATTTACTTTCTGGATTATGGTAGTATTCTGAAATTTCTTTTTGGTAATATTTGATAAGTTCTTCTGGATTTTCCTTCGTAATTTTGAATATATCGATTAAAAACGGAAGAATATCGCTACCATAGGCATGTTGAAAATGTGGAAATAATTGTGTTGCATCCTTATGAAGTAGCTCAGCTAGGACAGCGCCGCTTCCTAAAAATGGTTCATAATAATTTTGAAAAGATTCTGGCATATAGGATACGATTGTTTCAGCAAAACGCTGCTTATTACCGATCCATTTTAACAGGGCAGGAATCATTCCATTTTCACTCCAATCTGTAACTTATAGTCTGTAGACGCATAGTCAACAATAACATTATAATCGAAATGTGCAGGAGGTGTCAAGGTGTGCAACGTAATATATTGAAATGCTTTGGTCAGACAGTTAGAAAGATCAGATTATCAAAGGGGATTTCGCAAGAAAAGTTTGCAGATATGTGTGAATTACATCGAACTTATATTAGTGATATTGAATTAGGAAAAAGAAATGTTTCATTGGAAAATATTGAAAAAATGTCAGTTGCTTTGGAATTAAAGATCTCACAGTTATTTGAGGAGGTAGAACGAAATGAAGCCATTTCATGAATTTCGCAATATGGATGCTTCTTTTTGGGCGGTTATTAAATTTGTATCTGAAAAACTGGGATATACAGATAGAAGACATAGCCTGGTGAAATATTATTCCAAAGAAGAAATGTGGAAATTATGTCAGAAATATCAGGTTAACATTTCTGATGCTGTATTTGAGCAGGTTCTTATATATGCACATTCGAGGGCGGATTTATTGAATCAATTTGCAGAGTCAATGTTCATGGATGCAAATGCTGCCAGTGACGAATATAGAAAGTGGGAACAACTGCATCGAATTGGAAATTATTTTTGTAAATTACCATTTAACAAGCAAAAAGGGGATAAGAAGCAAATTGCATTTTTTACATCCATCATTAATATCATCACAGAGAAGACGATTCGTGAATTGACAGGTTTAAAAGATCAAGCTGGGTTCGATGATGATCCACATGGATTAGCTTACATATGGGATGATCAAAGGCATTTGATTGGAGCATCTTCACGTAGATATGACGGAGCATATCCTAATATAGAGAATCCTAAAATTATTTGGGAAATAAAGGAATACTATTATGCGACTACGTTTGGAAGCAGAGTAGCAGACGGAATATACGAGACACAATTAGATGGCTACGAGTTGAAAGAGTTATTTGACCGAACTGGTTATAAGGTTTACCATGTTTTGTTTATAGATGCTTACAGGACTTGGTGGGAGCAGGGAAAATCATATTTATGCCGTTTAGTAGATGCAATGAACAGCGGTGTGGTGGATGAGATTATTGTAGGAAGGGAGGTTTTAACGCGTTGGCCAGAACTTCTGCGATCAGTAATTATGGGGAATGGGCAATAAATTAAGTTGAGATATAAGCTGGATATGAAATAGCTTCATGTCCAGTTTTTTTCTGCTATTTATTAGAATCATAGATGATTCATTTTGTTCTAATCTGCGGTGTTAATGGATACATTTTGGGTCATCTATAAATCTCATAATCTCATTCGGCGTACAGGCAATCAGCCGGCACAGCTTTTCTACAGTAGAAGTAGAAATATGACAATTTCTTTTCATATTGTAAATTGTTTTACTGGCAATTCCATGTTGAATCAAGTAATATTGGGAGATTTGTTTTTCTTTCATAGTCTTCCAAAGCGGTGAGTAATCGATCATTTTTATTACCTTCTTTCTATCCCTATTATCTCCTAACGGAACGAAATTTTGCAGAACGTATATTTTTGTTATGATAAATATTGTAACGATAAATATTGTTGCGTTAAATATCGTAATACGCTATAGTAGGAAATATCAATGGGAGAGGAGAAATCTATATGGGAAGTTACAATGTGGAACAGCTTGTAAGTGAATGTGTGATAGAAAAGTTGGGTGAAATTTATCAAAAAGATGAGGAGTACAAACGTTTGCTGAAAGAGGAAGAGTTCATCTATGAAAAGTTAAGCAATAAATTAATGGAGGAACAAACAGAAGAACTGAAACATTATTTAGAAGCTGTAAATGCAACGTCAGCAAGAAGAGATAGATTGGCTTATATACAAGGAATGAAAGATATGTATTGTATGTCAATGATTTTTCAGGACAAGAAAATATAATGAAAGGCTGGATATGAAATAGTATCATATCCGGCTTTTTTATGCACTAGAAGCGGACGTTCGAAGGGATGCAAGGCTCAATTCTGTCTGTCAGGCGGAACGGAACCTTTGCTTTCTACATAATTTTGTATAAATAAATATGTGAAATATTAAGAAATTCTTAAAATCTTCTGCATTGACAAATCAAAAAGAATATAGTATTCTGTATTAGTACATTTAATACACACGATACAGATAATACAAAGAGTAATATAGAAGAAAAAAGAAAGAAGAAAGAAGAAAGAAGAAACAGGAAACAGGAAACAAGAAATATAAAAGGATACCAAAGGATAATTTAAAGAAACAAAAGATGAGGATGCCGGAAAATCCGGGAAAACAGGAAGCAGGAATCATCTGCGGCGATAGCCGATCGATCAAAGAAAGGAAGTATCATATGCAAACGAACGAGAAAAAGTTGGATGTTAAAAGGTTGAGAATCGCAGTTTTTTTTGGAGGATGCTCGTCTGAATACGGTGTATCCTTACAATCCGCCAGTGCGGTGCTGAAAAATCTGGATGTGCAAAAGTACGAGCCGGTTCCGGTCGGCATTACGAAGGAGGGGGACTGGTTTTATTTTACCGGAAGCCTGGCGCAGATCCAGGCGGATACGTGGCAGCAGGAAAAGGATTGTATTCCGGCAGTTCTTTCACCAAACCGGAGTGAGCGTTGTCTGCTGTTGTTTGAACGTGCCGGGGTGCGCAGGCTGCCGATTGACCTGGTATTTCCGGTGCTGCATGGAAAAAACGGGGAAGATGGGACAGTACAGGGTGCGGCTGCGCTGGCTGGGATTCCATTGGCAGGGTGCGGCGTGCTTGCTTCGGCGCTTTGCATGGACAAGGACCGCGCGCATCGTCTAGTGGAAGCGGCAGGCGTACGTGTGCCGCGGGCGTTTGTATTAAAGGCAGGGGAGGATTTGAAAGCGGTACAGGAGTTTGCGGCAGGAATTGGGTATCCGCTGTTTATCAAGCCGGTAAAGGCAGGATCGTCGTATGGGATTTCCAGGGTCAGTACGCCGGAAAACCTGCATAATGCTATTATGCTTGCGCTTTCGTATGACAAAGAAGTGATTGTGGAGGAAGCGATCGATGGATTTGAGGTAGGATGCGCGGTGCTTGGAAATAAGGAGCTTCTGACAGGGGAAGTTGATGAGATCGAGCTTTCAGGAGGATTTTTTGATTTTACGGAAAAATATACGTTAAAAACTTCTGCGATCCATGTGCCGGCAAGGATTCGTCCTGAGCAGCAGGAGCAGGTCAAACAGACGGCAAAGATAATTTACAGGGCGCTTGGATGCAGCGGGTTTGCGCGGGTGGATTGTTTTTTAACGCCGGAAGGCGGGATTGTGTTTAACGAAGTCAATACGATTCCTGGATTTACGGAGCACAGCCGTTATCCTGGTATGATGCAGGCGGCGGGGTATTCATTTGGGGAGATTCTGGACAGGATCATTGCGCTGGCTCTGGAAGCAGGAGAAATGCAGGAGGAGAACGGATATGGAAAAGTATGGGATAAAAAGGAAAAAGCGATATGACAGCCTGGACTGGTTTCGGCTGGTTGCTGCGGCGCTTGTCGTGGCGATCCATACGTCGCCGCTTACAGATTTCAGCGAGGATGCAGATTTTTTTCTGGCCAGGGTGCTGGCGAGGATTGCAGTCCCGTTCTTTTTCATGGTGACCGGGCAGTTTGTTGCGGCAGGGCAGTTGGATACAGGAAAAAGGCGTGTGTTTCAATATGTGAAAAAAATAGCAGCGTTGTATGGGATTTCGGTTCTTTTGTATTTGCCAGTTGGCATTTACGCCGGGCATTATCAAGAGGTTTCTGCCGCAGATGTATTTCGTATGCTTGTATTTGACGGCACTTTTTACCATCTGTGGTATTTTCCGGCATGTATGGCAGGGGTTTTGCTTGTGTACGGGATGGGCAAGTGTTTGAAGGAAAAGCAAATGCTGATTCTGGCAGCGGTCCTTTATGGAATCGGGCTGTTTGGAGACAGTTACTATGGGCTGGCACAGCAGGTGCCTGTCGCCGCAGGTTTTTATGAAGCGTGTTTTTCCGTTTTTTCGTATACACGCAACGGCATATTTATGGCTCCGCTGTTTCTGCTGCTTGGCGCACAGGCGGGAAAGAGCAAGCTGAAAGATACGCGTATTTTATGGGCAGGGCTTTGCATATCGTTTGTTGCGATGAGTGAAGAAGCGTTTCTGCTTCGGTATTTCGAACTGCAAAGGCATGACAGCATGTATGCGCTGCTGCCGGTGGTGATGTTCTTTTTGTATAAGATACTGCTGGAAATGGGGTGTGGTATTCAAAAAGATATCAGTACTGTGCGAAAAGAACCAGGCAGAAAAAGGATGCTCAGCTATGCGGTTACAGTGTCGACTTGGATCTATGTCCTGCATCCGGCAGTGATCGTTGTTGTGCGAGGAGCTGCAAAGGTTTTAAAATTGGAGGTTTTGACAGACCACAGCATGGTGCATTATATCGTGGTTTTGCTGCTGTCTGCGGCAGTATCCTTTTTATTTGCGGTTATTTTGAAACATTGCAGGCGAGGCAGGATCGGTAGCCAGAGGACGGGCAGCAGAGCGGACGGTTTCCGGCAAGCAAGGGACAGGCGGCAGGACAAAGCACTGGGCGAAAGCGGCATGGTGCAGGAGCCTGCTGCGGGAACAGGATACAGGTGCGGGCGTGCCTGGCTGGAATTAGACCGCAGCGCACTGTATCACAATGTGGTTGCATTGCGGGAAAGGCTGCCGGATTCTTGCAGGCTGATGCCGGCTGTTAAGGCGGATGCTTATGGACATAGTGCTGTCCTGGTGGCAAAGATTTTACAGGATGCAGGCGTGGATGCTTTTTGTGTGGCGTGCGCAAAGGAGGGCGTGCAGCTTCGCAAAAAGGGGATCCAGGGGATGATCCTGGTGCTTGGGTATACCCATCCGCAGCAGTTTGCGCTGTTAGAAAAATACTGCCTGACACAGACGGTGGTTGACCATGCCTATGCGATACAGTTGGATGCGTATGGCAGGACGCTTCATGTACACATTGGGATTGATACAGGGATGCACCGTCTGGGTGTGCGCAGTGACCGTTTGGAACAGGTGGCGGATATTTATGAGATGGAGCATCTTGCGGTGGATGGGCTGTATACGCATTTATGTGTATCAGATTCGATGACAGCGGACGGGCGCAGCTATACAGACGCGCAGGCGCAGGCATTTTACCGTCTGGTCGCTCAGCTTGAGCAGCGCGGGTATCCGTGTCCTTGTATTCATATGCAGGCGAGCTATGGCGTCTTAAACTATCCAGAGCTGGCAGGGGATTATGCGAGGGTCGGCATTGCGTTATATGGAGTGCTGAGTACCAGCGAGGATACGGCGGGCTGGCAGAACCTGTTACAGCCGGTACTTTCTATGAAGGCGCGCGTTGCTACCGTAAAAATGCTGTACCGGGGAGAATCTGCGGGCTATGGGATCCGGTTTACGGCAAAGCAGGACATGAAGATCGCAACGCTGACGGTCGGATATGCGGACGGGCTGCCGCGTACGCTTTCCGAAGGCGTCGGCAGCGTGCTGATCCACGGATACCGGGCGCCGGTGATCGGGCGGGTCTGTATGGACCAGACGACGGTAGACGTCAGCGGCATCCCGCATGTGCAGGCTGGGGACGAGGCGGTGCTGATCGGACGCTGTGGAGAACTGGAGATCTCTGTCTGTGACCTTGCAGCGCAGGCAGGGACGATTACGAATGAGATTTTAAGCCGGATGGGAGCCAGGCTGGAACGGGTTGTTGTGTAATGGTTGCGGCTGCGATGGATGGGTGATATACTTTAAGAAAAAGAATGATGGGAGGAATGACATGTTAATTTTGGACAGGGTAGTAAAAATCAGCGAATTGAGCCAGATCGAAAAGAAAACTTTTTTTTCGGATATGGAAATGATGAAAGCCGTTGCAGACATTGATAGATTGGTACTTGCGGTAAATGGAGAACTGCATTCAGATCTTGAGCAGATGCTTTTGGAAAATGGCTCGAAACAACAGGATTTGTATGGAATTAATATTTATTATGATGGGGAAATAGAGTTTGATTCGATGATTAATCCACCTCGGAACAGAGAAGCCGGGTATCCGCGGGCAGGCAGGGGAGTTGCTGACCCAGAAGCGAGAGAAAAAATAAAGGAGGTGGTTGAGCGATGGATCAGTCGGTAAGCTGGTTTGCAATGCCAATCGGGATGCAGATCGCAAATATAGGGAGTGAAGTTCATCGGGCGATCAGATGGAAAAACAAAGGTGATGAACAAAAAAAAATCGGCTTTTGTAACAAAGCGATTGAATTTTTAGAACTGATAAAAACAGATCCCAAAAATGAGCACAGAAAACAGGAATTGGATTTTTGTATAGAGGAACTACAAGATTACTTTTTAGGTGAAAATGCATATCATACTACAGATGAACTGCTTATCAGATATTATGATGCATTTCTGTAAATCGTATCGATTCTTCCAGGACATTCCTAAAGGTCTGTCCCGGAAGAATCTTTTTCTGTCCATAAGCATAGAGACATGCTGCTTTTTAAGAAGTTTTCACTGTCTTTTTTCCGTTTCCTTTGCCAGGTTTTTCTGTGCCGTAGACAGCATCAGCTTGATTCGGTTGAGCTGGTTGACCTCGCTGGCTCCTGGGTCATAGTCGATGGCGACGATATTGGACAGCGGGTAGCGGTGGCGCAGCTCTTTGATGACGCCTTTGCCTACGATATGGTTCGGCAGGCAGCCGAACGGCTGGGTGCATACGATATTGTTTGTGCCTGTGTGGATCAGTTCTAACATCTCTCCGGTTAAAAACCAGCCCTCGCCGGTCTGGTTGCCTTCAGATACGATCGGGGCGGCGTATTCTGCCAGCTTTTCGATACGCACAGGCGGGGTGAAATGCTTGCTTTTCTTAAATTCAATCCTTGCCGTATTGCGCAGCCATTCCAGCAGGTGGATGCCCAGGTGCGCCATGCGGACGTCTTTTTTAGGCTTGCCAAGCATTTCTGCTTTAAAGTTCTGGTTGTAAAACGTATAGAGCAAAAAGTCCATTAAGTCCGGCACAACCGCTTCCGCGCCTTCTGCTTCCAGCAGTTCTACCAGATAGTTGTTTGCGGCAGGCAGGAATTTGACTAAAATCTCGCCGACAATGCCTACGCGCGGCTTTTTTACAGAAAGCCTTGGCAGGCTGTCAAAGTCGCGGATGATCTGGCGGCAAAGCTTTTTGTATTTGCGGTGGGACAAATATTGTCCGGGTGCTGTGATAAATTTTATGACACGTTTTTTCCATTTTTCATGCAGCTCGTCGGTGGAGCCCTTGACTGCTTCGTATGGCCTTGTGGCGTACAGGCAGCGCATAAAGATATCGCCGAATACGACGGCATACATGCCGCGCTGCAAAAGCTGCGGGGTCAGCGTAAATCCCGGATTTTTTTCCAGCCCGCTTAAGTTGATAGAGATTACCGGCACATGCCCGTAACCGGTGCGTTCCAGCGCGCGCCGGATAAAGCCGATATAGTTGGACGCGCGGCAGCCTCCCCCGGTCTGTGAGATCAGGATGGCAGTTTTGTTCATATCATAGGCACCAGAGGTGACAGCGTCCATAATCTGCCCGACGACCATCAGGGAAGGGTAGCAGGCGTCGTTATTGACATATTTCAAGCCGACATTGACTGCGTTTCGGTTGTCGTTGCCCAAGACGACCAGATGGTATCCGGCGTTTTGGAAAGCAGGCTCTAACAGCTCAAAGTGGATCGGCGACATTTGCGGGCATAAAATCGTATAGGTTTTGCGCATTTCTTCTGTAAATATCGTGCGTTTATAACTTGATTTTGCCACGCGGCGCTTTTTTGGATGATTTTCACGGACGCGGATGGCTGCAAGCAGCGAGCGGATCCGGATTCTGGCGGCGCCTAAGTTGTTGACTTCATCGATTTTTAAACACGTATAAATCTTGCCGGATTTGGTTAAAATATCACTGACACAGTCAGTCGTGATCGCATCCAGCCCGCAGCCAAACGAATTGAGCTGGATCAGGTCTAAGTTTTCCTGTCGTTTTACATAATTTGCCGCTGCGTACAGGCGGGAATGGTACATCCACTGGTCCATCACGATCAGCGGGCGCTCTACGCTGTCCAGGTGCGAAATGGAGTCCTCCGTCAATACAGCGATGCCGTAGGAGTTAATAAGCTCCGGGATGCCATGGTTGATTTCCGGGTCGACGTGGTATGGGCGCCCTGCAAGTACAATGCCCCGCCTTCCGGTTTCTTCCATCCAGGCAAGTACAAGCTCGCCCTGCCTTTGCATATCCGCACGGGCGCGCAGCAGCTCCTTCCAGCCTGCTTCCACAGCTTTTTCCAGCTCTTTTTCCGGTATTTGAAAACGCGGGCAGAACGCTTTTTTCAAAGTGCTTTGTACCATTTTTAGATCCCGGAAGGATAAAAACGGGTTGAAAAACGCCATATTGCCGCTGGAAATCTCGTCAACGTTGTTTTTTATATTTTCTGCGTAAGAGGTTACGATCGGGCAGTTGTAGTGGTTGTTTGCGTCCGGAAATTCATCCCGCTCAAACGGTATGCATGGATAGAAAATAAAATCCGGCTTTTGTCGGATCAGCCATGCGACATGCCCGTGCGCCAGCTTTGCCGGGTAGCATTCGGATTCGCTTGGAATGCTGTCGATCCCCTGCTCATAAATTTTCCGCGAAGACGGGGGAGATAAAATAACCCGGTAATGCAGTTTTTTGAAAAATACCGCCCAGAACGGGTAATTCTCATAAATATTCAAAACTCTTGGAATACCGACCGTCCCGCGCACAGCCTTTTCTTTTGAAAGCGGCTTGTAGTCAAAGATACGTTTGTTTTTATATTCATACAGGTTTGGGATCTGTTCCTTGTTTTTTTCTTCGCCAAGCCCGCGTTCGCAGCGGTTTCCGGTAATATAGCGCCGGTTTCCCGGAAATTGGTTGATCGTCAGCAGGCAGTGGTTGGTACAGTGCTGGCACCTGGCAAGCTTTGTTTCAAAAGTCAGGGCGTTGATCTCTTCGATCGAAAGCATGGAGGAGCCTTTCCCCTTTTCATGGCGCTCCCTGGCGATTAACGCTGCGCCAAAGGCACCCATGATTCCGGCGATATCTGGACGGACTGCATGGACGCCGGAGATTTTTTCAAAGCTGCGCAGGACAGCATCGTTGTAAAAGGTACCGCCCTGCACAACGACTTTCTTTCCAAGCTGTGCGGCGTCTGTAAGCTTGATCACTTTAAACAGGGCATTTTTAATGACTGAATAGGCAAGCCCGGCGGAAATATCCGCCACAGACGCGCCTTCTTTTTGCGCCTGCTTCACTTTGGAGTTCATAAATACGGTACAGCGGGTACCCAGGTCGATCGGGTGGCTGGCAAACAAAGCCTCCTTTGCAAAGTCCTGGACGGAAAAGTTCAGTGATTTTGCAAACGTCTCGATAAAAGAGCCGCAGCCGGAGGAACATGCCTCGTTTAGCTGTACGCTGTCTACCGTCTTGTTTTTGATTTTAATGCATTTCATATCCTGCCCGCCGATATCTAGGATACAGTCTACGTCAGGGTCGAAAAATGCCGCCGCATAATAATGCGAGACTGTCTCCACTTCCCCTTCATCAAGCATCAGGGCAGCTTTGATCAGCGCTTCGCCGTATCCCGTAGAGCACGCGTGGACAATACGTGCCTTTTTCGGGAGCGTTTTGTAAATCTCCTGGATCGAGCGGATACATGCGGTTAACGGGCTTCCGTTGTTGTTGGAATAAAACGAATACAGCAAGGAACCATCCTCGCCGATCAGCGCGGTTTTGGTCGTTGTAGAACCTGCGTCGATGCCCAGGTAGCAGTCTCCTTCGTAATCCGCGAGGCTGCGGGTAGTGACCCGGCTGTTTTCATGGCTTTTTGTAAAGGCATCATAATCTTTTTGAGATGCGAACAACGGCTCCAGCCGTTCGACTTCAAATTCCATATGGATCTTGGATGCAAGCTTTGCCAGTATGGAAGAAAGCGGCAGAACAGTTTCTTTTTTGTAGTTTAAGGCAGCGCCGATCGCTGCAAACAGATGGGAATTTTCCGGCAGTATGGCATGTGCGTCATCCAGCTTTAACGTACGGATAAAAGCAGCGCGCAGCTCGGATAAAAAGTGCAGCGGGCCGCCTAAAAACGCCACATGCCCCCGGATTGGTTTTCCGCAGGCAAGGCCGCTGATCGTCTGGTTTACGACTGCCTGGAAGATCGAAGCGGACAGGTCTTCCTTTGTAGCGCCTTCGTTGATTAAAGGCTGGATGTCGGTCTTGGCAAATACGCCGCACCGCGCTGCGATCGGATAGATTTCCTGATAATTTTTTGCATATGCATTTAAGCCTGTAGCATCGGTTTGGATCAGAGAAGCCATCTGGTCGATAAAAGAACCAGTCCCCCCGGCGCAAATCCCGTTCATGCGCTGTTCTACATTTCCGTCCTGGAAATAGATGATTTTGGCATCCTCGCCGCCCAGTTCGATCGCGACATCCGTCTGCGGCGCCGTATGCTCCAACGCGGAGGCAACGCAAATGACCTCCTGGACAAACGGAATTCCAAGATGCTTTGCAAGCGTAAGCCCGCCGGAGCCGGTAATCATCGGGGCGACGTCTACACTGCCCAGTTTGTCTGCGGCTTGTTTGATCAGGCTGCTCAAAGTCTCCCGTATATTTGCGTAGTGCCGTTCGTACTGTGCATACAAAAGGCTGTCAGACGGATCTAAGACTGCGATTTTTACTGTTGTGGACCCAATATCGATCCCTAGCTTGTATAATGCTTTTTTACTCATATTCTCACCCATTCCTCTTATATTTGGCCAAAATAGGAAAAACGGCCTTGTTTAGATATGGAAAAAGTTACTATCTCTTCTTATTAAAATATGATTTGTTTCTGAAAACATTCTACATTATACGACAATGAGTCCAAAAAGACAATTCTATTTTTTCGAATTCATAATCTTTTTATGATTTTGGTTATGATTGGCGTACATTTTTTGAGAAACAGAATACATTGGTATAAGAAGAAGCAGATGAGGTATGATAAACATGGACAATTTTCTTGGAAGGAATGATGACAAGATGCAGTGCCGGGGGATCCTGCATATCGTAAAGGCAGGCGAAACACTTTATAAAATCGGAAAAATGCATGGAGTCCCGATATCAAGGATTATGTACGCAAATCCGTATGTAGATATTTACAACCTGCAAATCG
The DNA here is from genome assembly GCA_947178105.1 of uncultured Eubacterium sp. Classification (GTDB taxonomy): domain Bacteria; phylum Bacillota; class Clostridia; order Lachnospirales; family Lachnospiraceae; genus Eubacterium_J. Next base: position 16,962 of record CAMWXD010000055.1, on the reverse strand, counting down.
GAGATGAGATCTGTGTGCCTGTCATGACGCCGCGCACGCAGACAGGCGGGGCGGGAAATGCCGCGGGGAGCTTTCCAGCACCGATGAACCAGGGGTTTCCGGCGCCAGCGCCGATGCCGATGAACCAGGATGATCCTGTGCCAGCGCCGATGCCGATGAACCAGGGGTTTCCAGTGCCAGCGCCGATGCCGATAAACCAGGGGTTTCCGGCGCCAGCGCCGATGCCGATAAACCAGGGGTTTCCGGCGCCAGCGCCAGTGCCAGTGCCGATCAACCAGGGCTATCCGGGGAATTTTCCGGCGCCTATGGATGAGGATGCCCCTGATGACTGGACAACGCCAGTGCAGAACAGAAATACCTCAAGGAATGGAACAGCCCCGATGCCAGGCTGGACAATGGGAAATGAAGCAGCGCCGGCACCTGGCGGGATAATGGGAAACAGAACGATGCCAATGCCTGATGGCACAATGGGGAACAGGATGATGCCGATGCCTGATGAGATAGCAGGAAACGGGACGATGCCTGATGGCACGATGGGGAACAGGATGATGCCGATGCCTGATGGGATAGCAGGAAACGGGGCGATGGGGAATGAGGCAGCACGGATGCCTGACGGTACGATGGGGAATGAGGCAGCACGGATGCCTGACGGTACGATGGGGAATGAAGCAATGCCGATGTATGGCGCCAGCATGGGAAGAAGTGCAATGCGGATGCACACGGTGCAGGAGGAGGTGCAAAAGCAGGAGGGAGTCGCCGCAGGCATTGGATCGATGCAGGAAGCTGTGCCAGAAGGCTGTTGTATGGGCAGCCAGGACAGTATGCCGGATGCGGCGTATGCGGGCAGCACAGAGGATATGGGAGAAGGACGGATGGAGCAGCCGGCAGGCGGATGCGTGGAGGCAGAAGAATGCGGTGCGGGCAATGGCGGTGAAGTTTCCTGCCAGGCGTATGCGCACAGGTATCCGTCGAAAGTGATGCCATGGGAAAATACGGCTGTTACAGATGCGATGATGCAGGAATATTTAAACGTGCCGCGGTAAAAACTGCGTGCCGGGATATCCGTTTGCCAAAAAGCTTGCCTGGCAAACAGAATTTCATCTTGCAGATATGAATTTTTTATAAATTTTACGAAAGAAGCATCCGTTTGATTGACAAAATATGCCTGTATTTATATAATTCTTTAAAGAGGAAGAAAATACATTGCCGTAAAGTGTATTGCGAAGGCGCAGTACAAAGGAAAAGCGGCCAAATGGAGGTCCTGATGAACTTTATGAACAAACTGGAGCGTAAGTTTTCAAAATACGCGGTGTCCAACCTGACGATGTATCTGATTTTTGGGTATGTGGCAGGGTATGTATTGGGCAGGCTTGCACCGGGAATGCTGAATTATCTGACACTGGATCCGTATCAGGTTTTTCACGGGCAGGTCTGGCGGCTGGTTACCTGGGTGCTGATCCCGCCGTCCATGCAAAATGTTTTATTTTATGCGATTATGCTGTTGTTTTATTACCAGCTTGGCATGAACCTGGAGCGTACCTGGGGCGTGTTTCGGTATAATGTTTATATTTTCGGCGGCATTTTGTATACCGTGATCGGTGCGGTTCTTACATGGCTGGTTATGACATGGCTGTATGGAAATGCAGGGATTACCGGCGCCATTGTCGGGATGCAGGTCAGTACGTATTATATCTGCATGTCTATTTTCCTTGCGTTTGCCGTATGCTACCCGAATATGCAGGTAATGCTGTACTTTATTATACCGATTAAAATGAAATGGATGGCATATGTATATGCGGTGCTGATGCTGATTGACCTGGTACAGAGCGCATGGCCGCAGAGGATCGTTATGATTATGTCCCTGTTAAATTTTGTCATTTTCTTTTTGTCCACGCGGGATTTGTACCGGTACTCGCCAAAAGAAGTCCACAGGAGGAGGGCATACCGCCAGGCAGTCAGCCGTCCGAAAAATGCGGGAATTACAAAGCATAAGTGCGCCATCTGCGGCAGGACGGAGTTAGACGACCCTTCGCTTGAGTTTCGGTTCTGTTCGAAATGTGCGGGAAATTATGAATATTGCCAGGAGCACTTGTTTACACACCAGCATGTAAAATAGTGCGTGCCGCTTGTTCTTTTCATAAGGGCAGGCGGTTTTTCATTTGTCATTTTTTTCGTATGGACTGTCTTTTTGGACGGCATGGTTGTTATACTTAATAAGGAAACCAGTTGAAGGAGGCATTTGTGGACACCGATTTTTTACTGCTTTTGAAGATGAAGCAAGGCGATGAAGACGCTTTTGGCCAGTTTGTCCATAAATATTATGGGGAGATATTAAAATATTGCGGATATCACTGCTTTGACAGCGAATATGCTATGGATTTGACGCAGGAGACGTTTTTGCGTTTTTTTGAAAATCTGTCCGGGTACCGGTACCGGGGAAAGACGAAAAACTACTTATATACAATTGCCGGCAACCTGTGTAAAAATTATTATAAAAAGAAAAAAGAAGCTGTGATGGATCAAGAAGGGCTGGAAGAAAAAGCTGGGGCGGCAGATCCTTTTGAGGACGGCGTGTTAAGCCAGATGGATATGGCAGCGGCGCTTGAGACGCTTCCTGATGAATTCCGGGAGGTAGTGATCCTGTATTATTTTCAGCAGCTTAAGCTGTCGGAGATTGCAGATGTGCTGAATATCGGTTTGCCGCTGGTAAAATACAGGCTGCGGCAGGCTAAAAAACAGTTGAAAGCGCTGTTTGAGGGTGAGATGTGACGGATGGCAAGGAAATAAGGAAAGTAAATATATTTGGAAGCATATGTTTGAAAAAAATTTAGAGGAGTGGTTTTATGGATGTGGAAAAAAAGTTACATGCATACGGGCAGCAGTACCAGGCAGAAGTAAAGGAAGAAGCAGTAATGGACACGATTCTAAAGTCGAAAAAGCTGTTTTATGAAAAGGAATGTGAAAAAATGCTTTCCTATACGGAATTCCTCTGGTCGCAGTTTTGCATTGTGCGAAAAAGGTGGTGGCTGTGCCAGATCTTGCTGCTGACGGGTTTTGGCAGCCTGCTGTCTTATATGGAAGAATTGTACTATATTCGCAGGAGCATGGGGATCACAGCCGTTTTATTTATCGTCCTTGCTATTCCTGAATTGTGGAAAAACAGGACATGCCATTGTATGGAGGTGGAAACGGCGGCGTTTTATTCCCTCAGGCAGATTTATGCGGCGCGCATCCTCCTGTTTGGGATCGTGGATCTGATTTTGCTTGCCGTATTCTGTATGGTGCTGCATGGGCAGCTTTATCTTACGTTTACGGAAATACTGATACAGTTTTTATTTCCGATGGCAGTTACGGCGTGTATCTGCTTTGGGATACTTTGCAGCCCGTATGTGCAGAGCGAGGTTACTGCGGCCGCCTGCTGTATGGTCTGGAGCGCAGTATGGTGGATGATTACACTGCAAGACCAGCTCTATGCAGCAGTTATGCTGCCGGTATGGGTGTGCTTGTCTGGAATTGCGGGGCTGTGCCTGGCGGGAGCGGTGTATCGGGCAGTTCATAGTTGCAGCCGGTGTTTAGAGCTCCAACCAGACAGAAGTTAGAGTTCTGCACAGAGAAAGAGCAACGGCAAAGGTATAGCGAAATGGGAAAGGAAGTTGGGACAGGGATGATTCTGGTATGGTTTGAACTGAAAAAAATCTTTGCAAAACAGATGAACCGGACGGCACTTTTTTTGCTGGCGGGGATTGTGTGCATGACGGGCTTTTTGACGATACGAGAGGTACGGTATTATGAGGAAGGCGGCACTGTGGTGTATGGGGCAGCGGCAGCCCGCCGTCTGAAAGCAGAGAAAAAGGAGTGGGAAGGCAGTGTGACAGGCGAAGTGCTGAGGCGGACAATCGTTGAAATAAGGAAAATCAACGCTGCATCCTGCCATCAGGATGAGGCGTTTGTGAAAAAACAGGGGCTTTCAGACCTGGAAGATATGATAAACGAAGGATGTTCGAAACAGGGGCAGTATGACTATTACCTGGCAGGACATATATCCCCGGGACTTGCCGCCAGGCTGTATGAGACGCGGATTCTGATGCTGAAAGAAATGCTTGGATCTTCGCAAAACCAAAGCCTGACGGATCAAAAAAAGGCATTTTTGTTAAGGCGGTATGAAAGCCTAAAGACACCGCTTTTTTATGAATATGCCGACGGATGGAAGGCTCTTTTGGATTCCCAGTATTTGCCGACTCTGATGATCCTTACAATCGTGATACTTGGTTTTTTTGTGTCTGGTATTTTTCCCGATGAATTTCATATGAAAACAGACGACGTGTTTTTTGCTTCCTGTCTGGGACGCAGCCGGGCGGTGGCAGCTAAAGCCGCGGCAGGCTTTTTGACGGTGACTGCCGTTTACTGGAGCGTGATGCTTGCGTTTACTGCCATCGTGCTGGGCGCGCTTGGGACAGGCGGAGCCGGGTGTATGGTACAGACCGGGTTTGGCAACTGGGACAGCATTTATAATATCACCTATGCGCAGGACTGGCTGTTTTCCATGTGCGGCGGTTATGCAGGGCATTTGTTTATTTTAACGTTTGCGATGCTGCTGTCCGTAAAAAGCCGGTCAGCCGTCATAGCCGTTGCGGTTCCGTTTGTAATGTCCTGTATCCCGATGTTTTTGGCAAGGATTCCGTACTTTGCGCCAGTGATGCAGCTTTTTCCAGATATGCTGCTGCGAATTAATAAGTTTTTGGATCATTGGTATCTGATTCAGATTGGCGGGAAGGTGTATGGGAGCTTTGTGGTGCTGCTGTTTGTTTACCTGGCGCTGTTTTTTGTGCTGGTGCCGATGTTGTATCACAGTTTTCGTAAGATAGCATAAATAAACCTACCTTGTATCTTGGCGGAACAGGCAGGTTTATTACATAATCTTTATTTATGCATGGCGGATATTTGTATATTCAGAGATTTCCCGGCTGATGGTAACCAGGTCGTCCACATGAAGATCGTGTACGCTTGTATGGCCGGTAATCCGGGCAAATGTCTTTAGCTCTTCCAGCGTTACGTTCAGGTAATTTGCCACACGCTGTGCAGATTGTTCTACTTTGAGGCGTTCTCTCAGCTTTGGATCCTGTGTGGCGATGCCTACCGGACAATTTCCAGAACCGCAGATCCTATATTGCTGGCACGCTGCTGCGATCAGTGCGGCACTCGCTACGGCAACGGCATCTGCACCCATGGCAAGCGCCTTTGCCACGTCCGCGGACACACGCAGCCCGCCAGTAATCACAAGGGAGATGTCAGAATGCACGGAGTCCAGATACTTTCTTGCGCGGTAAAGCGCATAAATGGTCGGTACTGTCGTAGCTTCGCGCAAAAACAGCGGGCTTGAACCGGTAGCGCCGCCTCTGCCATCGATCGTGATAAAATCTGGCTCCGCAAAAACGCAGTACTCCAGATCCCGTTCTATCCTTCCGGCAGCGATCTTGATACCGATAGGCCTGCCGTCAGAACGATTTCGCAGCATAGCTACCATATTTTTCAGGTCTTCTTTGGAATTTAGTTCCGGAAATTTGCTTGGGCTTTGGATATCTTCTCCCTGATTTTTGCCTCGCAGCCGGGCGATCTGGGCGGTCACTTTTTCGCCAGGCAGATGCCCTCCCATGCCGGGCTTTGTACCTTGCCCGATCTTGATCTCAATGGCATCTGAACTACGCAGATTTTCATCGGTCACGCTGTATTTATTTGGAACATATTCAAATATGTATTTGTAGGAAGCGGCGCGTTCTTCCGGCAGGATGCCGCCTTCTCCGCTGCACATGGCAGTCTTTGCCATGGCGGAGCCTTTTGCCAGTGCTACTTTGATCTCCTGGGACAATGCGCCGAAGGACATATGTGAGATATATACCGGATTTTTCAGGATCATAGGTTTTTTTGCGTGTTTGCCAATTACCGTCATTGTGCTGACTGGTGCGTTTTCCTCAAGCGGGGCTGGATTAAGCTGTGCGCCCAGCAGCAGGATGTCATCCCAAGACGGCATAGGCATTTTTGTACCCATGGCGCTGCTGATGGACTTTCCGGTAACTGCCATTTGATGGATTTCTTCCATGTAGCGGCAGGATGGATCCGTCCGGTAAAAGTTTTTGTCATAAGCTAAGTCCGAAGGCACTTGGCAAGATGCTTCCATAGCATCTGCATTCATAATCTCAGAAGCGCTTTTTTGCCCAGACGGCTGTTCTTCTCTGAATTTTTCGCCAGGCTGATGGCAGGCTGGGCATTCTTTTGGCGCATGTTCTCCTTCATAGACATAACCGCATACGGTACAGATAAATTTTTTCATAGGTTTCTCCTTTTTGTAAAAATGTGTTGCAATATTGTTTGCCCTATTTGGTAATGGGAATGATGTTGGATCCTGTCTATTATAGTAGCATTAGTTATAGTTGCTTTGCAATCAGTTTTTTTTGTTGGATGAATATGTTTTTGTATTAGGGGTGATGGTGTGCCACTGTTTTTGAGAATTTGCAAAAGCAGGTGTAGAAAGATGAAGATAGAAGTATTACAATTCTAATGCATAACATTTTACTGCAATTTGTTGCCTGAAAGTATTCTATACCAAATTCGTTTATTTTGCAACAGGAAAGAAAAAATTGGCAGTTTTTGCTGTTTTTTCTTTCTAATTGGCATTAAAATCTATTAAAAATCCACAAAAAAACTCGGTTGTTTCATATTTAGGTATCAATATCGTTTAAAAAGCAGGAACGTTTTGTATTGCTGCTTTTTTGTATTTTGTGATAAGGAAAATAAAGTAAAAAGTGCTGCGGACCCCTTATTTTATGCGGGTTTCAGAATATTAAACTACTTATATAATACATAACAAATTGCAGTAAAATGTTATGTACGATATTTGGCGTTCTTATCGGCATCTTAAGACGGCAGCACGAAAATAGCTGTCTGGGGCAGCGGTTTATGGAGCACAGGAGGCTGCCGAATGCAGATTGGAGGAAATGATGAAGGAACTGGATTATACAAAAATGGGTATGCGCATCCGCCAGGTACGCAAAGCAAAGGGCTGGTCCCAGGATGCGCTTGCGAAAAAATGCGGCATCAGCATGTCGTTTCTTGGCCATATCGAGCGTGGGACGAGGATTATGAGCCTGGAGACGTTTGTGGGGCTGTGCAGTGCGCTGGATACGGATGCAGGCGAACTGCTTTGGGGAGAGGTGAAATACTGCCAGAAGGCGGTGTCAGATATGTGGAAGCCGGTAGCAGGCAGCAAGTCAGGGACTGATGAGGAAAAAACAGGCATATCCGGAATGAATGAATACAAATCAGATACTTCTGTAATAGATGTATCTCTGGCGAATATGGATGGAACAGATGTATCAGGAGTCAATGGTATGGAATCTGAGAAGGAAGCAGATAGAAACGAGGGACAGGAGAACGGCAGAGACACTTATGCGATGTATATAAAAATTATGAAGTCTGTGGCGGAGATTATGAATGAAACATAATGCATTTTTGCTAGGACGCAGGCGGGAAGGCAGGCTTTGGCAAGGTTCTGGATACGCGAATGAGGATGGACATGCAAAAAAGAAGGTGCTTATGCTGGCATCTGTAGCGTCGATGATTGACCAGTTTAATATGTCAAATATTTGCATTTTATTGGAAATGGGATATGAGGTACATGTAGCGTGTAATTTTGTGGAAGGAAATACATGTGATAAAGAACGCGTACAAAAATTAATGCACAGGCTTAAAAAAATGCACGTGGCATACCATCAGTGGGACTGCCCAAGAAATATTTATGCGGTGTGCAGGTGCGTGAAAGCGTTTGTGCAGTTATGGAGATTGACAGGAAGGCATTCATTTTTATGGATGCACTGCCAGTCTCCGATTGGCGGGGTATTGGCAAGGCTCGTTGCCCATCACAAGCGGATCAGGGTTATTTATACGGCGCATGGTTTTCATTTTTACATGGGTGCGCCTCTCAGAAATTGGCTGCTGTATTATCCGGTAGAAAAAAAATTATCTTACTGGACGGATATACTGGTTACTGTTAATAGAGAAGATTATTGGTTTGCAAAACGGCATTTGAAAGCAGGAAAAATCTGTTATATTCCAGGTGTTGGGGTAGATCTTGCGAGGTTTTCTGTGTGTAAGGTACGCAGCAGGCAGAGGTTTCATAAAATCTTTCAGATTCCAGAACAGGCGAAAGTGCTTTTATCAGTGGGTGAGCTGAATAAAGGGAAAAACCATAGGCTGGTGTTAGAGGCACTGGCACATTTGGACAGGCAGGATGTATATTATTTGATTTGCGGACAGGGGAGGATGCGCAGGAAACTGCAATGTTATGCAAAGCGTTTGGGAGTTGAAAAAAATATCCGTATGCCAGGGTTCCAGGAAAACATGCCATGGATTTATCAGAATGCGGATATTTTTGTATTTCCGTCTGTAAGGGAGGGGATGCCTGTGGCATTGATCGAGGCTATGGCATCAGGAATGCCATGTGTGGTATCAGATGTCCGGGGAAATCGGGAGCTGGTACAGCAGCGTTTTGACCCGAACCATTCCAGGCAGCTTGCTGAGCTGCTGAGCCAGATGCTGTCGGATAGACAGATGTGTCAAAGATGTGGGATGGAAAACCACAAAAATGCCAGAAGGTATGCGCAGGAGATTGTAAAAAAAAGGATGAAAGAGATATACCGATGCCAAGAATTTCTGTATTAATGGGTACTTACAATGAAACGAACAGGAAGCATGTCAGGCTTGCGATAGACTCTATTTTGCGCCAGACGTTTACAGATTTTGAGTTTATTATCTGCGATGATGGATCGGAAATAGGATTTTACAGATGGCTGGCACAATATTGCAAGAAGGATAAGAGGATCATTCTATTGCGTAATGATAAAAATCATGGCCTTGCGTTTACCCTGAACCGGTGCTTGGAATATGCAAAAGGCGATTTTATCGCACGTATGGATGCAGATGACATCTCAATGGCGGCACGTTTGGAAAGGCAGCATAGTTTTCTGGCCAGCCATGCTGCATATGCATTGGTAGGATGTTATGCGTATCTATTTGATGAAAAGGGAGTATGGGGAATCCGCCGGCTGCCTGAAAAGCCTGGAAAAATGTCTTTTTTGCAGACATCTGTATTTATCCATCCGGCAGTTATGATACGGCGGGAGGTAATAGAAGAACTGCATGGATATGATGAACAGCCTTGGAAGCTGCGTGTGGAAGATTATGATTTTTTTATGAGAATGTATGTAGCTGGTTACTGCGGATATAATTTGCCAGAAACGCTGTTTGCTTATCGGGAAAACAACAGCTCTTACAGGAAAAGGAAGCTGCGCTGGCGGTTCCATGAATGTGCAGTCAGGTACTGCGGATTTCAAAGCCTTGGGGTTTTGCATGGAAACATCAGGTATGTGGTAAAGCCGCTGGCGGCCGGTATGATTCCAGCCTGGGTGATGCGCGTTTTGAGGAAGATAAAATATGGCAAAAGGATGGCATGGAAGATAGAAGGAGCAGTGGAACATGGTCGGGATTGTCATATTAAACTATGAAAACTGGGACGATACGAAATGCTGTGTGGAAAGTATTTACAAAAATACCCATGGCGTGGATTACCAGATCATCTTGGTTGATAATGCTTCTATGTGCGCCCCAAGCTTTGATTTGGAAGCCTTTTTAAAAAGGTACAAGATTCAGTTTATTAAAAATAAGAAAAATACAGGCTACAACGCCGGAAATAATCTTGGGATTGCCATGGCTTTAAAGCTGCATTGTGATCAGGTGCTGGTTTCAAATAATGATGTCCGTTTTTTTCAAGGGAGCATCAAAAGGTTGCAGGATTGCCTTAAGAGTTATCCTAGGGCAGGAATTGCAGGCCCAAAAGTCTTAGATCCTTCTGGCTACTTGCAAAAAAGCTGTATATGCAAAAAGACTGGGCTAAAAGAAAAGTACCTGGTACGTACCAGGGCGAACTTCATTTTCCGTAAAAGCAGGCGTGCATATTTTGGAGATGACAGAAATTATAAGCAAATGTTTGAAGCATATGCTGTGCTGGGATGTTGTTTTATGATGACTGAACAGTGTGCACGGGCGGTTACACCGTTTGACGAACATCCGTTTTTATATGAAGAAGAACTGATGTTGGGGATACGCATGGAGGAACAAGGATTTGTGACCATTTACTGTCCGTCTGCATCGGTCGTGCATCTGCATGGTGCCAGTACCAGGAGACGGAAAGCATTTGCATTTATACAGAATGTGCGCAGCGAGATTTATTATTGCAGAAGTTATCTTCATGCAAAAAATTGGCAGGTGTATCCGCTGTACTGCTACCGGGTGGCGCTGTATCTGATGCGCTGCATTCGCTATAGGGATTTTCGAAAAAACTGGAGGCGTTTTTTGAAAATAACACAAAAGGAATTTCATTAAACCGAAAGCAATTAGAATATTTTGGATAGGAGCATTGGGCAAATGGTGATCCTGCATTATATGTTTGGGATCCCTCCGGTAAGGGGCGGAGGGCTGGTACGGTATGCTACAGACCTAATGGTATGGCAGAAAAAGCTTGGAGAACAAGTCCTACTTCTTATTCCGGGGGCGCTTTCCATGTATAAAAACAAAAATCCAAGGATCTGTCGGAGAAAACCTTATCAGAAGATTCCTTCCTATGAGATCAAAAACCCTCTTCCAGTTCCGATGCGCAACGGGATGTTGGCTTCTGGCTATTATGCCAAGAGCTGTGACGGTATGGCATACCGTATATTTTTGCAGCATGTGCGGCCTTCTGTCATTCATGTCCATACACTTATGGGTTTGCATCGTGAGTTTTTTGCAGAGGCATCCAAGCTGAAAATTCCGATTGTATTTACGACACACGATTATTTTGGTATCTGCCCTACAGCCTCAATGCTGCTGGACGGGCAGGTGTGCAGTGATGTGGAATGGAAACAATGCAAACAGTGCTGCCAGAATGCATATCCTCCAGCACGGCTCTGGCTGGAACACTCAGGCATTTACCAGATTTACCGGAAAAACCGGATTTTGTCCAGTTTTGTGTACCATGCAAAGGGCAGGATCCTGAGCCAAGTATTTCGAAAATGGATGGCATCGGATCCTGAGCCAGTCAGAAAAACGACTGTACAGGAAGATAGAGCGAGTGAGAAAGAATATAAACGGCTGAGAGAATTTTACATGGAAATTTTTGGGATGGTTTCTTATTTCCATTTTAACAGCAGCCTGGCAAAAAAGATTTATGAATCCAGGCTTGGAGGGCTTACAGGAAACGTGCTTACAGTCAGTCATAGCGGTATTAGAGATTTAAGGAAAAAAAGGAAATTTCAGGGTAGGCTGACGCTCGGATATTTAGGAAATAAATCTGTGTATAAGGGATATGGTTCTTTGATGCAGGCATGTGAATGCTTATATGCATCAGGGCGAAAGGATTTTGAAGTGCACCTGTATACTGGCATGGACAACAAAGAGAGAAAAGATAACTATGTGGTTACACATCCTTATTTTGGACAGGATGAACTTATGGAAGTATTAGACTGTATGGATGTGCTTGTCGTTCCAAGCCAGTGGCCGGAAACATTTGGTATGGTTGTTTTGGAGGCAGTTAGCCACGGGGTGCCGGTTATCGTATCAGAAAATGTTGGGGCAAAAGAGATCCTGGATCTATATACCGTCAAGTTTCTGGTTTATGATGGAACGCAGAAAGGCCTTGAGCAGATGCTGCAAAAGGCCTATGATGATCGTTCGATACTAGAGCAGGCAAACATGTCCATACTGGAGATGAAATATGACTTTTCTTATAGATCGCATGTAAAGGAAGTACTGGGGATCTATCGCAGGCTTGTGCAAATAAGGAGATGAAACAGCAGGAAATAGGATGAGTCAATGCCAGAGGCGAGGATTTGGGAGGATGGCATGAAATTAGCGAAAGAATTATGGGAATACCGGGAAATGATATACAGCCTTGTAAAAAGGGACTTAAAAAGCCGTTATAAAGGATCTGTGCTTGGATTTTTTTGGATGTTTTTAAACCCGTTGCTACAGTTGGTGGTTTATACAATCGTATTTTCCACAATTATGAGAACCGGGATTGAAAAGTTTTATTTATTTCTGTTTGTGGCGCTTGTGCCCTGGATTTTTTTCAGTACGTGCTTAAGCGGTGGGGCAGGCGTGATTTTTTCCCAGCAGGATATGGTAAAAAAAATATATTTTCCGAGGGAAGTGCTGCCGCTTTCTTTTACGATCAGCCAATTTGTCAATATGCTATTGAGTTTTCTTGTAATTTTCGCAGTGCTGTTTTGCAGTGGCGTGCATATCAGCCTGTCGGTACTTCTGTATCTGCCGCCAGTAATGTTCATTGAGTTTGTCCTGGCGCTTGGGATTACGTTCCTCGTCTCAGCGCTGAACGTGTATTTTAGGGATTTGGAGCATATTCTTGGAATAGTGTCTATGGCGTGGATGTATTTAACACCGATTTTGTATTCGATGGATATGGTACCGCAGCAGTATGCAGGGCTTTTTTATATGAACCCAATGACATCCATTACGATTGCTTACAGGGATATTCTTTATTATGGACAGGCGCCGCATATGCGTACGTTGTTTTTAGCTGTCCTTATGGGGATTCTGATTTTAGCTGTCGGGCAGGTGACATTTGGAAGGCTACAGCGGCATTTTGTGGAGGAATTATAATGACAGACAGCGGGAATGTGATTGAGGTTACGAATGTTAAAAAGAAGTTCAGGGTTTATTATGATAAGGGATGCACTTTGAAGGAAAAGCTGCTGCATTCTGGCAGGAATAAATACGAAGAGAGGGAAGTGTTAAGGGGGATTAGCTTTTCTGTGAAAAAGGGTGAAGCCGTGGGGCTGATTGGCTGTAATGGCTGCGGAAAGAGCACAACGTTAAAACTTTTAACCCGTATTATGTATCCAGATGAGGGAACGGTGGAGCTGAGCGGCAGAGTATCCAGCCTGTTAGAGCTTGGGGCAGGATTTCACCCAGATATGAGCGGACGCGAGAATGTGTACATTAATGCTTCGATTTTTGGGTTAAAGAGAAGGGAAATTGAACAGCGGATGGAAGACATTATAGCGTTTTCGGAGCTGTCAGATTATATGGACAATCCGGTACGAACCTATTCTTCTGGGATGTATATGCGGCTGGCGTTTTCGGTAGCGATTCATGTAAATGCGGATATTTTGCTTATAGATGAGGTGTTGGCGGTAGGGGATGTGAATTTTCAGGAGAAATGCTTTCAAAGGCTTGTGAAAATTAAGAAGAATGGGACTACGATTGTTTTAGTGTCGCATTCGTCTGCACAGATTGAACGACTGTGCGAGCGCAGCATCTGGATACAGGATGGGCAGATACGGGCAGATGGAGAAGCGCGGCTTGTACATAGGCAGTATTTAGAATTTATGGAAGAAAGCAGGAAGTAGCAGCTTGGCTGATGGGGTGGCTCGAAGGATGAAGGAGAGAAGATTTATGAAAAATGTAACAATAGTGATACCTGTGTACAAGGATTGGGAAAGTTTGTCTGTTTGCTTGAATTCCCTGAAAAAGTATGTGAAAACTAGGCATAAAGTCCTCATTGTAAATGATAGGGGGCCGAACTGGGAGGAGATGGGCCACTGTATACGGCAGTCGATTAAGGGATGCCATAATTTCTTTTATGACGTTAATATTGAGAATATGGGATTTGTAAAAACCTGCAACAGGGCAGTCTATGAATTAGACCAGACAGACAATGATATTTTACTGCTGAATTCTGATACTAAGGTAACAGAAGGATTTTTGGAGGAAATGCTTCAAGTGCTTTACGCGCAGGAGAAGCATGGGGTCGTATGCCCAAGAAGCAACCATGCGATGCTGCTCTCCATGCCGGTCAGCCATAACACGAAAAAACCGTTAAAGGATGAGGTATGCTATGCGGTATTTGAGCAGATGCGTGACATTCTTCCAAGGTATACAGTTATTCCTACGGGCGTAGGATTTTCGTTTTTGATAAAAAGGAGTTTGATCAGAAAGTTTGGCTTGTTTGACGAGGTATATGGGCGTGGGTACAACGAAGAAAATGATTTTTGTATGCGCATCAATCAATATGGATACAGCGTGATTATGGCAAACCGGGCATTTGTATATCATTTTGAAGGAAGGTCGTTCGGGACTGCCAGAAAAAAACTGGAAATGGAAAATCGCAGGATATTATTAAGCCGGTATCCGTTTTATGACGCAATGATCAGCAGATATTTTAACCACAGCATGGCTCCTGCTGAGTATTTTGCGGATTTGATTGCCGAGCAGGTATATGAAAAAAAGAGGCTTTTATTCAGCCTGTATGAAATGCCAGCATCGTTTAACGGGACAGCACAATATGGGCTGTCGATTGTGAAATATTTTTACCGCCTGTTTTCAAAACGGTACGATATCCATATCTTGATTAATGAAATGGCGGATGAATTATTTGGTGTTTCCAAATCATATCCAAAGGTATGGTATCCGCATAATATCAAAGGCACATTCCACCTTGCCTTTTCGCCTTCACAGGTTTTTCATATTGAACATTTGTTTGTGCTCAATCGTGTTAGCTTGAAATATGTATTCTGTATGCAGGATATTATCAGCCTGCGCAGCAATTATTTATTAATGGAGGATTATGAAAGATATGACGTGTTCCGTAAATCGATACAATATTGTGCGGCAATGACTTCGATCAGCCATTTTTCCTTAAAGGATACGATGGGCTATTATGCAGAGGAATTTGCAGACAGGGATATTCGGACAAAGGTCATTCATCATGGGCTGCCAAAAAGCAGGAAGAAGCCAGAAAAAGCAAAGCTTCCTTTTGATGATTATTTTATCGTGTTTGGTAATTTCTATAAACATAAATATTTACAAGAAACGATTACATACATAAAGAAACTGAAAGAAAAATTTATTGTTTTGGGCAGTGAAAAAACAGGAAAAATAGCGGCGAATATTTATGGATACCAGGCGGGAAAACTTTCGGACAGATTTGTCAGCCAGCTTGTTCAATGCGCAAAGGCAATCCTGTTCCCAAGTGTTTACGAAGGATTTGGCCTGCCTATTTTAGATGGTATTCATTATGATAAGAAGGTCATCGTTTGTGATAATGAACTTAACAGGGAATTAAAAGGCGAATTTGATAATTTTTCAGAAAATATTTATCTGTATGATTCTCCAGAAGAGCTGAAAAGTGTGATCAAAAAAGTCAGCAGAGAGCCGGGAACGGTTTATAAGGGTGGAAAAAAGACCGTGCGTACCTGGTACGATGCTGCAAGGGAGCTGGAGGAATTTCTACATGGGGTTATGGAAGAAAAAACGGATATTCAGGTGCTGAATGCTCGCTGGAAGGATATGAGATATCTGGAAAATGTGCATAGGATGTATGTTGAAGGCAAACAAACGAATAAAATGGGACTGGTGCTGAGGTTTAAACTGTATTTATATGACCACCATCCGGTGATATTTCTTTTTTTGCATCATGGAAAACGAATGATAAATTTCAAATTTAGAAATAGATGATATTTTTGGAAAAATAAAACAGTGGTGGACATTAACAAGTATATCAGAAGAAAGGAAAGGCAATGGTATCTGATAAATGGGGGATTGGGAAAGAAAATCATTTATTGTTATTTTAATATTGTGGCTATTTTCTGTAACTGCTGTTTTTATAGTTAACAATCATTATAAAAAAATATACGAGGAAGATATCACATATTCATCTTCTCTTGAATGTGGGATTGACAGGATAGCAGCACAGGATGCACAAATCAGCGGCTGGTGTATAAAACCAGGTGCATCTGTGTGTACGTTTGATATGAGCGTGATTCTCTGGAGTGATGTACTTGGCTATGGATATGTGGTTCCTGCTGTAATGCAGAAGCGAACAGATGTGGATGCTTATATGGATGACGGCTATCGATATGAAAATGCAGGTTTTTTATGCTATAGTTATGAATAATGCGGGATTGAATGGGAAAACGATACAGAAAAAAATTGAGAAAGACAGTCTTGTATGGAATTTTATTTCCAGCATTCTTTTTGGTTTCCAATCTGTAATGATGCTGATGGTATTGACAAGGACAGCCGGGCTTAAGGAAGCTGGAATATTTACAATTGCGTATGCAAATGCAAGTTTATTTCTCTTGATAGGAAAATATGGAGTGCGTAATTATCAGGTGTCGGACCTGCATAGAGAGCATACGTTTGGGGATTATCAGGCAGCACGCTGGATCTCAACAGCAGCTATGGCAGTTTGTTCTATTTTGTACATTTTCTGGAAGTCCAAGGCAAGTCATTATACTTTCTATAAGAGTTTGGCAATTTTGCTGGTATGTCTGTATAAAGTGCCAGATGCTGTAGAGGATGTGTATTTTGGTGAATATCAGCGAAATGGAAGGCTTGATATTGCGGCAAAAGTGATGTCGGCAAGATTGTTTTTTTCAATTTTGTCGTTTGCCTGGTTTGCTGTGATCACGCGTCATATGTTGTATGCATTGGTGGCAAGCATTATTTTTTCTTTTGTGTTGTTATGGGTTTTGCTGAAGCGGACAGTATCTGCTTTTCATTTAAAAAAAGATGTACGTTGGGAATCTGTCAAAAAGATATTAAGAAATTGTTTTCCATTATTTGCTGGTTCTTTTCTAATGCAATATATAAGCAGTGTGCCTAAATATGCGATAGATAGCATTTTGAATGATAAGTTACAGGCATGTTATGGGTTTTTATCGATGCCGGTATTTGTTATCAGCCTGCTTAGTAATGTAATATTTGCACCTGTAATTTATAAGATGACAGAATATTGGGGTCAGCAAAACAGAAGATATTTTATCAGGAGGATTTGGATGCAGGTTGCTGTTATTACTGGAATTATGGCAATGTGTTTAGCAGGCGCATATTTTTTGGGGATTCCGGTGCTTT
>CAMWXD010000054.1 GCA_947178105.1 uncultured Eubacterium sp. | reverse complement strand
ACCCCCTAACCGCCAATTTGCCCGGAGCGACGCCGCACTGCGCCGCATGGCAGTGAAAATCAGCAATGATATCGGATGCGTCGTCAAACGCTGCCGGATACGGATGCTCCGGCGCAAGCCGGTAATTGACGCCGATCACATGGCAGTCAAGCGTTTTATGCAGCTTTTGGCAGATACGGTCGTCCTTTTCGGCATTTCCGAACACAAATCCGCCGCCATGGAATTCAAAAATCACCGGGCGGACGCCCTGCGCCATATGCATACATACCGTAATCTCCCGTCCTGCAAGCGCGACAGTATGGTTTTTTCCAAAACGCGGCTGCGCCATCACAAGCTCTGTCTGGAAGCTGCGGATCGCCGGGACTGTATTTAAAAAGCTGCGCAGCCCGGGATCTGTAATTTCAGGACAAAGGCGTACTCTTTTTCCCATTTTTCTGCAACCCCCTTTTCTGATTTAATATGCAAAATCAAACCCGCTCCATACCGGAACGCCTGTATATTCCTGCAGCGGCTCTTCCCCGTCCAGCGCGCGCACCGCACCGGAGGCTAACGCTTCCATCTCAAAGTCTCCGCCGTATACGATAAACGGAGCGATCCATCCGGCATATTTTTTCACATTTGCGATAAAGCCCTCGTCATTGGATACGCCGCCTGTCATAACAATCGCGTCTACCCTGCCTTCTAAGACGCACGCATACGAACCGATATATTTTCCAAGCTGGTAAGCAAAATTTTCATATACTAACGCTGCCCATTTGTCCCCTTTTTGGATCCGCTCCTTGATTTCCAGCATATTGTCCGTGCCTAGCAAGGATACCAGACCGCCTGTCTTGCTGATCTTTTCCTTCATCTGCTGGAGCGTATAGTCGCCGGAATAGCACATTTTTACAAGCGGCATCAGCGGCACGTAGCCGGATCGGTTCGGCGCCATCGGGCCTTCGCCGTTTAACACGTCGTTGCCGTCCACAATCTTCCCCTGCTTTTGCGCTGTGATGGAAAGCCCTCCGCCGACATGGCAGACGATAAAATTGCACTCCTCGTAGTTCTTTCCCAGCTCTTTTGCCGCACGCATGGCCGTTTCCTTCTGGTTTAACACATGCACGTGCGATTCGCGGTAGATCCCCTTGATGCCGCTGAGCCTTGCGATATCCTCAAATTCGTCCACATCCGGCGGGTTCACCAGATACGCCGGCTTTCCGCTTTCCTTTGCAAACGCGTCAATAATCTGCGCGCCCAAAATCGCCGGATGCTCCATTAGCCTGCCAGAAGTACAGTCCTCCAGTATTTTGTCATTGACCGGGAAAATCCCGCCCGGCGTGGAGACAAGGCCGCCGGAATATGCCGCAAACGCATCCATATCCTGCACGTCAATTCCATTTGCCTTTAATTTAGCTAAAATCGTTTCCACCCGATAAGGCTTCTGGTCGCTGACGCGGGCAAAGCTTTTTAATTTTTGCGGGTCATGCTGTACATTCGCCTTAAACAGCAGTTTTTCCCCGTCAAATACGGCAAGCTTCGTAGAAGTCGATCCAGGGCTTAATGTAAAAATCCGATATCCCATATTCTATCTCCTTTCACAAGCAAGAATCACCATTGCAATATCCCCGACAATCTCCTCCACGCTCGCGCCCCTGGAGGAATCTGCGACTGGCTTTGCGAAGCCGCTGAGCGTATGCCCGTATCCTTTTCCTTTTGCAAAGAGCTGGATCATCTTAATGCCGATGTTTGCCGCATTCAGCTCCGGGAAAATCAGGATATTCGCTTTGCCTGCCACTTCGCTTTCACGGCTGACCTTCTTTGCCGCCACTTGCGGCACAATCGCCGAATCCAACTGGAACTCCCCATCGATCTTCAAATCCGGGCGGCGTTCTTTTGCGATCCGAATAGCTTCCAATATCAGGTCTACGCTTTCGGAAGTGCCGGAACCGCAAGTCGAATAGCTTAAAAAGGCACACCTTGGCTCCCATCCCATCAATGTGCGGATATTGTCACAGGTTGCAATCGCAATCGAAGCAAGCTCCTCCGGTGAAGGCTGCGGATTCAGCCCGCAGTCCGCCAGCGCGATCAGGTCGCCCTGCGGCCCCTCAAACTCTGGGATTTCCGTCAGCGCAAATATCGAAGGCACATCCACGCCGTCCTGCATCCCGATACACTGCTGCGCGCACAAAAGCACATCGCCTGTCGTATTGACATGCCCGCAGAACGTCGCGTCCACATCGCCCACCGCTTCTAAAATCATCGCGTAATACATCGGGTTTTTCATCTTCCGCTTAGAGCCTTTTTCAGACAGCATCAGCTTTGGATAGGACATATACCGCGCTACTACCTCATCCCTTTTCGCCTCGTCCGTAATATCTACGATCTCCATTCCGTCCAAGGACACGCCCGCTTTTTCCGCCGTCGCATGGATCACAGCAGGATCGTTGACAAGTACCGGCGTCGCAATGCCTGCGTCCAAAACCTTTCTCGCCGCAAGCAGCGTTTTTTCCGCCTCACACTCCGGCAGCGCGACCCGTTTGGGATTTTGTTTTGCTTTTTCTATGAGGTTTTCAATTAATGTCATAAACCTGGCTTCCCCCTTTATGTTTGTATCTGCTTTATTATCGCTGTTTTTATTGCCGTTCTTTTCTTGCATCCTCTTCTCTTATCTCAGCTACCGCAAACGCTGACGCATAGTCTTTTTCGTAAGACAGTGAAATATGGACAGTATGAATCCCCTTTTCCTTTGCCTTTTGCAAAAGGCCGCCGTACAGCGTTACGTGCGGCACCCCCAGGCTGTCGTTGATGATTTCGATTTCTGACATCCTTACATGCTGCGGCGAGATCCCCAGAGACTTAAATACCGCTTCCTTGCCTGCAAACCGGGTCGCGTAATAATAAAACGGCAGCTCCCTTTTCTGCGCCTGTTCGATCTCTCTGGGCGCATAGGTCTTTACCAAAAACGGATCGCCAGCGATCAAATAGTCTCCGGAAAGGTCGCTCATTTTCAGGATGTCTGTCCCAATTCCTGCAATCATATCTGATTCCTTTTCCTGTCTAGCGGTATACATAGTCCCCTGCCCGGTATTTCGGCGGGATGACCGGAACCTGGATAAACGATTCATATTGCCCGCCTGTATAGATCACCTGGCGGCCATGGTTGTCTGCATCCCATGCAAGCGGCTCGAACCAGCCCTCGCGGATATATCTGCCAGCGATCTGGATGCGCAGCCTTTCGCCTTTGTGCCAGATCCTGGAGGACGGCACGATCTCGATGTCTACCGGCACGATCTCCCCTGGCTGCACTTTCAGCTCACGCTTATGCGCCATAACCGGCTGTACCATAACGCCTTTTACATACTGGGACTCTTCTTTGCTGATCTCGCGGTGGGAAATACGGCATTTGCCCCATGCGCCCGGATGCGGCTCATTTAACGTATACCAAGGAATCCAGTTGCCGTCCGCGTCCGCTTTCTGGATATTGATAAACATATCCATATCGTTGTAGGACTCTGCCGCAACATACAGATGCAGGTACATATACCCGGTCAGCTCCGTATCTTCGTTAAATACCATATCAAACTCTGCCTGCCCTGTATTGCCGTCGTATGCGACGCTGCTTTCTGTGGATACCGGCGCATCGTGCATCGTCAGACGGTTCGGGTCGGACGCGTCCAGATAATATTTTTTATATTCCGTCCGCTTTAACGGGAACTCGTTTTCCGCGCGGCGCACCTGGTAATCGCAGTCATAGGCGTCCATGACATCAATACGCACCTTCGGCGTCATTTCCCAGCCGTTGTGGATATCCTTTAAATACCGGTCATAAAACCGCTTCAAATCCTCCAGGTTTTCCGGCGTATATGTATCCGGCCATTCAAAATCGCGGTGCGCGCGCAGCCATTTGCGTTTGGTCTTTGCCTTGCGGAATGCTTGGAAAGAGCCTCTTAAATGGAAATGGGAAAATCCGGCTGTCTGGTATACGGGTACTTCGACTTTTGAAAAATCTGGACGTTTGTCCTCCCAGTATCCGTTGATTAGCGGGTATTTCTCCGCCATATCGACCTGGCTGTCCACGCCGCCCGTCCCTGTGACCTGCGCGGAGATAAATTTGTTGAATGACAGTGCCGGGACACCGCCTTCATAAAACGATTCGCGGTAAAGGTCTGTCGTGCATTCCCACGGTGCAATACATTTTAAATGCGGAGGCTGCATCGCCGCGATCCCCCACTGGTGCATTGCCACGCCTGAATTGCCCGCCATGCCGACATTGCCGTTGCACCAGTGCTGCGTGCCGACCCATTCTACAAAATCATAGCCGTCCTCGCGGTCCTGATGGGTAAACATATGTACATTGCCCTCGGAATGCCCTGCGCCGCGCACATCTACGTTTGCCACCGCATAGCCCTGGTAGCACCAGTACATCGGGTCTGGAGATTCAAATTTTGCCAGCTTGGATACGGTATGCGGCGGAACGCCCATAATCTGCCATTCGCTCATGCCCTCGCCCGGACGCTTGCCGAACCATGACCAGGATACAATAACCGGATATTTCTGGCTCTCATCCTTCGGGCGGAAAATATCGACATAAATTGTCACCCCGTCCCGCATCTTCACCGGTACATCCTGTTCGCACAAAATGCCTGGAGCCGCTTCGTACACACGCTGCTGGAATGCTGGGCAAAATCCCTGCCCCATACGCGCCATCGGGTCATCCGCCGCAGACAAGTCCACATTCGGGTCTACCGAAACCGGCTTTCTTGCTACCATATAGACAGCCTCCAGCTCTTCTCCCTGGAATGTCTCTTTTAATACAAAACGCTCGCGTGCTGCCAGCTCGTCATCATGGTCTGATTTTGCCGCTCCCTCACTTGCCTGCGCAGAGGCGTCCGCAGCAGAAGCAGAAGGCGCGCCCGCCTGCTGTGCAACCGGCTCTCCAAGGCATTCCGCCACGACATAATCCACAGCCGCGCCAATCGTCGCCTGGCGGCGGAACTCCATATACGGGATCTCAATGTCAAATTCATCTTCCAGATAGGTTGTAATCTGGGAATACTGTACGCTTTTTGCATGGAAATCTTTCGCAAATTCCTTGTCCCTCGTAATCTCAGACGCTGCCACCTGAAACAGCCCGGATGCCCGCTCCGCCAGCTTTTCCAGTACTTCCTGCTGGCGCGGCGTAAAGCCCGTATCCGCGGCTGCACCGGCTCCTGCTGCCTGGGCGGCTGCTTCTGCCGCTTCCACAGAGCCTGGCGCTTCGCCTTCGTCTGTCTCGCCAAGGCACTCTGTCAGCACAAAGTCTACCGCTTCGCCAATCGTCTTTTGGCGGCGGAAGGACATATACGGGATCTCTGTGTCAAATTCATCCTCCAGGTAGGTCGTAATCTGCGAAAAATGTGTGGACTTTGCCTTACAGTCCTCCGCAAAACGTGTCTGGAATGTCAATTCCTCTTTGTTTTTTCCAAACAAAGGCGCTGCCCGTTCTACGAGCTTTTCAAAGATTTGCTGCTTGATGCTCATGTTCTGATACCTCCATATTTGTTTATATTTATATTTTTATTTGATGTATTTTTATTTCCGTACCCTTTACTCCTGCACCCGGTTTGATAAGACGCCGACTGCTTCCAGTACCATACGGATCAAAAATGGAATGACGATCACGATGATACATGCAATCCCCAGGTAGCTGTATCCTTTGCGGACAAGCGGCAGCAGCCCGAACTGCGCGATCGAAAATGTCGCAAGCGTGCACGCCAGCGCCGTCACAACCGTACGCATTTTGTGCTTTTGCTGTGCCGTACCCTCTCCTTCTCTTTTTTCCAGCCCAGTCACGACACGGTTGACAAACCCAGTAATCATATTGACGCCGGAAAAAACAGATCCAATAATAATCAAAACCGACACCATCGGAGCCAAAACGCCTGACACTACGCCGCACTGGGCAAACAGCAGCGTATAGACCGAATACTCCGGCAGCTTCGGGTTCATCGATACTGCCAAAAGCCCGACTGCTACGAGCGAAATAATGACTGCATTGATCAAAAATCCATACAGCATACTCGTAAAGCACTGCTTTTTATCGGTAAACTTCTGCGCATGGGCTACATACAGCCCGACCGACGCAATATGGTACGCCCCATACAGGTTGCAGTACCATAAGGCGCTCCCGACAGAGCCGCTTTCCAGCGATCCGACCGGCAGCGTGCCGTCTGCCATCTTAGATACCGCGTCGCAGATATTGCCCCACTGTGCAAAGATGTTCGGCACAAACACGCACAGCACGCCAATAATTAAAACGTAAGATACGATCGTCGCCGCTTTGCGGATCATATCGGTATTGCAAAGCGACACGCCGAAAATAAAGACGCCTACAATCGCCGTACATACCAGATAAGGAATGCCTGTCAATTCATTTAACGTCGACCCTCCTGTTGCAAACGCAATGGACGGCGCCAGCAAAATCAGCATAAAATAGACCACTTCATATAAATTGGAAAACAAAAACCGGAACTTCCCATAAAATTTGTCACAAAAGTCGCGGTAATTTTCCGTCTTGTTCTCATAGGCAAACCGCAGGGCATACCATTGGAATACCGCCTGGTACAACTGCGCCAGCGCCGGCGTCACAAGGCACCAGATCCCAAAATTCAAAAAATACTGATAAAGCTGCGTACCGGACGCAAACCCGCCTCCGAACTGGCTTGTAAACCAGACAAACCCTACGCCAAGGGCAATCTGGGCACTGCTGCTTTTTCGATTCATAGCAACTGCAACCTCCTTGCAAATTTCGATTGAAATATAGTGGCTGCACACAAACGAAACGCTGTGCAAAAAACCATATTTCTTGTATAATATGTAAATTTCAGGCACCCGTATTGCTTTCTTTTTAAACATTTTATATAATAATGAGGGAAGCTACAATGTAGCACAGTTTAAAATCAGACAAAAATAGCCGCCCCAAATTGTGCTGCAACACAAAACAGGAAAAAAACAGGGAAAAATTGCCGAACAGACAACGAAAACCTCAGAAAAAGTACGAAAAAAGAGATGAAAAAGAAAAGAAAGCATGGTAAAAACTATGAAAATATCACAATTTCGCGAACAAATAACCGACGGGCTGTGTACAGGGCATATTTTTTCAAACCCGAATGATGAAGTCTATACCTTTATGCCGTTTACCCCAGGCATCCCGCTGGAGCCGCATATTTTATATATCGGAAGCGAAGCAGACCTGCTGGCGCATTCATCCGCCCTTTCCGTCAGCTTTTTGTGCCTGCTGCTCCATACATCAGATGCCGCCTCCGCCAGCCTGGCACGCCAGTACCCCAATGCCAATTTTATCTTTGCCGCATGGGAGCAGGACTCCTCCCGCAAACCGTTCTACGACCTGACAACACGGATCTTCCTTGCGCAAAACCGTTATACGAGCCAGATCAGCCGCCTTGTTGCTGCTTCTAACTCCAACCGGGGCTTACAGCATCTGATCGACGAGGCTTACCGCATCAGCAAGTCCCCCATCCTTGTCATGGACTCCAGTTACCGGATCCTTGCCATGTATGAAGACACCCTCGCAGATGAAAAACTGGATTTAAGCACACAGCGCCAGCTCGGCTGCCTGACCGAGCAAAACCTAAAGCGTATGAAGCGTGACCGCATCTTTGAACAGCTCCGCCAGTCTGAGACAAAGCTGCATTACGGAAAAGCAACCGATTCCAATTACTATTGGGCAGATGCACTTGTATTTATCCATGGGATTGAAGTCGCCGAAATCGGCATGATAGAATATGACCATACGTTTACGAATTATGATTTCGAATTTATCCATTTTCTGGCACAGCTCGTCGCATGGGAAATGCAAAAGAAATCGTTCCTTTCGCCCCGCCATATGCAGATGCACGGTGTTTTTTTGTCCGAGCTTTTAGACCAGGCATTTTTCCATCCAAATGCCATCGAAGCCCGCAGGCGTATGCTCGGCTGGAAGGACGCCAGCTATTTGTACGTGCTTACGATCTTTTCCATCGATCAAAAGCAGGATGTCCGCCGCAAGGCGGAGGTATTCTCCATCCAGCTTACCAGGCTGCTGCCGGAAAGCCACTGGACCATCAAAGAAGACCATCTGATCTTTCTGATTATGAAAGACACCGACGGCACTGACGAGCTAAAGCCCGGTTCCCCGCTGGCGGAACGGTTAGAGCGCAACCAGATGTACGGCATTGTAAGCAGCCGCTTTTGTGAGCTTTCCGATGTGAAAAAATATTATGAGCAGACTTTAAGCGTCCGCGAATTCAAAGCTTACGATACCAACCAGGCACCCATCCATTTTTATACGGATTTATCCATTTACCACATCGCAAAGATCCTGTCCCAGACACATGACCTGAAAGACTTCTGCCACCCGCTTGTTTTAAAAATCCAGGAATACGACGCTAAAAACCATACGGGCTACCTGGAAACGCTTGCCGAATACCTGACGCACATCGACAACCCTTCCCTGTCAGCCCAAAACCTGTGCATCCATAAAAACACATTTTTTTACCGGATGAACAAGCTAAAGGAGCTGTTTGCGGTTGATTTAAAAGACGGGAGTGAGCGGATGAAGCTTTTGCTTACGATTGAGTTTTTGAAGCTTGGGCAGTAAAAATACCAAACATAATGGGCAGGTATGTGAATATACGCTGCCCAATTATGCTGTCCTGAGAGCTACCCTTCTATCAGCTCATATTTCACCACATCCATACACACAGCCCCATCCGCCAAAAACGAAATGCCGTCCGCCTCCTTTGGCGTGTACATCGTCGCTGTCATCACCTGTTCCCCGTCATTGACAAACACCTCCACGCTGAACCGGTCTAACACAAGGCGCAGCTTTAAGCATCCGTTTGTGTGGTTCACAAGGCACCTGCGCTGGTGGATAATTGCGCGCCTGGAGCCGGAAAACTTGCGGTCGATCTTTAATACAGACTGTTCCGGACGGAAGCTAAGCGACGTATAGTATGTCTCATCCTGTGCGAAACGGACAGAAAATTTCCGGTACAGACGTTCCCCCTCGCCTGGGCGGATCATAAGCTCCAGGTCTATTTTGCGCCCCTGGATGCCTTCCAGGCGGACAGTGCCAGCCACAGCCACCTGTTTGTAACAAACCCTGTCGCCGCGCAGGCTGTTAAGCTCTCGTACCGGCTGCTGGTACAGCCTGCCGTCCTTTACAGACAGCTCCCTTGGCAGGCTCATCTGCCCGTACCACAACGGATGCTCTGTGTTGCGCAGGCTGCAAGTATCCCAGTTCTGCATCCAGCCTATCATAATCCTCCTGCCGTCCGGCGAAAGCACCGTCTGCGGCGCATAAAAATCAATCCCATAATCAATCGACTGGCTGTACTGCTCCGTAAAAGTATCCGTCTTTTCCTCAAAATCCCCGATCAGGCACAGCGTGCCATTGCCGTTGTGGTACTCAAAGCCCTGCGGCATCATATCCTGCGGGCTTGTCAGCAGCACCTGCTTCCCGTCCAGGGCAAAAAAATCCGGGCATTCCCACATCAGCCCAAAACGCCTGTTATTTGCACACAATACTTTTTGATAGCTCCAATGAAACCCATCCGGGCTTGTAAACAATAAAACCTGGCCGCTGCCATCCGCCGGACGGTTCCCGATCACGCAGCCGTAAGTGCCGTCCGCCTTCTTCCAGATTTTCGGGTCCCTGAAATCAACGCAGCAAAATCCCTTTGGCAGGCCCTTTTCATCGAGCACCGGGTTTTTGTCGTATTTTTCATAATCAACGCCGTTCCCGACGGCAAGGCATTGTGTCTGGACTTCTTTAAACCCTCCGTTTTTCTGCTGCTCTCTGACGACCCCTGTATACATCAACAGGTGCCTGCCGTCTGCAAGCTCTATGGCGCTTCCCGAAAAACAGCCGTCCCTATCATAAGGCGCATCCGGCGCCAGCGCAGCAGGCAAATATTCCCAGTGCAGCAGGTCTTTGCTTACCGCGTGCCCCCAGTGCATCGGCCCCCAGTTGGAGTCATACGGATGATACTGGTAAAACATATGGTATTTGCCCTGATACCAGGAAAACCCATTTGGGTCATTCATCCATCCTGCCCGCGCAGACAGATGAAACGCCGGGCGTTCATCCGCCCGGATCCGTTTTTCCAAAGCTTCTTCGTATTTGCGTGCTTCCCGTAAAGTCTGACTTGTCATATCTGCTTCCTTTCCTATCCTATTTGGGCCTTATCGCATTTTATCTGATCGGCACTTTTTCTATCCTGGAGCAAAGCTGCGCCTGGCTCCGCCACTGCATAAATTATAACATGTATTTCGAAAAATACAATCACTTATAGCGCAATGTTACATCATCGTATCATCTTTTAAAACCTCCGCCAGGCTGATTTTGCGTACATTTCGCCATGCAGCGGCATATGCCAGCGCTACAGAGCCTAAAATAGCCAGCATAAAAAGCACAATCGGAACGAACGGCGTTTCCGCCAGAAATTCCCCTGCTTCGACATAACTCATCCGCAGCATGTACCACACCGCAGCCACCGCCAGAGGAAGGGATAGCAAAATTGGGCGCCCTGCCAGAACCAGCGCTTCGATACAAAAGATCTTGCGGATGCCTTCTGGCGTCATCCCAACGGACAGGTACCTGGCAAATTCTCTTTTCCTTTGGCGCACAAAGCCCAGCGTATTGGAAAACACATTTCCAATCCCAATCACTGCAAGCAGGGCGCAGAACCCTCCATAAACAGCTTTGATTCCCTGTATCTGCTTGTTATTTGTCTCATATTTTTGTATACGGTTTTCACATTCGATTGTATAGTTCCCGCTGAGAAGCCTGCCGGCCTCATCCTGCAGCATCGTTAACTCTTCCATCGCCGCATGTTCTGCGCGGACGCAGATAAAACTGTCCTCTTGCGCTTCTCCAATCCTGCCTTTGATCACTTTCCATAAAGATGCCGGCATAAAATGCACCAGCTCATAATAATCAAGCGTTGCATATTCCTCCCTTAAAGCAGGCGCTTCCTGCGTATAAGACAGGACTGGCACCTCCGCCGTGATGTCTTCCTTGCCTGGCTGCCTTAAAACAGTGACAGCATCTTCTCTGGTGTCCGGCACTTTGATATACGGCATAAAATCAGGGTGCCTGAAATCAGGATTTGTCACATCCCGGATCTGGTTTAGGATCACTGCCCCGCCAAGCTGCGGCGCAGCGCCGATCTGTTCACAATAAGCCAAAAAGCTGTCATCATCCAATATGATAATCGGGGCGTTTACCAGCCATCCGCCGTCCACTTTCGATACGTACTTTTTTGGAGCATCTAAAAATCCGCCAAAGGACTGCATCTGCGCGCTTGTCTCTTCTTCTGTAACGATCCTTTTGGCTGCTGCCTTCTGATACACAATGGCGCTTTTTACCCCGGCAAGCTCCTGAACCGCCGTTGCTTCATCAAAGGCGTCCACTTCGGTATCCCGAACCGTAACCATGATGTCCCATACCCCCTGATACCTTTCAAAATAAGTTTCTCTTGTGCTGATCCCGGAAAGGGCAAAAAAGCACTGCATAACTGTAAATGCCAAAAAGGCGCATACAAAAGACCAGGATGCCGTCCGTAAGGCTTTTCGCTGCGCTTTTAACGCATTGACGGCAAGCTCTCCCTCCACCCCGAACAAAGGCGAAAGCAAACACCGCTTCTTCCTGCGCTTGAGCTGCAGCTCGCCTGTATTTTTGATTGCCGCTAACGGCGTCATCCTGCTTAATTTTCTTGCCGGAAGCCATGCGGACGCCCATATGGTCAGCACTGTGACAGACAACGTCAGCACCAGGACAAGCGGATGATAACCAGGCACCGCTTCATGCCGTCCCGGTATATTGCTTCCAAGCACCTTATTGGATAACCAGGAAAGCCCCAGGCTGCCTGCGATCCCAAGAAGGTTTCCTGCAAAGACCGGCACAGCGCAAAGCGCGGCTGCCTCCTGCAAAAGGCAGGCGCGAACCTGCTTTGGCGTCGCTCCGATGCTTGAAAAAATACCAAACTGATGAATCCTGGCGTTCATGGATACCGCAAAAGCATTGTGGATCAGGACAATCAACGAAAGCGACGCCAACAGCGTAATCAGTATAAACATCGGAAACAGCAGCCTTGGCGCTGTATCACTTGCATCACGAACCAGGTACATGGCAAGCAGCTCGTAATGATACTCTGTTTTTTCCGGCGAAACCCCGACAAGCGCAGCAATACGTGGCGTATCGGAAAATACAGACGCCATATTTTCAAAATACAAGTCTACTGTCGTCTCCGTTCCTTTCTGTCCCTTTTCGGACACTGCTGCGTCTTTTACACTCGGAAAATCCTTGATCGCTTTTATTTTTTTATCATCCTCTATATCATCCTGCCGCGCAAAATCTCCTGTCACCCGGCTATGCCAGCCGCCCTGTTCCAGTACAATCCGCTCTACCTCATATTTCCATGTATTATAAAACAGCCCGCACAATAACGACAGCAGCAGGGCTGAAATCAATGCCGAGAGCCTGACAGACAAGCCAAAGGAACGGTTGTTTTTGACAGAGCCCGATACATAATCTTTCCACATAGCCCCTACCTCCTGCGCTCGTCACTGATGATACGCCCATCTTCCAGCGTAATCATACGCTCTGCTTCCAGAGCTACCTTTTCATCGTGGGTAATCAGTATCATCGTCTGCTCCAGATTGTGGTTGGAGAGCTTTAACAGGTCGATGACTTCCCTGGAATTTTTCTGGTCAAGATTCCCGGTCGGCTCGTCCGCCAAAAGCAATGCCGGACGGTAGATCAGCGCGCGTGCAATCGCCGTCCTTTGCTGCTGGCCGCCGGATAGCTGGTTCGGCAAAGCTTCCAGCCTGTCGGCAATGCCAAGGGAACTGACCACCTTCTCAAAATATTCCTGGTTGGGCTTCTTTTTATCAAGGGCAAGCGGCATAAGGATATTTTTCCGTACCGTGAGGGTGGGGATCAGGTTATAAAACTGATACACCAGCCCCACCTTTCTGCGGCGGAAAATGGCTGCCTGCGTCTGGTTGAGCCTGGAAAGGTCGCATCCATCGATGACCGCCTTTCCGCCCGTAGGCTTATCCACACTTCCTAAAATATGCAGCAGGGTAGACTTGCCGGAACCGGACGCTCCGACGATTGCCACAAATTCCCCCTTGCTGACGGACAGGTCAATCCCATCCAGCGCGACTACCTGGTTGCTGCCAGAACCATATACCTTCCTGACTCCTTCACATTTTAAAATCTCCATACGGATGTGCTCCTTTCTTTTGCTGAAAACAGTATAGCATAAGAAAGTGACAGCTCAGTGACTGTAAAAGCGAATTTCAAAAAGAGCGCCTCCGCCAGGCTTATTTTTTGCCGATATCGTCCCGTTTTGCCGTTCAATCATCTCCTTTGACAAGGCAAGCCCGATCCCGATGCCGCCCTCATTTGCATTCTGCCCTCTGTAAAACCGTTCAAAGAGATGGGGCAAATCCTCTTTTGCAAACCCTTTTCCATCGTCCCAGATCAGGATTTGTGTATACAGCGGGTTCTGCGCATAGGAACAAAAGACCGTTCCCCCAGGGCTGTGCTCCATGCAGTTTTTCATCAGGTTCATGATTGCCTCCATCGTCCAATCCAGGTCTGCAACTACCATCATCTCTCCCAGCTCCGGGATATCCATGGACGTGCCAAAGCTTTCAAACAGTTCCTGCAAATGATCCGCCGCCAGGACAAGCAGCGTAAAAATATCTACCTCGTCCTTTTGCAAAAGCAGCGTCCCGGCATCAATCCGGGATAAGACCAACAGTGCTTCCTCCAGGTGCGCCAGCCGAAAAAGCTGTTTCTCCATCTGTACCAGATGCCTGCTGCAAAAGTCCTGCTTCATCATCTGGACAGACAGGGAAATGGCTGTGATCGGCGTTTTAATCTGGTGCGCAATATTCGACAGGTTTTCCGCAAACTCATCCTTTGCCTGCACCGCCGCGTCCTTCGTCTGATAGAGAAAAGTCACCGTCTTATAGATTTCATCCTCCAGCCTGGAAAAATCATCCTCCCCGGAAGCGGAGAGGACAGCCGCCCTGCCGGTATTCGCCTGTTCCAGATACTCCGCCAAAGCCCGGATCCGTATGGCCTCCCTTTGATTCCGATACACATACGTAAAAATAAAAAGCAGCATCCCTGCCACAACGCCTGCTGCCGCAAACAAAGCTTCCCGTCCGAAAGCGGCGCCTGAAAAATCCGAAGCCCGGTATCCCAATGCAGACAAAACCTCCTCTTGTGCCGCCCTGCCGGGATTTCCTGCTGTATATTCCTTTAATGCGGCAGCAATCCTATACCTTGCTTCCGGCGCCTGCTCCGCCACCTCGCCGCATACCGCATTTAACAGTTCAAACGAAATCCGGCTGTAATGGTAAGAAACAAGCAGCACAGAAACAGCGCAGGCAATCAGGCTGACGGATAATACAAGCCCTGCCGTGGCAAGCATGTTTTTGCGCCCGCTCATACCGTATCCTCCATGCGATAGCCCACGCTTCTGACTGTTTTCAGGCATTTTGGCTGGCAAAGCTTGTCCCTCAGCCGCTTAACCGTAACTGTTAAGGTATTGTTGTTCACATAGTTCCCATTCACATCCCATACCTGCTCCAGGATTTTTTCTCTGGTAACCGTCCTTCCTTTGTTTTCCATCAGGTACAAAAGCAGTTGGTATTCCGCTGCGCTTAAATATACTTCTTTTGAATGTAAAAAAACCGTATGGCGGTTTTGGTCCATCACGATTCCATCACACGAAAGATACTGCCCTGCCGCATTGCCTGCCCTGCGCAGCAATGCCAAGATCCTGGAATGCAGTACCTCTAATTCAAACGGCTTTACCACATAGTCATCCGCACCGTTTCTGAAACCCGAAACAACATCTGCACAGTCTCCGCGAACAGTAAGAAAAATCACCGGCAGTTCTTTCCATTTCCTGCGAATCCACTGGCACATGCCGTCTCCGCGCCCGTCCGGCATATTCCAGTCCAGCAATACCAGGGCAGGCACACCATCGTTCAGCGCCTGCCTTGCCCGTTCCAGCGTATCGCAGACCGTCACCTGAAAGCCCCTGCCTTCCAGGTACTCTTTGACAGCAGATGCAATATTAGGGTCATCTTCAATATAATATAAATCCATCACAGCCCATTTCCGCCTTTTCATTCTGTTACTTCAAATTTGTATCCAGACCGGATCAGCGTCACAATATGCCTGCCCTCGTCGCCCAATTTCCGGCGGAGGGTTTTGATATGCGTGTCTACTGTCCGGGTCGTTCCCGCAAAGTCATATCCCCATATCCGGTTCAGCAACTGTTCCCGGCTGAAAACCTGGCAAGGGTTTGACAAAAAGAAAGAAAGCAGCTCATATTCCTTATAAGACAGCGCAATCTCCTGCCCGTCTACAAAGACTTTATGGGAAGCCGGATCGATGGATATTTTTCCGGCGCTGACCGTATCCGCCAAAGAGACACAAGAGCGGCGCAATAAGGCGTTTGCTTTTGCCAGCAGCACTTTCGGGCTAAAAGGCTTTGTCATGTAATCATCCGCGCCAAGATCATAGCCTTTCAGCTTATCGTCCTCGCTGCTTTTTGCCGTCAGCATAATAATCGGGAGACTGCTCATTTCCCTTGCGATTTTGCAGACGGAAAACCCGTCAAGGTGGGGCATCATAATATCCAGGATCATCAAGTCCACAGGATTGTTTTTCAGCGCCAGCAGCGCGTCCATGCCATCCTCTGCCGTAAAGCAGGCATGGCCGCCGCGCTGCATATATTCAGCAATCACTTCCTGCATATTTTTTTCATCTTCCACAATCAGAATCTTCGCCATCGCATGATCCGCTCCTATCCAGCATTACCCTGCATTTATCCTTATAACAGGCAATCCCATATTTATATACCTTTTGGATCTCTTCGTCGTAAAACGCATCCGCATACTGCCTGTTTTGTATCTGCGCCAGCGCGTCCTGGCATACCGCGTCCAGGTTGCCGTCCCGCGCATATTTTACCTCGATGACGATACCCATTGGCTCCTCATCGTCATCCACTTCCACAAGGATATCCGCATACCCCTCTCCAGCCTCCCTGTTGGATGAAACCGCCCAGCTCCCTTTAAAAGCGAGCAGGCCAAGCAGCATACCGTGATAAAAATTCTCCTTTAGCTCTCTCCTTGCAAACGTATCGCGAATACTGACCGTCTTTTTCAGATATTTTCGAAGCTGCCGCTGCACCTCCATGGTATCGCCGTCCGCCAACGCCTGGCACAAGGCATCCAACGCCTTTCCATCCTGTCTCGCATCCTCCTTAAACAGCTCCATAATCTGCGACGTAAAGATCTCCCGCACTTCCAGATTCGGGATCGCCAGGCGGAAACTGCGCCCCTCGCCCCTTCCGCGCTGGGTCAGATAGCCCGTAGCAAACAGCACGCTCCAGATCTTGTCTATGGAGCTGTACATATCCCGATAGGTGATCTCCTGGTGGATTTCCTTCGTGACAAGCTCCCCGGCAATCAGGCGCTCAATCTCGCGCTTGATCGAACTGCTGCCTCCCGCTTCCCGGATAAAACGCCTGACCACATCATTGCCGCTGCTGTTTGCCCAGTAATTCTCCGGCCTTGCATTCGCATCCGAACGCAGCAGCGCACAATAATTGATGACATCCCAAGGACAGTATACCTCTACATCCCCAAACCGGTAGCCGTCATACCATTCTTTTACCGCGCCATATTTATCAGACATGCCAAAATCATCTAAAAGCCGCCTTACCTCTTCATCTGTAAATCCAAAACACTCATCCAGCCGCACATCTGCAATCGTCAGCATATTCAAATTATTCAGCCCCGTAAAGATACTTTCCTTCGAAATCCTCATACACCCGGTCAGTACTGCGAACTGCAGGCTGGTATTCGTCTTAAACGCCTGATGAAAGAAGCTGCGGATCAGGACGATCATCTCGTCATAATAGCCCTGCGCATGTGCCCTTGCTAACGGCACGTCATATTCATCCATCAGGATCACTACTTTGCGCCCATGATGCTTCCACAAAAGCCGCGACAGCAGCTCCAGGCTGCCGCAAAAAACCGCTTTGTCCATTTTCCTGTCCAGCAATTCCGAAAATGCCTGTTTTTCATTTTGGGTAAGCTTATCACTCTCTAAAAGATAATAGTGATTTCCTGCTTCCCGGTTCACCAGCATCGCTGCCATTTGAAACGCCGTTTCAAAAGACTCTGCATCAATATCCTTTAATGAAAGCGAAATCACCGGAAATTTTCCCATATATGCCTCGCACAGTTCCTGCTCCTGCATAATTTCCAGCCCTTCAAACAGCTCCCTGTCTGCGCCCAGTGCAAAGAAATACTTCATCATGCTCATATTTAAGGACTTTCCGAAACGCCTTGGGCGGGTAAACAGCGTCACCTCCGCCGGATTTTGCAGCAGTTCCCGTATCAGCCCGGTTTTATCGACATAATAAAACCCATCCTTTCGAAACTTCTCAAAATCTTCAATCCCGATCGGAAGCTTTTTTATACTAAGCTTGTTTTGAGCTATATCCGCCATAAGCCACATCCTTTCTAATGTCAAACCGCGTATGATCTACAAACGCCTGCGGTTTTGCAGCACGCGCCGCACCCTCCAGCCACTTTACCCGCTCGCTCAGCCCTTTGCAGATTGCTTCGCACCGTGCCTGCTCCACAAAGACAGATCCTTTTACAATTTCACGCCACTCTTCCTCAATGCCCGAAAGTGCACAAAAATCCAGCCAGGAAAAATCCGATACAAGCTGAACCTGCTGTTCATGGCTGCTTTTAAAAGGCTTGCAGGACACTTTCGCACCGGCTTGTATCATTGCAACCGGCTTGTCAAACCAGAGCGAAGTACCGCTGTCATAAATTGGCGCAGCGCCAAGATACGCTAACGAATCCGCCCTGCGGACGACGCCGAAATTGTTCTGGTGCCTGTCCTCATTCACAATCAGGTAATCGGCCACAATCATCCGGTCAACCGCTTCCCGAATCCCTGGGACGCCAAGGCGCTCACAGCAGTCCAGGTAATGCTTGTATACGGAAACATGGTTTGGCTTTTTTACAGTCTGCATAACATACCATGCCGAAATAAGCTCTGTATCCGGCGTGATAAAATCCTCGCAAATACTGTATGGATAACCGTCCTCCATCACAAGCTCATACGCCACATGCGGGATGTGAAGGCGTTCCATCAGACGGCTGGCAAACACTTCATTATATGGCTCCTGCCACACCGCACCGCTCCCGCCCTTTAGCAAACACCGCCTGCCGCCTGCAAGAACCCATTTTTTCTTCAGCCACCCGTCCGATGTATTGTCCGGCGACATCAGGCTTGCCTTCGCACCTTTGGCAGCTTTTCCAAACAGCATGTTCCCTACATCTTCGGAAAACGGATGTACAAAAAAGTTCACCTGCTCCCAGGAAATTTCTGCGCCGGCAGGGCAGATCCAATACTGGTCAGACAGGCTCAGTCCCATACATTTTTCCAATAATAGCTGTGTATCCGCTACCTGCATTTTATACAGCGCCTCCCGTATCCCGGCACGGCTTGCCGGGATCGCCCTCCCGCGCCACCAGGCATTTAACGCGCTGCGGTCTATCGATCCATGGCGCGGCAATATCCCCACCGGAACATGTGCCGTATTGTATACCTCGCCAACGGACAGCACTGCACCGGAAACAGCATCCAGCTCCATCTGCGCCACCGGGATCTGTTTGTGCATCAGTACATACCTGTTTTTCTTCCCTGCCATACGATTGCCCTTCCTTTCCCACCGCCAGGCTGTTCGCGCCATCTGCGAAAACCCACCTTTATCAGGCTGCTCATTCCATTTCCGAAAAAGTCCCCGCCATACTCCCGACCAGGCTCCACTGCCGCTGCATATAAGCCCTTAAGCCCTCCGTATGTTCCCTGTAATCGGCATAGAGCATCTCCAGATTTTCAAAATGCCGCGCCAGGGCACATGCCGCACAATAGCCGCTCTCCATTGCCGCAGAGATCCCCTCGCCCATAGGATTTAAAAAACCTGCCGCTTCCCCGGCGAACAGCACGCGCCCGGTTCCATAGTCAATATAACAGCCCGGACGGATATGCGGCATCAGCCATTTCTCTGACTTTACCCGTTTTGTAATTTGCAGCCCGTGATTCTTTTTCATATACGCAAGAAACCGGTCATAAAACTGCCGGATCTTTCCCGTATCCTTTCCCGCAACGCCGAAAATCAGCATCCCGTCCTTGACGTTAAACCAAGCATCATAGCCGGACAATTCCGGCTGCAAATAAGCGTAAAAATAATGCGGGTCAAGGCAAACGCTCCCTTCGTAAAAAGCCTGGAAGGTAGTAATACAGGCAGGCGGGTTTTTTATGATTTTACGCTTTAACATCCCTGCCACGCCTTCGCAGTCAAGCAGATACCTGGCTTTTTCTATATATGTTTTTTTACTGTATTTTTCTGTGCAGGCGCCGCGCAGCGTAACGCTGACGGCTCCTTTTGCTTCTTCAACCGAAACCGCAATCGTATTGTCCCTTACCACAGCGCCGCTTTGTGCTGCCTTTCCCGCAAGCCAGCCGTCAAACTGGCTGCGCCAGACATTGCATCCTTCCTGCTCAAACCGGTATTCTTTTCCCACATCATTTGTAAAAACCATCCCCCTGTTGTCCGCCGGGGCACACATTGCCGATTCCGGCACCGGTTCGCCGAAATAGCTCCTGGTAAGCTCCATCGTCTTTTTGATTAAAATGCCGGAACAAGATTTATAACGCGGCATTTTAAATTTTTCCACAAGCAGGACACGACAGCCTTTTTCTGCAAGTACTTTCGCCGCAGTACAGCCAGCCGGCCCTGCACCGGCTACAATTACATCATACATCGTTGCTTCCTCTTTCGCTGTCTAATTTTACCGCACAGTCCTTCCCCAAAAAAGAAATCCTATATGCGGCAGGTACTCCTCCCCTGCCTCAGAGTCTTTTCTGATTATAACACATTGCCGTCCTAATTGCTACCGCATCCAATAAAAAATTCTATATTGTAAATCCCCAATAAAATAGCTGCCAGGAAATGAAAATTTCCGGGCAGCTTCAAAGTAGGCTTTATGTGGAAAGCGTTTCATATTCTGCCAGCATTTCCAAAATCTGTTCTTTTGTACAAATGCCAAACCCGCTCAGATTACGCAGCGGCGCTGCCAACGCGATCGCTTCCCCCATCTCGTCACTGATTGCTTCCCCTTCTGCGCCCTCCGGCACTTCTGCGCCTGCTCCTCCAAAGAACGCATCCATTTTTTGTTTTAATTTTTTGCCAAGCTCCCTTGTCCTGTCGTCTGCGAGCAGCTCCCCGATCGTCGTATTCATATGCAGGTGCAGCGGGAGCCTTTGCGCGCTTTGCATCGTAAGCGTAATGCTCTGGCGGATATCCGCAGAAGACGAGCCTACCAGGATCTCATATTTACCGCTGCCGATAAACCAGCTATGAAGCCCTATATGGTACCATGCAAAGCTTCTTGGGCACAGCGTGATTTCCACGGTCTTTGTCTCGCCTGGTTGTAAGGACACCTTTTCAAACCCTTTCAGCTCTTTCACCGGTCGTTTTGCCATGCCGGTCAAATCTTTCACATAGGCCTGCACGACTTCCTTCCCGCTGACAGCGCCTGTGTTGGTCACATCCACCGACACTGTAACCGTATCCTTGTCCGTTGCCGTATCTGCGCTCAGGCGGATATTTGCATAGGCAAACGTCGTATAGGACAGCCCATGCCCAAATGGAAACGCGACCTGCATATCCTTTTTCTCATAATAACGGTAGCCGACAAAGACGCCTTCCCGGTATTCCACCTGGTCGCCTTCCCCAAAGTTCAAATACGACGGGTTGTCTTGCAGCTTTAACGGAAATGTCTCCGCCAGCCTGCCGGACGGATTCGCCTTGCCGTACAAAAGATCTGCCACGGCGCTGCCTCCCGCCTGTCCGCCAAGGTAAGCTTCCAAAATAGCTTTCACGTCGCCAAGCCATGGCATTTCCACCGGGGAGCCGTTGTGCAGCACGACAGCCAGATTCGGCTGTACGCAGGCAATCTCTTTGATTAAGCGGTTCTGGCACTGCG
This sequence comes from uncultured Eubacterium sp., assembly GCA_947178105.1. Classification (GTDB taxonomy): domain Bacteria; phylum Bacillota; class Clostridia; order Lachnospirales; family Lachnospiraceae; genus Eubacterium_J. The sequence continues at coordinate 9,077 of CAMWXD010000054.1, read as the reverse complement.
GCAGGCGCATATGCTTACGGTCATAGCCTTCGGATTCAAAGCTGTCCGGCAGCCCCGCAAATACAACCGCTTTGTCCGCACGCTTTGCTGCTTCCACCGCTTCCTTTGCAAGCGCTTCGTCATATATATCCTCCACAGCCGAAAATCCCTGTGCGTATGTAACATTCGCCCTGCCTGAAAGGCTGTCCCAGGCGCTGTCAACCCGAAAGCTGTTAATATGCGAGCTGCCGCCGCCCTGGAAACGAGGCGTTTTTGCAAACCCGCCGATCACAGCTACGTTTTCCGTATCCTGCAATGGCAGCATCCCTTCGTTTTTCAAAAGCACCATCGACTCTTCGGCTGCGCGCTTTGCAAATGCATGGTCGCCTTCCAGGTCAAAAGCTTCCTCCCTGCGGTTGTCCGCATAGTCAAACACCACGCGCAGGATGCGTTCTACGGCACGGTCTAAAACCGCCTCGTCCAGCGTGCCGTCTTTGACTGCCTGTACGATCTCCCGGTCGCCCACGCCGCCCGACGACGGCATCTCCAGATCCAGCCCTGCGGCAAGCCCTGGCACACGTTCATTGACTGCGCCCCAGTCAGACATCACATAACCTTCAAAGCCCCATTCTTCCCGCAGCACTTCGGTCAGCAGCCAGTGGTTTTCGGATGCAAATGTCCCGTTAATCTGGTTATACGAACACATCACCGTTTTTGGCTGTGCCTTTTTAACCGCTGTTTCAAAAGCCGGCAGATAAATCTCGCGCAGCGTGCGATCGTCCACCTCGGAAGAGCAGCTCATCCGGTTATACTCCTGGTTGTTCGCCGCAAAATGCTTGATCGAGGTGCCGACCCGCTGCGACTGGATCCCCGAAATACATGCCGCCGCCATCTCCCCGGACAGATACGGGTCTTCAGAATAGTATTCAAAGTTCCTGCCGCATAACGGCGAACGCTTGATATTGACCGCAGGGCCGAGTACGACAGACACATTTTCCGCCTGCGCTTCCTTTCCGATACGCTCGCCCATTTCCTGCACGAGCTGCCTGTCAAACGAGCAGGCGCTTAACGCTGCCGGCGGAAAGCAGACCGCACGGATGCTGTCATTGATGCCAAGATGGTCGCCTGCCTCCTCCTGCTTTCTAAGCCCGTGAGGCCCGTCGCTCACCATTACACTAGGGATGCCGAGCCGCTCCACCCCTTTTAAATGCCAAAAATCCGCCCCAGAGCACATGCCTGCCTTTTCCTCCAGCGTCATCTGCGCGATCAGGGCTTTGAGATTCCTTTTGCTTTTTTCCATGTTTTCTCTCCTCCTGTAAGTTTAGTATAACAGCTATTATAACAGAAAAAGCCCGGCTTGCTTCCCTGCCTGGGCTTTTTCTTAAAAACGTGCGGATAGTTCCAAAAAAAGGAAGCCTTACATAACGGATCTCCTTTTTACAATGTCAGTGATTCTGCCAAATACTGATCCATAATATACTCAGCAGACTCCGCCCACAATGCATTATCGGTATTCTGTAATGTTTTGTATGTCTCTGATTGATAAAAACATATGGCTGCTTCCTCAAACCCAAGTCCCAGCCTTTCCTGTAACAATTTTATAACAGCTCGAATCTGGATACAAACATTCATCGTAATGTCCTTTCCATTAAATGTATAAATGCAATCATTCATACGTTTCCCTCCCGACAAACCGCAAACATCCCAGTGCTCTTTCTGTATGAAAAGATATCTGATTATTTGGTTTCCTGTATTTTAATCGTCTGATTGCCTCTTCTGTTGTTAAAATATCAGCCAAATATAACTGCACTGTTTCCATTGTCTTATCATCTGCCACCGGGCCCAATACGACATCATAATCATGTAAAAGCCCGCCCTTGCTTCTGTTTTGTTTAATAAACTCCAGCCATTCTTTATTCAGCGAATCAAAACGTTTCACTCGCAGCGATTCGCTTTCTGTAAAAAGATACTCATATACATAATACTTCTTTTTTTTCTCACGAAGCGAAAGCCGGTATGCCCAATCTATTGACTGTGATTTTAATATAGTGGTATAGAACCCTTTTCCAAAGTCTCTTCGATTATGCGATTTTGACAAGTCCACTTTATCAAATTCAAAACAACTGCCATGATATACGACCAATTCTCTCGAATCATCTTTTATGACCTTATCAATATACTCCATTACTTCCTCAAAATCCACCTGGTGTAAATACTCATGTTGTATTAACATTTTCTCAAACACCTGATACTTATGAAACAGGCCCACAATCTCTTCACCAGTCATTTTATACCTTTTCGCATACATTTCCATTGCCTGTACAGACAACATTTCGATGTCAGACTGAATATTCAAAAGCCTATTCTCCCTCCCCCTCAAACACCTCAAACTGCCTTCCAGGCCCTCCGCAGACCGGGCAGCGTTCCGGCGCCGCGTCGCCTGTCATGACATGGCCGCAGATCGGGCAGACATAAATGGCAGTTTCAGCAAAGCTCTCCAGGCCAGACGCCTTCATAAGCAGCGACGCATGTTCTTTTTCCGCCGCAGCCGCGCCCAGGTATGCCTGTTCTGCAAGCGGATACTGGTGCTCTTTCGCATACTCGCCGACCATGCGGTACATCCGTTCGTATTCAAACTGCTCCCCAGGCACAAACGAAGCCGGGGCGTCCGCAAAAGCCGCCGGGCGTTCGAGTACCGCATAGAAGTTGCGCGCATGGTAATACTCCGAGGCTGCCAGCGCCTGGAACAGGTTGGCGATCTGAGGCATTCCTCTGCGCTTTGCCCGTTCCGCATACATCAGGTATTTTAAATGCGCCATCAGCTCCCCCTGCACCGTCTCTTCCAGCCGCTGCTTTAGGATCCCATCCTGGCGCTCCCTTTTATAGCAGTCCTCGGCAAGGTCTGCAACCTGGTATGTGAGCACCCCATCCTGTTCCCGAAAATGCACGACATGGTGCTCGATATCACAGGAGCGGATTTCACTGGACACATCCTCGATCAAAGCGCCTCCGCCCCCGGTACAGATTAACGGAATGCCGTCCACATTGTCCTCAAACCGTGAATGCACATGGCCGCAAAGCAGATATTTTACTTTTTCCTTCCATGGCGCATACACCTGTTTCAGCCGGCCAAATTCTGCTTCTGAAACACAGTTTAAAATAAAATGGTTCGGCACCGGGATATGGAACGCGATGACCACCTGTGCCACCTCATCCATCGCGAGCACCTTTGCCAGCAAAGAAAGCCCTTCTTCCTCAAAAGAACGGGCTGCGTTATCCAACACAACGACGGCAAACGCATCGGCAAGCAGCGCATAGTTTTTCTCCCCAAAATAATCTGCATACGCCCCGGTATCATGATTCCCCCGAAGCGCATAGACCGGGTTCTGCGCAAGTATCTGCGTCATATCCTGTATCAGGCTGTAATAATGCTTCGTTCCTGTCGGGACAAGGTCTCCTGCAATCAGCGTAATGTCATCTTTGCCTGTCTCCTCCAGCGCGCCTGCGTATACTTTCATATTGTAGGTACCTAGCCCTTCACATCCCGGATCGCCGATCACGCCGATCGAATGCACGCCCGCAAGGCGTATGACCTGCTCTTGTACTTTAACCATTTTTTGTTTTTCCATAGTGCTGTGCCCTCATATTCTTTCTTTTTTCGTTTATTGCTCTGGCTTCTACAGCCATCTTACCACAGGAGCTTTCGAAACTCAATCTTTTAATTTTTGCCAGACAGCACTTTATCGAGCACGTCTGCAAGAGGCTCCATTGCGTTTAGCACCTCCTGATATGTATTGGTCTGCGCGCCGACTTCCACAAGCAGCGACTTTGGAAGGTAATGCAGGTTGTACCGGTATCCTTTCAGATATACAAACCTTGAAAATCCCGGATAATACTCTGCTGCGGCGAGCTGGAGCTGGAACGAAAACGCCAGGTTATCCGCAAGGTTTGGGTTATACAGATAGCTGATATCCCCCTGCGCCGTCGTATGGCTAAGCCCGTTAAAAAACATAATGGTCGCCGTATCCTTGCCGTTTACCTTTTCCACAAGCCTTGTATTTTCCGCCACCCCGTCCCTGTGCAGGTCGATAATTACCTGGATGCCAGGATTTTCCTTTAGCAGCTTTTCCACCGCAGGCGCAGCCCTGGAATACGCATTGTCCCGGTCTGGCAGGTCATAGCGCCCCTTGTGGTGCAGCACCTGGTATCCATAAGTATCTTCCAACAGCTCAGCCAGCCGGTCGCCAAGCCCGACGACTGACTCCGAAGCATCCTTCGAATCTGCAAAACGCTCCTGGGAATGCGTATGGTAAATCAGGATCTGCGGCCCCTCCTGCTTTTTATCAATACGCATATCCTTTGCCAGCATTTCCGCAGCGTTTAGCTGCTTGCTGTTTGTCGTCGTCGTACTGTCGACCCGGTAAAAATTTTGGATCAGGTAATCAAAATCGTTTAATTTCTGGCGGGAAAACCGCGTTACCTTTTCCCCCGCCGCCGATGCAGCCAAAGAGCTCTGTCCATTCGTGCCGTTTTCCTTTGCAGCGCCTGCCGTCTCCTGCATTGTCCCCTGCAAATCCAGCTTTTCCTGCGCTGCAAGCGCCTGCTCGTTTTCCGCCGCAAGCCCTGCCGAGAGGGCGTCGATACTGCCTCCGCCGCAGCTATCCTCGATCTCGCCCGGCAGCCCCAGATCCCCCATGGCAAGCTGCTGCCCTTGGTTTCTGGCATATCCATAGATCGGGAGCAGCTCATCCATATTTGCCGCAAGGTATTCATAGATCGTTTTTTCCCCGGAATCCGATGCCGCGTCAAATGCAAGCACCGGCATACAGCTTTTTACCGCCTGGTATCCCAGGTTTGCCTGCAAGGACTGCACCGCGGCATCCAATACCGTATTTTTCGTAATCCCCGCCGACTCCATCATATACATACAAGAAACGATCAAAAGAACAAACGGAACCGTCCCCGCCCACCACTTTCTCTGATAACCGCCCTGATATTTTTTTTGACGCCATTTCAGATGCCTTTTCATATACTTTTTCTCCACACACCTTTATCCTCCCATACTGATCCGCTAAAGCCGCAAAGCGCTCCCCATTAGTATATGAAATTACCTGTCTGATTTATGTCTAATCATGCAGACAGTGTGCCCCTTCCTCTTTTTGCAGGGCAATGTTAATCCCCTCAGATACCGTAAAGCTCAGCCTCTTGACTGCCTCGTCCACATCCTTCGGCGTCACAAAAAGCGTATTGAGCTGCGGCGTCAAAAGCTCCCTTACCAGCTCATATTTTTCCATCATGTCAAGCTCTTTATAAGAGCTGCCGATCTGGCGGAGCTGCTCCGCCTGGCTCATAGCATCCAGCAGGTTATTCATCGTATCGATCACGATCGTCGCCGCATCCACAACGGTCGGAATTCCAATCGCAATCACCGGGATGCCGATGCTCTCTTCATTTAAGGCATGTCTGTGGTTGCCTACGCCGGACCCGGGATTGATCCCCGTATCTGTAATCTGTATCGTGCGGTTTAAACGCCTTGTAGAGCGCGCCGCAAGCGCATCTACCGCAATGATCACATCGGGGCTGGTTTCCTTTGTAATTCCCCGCACAATCTCCATCGATTCCATCCCTGTCTGCGCCATCACGCCCGGTACGATGCTGCTGACCGACTTATGGCAGCTATCGCCGATGACATATTTCCCAAACTCCTTAATAATGTGCCTTGTCACGCACAGGTTGTCCACCACCCGCGGCCCAAGGGAATCCGGCGTTACCGCACGGTTGCCAAGCCCTACCACAAGCGTCGTAAACTCCTTTTCCTTTGGCAGCAGCCGCTTTAGCACCCTCGATAGCTGTATCGATATTTCCCTGTGGTATCCTTCATCCTCATCGATCATATTCGGCGCTTCCAGCGTCACATAATTCCCTTTCGGTTTTCCCATCGCCTTTGCCCCGTTTTCCGTCTCGATCACCACACTGCTGATCTGGATATCCGGCGTCGCCTGCTCTTCTTCCAGCCGCACGCCTTTGATCTCTACATGATCCTCTTCAAATTTTTCCCGCGCCTCCAGCGCAAGGTCTGTCCGTACCTGATACATTTTTAGAACCTCACTCCGTTTTAATAGTAAAAAATATCTACCCTAAGTTTTTACAAAAAATCTCATTTTATGTATTGACAGACCATTTCAATTATTCTATTATTAATGAGTGTGTTCGTTAGTTTGTCCGTGTCCGCATAACGAACGCCCATACATGATTTTATTACAACGATATGATGATAAATGGAGGTGTTTCAGTTGGCTAATATCAAATCAGCAAAGAAGAGAATTCTTGTGGCGGAAAAAAGAGCTGCCAGAAATAAATCAATCCGCTCTAAAGTAAAGACATCCGTAAAGAAAGTAGACGCTGCGATTGCCGCAAATGACAAGGAAGCAGCAAAGGCTGCGTTAAGAGCAGCAACGAGCGAGCTTGCAAAAGCTGTTACAAAGGGCGTTTATCACAAGAATACTTCTTCCAGAAAGATTTCTAGATTAAACCACGCTGTCAACAAAATGTCCTAGTGGCATCCGATACAGACAGCTTGTATAGAATAGACAAAATACAAGTATAAACAAAACACAAAACCACTGATCCCCTCTAATCAGTGGTTTTTCTTATCCGCATTTAGGATCCGCTTTTTATCATCCATTTTTATCCATACCGAGAGGAGGACGCTTTGAAAACAATCGACGAAGATATCCGCACCGGACAGTTCAAAAATATCTACCTGCTGTACGGGCAGGAAAACTATTTAAAGCAGCAGTATAAAAAGAAACTGACGCAGGCGCTCTCTACACCTGGCGATACGCTGAACACAGCCAGTTTTGAAGGCTCCAAAATCAACCCACTTGCCATCATTGACCTTGCAGAGACTATGCCGTTTTTAGCCGAACACCGCCTGATCCTCATTGATGACAGCGGCTTTTTCAAATCCGGCTGCGAGCCGCTTGCCGACTACCTGCCCAAAGTGCCGGACACCACGATTTTCATCTTTACCGAGTCCGAAGTAGACAAACGCGGCAAAATGTACAAAGCAGCCAGCAAATCCGGCCACGCCGCAGAATTCGGCGAGCAAAAAGAAGCGCTGCTCACACGCTGGATCTTGGGGCGCCTGAAAAAAGAAAACAAAAAAATCACACAATCCGTCCTGACACTGTTCCTTACCAAAACTGGAACCGATATGGGCAATATTGATAAAGAACTGGAAAAGCTGCTTTGCTATACCTTAAAAAAAGACGTAATTGAAGCCGCCGATGTAGAAGCCATCTGCACCGAACAGGTTTCCAACCAGATCTTTGAAATGGTAAACGCCATTGGAAAGCGCGAGCAGAAACGCGCCTTGTCGCTCTATTACGACCTTTTGGCACTAAAAGAAGCCCCTATGCTCATATTATACCTGATCAACCGCCAGTTCCGCATCCTCCTCGACTTAAAATCTATGCAAAAAGCAGGCATAGACGCCAAGTCAATGGCTGCCAAAGCAGGCATCCCGCCCTTTGCCGTCAAACGCTCCCTGGAGCAGGCATCCCGCTTTTCCCAAAAAGAGCTCATGCAGGCGCTGGATGACGGCGCTGCGCTGGAGACAGACAGCAAGAGCGGGCGAATGGTTGACCAGATGGCGGTGGAGATGCTGATTGTGAGGTATGCTGGGGAAGCTGGGGATTGACAATCGGATTTGCCAGCAGTATGATAAACAAAAGGAGGGCATCCTATGTATGCAATTGCGTTTGATTTAAAAATCGATGAACTGAAAAAGGCATATGGCGACCCCTATAACGGGGCTTACGACGAAATCCGCCAGGAACTGGAATCTTTAGGGTTTGCATGGACGCAAGGGAGCGTTTACATCAATGCAGATACCAGCAATAGCCTGACCACTGTCTACAAAGCGATAAACAGGCTATCTAAAATCAACTGGTTTAAACAAAGCGTGCGTGATATTCGCGCCTTTAAGGTAGAAGACTGGTCTGATTTTACAGAAATAGTGAAAGAATAAACATACTTCCCGCCGCAGCCTGTAAAACAAGTCTCGGCGGGAAGTAGTTTATTCTCCCCAATAATCTACTGACAATGGCTTTATATTTGGCATTTCACATTCTCCAATCTTTTTTCTATTATAACAGCTATCGTATACAATTTGCAGCACTTTTTCCTCAGTGATCTATGCTTGCCAGATTTTACCAGCTCCTTCCCTTATTTCTTTTTCCTGCAAACAGCCGACAGCACCTTCGCTTTCCCAAGCACCGTCCGCTCTTCATGCTCCTGCACAGCAAGCACTTCAAATCCGCACAAGGACAGCAGCGTTTTTAATGCCTTCGGCGTATAAAAATTGATATGCTCCGACATCGGCATATACGGCAGCCTTTTCAGCCGGAAATAATGCTGCACCAGCCTGCGCTTGCTGTAATTCGGGTTCAGCAGCAGTTCCAGGTTTTTCCTGACAGAAAATTTGTCCGTTTCAAACGGGTTCTCGCTTGGCACTTCCATGTAATAATACGTATCCGCAGAACCGATTCCATAGAGCTGCTTAACAAGCGCTTTTGGATCCGAGACATGCTCCAGAGTCATATTGCACATAATAAAATCAAAGCTGTGACGTGCAAGCTCTTTGGCATCGCTGATGCGTTCCACGCCGGGAACCGTCTCGACACCGGAGATATCATACACATATTTTTTCTTCGTCCCAATCCGCTTTGTAAAGCTCTCTCCCCTGTTTCCGCCAAAATCCAGCGCATATGCAAGCTCTTTTCTTATATGTTCCGTTACCATTTTTCCAATCACCCGCCGCTGCTCGCTAAGCGCGATCCGGTCATGGTTCATCGCATCGTTGACCTTTGCCGTATACCAGCAGTCACACGCCTCCCTTAGCTTTTGGTATTCTTCGTCTCGGTACCCTTCATACAGCAAAGAAGCCTCTTTATCGCTCAGCCTGCGGTCATAAAAGGAAAAGGTACAGTCTTTACAGTGGCACAGCCGGACTTTTTCTTTGGCACCTGCCCCTTTTTGATACCCCCCCCCAGACCGTCCGAAAACCCTTTGTTGTTCATCCATTTTTATCATTT
>CAMWXD010000053.1 GCA_947178105.1 uncultured Eubacterium sp. | reverse complement strand
TAAAAAAGGAAGGCCGCTTTTTTGGGGGATTTTTGCAGGATATTATGTTGTACAGGCCATATGTGCAGTTTTTGTATATGGGGTAAGCGCTTTTTTACCCAATATGCTTGGTATGATGAAATACATAGGGGCTGCTTATATTTTATGGCTGGCAGTTCATATTGCGTTAAGCAAACCAGCTACAGGCGATGTAGAAAAATCAGCATCATTTCTAAAAGGATTTTTGTTACAATTTGTCAATGTAAAAATTTATTTATTTGGGATTACTGCATTGACGGGATATATTACGGATTATAGTACTTCTTTGTGGATATTGCTTTTGTTTGAGATTGTTATTGCTACGATTGGATCGATTGCAACCCTTACTTGGGTTGGGATGGGAGTACTGATACAGAAAGCATATGAAAAATATGATAGGGTAATTAACATGATTCTTGCAATCACTTTATTAGAGTGTGTTTATAGTATGTTGAGATAGAGGAACTATAGAATTTATGCGGCCTGGTACCGCTCTGCTGATATGTGGAATATGGCCACAAGTTGAGTGAACAACGGAAAATTGGGATACGGCTCCTCAAGGAGAACGGCATTGTACCGGGAAAACATCCAAACGGCTATGTGCCAGTGGATATTGATGTTACGCCATAAGAGAGACAGTAAGAAGAAATAAAAATGCCTATCCTGTCTGAACTACAGGATAGGCGTAGCTCGAAAGGTGAAGTTATCTGTTTGCCAGCTCAGCAGCATACTGTTTTGTTGTGACGGCACGGATGTGTATGAGCAGGCGCAGCATGTCTACACAGCCGAAAGTGGCGAGAACCGGTTCGCCGTCTGCCTGGTCTAAGGTACGCAGTTGGGGGCCGCCCTCATTTTTACGGATCGCAAAGCAGGCATGTTCACTGCTGTCTGATGTATTGCATTGGAATGTCTGGCAGATGATATGGTATTCATATGGATCCTTTTGACTGGAAGAAGTCCGGGAAACTGCGTAATAGCAGCCTTCGAAGCAGCTTCTGTCAGTCTGGTGCTGATAGTCCATGACACCATAGTAGATGTCGGCGCTGCCGATCTTTTTATCCATGCATTCACAGATATCGGCATGGAGCAGGCTGTTTGCGGATGCCATAACGGAAGCATGTTCCAGCCGGATTCTGCCGGAGGTAAAATCCGAATATGTCAGACTGTGCGCATCCAGATACGAATGGATGGCTTCTGCGCAATTTACATAGAGGTGGGCGTGCGCGGCTTCGAGTATGTGGCTGATTTCCGGTTCCGGGATCGCTCCTTTGAAGGCGACAGAACGGAGTTCTTTATCGGTGCCGAATTCAAAAAGGAATGTCTGTGCTCGTGCCCCATAATGATTTTGTTTTGCAGTATGTTTTTCCATGTTGAAAAACCTCCTTTTTTTATGATAGATCAACAATAGCATTTATGGCAACACACATCCTAAATGCATCCTGCGCGGAACCTGGAATGATTCTGATATGGTATGCTTATGGACAGCCATCCAGAAAATATTATAAACATTTTGTTGAATTATATCAACAATAAACTATTATTATTTTCTGAAACTGTTGATAGAATTTAACCATATGAAAGAAGAAAGGTGATTGCAATGGATGTAAAACTTTATTTGAACGAGGTTGGACAAAGGATCATGGAACGCCGGAAGAAGCTTGGGCTCACGCAGGAAGAGTTGGCGGAGCGCAGCGGCCTTACAACCCAGTTTGTCAGTTATGCTGAATCCGGGAAACGGGCATCCAGGCCGGAGAACCTGATGAGGATTGCAGCAGTATTAGGGGTCAGTACAGATTATTTGCTGACGGGGGATATTATTGATAAGGACAGGCTGCTGCTGTCGGAGAAGCTGAATAAACTGAGCGCCGCAGAGGTGCGGATTGTTGAAAGCATCATAGACGAATGTATCAATCTGTATCACAGGGATGAGTAAGGACTGAAAAAGTAATTATAGGAGCTGGAAAAGTCCAAATGGAATGAAATATACTCTGAAACGGAAAGCAGAGAAGGGGAAGGGAGCCAGTGCAGGCTGTTTTTTACAGAAAAGCCGGGGACGGCAGCATAAGAAAGCTGCCGCTCCTGGCTTTTTTAATATTCCTGAATTTCTATACTTCCATCTGAATAATAAATCTCTGCATATCCATGCCCGCTTCCGTCACAATCTGGATAATCTTCCCGACGGATCTCGATTTTTTCCCCAGTGACATTCCCGCCTGCATTTTCTGTTTGTTCTTCTGCGACGGGCGCAGCTTCCTGATCGGATACATATACTTCCAATTCATTGTCTGTATCGTGCAGCGCTTCTGTACGCAGGAGTATGGAAAAGCCTTCTGCGCCGTCTGTGCCTGAAACCGGAAATGCTTCATAGCAGTTGTCCTTATTTACCCGAAGGTAGATCCGGGATCGTTCTTTTATAATATGCGAAGGCAATTTTGCTGTAATTTGCGTATATGCACCCTGCGCGGCCTCTTTTAGCCCGTCCGTCTTAACAGCGGCTCCCATAATGTCAGCTTCCCAGACTACGGCGGGAGCTTCCATAACAGGCGCCTGCTGCGCCATATCCGGCAGAAACCGCTCTGCGCGCTCAATGATAAGCGCATCCGCCTGATGCTCTGAAAGCGCTGACAGATGATAAGGCAGCGCACGGGAAAACCAGGCAGTTTCAAAAGCCTCCGCCAGAAATGGCAGCAGCGCATTTCCAAAGGAGTCCCGGTACATTACAAGGCTTCCGCTTCCGTCCGATTGGGTAGTGATCTTTGGCGCAAAATTATTTTCTACTTCCTCACAATAGGAAAACTGCGGCGCAGGATCATAATAAATTTCTTCCTCTTGCGCTGTCAAAGCCGGATACAGCATACGCTCCAAATCCCCCTGAAAATCCTTTCTGACGGTATACGACTTGTCCGCATAGGATGGATGCTCTTTGCCAATCCCGTTTAGAAGCTTGTCGGCAGCCAGAGCCGCACCCTCATTATTCCAGTGGGAATCCCGTTTGTGATAAAGTATGCGCTTGTCGTTTTGGAAGCTTTCATACACATTGATATAGTTTACATGCTCCGACTGCAAATATTCCTCAAGGCGTTCCAGATTGCTTTTGTTCCTGTGGGACGGCTGGTAATAGCAGGGCATATACTGCCCATACAGGGAATTTTTATTTGGCGCGGCCAAAAACGCAAATGCCGCGCCGTTTTTCTGTGCATACTGCTGAACCATCGCCAGAGAATGTGCCACATTAAATAACTGGCGTCCTGTCATCGGTTCTGTTCCCTGAAAATCTGCCAGGGAATCTTTGTAAAACAGCCATCCGTCCTTCCCGGTGATGACGCTCTCCTGCGCCGATACACCAAAGCCTTTTTCCAAAAGCAGCGCATATGCTGTTACTGCTTCCTCGCGAAACGCAAAATGGCGTTCAAACCATGTGCCGGCGACTGTGTCTTTTGAAGCTTCCGGGATGCCGGTAAAAAACAGCCCGGCTGACGGGAACAGGCACAGAAGCAAAAACACAAAAATATAGAAATAGAATTTGTTTTTCATACGAACGTCTCCTAACAGATTCGGTTAAAAAGCTACAATCGATTGCACCATATGCGAAACAGGGTAGCGGCTGCTTCCATAGATGTCCCGTCTCCATCCGGCATAATGCGCTTCCGGGTCATAATACCGTCCATTGATCCTGACCCATGCATGGCGTGTATAGCCGTCCGCCATCCTGTCCCTGGAGCCGCGCACTCTGCCGCATACTACATAAGGCTGATAGCCAGCCTCTTCGGCAAGCGCTGCGAACGCACAGGCAAAGCTATAGCAATTTCCAGAATTGGACGACAGCATATCGTAAGCGGTAGCCCGCTGCCATCCGTAAGTACTCAGGTCTGGATATTTTGCTGCGTAACGAAAGCTGCCGCCTACAAGATAAGACCAGCATACGGAAAGCTTCTGGCTTTTCGTCATAGTTTCCTTTGTGATAGATGCAAATAGCTGCATGGTTTTGATTTTTAATTTGGTATTTATGTTGTTTTTTGCGGCTCCGCTGCTGCCGAAGGTAATCCCGCGGTAAGTCGTATTTCTTTTCACTTTGCCTGTCTTTGCGGCATAGTAAAGCTTTGTTCCGATGATCTGCCAGCCGCTGGCGGCTTTCCCGTCTTTATCCGCACAGTAAATTTGCTTTCCTACAGATACAAGGCTTTCCTTTTTTGATTTTGCCAACTGCCCCTCAGGATGAAACAGATAGGACTGTCCGTCAATCTTCGCAAGTCCGGTAACAGGCGCGCCATCGTCTAACGAAAAATAATATTTTTTGCCGTTGATGCTCAGCCACCCCGTTGCCATTTTACCGTTTTTTTTGTAAAAGTAACGCCGGCCCAGTTCCGTCTCCTGCCATCCGGTAAGCATCATCCCTGTTTCCGGCGAAAAATAGTAGGTATCGTCCTCAAGCTCCCAGCAGCCAGTCGCCATCTGCCCTGTATCCGGCAGAAAATAATAAGACGCTCCGTCAATGTTCATCCATGCTGTCGCCATGATCCCGGTATCAGGCAGAAAATAATAAGACGCCCCGTCAATTTTCATCCAGCCAGCAGCCATAATGCCCGTTTGTGGTAAAAAGTAATAGGATTCCCCGTCAATTTCCAGCCAGCCAGTCGCCATCTGCCCAGTTTCAGGATAAAAATAATACTTCTGTCCATCCAGATTCTGCCAACCGTAGATCTGCTGGTTGGCTTGTGTAGATTCCGGTACCTGTTCTTCGGCGTGCGTTTCGGGCAGTTTTGCGCCCAAGGCATCCGACTTCATGCTAAAAACCAGAGCGGCTGCTGCAAAAATGCCTGGCAGATGTTTGCGTGCTTTCTGCATTGTGGGAATTGTATGAATGCATTTCATAAAATCGTTCTTTCTCATTGGTATGAATAATCCTTTCCTGAAACAGCCGAAAGCCTGTATTCCGATCGTGTGAAAAGCTGGCTGATGCCTGTTAAAACCGAAAATAAATAAATGGGTTATATGTGCCTCCGGCAAGGTTTAACATGCATAGGAACAACAGCACAAGCGAAGATGGCCAGAATACCTTCTGCAGCTTTTCTGCCTTTCCGATTGTTTCCATAACCGGCATAGATGCAAGGACTCCTGCCGCGAATGCTGCCAGATGAACAGGCGTCAGAAGCGAAAGCACCAGCCGCATAGCTGTATCGCTGCACTGTACAGGCACAAACATTTTTATTACCCAGCAGATTCCTTGTCCCATATTGTCTGCACGGAAAAAAACAAATCCGATCATAACGGCAAGAACCACATAAATATGCCCAGCGGCTTTTTTCCATCCTCTTTTTTCTTTTGAAAAATACGGAATCCATTCTTCCAGCATCAGCAGGCACCCATGGTACATTCCCCAAAACAGAAATGTGATATTGGCGCCGTGCCATATACCGGTACAAGCAAACACGAGGCATTTATTGAGGCAGGTTCTGGCGCGTCCTTTGCGGTTGCCGCCCAGCGGTATGTACAGATACTCAAGAAACCATCTGGATAAGGAGATATGCCACCTGTGCCAGAATTCCCGGATCGAAGCTGCTCCATATGGATAGCGGAAATTTTCCCGGAAATGAAAGCCAAACATATGTCCGAGCCCGATTGCCATATCGCTGTAGCCGCTAAAATCAAAATAAATCTGGAGCATATAGGCTGCTGCTCCAAGCCAGGCGCCAGCCAGATTTACCTGTTCCATCGGCGCTGCGAACAGCGTATCCGCGATTTCACCCATATAGTTTGCAATCAGCACTTTCTTGCCAAGCCCGGCAATAAATCTGCGGATGCCCCGTGCAGTTTCCTCTGCATCAAAGCTGCGGCGTGCCAGTTCCTGTTCCACATCGTGGTATCTGACAATCGGCCCTGCGATCAACTGTGGAAACAGGGAAATATAAAGCAGCACATATGCAAAATTCCTTTGCGGCTGCACCTGTGCGCGGTACACATCGATCACATAAGACATTGCCTGAAAAGTAAAAAAAGAAATCCCGACCGGAAGCGCTGACGCTGGAACCGCATATTTGAACACGCACAAAAGCCCCAGATTCACTGCGACGACTGCTGCCAGAATGATTTTGCGCCATCTCCTGTTTTTGTATATCCATAACGCGCACACAGAATGAAACAGGGAAGATGCAACCATCAGAAACACATAAATCGGTTCCCCATATGCATAAAAGAAAAGGCTGGCTGCCAAAAGCAGGAGATTTTTTGCTGCAATGGATGGCAGCAGCCAGTAAAGCAGCAGTACGGCGGGAAGGAACACACTGAGAAATACAAGGGAACTAAAGACCATATGCGATCCTCCTAACATCGTTTATCCCATTCCTGTAGCTATTGTTGTTCCGGCATACAGGATTAAAAGGCTGCCTGGTAATAGGCTGTATCCTGAAACTTATTGTAAGAGTTTTTCAGGCTGTTTCTTTTCTTTAAGAAATATTTTCCAGAAGAATCTGCGGCATATTTATCCATATTTGGGTCAACGATATACCATTTCCCGCCGATTTTAACCTCTGTCCATGCGTGTTTTTGCAGTTTCCCGCTGAATCCGTCTGTCTGCCCGACGCCAATCCGTACGCTGTAGCCTGTCGCTTTTTTTGCCAGGAATGCATAAGCTGCTGCATAATGATAGCAGCTCCCTTTTTGATCCTCATACATTTCCAGCGCGTAATCCTTTTCCCATCCGCTATATGCATCAAAGCCAACTTTGCGCCCATAATCATTTTCCTTTTGCATATAGGTAAACAGTTTTTTCAATTTCTTTTTTGCGCTGTCGTTTGCTTTGACGTTTGCGCCTACAATCTGTGCGGTTTTTTCCTCCAGCTTTTCACTGGACGACGCCGCTTTTGCAGTCTGTGTCAAAGAGGCTGCCAGCACACAAACTGCGAATACCAGAACCAAAATTTTTTTGAATGTATTTCCTGCTTTTGTAACCATAGATTCCTCCTATTCTGCTCCCATAAAAATCTCTGCGCCGTTCACAGGCTGATAGGTATAGACTTTAAAGCCATTATATGTAAGGATGCCATCTTTTCCTGGCCCATAACAGCTATCGTAGTATTTTGACTTTTTCGGATTCCCGATGTATTTTTTCAGGCTGGAAAACGGATGTTCATATTTTGCAGCTTTGCGTATGTTTTGCGTCTTTTTCTCGTTCCATTTGCCGTTTGCATCAAACCAGTAAAATTTTTTCTTGATGACCTGAATGCCGGTTGCCATTTCCCCTGTTTTGTCAAAATAATACGTTTTGTCAGCAGACCAGCCGCTGATGGCTTTTCCCTGCGTATCGACATAATATCTTTGGAACCCTCCGTCCTGCGTTTCCACACGGACGACTTTTTTACTGGACGGCAGCAGCAGCCTGCCTTCTTTGTCAAAAACATAATAGTCTCCGTCAATCTTGCATTTTAATACAGAGGCGTTTCCGTCTGCATCAAAATAATAAGTATTGCCTTCTGTGGTAACCCATCCCTCTGTCACAGGCTGTCCGCCGTCATAATTACGGACATTTCCTTCTGCAATGGATGCAGGAAGCATAAGGCAGGCTGCCCATACAGCCGCGCAGGCAGCAGCACATAAAATTTTTTTCTTCATATCCCCTTTCCTCCGATTTTGAATTTAAGATGTTGTCTTTGCATTGTCTCCTCCTTCCGATAACAGTATATTCTTATTGTTTAAATTTGTCAACAATATAAGAAATTGGAAACGGAACCACAGAGTTTGTATAGGGCTGGTGATTATATTCTGTACAGAAACGGATATAATCACCAATAAGCAGATCTGTTCTGCTATAATAAATAAAATATGCTTATGGGGTGAATGATACCGATGAAATATGTAAATGCAACAGAGGTGTTGCCGGAAGAATTGCTTTCCATGATTCAAAAATATTATGAGGGCGGCTATTTGTACATACCGAAGGAAAATCATTGTAAGGCGATCCAACAGACGGACTATAAGCTTGAGCTGGAAAAACGCAACCAATATATATATTTGAAGCATCTTGAAGGGAGGACGAACGTACAGATCGGGCAGATCTATCATTTGTCGGAATCTAGTATCAGAAGGATTATTTTAAAGGAAAAGGGGAGATATCAGAAAATGAAGGAGATCATAAAACAGATTTTGCCTTTATGGGAAATGGAGGGCGGGCAATTTTTGCAAATATATCCCTCAGCATGGGAAATCAATCATGATTATGTAATCAAAGTGTATGACGACAAAAAACAGTTGGAAAGAAATATAAAAATATCAGAAATATTATCAGGCTGCAAGATACCAGTTGCAAAGATTGTTCCTACGAAAACAGGAGAAACCTATACCGCGTATCAGGACAGTTATTTTCTAATGTCAAAAAAATTACAGGGGAGCCCCGTTTGCGATCTGAAAAATAAAACGGTGGCATGGAAAATGGGCTGTGCCATCGCAAAGCTGCATAGGGCGTTTGTTCAATGCGAAAAAGAAGTCGCATTTTGGGACAATAGCCTGCTAAAAGAAATGAAAGGATGGGTGCGGGAAAATTTAGCAAAGAAGGAATGGAAGCTGCTGGGCGAAGCGAAATATGAACATACAGTAAAAAGGTTGGAAAACGTATATCCGTCCCTGCCGAAACAGTTGATTCACAGAGATGTGCATTTTGGAAATTTTTTATTTTTTGAAGGGAATTTGTCAGGATATATTGATTTCGATTTGAGCCAGAGAAATATAAGAATCTTTGATATTTGTTATTTTCTGACAGGTTTGTTAACAGAAGAAACAGAGGATGCCTTTACAAAAAAAGAATGGCTCGAAAACGTGCAGGCAGTGATGGAAGGGTATGAAAGTATCATACAGCTTTCTGAAACAGAAAAACAGGCAATCCCATGCGTGATGGAATGCATCGAAATTTTATTCACAGCATATTACTTTGGCGTGAGCGACACCAAACGTGCCAATGATGCATATGATGCGTTTTGCTTGATACAAAATTGTGAAAGTGATATCGAAAACAGGATATGATTGAATGTACCATAAATGGGGTAAATCTTAACATGTACACAGAAAAATCTTTATTTTCGCCGAATCGTGTCGATCAAGGAACGCTTGCCATGTTATCAAACACTGCATTTCAATCAGGACAGAAAATATTGGATTTAGGCTGCGGATACGGTGTGGTTGGATTGTATGCGGCGCATTTTTCAGGTGCAGAGAATGTGACGATGGTAGATATCAATGCCGCTGCAGTTGGCTTGGCAAAAAAGAATGCAGTATATAATGGCATGGAAGAAATAAAGGTTTTTCAAAGCGATGGGATCAGTTCTTGGATGGAACATGACTTTGATTGGATTTTATCCAATCCGCCTTATCATGTGGATTTTCATGTACCAAAAAAATTCATTGAAAACGGGTTTTGCCATTTGAAAGACGGCGGCTGTATGGTTATGGTTACCAAACGGTATCAATGGTATAAGAACAAGTTGGCATCTGTGTTTGGCGGGGTGAAAGTAATGGAAGAAAATGGCTATTATATTTTTATTTCACAGAAAAGGGCGGTTCATAACAGAAAAAGAAAAAAGAAACAAGTTCTTTCCAAAAAATTGCAGCGCAAATACAAATAAGACAGCGCGCGGACTGAACAGCAACCCTGTCCCTGCCGGGAAAACGGCTGTCTGGCGCAGCTTTTCCGGCAGGAGTTCTTTGTATTATTTAGGAATGTTCTTGCAGCCAGCGGACTGCACAGTGCGCCAGACAGGCAGAACCGATTGGGCAGACGTCTTCATTAAACCGTACTTTTGGATTGTGGGCAGGGGCGTCGCCCCGCGCATCCTCAAACCCTGCGGACAGATACATAAATACGCTGGGTACTTTTTCCGCAATGGCTGCAAAGTCCTCTGAAGCGCTGGCTGACGTGTTGGGAACAGGGGTAAGGCGGGGAATCGGCAGTTCTTTCATAAAGCCTGCGATTTCGTCCGTCATGGCAGCATCACAGACCAGCGGCGGCACGTCGGAGATCATCTCAATGTTTGCAGAGCCTCCAAATACTTCCGCAGTCTTATGCACAGACTCCTTTAACCGCCGTACCAGCTTCTCACGGCTGGCGCTGTCATTGGTGCGCAAAGTCCCCTGGAGGACAGCGGTATCAGGGATGATGTTGGGTGCCGAGCCTGCGGAAAAATTGCCGATGGTCAGCACACAGGCTTTGCTTGGGTCTGCCTCTCTGGCAATCAGTGCTTCCAGGGCAAGGTAAACATGGACGCCGATATTGATTGGATCGATGGAATTGTGCGGATATGCACCATGGGCGCCCCTGCCCTGGATCGTGATTCGAAATCCATCTACAGAGTACATCATGGTTCCGCCGCTGTTGTACATAAACAGGCCCACCGGCATTCTGCCGGAGCCGACATGATAGGCAAGGGCGCTATCCACGCCTTCCAAAATCCCGTTTGCCAGCATATCGTTCGCCCCTTCAAAAGTTTCTTCGGCAGTCTGAAACATGAATCGAACTCTGCCGGGCAGCATGGCTTCCTGTTCTTTTAACATCTTTGCCGCTGTCAGCAGCATGGCAGCATGGAAATCATGGCCACAGGTATGTGCTTCGGTGCCGGTCGGGCAGGAGAAGCTTTCGCCGCTTTCCTCCGGCATTGGCAGAGCATCCATATCCGCCCGCAGCAGGATCGTTTTGCCACCTTCCCCGCCCAGCTCTGCTGCCACGCCATGTCCGCAGGGATGCGGATTTAAGCCATATCCGCGCAACTGCTCTAAGACGTAAGCCTGCGCTTTTGGCATATGCAGCCCCACTTCCGCGTTCAAATGCAGCCAGCGGCGGTGTTTGACTGTTTCCTCACGCAGTTCCAATGCCCGTTCATAAAAATTCATAATCGTACCTCCTTGGAAACCCTTGAAAGACGATTGTCTTCAAGGGTTTCGTTATGCCTGTGCTTTTTGTGGAGATTAAGCAAGCTCCAGTGCAATTTCCATCATTTTGCCGAATCCCGTCTGGCGTTCCTCGGCGCTTAATTCCTCTGAGGAATACAGATGGTCTGAAATCGTCAGGATACAGAGTGCATGTTTGCCTGCTTTGGCAGCGTTCATGTACAGCGCTGCGGTTTCCATCTCGACTGCAAGTACGCCCATAGATTTCCACAAGTCATTGGCGCTGCGGTCAGCGTTATAAAAGACATCAGACGATAAGATATTGCCGACAACGACGTCTGTACCCTGAGCCTTTGCGGTTTCGATGGCACGGCTCATCAGCCCGTAATCCGCGATCGGCGCAAAGGTTCCCGGCAGCCCGAACTGGGCGGCATAGTTGGAATTTGTGCAGGCGCCCATGGCGATGACGATATCCATGACTTTAAGATGGTCCTGGATGCCTCCGGCAGAGCCAATGCGGATAATATTGTCTACCTCATAAAAATGAAACAGCTCGTAGGAATAGATGCCGATGGACGGTATTCCCATACCGGAGCCCATGACAGAGATTTCTTTTCCCTTGTAGGTGCCGGTATATCCAAGCATATTTCGTACGCCATTGACCTGTCTTGGCTGTTCCAGATACGTTTCTGCGATGTACTTTGCACGCAGCGGATCGCCTGGCATCAGAACCGTCTTGGCAAAATCTCCCGCGCCTGCACCGTTGTGCGGCGTTGGTATTGGTACATTAGACATAAGTTTGAACCCCCTTACATGTATTTTATTTGCTATTTATATGGTGTGTCATAGTTTTTGCTTTAGCTGTATTATCGTGCTAAGATCTGTATGATCTCCCCAACATACATCGTATGCAGATCACCATCCGCATACCATTTCTCCTGGATCTTAGAATCCAGAAAATGTTCCGGCAATATTGGCGTAGCGGACATTTTCCGGCAGCAGATGACCAAATTGCCTTCGTCAATAAATGGAATGTCTTCGTAATAATTTACATTCATTTTGGCAATTTTGAGCTTATCCTCTTTTCTCCCGGTCACCATTCCGAAATATTTTAACGCGGACTTATGGTTGCTGTCGAAAAAGGTGAGGGAAAAGTGATCGCTCTGATCGATCAGTTCTTTTGTGTAGCGGCTGTCTCTTACAAAAATGAATGCGGTATTTTTGCCCCAGAGAACACCGACGCCTCCCCAGCTTGCTGTCATGGCGTTGACCTTATCTCCTTTGTTGGCTGTAATCAGCATCCATTCGTTTCCGATTTTCGTAAATGGATTGAACTCGATCAGGTCGATTGGGTAAGGTTGAAATGTATGCATTCTGCTTTGCTCCCTTCATAGTATGATCTTAAAATATAAACAGCATTCCTTTATATTATAAGCTTTTGCTGGAAAAAAGACAATATCTGGATTATTTTTGTGTATAATTTTCTGAAAATACTTACAAAAATATCTGGAAAAACGGCTGGGAATGCGATAGAATACAAGAAAACGTGAAAAAGGATGAAAAATAATCATGAGTATAAAAATGAATGATATAGACAATACAAAGCTGGAAGAGGCAATGCAGGCATATATGGACGGGCAGGACAAGGAAAAACTGGTAAAGCTCGTTTATGCCATTCAGGAGACAAAGCTGTTCGTTCCGGCAATGGAAATAAAGCAAAAAGGGGGATTCCAGCCCTATGTGATAAAAAATGCACAGGGCGATATGTATATGCCGGCATTTACGTCGATGAAAAAATTTCCGCAGAACCAGAAGTACCAGGGGATGCTGAAAATACGATATAAGCAGTGTGTCTCCATGCTGCTTGACCATCCGACGCTCGTGCAGGGGATCGCGCTGAACCCGTTTTCGGACAACCTGATGTTAAAATCCCAGATGCTGGAGCTGAGCCGTAAAGTAGAACAAAGCGCGAAAGACGCGCCAAAGGCATATTCGGTCAAGACAAATGATTTCCGTATGGTTGTCCGGTATAATGTGGAATTTCATAAGATTCCGGAAAAGCTGTTTGCCGAAAAGATGGAATTTATACGCAGCCTGTCCGAAGAGGTGCTGTGCGGCATGTATAAAGAGCCTTATATCGAAGTGGGGCAGGAAAAGCAGTTTCCGTATACGCAGGACAACTTTGAAATAATGGAGCTGAGTATCCGCGATGACCTTAGCATTATGCAGATCATCACGCCGTCTGCGTATCTGTACCAGACAAACTGCAAAGAACTGTACATTGTCTGGAATCCGCTGACGGATCAGGTCGGCTATTATGCGGTTGAAAAAGGGATGGATACCGAGGAGGTGAAGTTTCATCTTGCCGTTGTCAGGGAAGATGGAACGAAAGAAAAGCTGGAAGAGGCGCCGTCAGAAGGAAATGTTATGAATCGTGTCATCGAATTGTATGGAGGTGCGTAATGATCACAATAGGCGTGGTGATGAGCAATGCATATGCAGATTACTCGGCACAGATCATCCGGGGGCTGTGTATGAGGGCAAAAGAACAGGAATGTGTAAACCTTATTTTTTTTCCGAATATTCTGGAGAGTGATCTGGATCAGCGGGCGGAAGGCGAAAAGGCAAATGATTACCAGGGTGCGGTTTCTTTGGTAGACGTATTGCTGGTATCCGACCAGAAAATGTTGCAGATGCTGCTGGAACAGCCGGAAGGCAGTTTGTTTTCCAATGTGCTGGAGCATGTGCCGTATCTGCTGTTAAAAGATGATACAGGCAATGTATTGGACGAAGCATGTGCATTGGCGGAGGGGCGTCCGCTTGTGCCAAAAGAGGATGCGGAAGCGGATGATACAGATTTGTTTGCGAGGACAGGGCTTAGCAAAGCACAGCGCCGCGACCGGTTTGAACGCGCATTGGAATTTGCCATGCGGGCGCATAAAGGGCAGGTACGAAAAGGTTCGTCTGTGCCGTATATTGTCCATCCGATCGAAACAGCGTTGATAGCAATGACGCTCACAAGAGACCAGGATATTATTATTGCGTCGCTGTTTCACGATGTGATTGAAGATACGCGTTACAGCGCCAAGGATATCGAAGACCAGTTTGGCAGCCGGATCGCGCTTCTCGTGCAGATGGAGAGTGAAAATAAGCGAAAGGGGCAGGATGCATCCGAGACCTGGAAGCTGCGCAAACAGGAATTTATCGACGGGCTGGATGACAAGTCAAAAGAAGAAAAGATCATTGCATTGGCGGATAAGCTGTCCAATATGCGGGCAACCAGGCAGGGTTATTTGAAAAATGATGAGAAGTTCTGGGATCGTTTTCATCAGAAAGACAAGAACATGCATGGATGGTATTACCGTACTGTGGCAGACAAGCTGAGGGAATTTGAAGATACCGATGCATGGAAAGAGCTTGACCGCCTGATCAGAGAAGTATTTGAAAGCCAGCCTGAAGGTTAAATGCGGCGCTTGGCAAGAGCAGATGCTTAGCCACAGGCATAAAAAGAAAGCAGTAAGCGCGGGATAGCTTAGCCGCAGGCATAAAAAGAAAGCAGGAGGTGCGGGATGGATTTGCCGCAGGCTTATAAGGAGCGCATGGAAAAACAGCTCGGTAATACATATGAGGCTTTTTTGGCGGAATATCAAAAAGAGCGGGTATACGGGCTGCGTTACAATCCGCTGAAAATAGAAAAAGAGGCGCTGGTTTCCTGCCTTTTGGAGCATCAGGTCACGCTGGAAGAAGTGCCATGGGCAAAAGAGGGCTTTTATTATCCGCCAGGCGCACAGCCTGGAAAACTGCCCCTGCATGAGGCGGGAGCTTATTACATACAGGAGCCGAGCGCTATGGTCGCTGCGGAACTGTTGCAGCCAGAGCCGGGAGAAAAAATTCTCGACCTGTGCGCCTCTCCGGGCGGGAAAAGCACGCAGATTGCCGGACGGATGCAGGGAAAAGGGCTGCTTGTAGCAAATGAAATCATACCGCTTCGGGCAAAGATATTGTCACGGAATATAGAGCGGATGGGAATTGCCAATGCTGTCGTACTGAATGAAACGCCAAAGCGCCTGGCGGAGCGGTTCCCGCAGTTTTTCGACCGGATTGTCGTCGACGCGCCATGCTCCGGCGAAGGGATGTTTCGAAAGGATCTTGAAGCACGCGGAGAATGGAGCGAGCAGCAGGTAGAAGCCTGCGCCGTAAGGCAGCGGGACATTCTGTCTTTGGCAGCCGCCATGTTAAAGCCAGGCGGCAGGCTCGTCTATTCAACCTGTACGTTTGCGCCGCAGGAAAATGAGCAGAACGCAGCGTGGTTTGTAAAAGAATATCCGCAGTTTACACTGGAGGCAAGCGAGCAGATCCTGCCGCATGAAAAGCGCGGCGAAGGGCACTATGCGGCGCGGTTTTATAAGAAAGAAGCGCCGGATCCTGGAAAAGCAGAAAATAAAAAGAAAGCCTCGGATGTAAAAAAAGGGGGCGCCGGGAAAAAGGAGCTTGCTGTTTGCAGCGGGCTGATCCAGAAGTTTTTATCCGAATATCTGTCCGCAGATATGCAAAAGCAGCTTTTTAACGGAATACAGGAAGGGCGCCTGGCGGTATTTGGAGAACGGCTTTATTTAATGCCGCCGCAGATCGGCAGCCTGGACGGGCTGAAAACAGAACGTGCCGGGCTGGAGCTGGGGTGCTGTAAGAAAAATCGGTTTGAGCCGTCCCATGCGCTGGCAATGGCGCTTCATCCAGGCGATGTACGCCAATGCCTGGAGCTGAAAGAACCAGAGCGTTTTCTGCGCGGAGAGACGTTAAGCTGCGGCGGACAGGCGGGCTGGACGTTAGTGACAGTGCGCGGATGTTCGCTCGGATGGGGCAAAGCGTCGCAGGGAGTGTTAAAAAACCATTATCCAAAGGGCCTGCGGCGCAACTGCGGGCGGCAGTCGTAGTGGGGGATTAGTGGAAAGGGGATTGCAAGTGGGGATTTATGTAGATCCTGGAAATGCGGCATTTGAAATGTCACGGTTTTCTGAAATATATATAGATAAAAGTATGCTGATCGCAAAAGTAAATGCAGTATACAGAACAGAAAAAAGGTTTCTGTGCGTAAGCAGGCCGCGGCGTTTTGGTAAGTCCATGGCAGCCAATATGCTTTCCGCTTATTATAGCTGTGGGTGTGATTCCGCAGCTTTATTTTCTGGCTTGAAAATTGAAGGAGATGCATCTTATCGGAAACATTTGAACAAGCATCATGTAATCCGGCTGGATATGCAGAAATTTTTGTTCCAGGAATCACATTTGCATATTTTCATCAGCAAGATTCAGGAAATGGTGATCAAAGACCTGAAAAAGGATTTTGGAACTTATTTTGAAGAAAACGCGTATGGGCTTCCGAGTGTTTTGGAACAGATTTATGCACATACAGGATGCGGATTTATTTTTATCATTGATGAGTGGGATTGTGTGTTCCGCCTGGCAAAAGAACAAAAAGACATACAGAAGGCTTATTTAGATTTTCTGCGCGGATTGTTCAAGGGACAGGATTATGTAGAGCTGGCATATATGACAGGAATACTCCCGATCAAAAAATATGGAGAGCATTCCGCGATTAATATTTTCAGGGAGTTTTCCATGCTTGATCCAGGACGGTTCGCCAGCGATTTTGGGTTTACGGATGAAGAAGTCCTGGCGCTTTGCAAAGCTTATCATGTGGATTACGAAGAGACAAAGAAATGGTATGACGGCTATCTTTTTGGCGGCCTTCATATCTATAATCCGATGGCGGTAACAGAGCTGATGGAAAATGGCGAATTTAAAAGTTATTGGGCAGGTACGGAAACCTATGAAGCGCTCAAAGCCTATATAGATCTGAATTTTGACGGCCTCAAGGAAGCGGTAATCGAAATGCTAAGCGGTATCCGCTGTAAGGTTCATACAAGAAAATTTCAGAATGATATGACGACCTTTCAGACGAGGGATGATGTGTTTACGCTTTTAGTTCATCTTGGATATCTGACTTGTGATCAAGAAGCCGAGGAAGTTTTTATCCCAAACAAGGAGATTGCACAGGAGTTTTTTTATGCGGCAGATAGTCCTAAATGGGCCGGGCTGATCCAGTCTTTAAAACGTTCTGACAGCCTTCTTGAGAATACTTGGAAGCTGGACGGAGATGCGGTAGCGCAGGAAATGGAAGCCATTCACAATGAGACTGCGTCTATGCTAAAATATAATGACGAAAATGCTTTGACCTGTACGATACTGATTGCCTACTACAGCGCGAAAATTTATTACATGAATCCGGTCATGGAGCTTCCTTCTGGCAAAGGATTTGCGGATGTGGTATATCTTCCGAAAAGAGAAACAGACAAGCCGGCACTGCTTATAGAGCTCAAATGGAACAAATCAGCAGAAGGAGCGATTGCTCAGATCAAAGAAAGAGCCTATGCATCCTGGCTGGAGGGCTATACTGGGGATATACTGTTGATTGGAATTAATTATGATGAGAAGAAAGGGCATACATGTGTGATTGAACGGCATATTATAAAGTAAAAGCAACTGCTGGAACTATCATTTCCAGCAGTCTTTTTTTGCGCAAAAACAGCCAGAAATGGAATGATCCTGTTAGCAAGTCTATAATTACTTCTACCAGTAAATATCTTTAAGCTTTGTCCTGTGCTATAACAATATCTGACGTTTTATTTAGAAAAAAGAAAACATTTTGGCATATCATTTGGCTTGCGGGTATAGGATCGATAAATATGTGCAAAAGCGGCATGGATGCAAATAGAAAACTTACACAGTTGTTTAAAATATACTGGCCGGACAATGGCGGAGGCATTGCAAACGTTATGGAAAGCATTGCCGACGGCTTTTTGTGCTGCCGCCAGGAAATCATTGTCTGCCAGGACAGCAGGCATAAAAAGAGCGCGGATGAAATCTACCACGGCGTCGCAGTGCGCAGGAGCAGGCAGTTGTTTACGGTTGCGTCCACACCCGTCTCACTCCGGTTTCTGCTGGATGTGAAAAAAAGGACAAGGGACAGCGACTTTGTGATCTGCCACTTTCCTTATCCAATGGCTGACCTTGCCATCCTGCTTGGGTGGTATCGCGGCAAACTGATCGTATGGTGGCACTGCGGCATTGAAAAGTATAAAAGGCTGATGCCGTTTTACCGTCCCCTTGTTCGGCATACGCTGAAAAAAGCAGATCGGATCTTTGTTTCTTCAAAAGGGAATCTTGTGCATTGCGAAATGCTGCGCCCGTTTCGTGAAAAGTGCACAGTGATCCCGTTTTCCGTAAGCGATGGATACCTGCAAAGGGGAAGAAAGTATGTGCTGAACCAGCAGGAAGCAGCAAAGCCAGTATCAGAAAAACAGGATACGCTCTTAAAGAAAAAGAACGAAATTGGCATTTTGTTTATCGGGCGCCTTGTCTGGTATAAAGGATGCGAGGTGCTGATTCGGGCATTTGCTAAGATGAAGGAAAAAAACAGATGCCGCTTGGTGCTGGTCGGAGGCGGCCCGTTAGAGCAGGAATTAAAGGCGCTTGCATCGTATCTGGCGCCTGGGCGGATCGAGTTTGCCGGCATGGTGTCTGAGGAAGAAAAGCTGCAAAGGCTGGAAGCATGTGATTTTCTTGTGCTGCCTTCGGTGTCAAAGGCAGAGGCATTCGGGCTTGTACAAATCGAAGCAATGGCATTTGGAAAGCCAGTCATCAATACAAAGCTGCCAAGCGGGGTTCCGTATGTGAGCGTAGACGGAGTCACTGGAAAAACAGTGCGTGCCGGGCATGTACGGGAGCTTGCGGAGGCGATGGATCTGCTGGCGCAGGATGATGCGATAAGACAGGAGTATGGGAGAAATGCGTGGGAGAGAGTGAACCGGGAATATGCGAGAGAGGTTATGGTAGCGCGGTATGAGAAGGTGTTTGGGGAATTACTTGGAGAGTCGAGACAGAAGAAAAGCAGGATGGAAGGCTGCAGAGGACAGGTGAGATAGCTGCATGAAGGTTGCATTTTTCGGACAACTGCTTTGTGAAAAACAGAAAACGGGAATCGCCTGGAGTGCGCACAATTTGGTTCTGGAGCTGCTAAAATGTCCTGGCATGGAGTGTGTGATACAGTACTTTTCATTTCCGGGCAGCGAAGAAAAGCTGCGGGAGCTCAGAAAATATGAAGAAGCTGGATGCAGGCTGGAGCCGTGCGGCTGGTTTCATTTTGTCCTGTACAAATTGCTGTGCAGCCTGTTTCCGGTTCCTTACAGGATGTTTTTCAGATCAAGGCAGGATATTACGCAGTGCTTTAATTTTACGGCGCCGTTTGGAGCATACGGAAAATGCCTTACAGTGATTCACGATATGGCGTATCTTGCCTGCCCGCAAACTGTCCGTCTCAAGACACGGTATTGGCTGCGGGCAAGTATGAAGCGCTCCTGTAAGTATGCGGATCATATTATTACGGTGTCTGAGTTCAGCAAGCAGGAAATCATGCGGTATCTGCATGTTGCGCCAACACGGATTACCGTTGTCCCGAATGCGGTAGACCATACAAAGTATCATCCATACTATCCGACAGAGCAGATCCGGCAGGCGGCGCGCGTATATGGGATTTCCCAAAACTATTTTTTGTATCTTGGCACAGTAGAGCCCAGGAAAAACCTGGAGACTTTGATCGGCGCTTATGCAATGCTGTGCATGGAAAAAGAAGATGTGCCGCAGCTAGTGATTGCCGGGGGCAAAGGGTGGATGTGTGACAGCATTTACCGCAAAGCAGCGCAGGTACAGCTTGGAAACCGTATCTTATTTACCGGGTACGTTGCACAGGAGGACAGCCCTTTGCTGATGTGCGGGGCAGAGGCATTTGTGTTTCCGTCTGCTTATGAAGGATTTGGGATGCCGCCGCTGGAAGCGATGGCATGTGGAACACCCGTCATTGTTTCCAATACAACAGCATTGCCGGAAGTAGTCGGTGACGCAGGAATCCTGGCGGACCCTGAAAGTGAGGAAGCGCTCTGCCAGGCAATGAAAAGAATACTGGGAAACAAAGAGTATCGGGAGAAACTGCGTATGCTTGGGCTGCAAAGGGCAGGCGGTTTTACGTGGGAAAAATCAGCGCAAAAGCTGGCGGAGGTTTATAAAAAACTATGTGAGGGACAAATAGAATGATTAGAAGCCTGCTGAAGGCGGCGGATGCGGCAAAGCCGGTTCTTGTAAAAATTATCCCAAGAAGCCTGCTGCAAAGATGGAAAAAGAGGATAGCAGAAGTTCATTTTCAAACGATCAGCAAAAAGCGGATTCCGTTTGAAGCAGGGCACGATGAAAAAGGGGTCAATATCATCGGAAATATAAAATTAGAAGCGGGACTTGGAAAAAGCTGCCGGATTGTGGCATCCGTATTGGATCAGGCAGGGATCCCATTGGATATTTTTCAGTATGCACTGCCGGGAGCAGATAATATTGGGGACTGTACATGGGATCATCGGATATCTGACAAGCTGCATTATCAGATCAACCTGATCCATATTAACCCAACGGAACTGACGGAAGCTTTTGCGGCCATTCCTCCGTCAACCTGGGACTATCGTTATCAGATTGCATATTGGCTTTGGGAACTGGAGGAAGTGCCGGATACGTGGCTGCCGTTTTTTCAATGTGCAGATGAAATCTGGGCGCCTTCGGAATTTGTCTGCAAGGCAATCCGCAAAAAAACATCGCTTCCGGTCAAACATATGCCTTACTATGCGCAGGCACAAATACAAAAGGAATATGGCAGGGAGCATTTCGGGCTGAAAGAGGGCCAGTTTTTGTTTTTAGTCATGTATGACAGCTATAGCTGTGTGGAGCGGAAAAATCCACAGGCAGTGTTTCGGGCATTTCGGGAAGCGTTTGCGAAAGAAAATCAGGACGTAGGGCTGGTCATTAAGATCGGGCACCCTGGGCAAAAGGATGAGGCATGGATTACAGACATTTTGGAAGGCTATACCAATCTTTACCTGATTCGGGATCTGTTAGGCAATGATGAGGTAAACAGCCTGATCCGGTGTGTGGATGCCGTTGTATCGCTGCACCGGGCGGAGGGGTTCGGGCTGGTGCTTGCAGAGGCTATGCTGCTTGGGACGCCTGTGATAGCGACAAACTGGTCGGCAAATACAGAGTTTATGGATGCAGATACCGCATGTATGGTAGATTATCAGCTCGTTACGATTGAAGAGGACATACCGCCGTTTCCGGCAGGAGGGCGCTGGGCGGAGCCAGATCTCAGACAGGCCGCCGGATATATGCGAAAGTTATATACAGACAGGCAGTTTTGTAAGGAATTGGCGCAGCGGGCAAAAGTACATGTAAAACAGGTACTTAGCATGGAACGGGCGAAAAAACGGATGCTGGACAGGCTGGAGGAAATCTGGCTGGAACTGGATCATAAATAGCGAAAGCAGGATGAGGGAATAAATGAAAGCTTTAAAAGATTTGTATGAGTACCGGCAGATGGTCTACAGCCTGGTGCGTAAGGAACTGAGAGGAAAATATAAAGGATCTGTCCTTGGCTTTGCATGGACGTTTATCAATCCGCTGCTCCAGCTTTTTGTGTATACGCTTGTTTTTTCTGTGATTATGCGCGCAAGTATAGAAAATTATTATATTTTTTTATTTGTGGCGCTTGTTCCATGGATGTTTTTTCAGTCCTCTGTCGTTGGAGGAAGCTCCAGTATATTAGACGCAAGCGATATGGTAAAAAAGATTTATTTTCCGCGGGAAGTACTTCCGATTGCTTATGTAACGAGTGCATTTGTAAATATGGCATTGACATTTCTGGTTGTATTTGCGGTGCTGGCCGTATCCGGGTTTGGGATCAGCCTGCGCTCGCTCCTGTGCCTGCCTGTCGTTATGCTGATCGAGTATATTCTTGCGGTCGGTTTTGCATTGCTGTCCTCGGCGTTTTCCGTCTATGTGCGTGACCTTGTCTATGTGCTGAATATTGTTACGATGGCATGGCAGTATTTAACACCCGTCATGTATTCGGAAGAAATGATTCCAAAAGACCTGCTGCCGATCTGGAACCTGAATCCAATGACACCGATTATCAGCGCATACCGGTCGATTTTGTACTACCAAAAAATGCCGCAGTTGTCTACGCTCTGGCAGGCGCTTGTACTGGGCATATTGTGCGTGGCAGCAGGATATCTGGTCTTTCGCCGGCTACAGAGAGGATTTGCAGAGGAGTTATAACAGGATATGGAAGAACGGTATGGAAAGGACGAGCAGTATGCAATCACAGTCCGGGATTTGGTAAAACGCTTTAAGGTATATCAGGACCGAACCTATTCCGTCAAGGATCGCCTGCTGTTTCGGAAAAATAAGTACGAAGAACGTACGGTCATTCAGGGAATCAGCTTCCAGGTGAAAAAAGGAGAAGCGGTAGGGCTGATTGGGCACAACGGATGCGGGAAAAGCACAACATTAAAGCTGCTGACAAGAATTATTTATCCAGACAAAGGAAGCATCCAGATCAACGGCAGAGTATCCAGCCTGCTGGAACTGGGAGCCGGATTCCACCCGGATATGACAGGCAGAGAAAATATTTATATCAACGCGGCGATTTTTGGCCTGGCAAGAAAAGAAATTGACAGGCGGATACCGGATATGATCCGTTTTTCTGAGCTGGAAGCGTTTATCGACCACCCGGTCAGGACGTATTCATCAGGGATGTATATGCGCCTGGCTTTTGCCGTTGCGATCCATGTAGATGCAGAAGTACTTTTGATTGATGAGATCCTTGCC
Organism: uncultured Eubacterium sp.; assembly: GCA_947178105.1. GTDB lineage: Bacteria > Bacillota > Clostridia > Lachnospirales > Lachnospiraceae > Eubacterium_J. The sequence continues at coordinate 8,363 of CAMWXD010000053.1, read as the reverse complement.
GTCGGGGACGTCAATTTTCAGCAAAAATGCTTTGATAAATTAAAGAGCCTGAAAAAAGAAAATACGACGATTGTTGTTGTCTCTCACTCGCTGGGACAGATCGAAGAAATCTGTGACCGCACAATCTGGATCGATCAGGGCAAAATCAGGGAGGACGGACACCCGAAGGAAGTACATGAAAAATATCTGGCTGCGATGGAACAGGAGCGCAGGAACCGAATGGAGCTGGAACGTGAAAAATAGCAGTAAACAGCAGAAAAGCAAATAGGAGAAAGCGTGATATGACAGAGCATTTACGGAAAGATATGGAATTGTTACAGGACAATTTGCTGGAAATGCAGGCGCTTTGGGATTTTTCGGAACCGAAGGTAAGCGTCCGCCAGGCAGGGCTGAAATATCCGTTTGTACTGTGTAAAAAAGCGGCACGCAGGATCATACGCTGGATGCTGCGCCCTTATTTTCAGCAGCAGGCGGCATTTAACGGGGCAGCAGTGCGAGCTGTCGGAGACCTTCTGCGAATCCAGCATGAAATGCTTATCCAGGAAGAAACAGAAAAGGATATACTGCCGGAGACTGGCGAGCCTCGGATTATACAGGTCGTCGCAGGGCTGAATTATGGAGATGCAGTAGGAAATGATGTCATAGCCATTAAAAACGCATTAAAAGCAAAAGGAATTGTCACAGAAATCTATGCAACGACCATTCATAAAAAAATTCCTGCCGGTACGGCAAAATACAGCTACAGGATGCCGCAGCTTAAAGAGGATGATGTTGTCATCTATCATTTTGCGTCGGCAGACCCGCTGGCAGAGACAGTAAAAAAGCTCAAGTGCATCAAAGTGCTGCGGTACCACAACGTGACGCCGCCGGAATTTTTTCAAAAGTATGACCGTACGGCTGCGCATAGCACCAGGCTTGGCTTAAAGCAGATACGGGAAATGAACCAGTCTTTTGATTACGTTATGACCGTATCAGAATACAACAAAAAAGACCTGCGGCGCATGGGATACCACTGCCCGATTTTTGTGGTGCCGATTTTGATTCAATTTGCAGATTATGCCAAAAAGCCTTCTGCAAAGATTATCAAAAAATACAGGGATGGAGTCAAAAATATCATTTTTGTCGGCAGAATTGCGCCGAATAAAAGGATCGAGGATGTCATTGCGGCATATCATTATTACCATAAAAACATTGACGCTAATACACGCCTGATCGTGGTTGGCTCTCACCAGGAAAAGAGCAGGTATTATGGATATTTGCAAAGCCTGATACGCAAAATCAAAGCAGAAAATGTCATTTTTACCGGGCATATAGCGTTTGAGGAAATACTTGGATATTACAAGGTTGCAGATGTTTTCTTATGTATGAGCGAGCATGAGGGGTTTTGTGTGCCATTGGTAGAAGCGATGTATTTTGGCGTGCCGGTTGTTGCCTATGCAGGTACAGCCGTGCCGGAGACACTGCAAGGATGCGGGGTGCTGCTGGAACAGAAGGCGCCGGAGTATGCGGCAAAGGCATTAAAATGCGTGTTGCAGGATGAGGAAAAAAGAAGCGGGATTATACAGAAGGAAAGCAAGCGGCTGAAAGACTTTGCTGCGGAAGCGGTGAGAGCGAGGATGATGGAAGTGTTGGGGGAGATTGCTGGGAAGAGGGATACAAAATAAGAAAAAAATTAGAAAAAAAAGATAAAATTCCGAAAGGTTCTGAAAAATCCTGGTTCAAAAACTGGGATTTTATTTTTTTGCTCATAAAGAGATCTTTGAAATATCTGCCAATCTACAATTACTTCTTTCAGTGCATATATTTGCATAATAATCCATGCAATAATTATTTTCGGTATTTAAAACAATCCTGATACAGCTATTTTACAAAAGCACTGATGCGAGGGGATATAAAGGGTGAAAAGACAATATATAGTTTCTTTAATGTTGTTCTGGATTTCATAGAGGAAAATATTCGGGACGCATCTGTCTAAAGGATTATGGATCGTCATAAAAAATAAGGTGGTCTGTATGTGTCCAGAAAAAGAAAGAGATACAATTTGAATGAAAAAACTACAGGAATTTGAAAAAAACAGCATGATTTTATTTGTACTTTTGATGGTAGCAAATATATGTAACTATTTATTTCAGATTGCAGTCGGAAACTTGATGGAAGTAGAAGATTATGGCATCGTAAATACCATTTTAGGGTTGATTGCAATATTATCAATTCCGACAACGATGATCGCTTTAATCCATGCACGTTATACAGCAATTTTTGCAGCACAAAAGAATGAAGGCGGAATTGCTGCTGCATTTCATCTAATGTTTCGTTTTGTCATGGGCGTAAGTACTGTCCTGCTATTGACAGGTATTATGGGGATACAGAAAGTAACAGACTTGTTTGCAATGGAATCGGCAGGATATATGATTGGTGTATTAGTAGTTACCATTATGAATCTGTTCTTTTCGATTACTTCTGGAACTTTGCAAGGGCTAAAAAAGTTTTTTCCTTATGGAATACAGACTGTTTTGTCAGCAGTGGGAAAGCTGATTTTGAGTGTATTTTTTATTTGCCTAGGATGGCATGTGTATGGGGTGCTTGCAGCTATTTGTGTTGGCACAGCAGTAGCGATCTTATATGGCGCAATTCAAATGAAAGAAGATTTGAGAAATGTGTTACGTTATCAGGGCAGAAATCTTGTAGATACTAGGGAATTGTGGAAATATGTAATATCAGCAATGTTAGCGCAAGGATGTGTCATTGCAGTTACAAATGGGGATGTTTTGCTGGTGAAATTGTATTTTACAGATGAGGTAACAGGGGTATATGCATCGGCATCTGTAATAGGAAAGATTTCTATGTATGTATCTACAGCTATCGTAGCAGCATTATTTCCGATGACCGTGGATGAAAATCAAAGAGGTAAAAATACATTCCCATTGTTACGAAAAGCCTTGCTTTATGGCGGGACAGCATCATTCGGATCAGCATTAGGGATGAGCCTGTTTGGAAAATATGTCATTGGAATTTTATTCGGGGAGCGTTACCAAAAAGCTATTATATATTTACCATATGTCTGTATGTTTATTGTGCCGCTTACCTTGGTCACTATTTTAATGAGTTATGCGCTTGCGATTGGAACATCAAAGATGTTTGAAATATCCATGGCGGTGGGTACAGGTGGCATCTTTGGATTAAGTGTATTGCTGCATGAAACCGTTGAGCAGATCATGGTACTGGCTGGAATGATTCTTATAGGAGTTTTTGCAGTGAATATGATATGGCTGATACGAATAAAAAACAGACAGAGGTATGGGAAGTCTTAGAATACTGAAACAGAAAGGAATTCAAGAAGATGAATACAGCAGTTGTATATATTTCCAGCGATTCTTATGTAAAACAGACAGGGACATCCATTTACTCTTTGTTTGAAAACAACAGGCATATCAAAAGGTTGGATACATATGTAATCTCTACAGGGATTACACAGAAGAATAAGAAAAAACTCCGATCTGTTGCTGCTGAGTTTCAAAGAAAAATGGAAATTCTAGATGGGCAGGACCTGATTGCAGAAATATGTAGTCGGGGGGGGGTAAAATATTTCGGAAGTTATGTTCTTTGGATTCGCCCAATGGTTCCAGAGGTTATACCATCTTTCTATGATGTTTTAATTATGATTGATGGGGACACGCTGGTTCTTGACGAAATCTCAAAATTAATAAATAAAACGTATCATATGTCGGAAGAAAAGGTGGTTTTAATGGCACGAAATTCTGATAATGATAGAATTCGTAAAAAGTACGGACTAAGACCAGAAGATATTTCGGTTAACCCAGGAGTAATGTGTATTAATATGAAAAACTGGAAAAAACATAGGTGTACTGAAAGATTACTGTCTTTTATGGAACATCATGATATTACGAAATACAAAACATTAGACGAGGTTGCGTATTCTAAAGTCTTGAAAAAAGAAATATGTGCGGCAGATTTTAATGAAATTTATTATCCATGTTATCGGGATTTAACAGGCAGGCAGCTTCTCTTTATGTATCATCTCAATCCAGAACACTATTATAGCATCCAGGAAATAGAAAATGCAAAAGGACACGAAGTGATACTTCATTACGTGAATTTATTAGGACATCCATGGGAAAAAGGGTGTTTGTGTCCGCTAAGTGGTTTGTGGGAAAAATATTATAAAAGAGCGTGGAAAAGGGAAATAAATAAAGTCAATCCTGTAAAAAAGGGTGCTTGTAGAAAAGTTATTCTGGTATCATATAAGAATTTCCGCTGGCTTTATGTGTTCATCTATAGAGTATGGTATGGGTTAGTTCCATATTTTAATATTGATGGAAGAAACGATGGAATCAAATAAGTATGAAAGTTGAGAGCAAAAAAATGTGTATGAAATTAGTGTCTGTAATAGTACCTACATATAATCGTGCTGAAATATTATGTGATTGTATTGATTCTATCATATGCAGTACATATACAAATTTGGAAATTATTATTGTAGATAATAAATCAACAGATCAAACAGTGGACATTGTAAAGCATAGGTACTCGAATGATAAGCGGATAAAAATATTGAAATTGAAAAAAAATAGGATGGCAGCAGGCGGAAGAAATGCAGGAATAAAAGTAGCAAAAGGTGAATACATGCTCTTTGTAGATAATGATAATATTGTTTATCCTGATATGATAGAGTTGCTGATTAGGGAGATGGAGAAAGACGAAAATATTGGCTTGACTGGGCCGATATCTATCAATAAATTTAATAATGATAGAATTTGGCTTGCCAGCGGAGATTACCATTTTTTTTCATCCAGACCGAAAACTTTGTATGCAAATAAAAAGATAGAAGAAATTACATTGGCAAAGCGTTATGAAACTTGTTATTCACCTAATGTGATGATGGCAAGCAGAAAAGCTGTTCAGGCAGTTGGAGGATTTGACAGAGTATATTATGCGATGTATGAAGAAGCTGATTTTGGCTATCGTATTTTGCAGGCGGGATTTAAAGCGTATATTGTGACAGATGCAAGAACATGCCATTTGGGGACTGTTGGAGCAGGTGAACAGGAAAGATTGCGTCATTTAGGAATAGGATTTCCAGAACGAGCATATCACTTTGCCAAAAACAGAACAATATTTATGAAGAAATATGCAAATTGGTATCATATGATAACCTATTACTTAATATTTATCCATGTGTTTACTTTTTATTATAGTTTTATGGCATTAAAATACGGGAGAAAAGATATTGCAGCGGCGTGGTTAAAAGGAACAGTTGCAGGAATGATTGCAAGCGTTCCAAAACAGATAAAAGTCAAGATATAAAATACAAATTATGAGGAGAATATTTCATATTATGGTGAAATACAAAAAAAAATTTGAATTTTTGATGATAATATTAATCGGTGTTTTATTGTCTGTATATTTTTACAGTCAGTTAATTAATACAGAGCTTCCCATTCACTCAGATGACGCAGCAACTGCGACAGATTTACGTGATATGATTGAAATGGGTAATTTTAAATGGATATATTGGATATCTCCTTTGGGATGCTTAAACGGGGTATTGTATTTACTTTTTGGACCGACAGAATTCTTTTTACAACTCTTTTTTGCTATTAAATATTTCTTTTGTATTACAGTGACATTATATCTTGCTGTTTATAATAAAAAAATTAGTTGGTCTCTTTTGCCTTTTTTTGTTTTTTTTGCTTTGCCAGGCAATTTTGGAATAGCAAGTATCCAGCCGCTAAAGTTTCATGTGTGGACAGAGCTTGTTCCATTGATTTGTTTGTTATATATCTTTCATAGAGGAAATCGTATAAGCTTTTTAAATAAACGTGATATCTTAGTCCTTGCAGTATTTTCTGCTTGCGGTTTGTTCGAAAGGGATATTCTGATTATTGTTACTTGCTGGCTTCCGCTAATAGTTTATTGCTTTATTTATTTGTATCAGAAAGGCTATATAACAAAGTATATTAAGTATTTTACTGTTGCAGGGATGCTTATTCTAATAGTGGGAAAAGCCTTTTTTTCTTTTGTGCAATATAATGGATACGGAGCAAGCAGCTTTGTTGAAATTGAAACCATATTCAGCAACTTGTTTATAGGGATTGCTGGATTTTTATCTATGTTCAATATTGATATTATCGGAACTAATATTTTGCAGTTTAATACAATAATAAATGGTATTCGGCTGCTAGTATTGTTTTATGCAATGTGGTGTGCTGCTTGTATAATGAAAGATATTTTCAAAAAACAAATAGAAAATGTAAACATGGACGAAGCTATACTTGCCATAAGCAGTATTGTTTTAGTGTCAGCATTTTTGTTGGGTGGAAAACGAGAAGATGAAATATCAATCCGTTATATGGCTTATTCATATTATATCTTTTTGATATTATCTTGCAGAAAATTGTTTGAAATAATAGGTAACAAAAAGTTTCAATTCCAACTAAAGACATGTAAGGTGAATGTGATAACGTGTTTTTTTGTGGTTTGTATATCAGTAACAGTAAATCCAATAAGATTATCCAGAGAAGAAAATATTGCTGATGAACTTGCAGAGCAGATTCTGCAAATGGATGATGAACTGAAATGTGGAATGGGATCTTTTTGGGTGGCAGATGTGGTAAGCTGTTTAACAGATTATAGTCATGAGGTTCAAGCGAGTGAATGGAATGCTAATGGAACGATACTGCCTTATATGAATGAATGGGACAGTTACCGTAATGGAAGTCGAAATTATAATTTTTTTATTGAAGATTGTAATCAAGGAAATTTTGGCATCAATTCTAATAATTTATTAAAAAGTTTTGGAGGATATCGTAAAAAGACTAAAATATGCAATGCAAATGTTTATTTATATGATTATGATATCAGGACTGTGCCTTTGTCGATCAATGCTGATGATCAAGTATATATCAAAAATTACTCTGACTTAGAGATAAAAAATCAGTATATCCTGATGAAGAAAGGTGAGGAACTTCAGTTTCAGAATCTCTATGTAACTTCGGGTAAAATCAGGGTAACTATTTCTGGAGATTTTGAAACAAATGCGATTGCATTAAAGTCTGATGAAAAAGCTACGATTCATTTAACTAAAAATATGAAAAGTTTAGCTATTTATGAAATTACGGCTGAACAACTGTATGATAATTTTGATTTGAAAGTTACCAGCAATACTGAAGCTATAAATAAAATAAGAAATATACGTATAGAGCGATTGGAAAATTGTATTTTGTTGCCTGTGGAATCGGAGTATACACTGGATTTATCATCAGGTTATTACATTTTTGGAATGGAAGGAGATGAGGTTAAAAATTCGCAGATGGTATTCGAAATGAATGGAAAAAAAATGGATGCGGAAAAAATCAATAATGGAAGAATGAAAGCGGCATATGGAATTCAAGTAATTGATGGAGGAAAGCTGAAAGTATCTGCATTTTATAAAGGACATATTAAAAGCGTATATTATCAAAACCAAATATTAGGTACAATAAACAATCCAAATAGAACAATCTATACGCTTAATCATGGAATACAGGTCAAAAAATCAGAAGGATTGTTGTATGGTCCATATGCAAATTTGGAACCAGGAGAATATTTAATCGACATTTATGGAAGCGAGATTGATTGTGCTGAAATTCGATTTACATATGAAGGAGGCGTATCCTTTGAGGATTTGATATTAATACGAAATAATCCAAATCATTATACATATCGAATAAATTTAGAAGAGGATTTAGATGCATTTGAGATATTGATTTCGGATATCAGGGATACTGATTTGGAAGTGGATTATTATGCGATAACAGCTTTAAATACCCAATTTGTAGAGAAGGTTGAATTGAGTTATCCGTATAATAGCCAAGACATATATACTAAGGCAGCAATAGATGATAACAGAAAAGTAATTACTTTAAAAAGTGGTGAATTTTGTTATGGTCCATACGTTAATTTGCAAAGTGGAAATTATATGCTTTCGATATTAGGTGATAATCTTTTAGATTCTGAAATAAGTATAACGATAGAAAATGGTGAACAGAGAATAGATCATTTGTATAAAATTTTAGATACAGGAAACAAATTGGATATACAGTTTGAGGTTGAAGAGATTTCTAAAAATCTTGAGATTATTATTAAAAATATACAGAATGAAGAAATCGAAATAGAACGTTATACTATTCAATCAATAAATTAACGAGTACTTTTGGATTTTGAAAAAGAAGTTAGTTCGTATGTGTCAAAAAAATATATAACTATAAAAGAGAGTGTGCCATGGATAAAATAAGTATTATAATTCCTGTCTATAATGCAGAAAAATATTTTTCGAACCAAAACGATTATTTAAATGAATTGTC
>CAMWXD010000052.1 GCA_947178105.1 uncultured Eubacterium sp. | reverse complement strand
AGCTACTAAGATCAGTTAATGCTTAATTCATAGTTTTCGGACAGTCTCCCCCGATCTTTTTTTATGATTTCAACTTTCTGCCTGCCAAAATAACTACTGTCTACACCACTGACCCCTTGCACACTCTCTGTGTGTATCTCACGATAATTTTCAGCAAACTCATCAAATACAAACTTCTTATCCATATGTTTACTACATCTCACAATCTTTATATCATTCTATCTCCGCTAGGAAACGCCTTTCAAAATGAGCCAACTAAAATCCACTCCCGAAACGTATGCCTGCTTTCATATTGAATCACTTCATCCAATTTATCTGAAGCAAACACTGTGCTTCCCGTTTCTATTTTAAGCGCCTCATCCGGCCACTGCACATGTACTACACCAACGGAATATTTTCCTGCCACCTGTTTTGCCATCTCTAAAAGGCTATAATCCTCTCCCCCGACATTGTAGGCATCATTGAAACATGCAGAAGAAAAAGCACTTCTAACCAGCGTTTCACATAAGTCCTCTATATGGATAATGGAACGCCTTGCAGCCCCTTCTCCATAAATCGTGATGTCTTCCCCATTTTCTGCTTTTTTCAGCATAAACTCCGCGGTCCCATAAGAATATGCGCCTGGCACCATCGTCCCATAAGGCACGCAGATGCGCAGAATACAATATTTTACGCCGAACATCCTGCTATACATCTCCAAATACTGCTCACAGGCATATTTATTCATGGCATAAACTGTCAAAAACTGCTTTTTACCATCTTCATAAATTTTATTATCGCTTCCATTGTAAACTAAACGTGTCGATGGATACATGATTTTTGCATTCGATTTCCTGCGTACATATTCTGCCAGCACATGCAATAAGGCAACCTCATTAATTTCAATAAATGTTTGATAATTCCAAAACCCATCCACTGTGCCAGTCTTTCCAATAAACATATATATAATGTCTACATCAAAATGGACCTTCTTCACTGCTGTTGCATCCAAAATGTCAACTTGCTCATATTCTTTCCTGCCATCCGCCTGTACGCCTTGCAAATCATACAAATACAACTGCAAGTCTTTCCCTTCAGAAATCTTTTTATATAACAGGAATATCAAATTTCTCGCTATATAGCTATTTGCCCCTAAAACCGTGATCTTCATTTCTGCCACCACCCTGTCCGCATTCTTCACATATGCCAGCCTTGCACGCAAATTCCTCCACCAAATACTGCTGCCGGAGTATCGTTTTATAGTTACCTGTCCTTTCACGCATATCTTTAATACAATGCATAAATTTTAATATCGACTTGTGAAAAGCATCGTCTGCCTGCATCGTCCTTATCTGTGCCTCCCCATTTTTTGAAATCGTATAAGCCGGTACAAAACCAGCCGGTGCCGTCAATATACGATTACTGAAAATGGACCCTTTGCTCCCCCATAGATCTATACTGCACCGATAATCATTATCCATGCCAAAAGCAGCCTGCACAATCTGCCCGTCCTCACCCTTCAAAACGCCAGAGCCAAAGGCATCTACGCCCATCCCATCTGCATAACCCACACTCGCCTGCACGATTTCTGCACGGCCCCCTAACAACATATCTGCATATTTTAATACATAACCGCCACAATCCAGCAAAGCCCCGCCGCCCAATTCTTTTTTATAGCGAAAGTCGCCCGCCCCACGATATGGAAACCCAAAATCTATCCGGTATAGCCTAATATCTCCGATTTCACCGTTTCGCACTGTATCAGCCACTTCCTGCAACTGTGAATGAAATGCAAACATATAATTTTCATGCAATGCGAGCTTCCTCTTTTCTGCAATACACACCAACTCTTTTGTATCATTAAAAGAAGTGGTTGAGGGTTTTTCCACAAACACATGCAGGCCATATTCCAAAGCAGATTTTGCCCACTTAAAATGCATTGCCGGCGGAAGCGAGATGTAAACTGCATCTACCTCTCCTGATTCCAATAGGCTGCGGTAACCGCAAAATACTTTCCCTCCATAAGCCTCTTGAAACCTTTCTGCTTTTTTTGCCTCTGAACGAATCGCCTCTCCATCCATCTGCCTTAGGGCATCTTCGCTTTCCGTTATAAGCCATTCTTGTGTGCCTGCATATGCAACGCCAACATACTCTATGCCGCCAGTCTTACTCAATGCGGGTAAAAACCGCCGAAAAGCAATCTCTGATGGGCCTATAATTCCTATTTTCATATACACAACCCTCCCATAATTATATTGAAAGCAGCGCAAGCAAATTCCGAAGCTGTATATTCATGTAATTATTTGTCTGTACAAAGAAATTCAGACAGTTATAATCTACCCATAAGTACTCTTTGCCTGTCGGGATCCTTTCAGCATCCTCCCCACCTATTTCTATAATCACATTCCGGTTTTGTTCATGGTAAAACCGCCCGCCTTCTTCGGAAAGTACAACATCATTTAAAATGCCTGTATGCCCCATTTCATATTTCTGAAAAATTTTGTATACCAAATCTTGTGTATCATATTCTCCTGGGTCAGCAACCTGCAGGCTTGGCCCTAGCTCCACTTTGTCAAAATTTCCAATTTCCGGCTGTAAGGAGACTAAAAACCAACGAACCCCTTCTTCTATTTTTGTTAACAGTACATACAAAGCCCTATGTTCTGCCTTAAACAGCGGCTGGCTCCATTTATGGACCTCCCTGCCGCTGATCTCTATATCATAATACCTAACTACAAAATCCGCCCGTTTCCTGCAAGTGACCCCATATTCATCTACTTCCCAGTCTACCAACTGGTTCAGTGGAACCATGGCCCGCTTCACATCCTGAAACATTTTATAATCATTAAGAACGGATGTGACAGATGCCAATGTATCTACTGCCTTTTCCCTAAAAATAGAACGGTATAATGCCTGGTCTTTAAAAAAATCTGCCGCCCGTTCCTTTTCTTCCTCTGCATAAAAATCGGATGCAAACGGGATGCCTGCCAATACTGTACGCGTATCCATATTGACAAGGTTATCTATTTTCATCAATTCCTTGATCTGCCCAAGCGTCATCCATTTATAATTCGGATAAACCTCAATATCTTTATCCAAAAGCAAGATTATATTCCGGTTCCGCTTGCCGTCAAACCTGCTTCCCTGTTCTGACTGTATCTGGTCATAAATAACAGTCCCATTCTTTTTTGCCTGTTCAAAATATTCAAAATAATATGGCACCCGTCCCCCATGCACACGCGTAAAATTGCTTTTAGTTGCCTGAATGGTCGGGGATATCTGTATATGGTTGATATTCCCTGGCTCGATTTTTGCCTGCATCAGAAAATTTAATACACCGCCAATCTCTTTCACAATAATTCCCAAATAGCCAATTTCTTTTTGCAAAATAATCGGCTGCTCTGACACAAACCTTTCATTTAAAAAGTACCGCATCCCAAGAATCGAAAAAAAACTTCTCTTTCGATTCAAAATCTCCCCTCTATAATCATCATAGAACCAAAACGGGTCATTTGCGATACTTGTCTGCTCCACGTTTACATATGTACTGTCATTCAATTCCTGGACCCATCCAAGCAGTTCAGGCGTCTGATTGACGTTCCCATCTTTCCTGCTCCATGAATCCAACATTTTCAGCATAACCTGATTCATCCAACATTTCTCCCTTACTATTAAAAATTTCCCTTACTATGTACTGCGGCATTGTATTGATGCATAAATAAATCCTGCCTACATATTCTCCTATTAATCCTAATAAAATCATCAAAATGCCGCCGATGATAAGCAGTACAGACATAAGGGAACTATATCCAGCCGGTATTTGCGTATGCATTAGCTTGTTCACTACAGTAAAACAGACGCCAACAGCCCCAAGCAGTGCGCATAACATCCCGATTCCAGACGATATCCTCAACGGCTTTACGGAAAAGGCGGTAAAGCCATTCATCCAAAGCCCCAGCAGCTTTTTCAATGTGTAGCCTGACTCTCCTTCTATCCGGCTGCTGTGTGGTATTGCCACATTTGCAATATTATGGGTCGTACGAAGGACCAGCCCCCAAATATACGGAAACGCATTTTTATACGCACAGACCTCATCAATTACAAACCTCCTGGCTACAAAAAAACTTGTTAGGCGTATCTTTTTCGGCTTATCCAAAAGCACCTCAAGCATAACATTATTCAGCAATGTCCCGATCTTCCGAAAAGAATTGTCCTTGCGTTCTTCATACCTTGCATATACGACGTCATACTCTCCTTCCAGCAATTCATCGAATAAGGCAAATGTCTGCCCGACTGGCGTCTGCCCATCATCATCCAACGTAACTACATAATCACCCTTACTTAAATGATAGCCTGCCATAAGCGCAGAATGCTGGCCAAAATTTTTTGCTAATGAAACCCCTTTGACCGTTTCGGGATACTGCGCACATAACCGTTTGATTACCTGCCAGACAGCATCCGGCGAACAATCATTTATAAGTATAATCTCATACTCATAACTATCCCTTTGTTTCATAAGCTCATATATATCAGAAACAACCCGGCTGATTGTCTTTTCAGAACCATAACACGGAACAACAAACGAAATTTTTTCCACTAAAAATTCCTCCTTGCCCAGATTTTATAATAACTCAGATAAATTATTACTTCTCATAACAATACTTTATAAAAGAAATAGATAATGAGAACAGGTGCTACAAAATAAGATGCTAACAGGAGTACATAAATAGAATTACTTGATTCCCATTTCTTCTTTTCCTCTTTACAGTTCATATAGAAAAAAAATAATATTCCTCCTATCATAGCCGAATTTACCAGTAGCGGAAGCTGACTCCCCTCATTTATCATGGATACAAAAATACTGTGATTTATATTTCTTACCGCCAGTTGCTGATTTTCAAGAAACTGTTTTAATTGTTCTGATAAGCTTCCCGTCTGTAGAACATTTTCTCTTGATATACAATTCAAGAACGTTCTTAATATACCTACTGTCACTACGATCATAATATTTGTCTCCATACTGTCTGTATTAAAATTCATCACAAATAACAAAATAAATGGAACCCAGATAAAACTTCTGTAGAATTGATCCCAGCCCAGAAACGTCACTGCACATACAGCCATGGATACAAAATATAATTTATCTCTTATCACTTCCTTTTTCGATTTACTTTCACTATGATATAAATAGGCATATCCAAAAATAAATACAAGTACAACTGCTAAAACGGAAACTCCTCCTAATCCTGTATGAAATACATTTCTTCCAAAAAACCATTCTACAAAATTATCTCCCTCATGAAAACGATAGCGTGGATTTCGTGCATATACTATATCAAAAATCTGAGCCGGGATCATCGCAATACATAATTTACTCGCAATAGAATACCATTTCTTATCTTCAAATATGACCAATAATAAATATGGAATAAGCATTAACTGACAACACATAATGCTCATAATACTAAATATATAGAATCCCTTACTATTTCCTTTGATATAATAAAAAATTGCCTGTATCATAAAAAATATATACACTATTTCATCTTGTCCGGCATAATACAGCGAAAAAATAATTTCGGACGAGCCTAACATCAACAAAAAAATATATTTTCTCCATTTATTCTCACCGTTTTGTACTTCTTCTGAAATGCGATTCATTCGGTCAATGGTAAGTATAAACAATACTGTATAGAACAATTTTGTCCATAGTACAAAAAAACCTGCCGATACATTTTGAATGTGCATAACAATACTAACCAGCCAGATCGGAAAATTCCATACAGCTAGTGGAATCATCGGAAAAAAGTTACCTGCGCACATAAAATGCTGTGCTCCTCTGACATTTTCAATAATATATTCATAAAAATCCAGTATTTCCCCTCTAAACAAAACATCCAGCAGATCATAAGACCATACCGTCAATGTCCTGCTATCTGTATACTCAAAACAAACAGCATATGCCAAAGCAGCACCTATTCCTATTAAAATTAAAAACTGTTCCGCCACATTATATTTTTTCTGTATCATTTTCTCTTGTATCCTCTACTCATATAAAATCATTGAAAAATTATAATCCTGTTTTTCACCATCAATAACCGCATATGCATTTTCATCTGATTTTTCGGTACATCCAAATCCTATCCCACGATCTGGGCCTGATATATTCGATTCCAAAACAATGCTATATTTTTCATCTTTTTCAAGCCTGATATTGTCAAAAAATATATAATCCGTCAAAGAATTATCTGGAAGGCCTTGCACATTAAATGTATGAACTTTTAATATTTCTTCATCCTTTATTCTTTTAAGCTTGACCTCTAAAACTTCTCCTTCCTCATGTATATAGTTCCAGGTTATCGGCCGTATTTGAATACATAAAGACATTTGATGATCCGCCACAAAAACTTCTTCAAAAGAATTTCCACTCCATAACAATGGGGATGCATACATTTCTTTTTCATTCATGTTCAAATAAACCAGGCTTTGCTCTATTTTTATTTCTGCCAAAAATAACAACGCACTCAGGCAAATGATCCCAATTTTTACTATTTTCCATTGACTCAACCTCATCTCCTCCTGTCCCGCTAATAGACCTCAAACCCTTTTCCCAAATACCCCCTCACATACTCCAAAACCCCTTCCTCCAGCGAATAAAACTCCTCCCGATACCCAGCCTCCCGCAGCTTGTCCATCTTCGCCTCGGTAAAATACTGGTACTTACCGCGCAAAGCCTCCGGCATCTCCACAAACCGAATCCTGCGCGCAAGCCCCATCGCGTCGAATACTGCGCCCGCCAGGTCATAAAAGCTGCGCGCTTTCCCGGTGCCAAGGTTAAACAGCCCGTTTATTTGCGGATGCTCCATAAAAAAACGCACGACCTTGCACAGGTCTTTTACGTAGATAAAATCCCGTAGCTGCTGCCCGTGTGCATACTCCTTTCGGTAAGACTTAAAGATCCCCATTTCTCCGGTCTTTTGGATGTTCTGAAAGGTATGGAAGACGACGCTTGCCATGCTGCCCTTGCAGTATTCGTTTGGCCCGTATACGTTGAAAAATTTTAAGCCTGCGTGCTGCTTTGGCGTGCTCTCCTGGTTTTGTGCCCACAGGTCAAAGAGCTGCTTGGAATAGCCGTAGCCGTTTAACGGACGCAGCTTCTTTATGTCCATGCGGTCGTCAAACCCGTATTCCCCTGCACCGTAGGTAGCCGCGCTGCTCGCATAGAGAAAGGAGCACTGGCAATCGGCGCAGAAGTTCCACAACGCTTTTGTGTATGCAACATTGTTTTGATACAAAAAATCAAAGTCTGTTTCGGTTGTGGAAGAACAGGCTCCCATATGGATCACATGGGATACTTTGCCTGCCAATTCCGGCAGCCTGTCAAGAAAATCATCCCGGCTGATATATTCTGTATAAGTTTTGTTGCGCAGGTTTTTCCATTTTTCAGTCCTTTGAATATGATCGACGATCAAAATGTCCGTATAGCCCATGTCGTTTAACTCCCTGACGATACAGCTTCCGATAAATCCAGCGCCCCCTGTCACAATTATCACTTCTGCATACACTCCTTTTCCTGTCTTTTTGCTCTGCTCCAAGTTCTGCTCTTGTTACTGGCTTTCCTTTTTACTTTGCTGTTGCTGTTTCATTTCCTGTTTTGTCTGCATCAGCCTGCTTATAATGCTCGTAGAAGATTTTCCTTCCACTACAGACACATACTCCACGCTCCCGCCATAAGTAGCTGCCGCATCCATTTCCGGGATATGGGCGCCTGCATAATCACCGCCTTTTACTATGATATCCGGCTGCAATTCCAAGATCATGCCACAGGGCGTCAGCTCTCCAAAAATGCAGACCGCATCTACAGATGCCAGCCCGGCGACAACAGCCGCGCGGTCTGCTTCTCCCACGACCGGGCGGGAAGCCCCTTTTAATTTGCGTACGGAGCTGTCGGCATTGAGCAATACAATCAAAATGTCCCCTTTTTCCTTTGCTTCTTCCAAGTATGCGATATGTCCCGGATGGATGATGTCAAAGCATCCGCTCGTAGATACGATTTTTTTGCCGCTGGCTTTCCATTTCTGTACCTGTGTTCGCAGCGTATGTTGATCGACTATTTTTTCCTTCATCTGGCTTTCCTTTTCCTGCCCGGCGATTCCTCTGTTACCGGAGCTGTACCTGTGTTCTTTTATCGGTTTTCTTTGACCTTCTTTAGCAGCTCTGTGGCTGAAACCGCAACTGTGCCTACTTTGCTGATCACAACCTCCGCCGCTGCATTTCCGAGTACTGCGGCTTCCTCTAACGGCATCCCGCACGCGATGCAAAGCGTTACGGTACTGATCACGGTATCTCCTGCGCCTGTCACGTCATAGACCTGGGCGGCATTTGACGGATAATCCCTGCGCTCTTTGCCCTGTTCAAAGACAGAGATTCCTTTCGCTCCTCTGGTGACAAGCAGCGCTTTCGCCTGGCTGCGCTGTAAGTAGCACTTGCCGGCTGCATCCAGGGAAGCTTCGTCTGTGATTTTCATGCCGACTGCCTGTTCCAGCTCCAGGTTGTTCGGCTTTACAAAGCCTGCGCCTGCAAAGGCTTCGATATGCGGGCTTTTTGAGTCTATTGCTGTGATAATCTGATGGCTTTCGCAAATGCGCAGAACCTCTTTGATAAAGTCCGGCGATGCAAGTACGCCTTTTTTGTAGTCTGATAAAATCACGGCTTGAATCCGGCTTGCCTTTTGTTCTAATAAATCCAGCCATTTTTCCGCCGCCGCGTCAGAAACCGGACTGGCATCCTCCATGTCCACGCGCAAAAGCTGCTGGCTTTTGGTAGCAAACCTGCGTTTTACCGTAGTTGGGCGGCACTTTTCAGACAAAAGCCCTGACGTATCGACGTGTGCCTTTTGCAAATGCTCCCGCAGCCACTGCCCTGCTGCGTCCTCTCCGACAACGCCCATAATCGAAACACTGCTTCCAAGCTTTGCCACGTTATGCGCCACATTGGATGCACCGCCTGCAATCCGCTGCGAAGAGCCATAATGAAATACCGGAATCGGCGCCTCCGGCGAGATCCGGGTTACCTTGCCGGTCACATATTCATCGACCATCACATCTCCAAGGATCACGGTATGAAGATCTGGAAATCCTTCTTTTATCATCTGTTCCTGCTGCTGGTAATTCATAGCTTGCCTTCTCCCTCTGATTCCCTGCGTACTGCCTCTGCTTCCGCCTCGCCGCACAGCAGATGGACGGTAAACGTATGCATTTCCTGTATTCTTGGCGTTTCCTCTGCGGGTACGACCAAAGCGTAGTCGCACATCCCTGCCAGCCGTCCCCCGTCTTTTCCGAGCAGCCCGACCGTCTGCATCCCCATCCTTTTTGCAAGCTCTGCTGCCCTGCACAGATTGGCGGAATTGCCGCTTGTCGATATCGCGATAAACAGGTCTCCGTTTTTTCCGATGCCTGATAGCTGTCTTTCAAACACAGCGTCAAAGCCGTAATCGTTTCCGATACAGGTCATAACAGACGGGTCTGTGCAGAGTGAAACTGCCGGCAATGCCCTGCGCTCCATCAAAAACCGCCCGATAAACTCTCCGGCAAAATGCTGCGCATCTGCGGCGCTTCCGCCGTTTCCGGCAAGAATCACTTTATTTCCGGCAAGAATACAGTCTGCAATCGCCAAAGATGCCCGCGCTGCTGTGTCAAAATACCCGCCAGAAAGCATCCGATCCAGGATCTGTTTTTTCTGTTCTATGATCTGGTATATTTTTTCGTTCATATTTATTTCTGCCTATCCTTCTATTTTCTTTTTAATATGCTTGTCTCCACTCACTTTTCTTTTTATATACTTGTCTCCACTCACTTTTCTTTTTCAGACTCTTCATATGCGTCGCAAACTTGTATGGCATCTCCTTCCATACGCACCATTCCCCGTTCCAGCCAGACAGCTTTTTTACAGATCTTTTTCACACTTTCCAGCGAATGGGATACATACAGCAGCGTTGCGCCGTCCGCTAACATTTGATCCATCCTTTGTTCGCACTTTTTCTGAAACGATGCGTCTCCGACAGAGAGCACTTCATCTACGATCAGTATATCCGGCTTTACAATCGTTGCCGCTGCAAAGCCAAGACGCGCTACCATGCCGGAAGAATAGTTTTTCAACGGCACATCGATAAAATCCCCCGCCTCGGCAAATGCTACGATTTCCTCAAAATGCTCCTGCATAAAGCTCTGCGAATATCCGAGCACGGCGCCATTTAAATGAATGTTTTCCCTTGCGGTCAGCTCCGGGTCAAATCCTGCTCCCAGCTCGATAAGCGGAGAGATGCTTCCCTGTACAAAAGCCGTCCCTTTGTATGGTTTTAAAATGCCGCAGATCAGCTTAAGCAGCGTTGATTTTCCGGCGCCGTTATGCCCGACCAGCCCCCACGCTTCACCGCGCCTTATGGTAAGCGATACATCACGCAGCGCAAAAAATTCCTGGAACAGCAGCTCCCGTTTTAAGAGCCTGACGACATATTCCTTGAGATTGTCTACTTTTTCCGCCGCCAAGTTAAACCGCACTGCTGCATGTTCAACCTTTATTATGATATTTTGCTGCATATCCGCCTCCGTCCTGCCTTTTTCTTTCTGCATACAGCCCAAAGCTGCCCTGCGTTTTCTTTATACATACAGCACAAATTGATCCTGCGTTTTCTGAAAGCACCATGCTCCGGCAAGCAGCGCCAGCAGCCCTGTGAGCAGCCCGTACAGCAGCAGCTTTCCGCTTGGCGCCGTCCCGTACATCACGATCTGGCGAAACTGTTCCAGATAATAATACATGGGATTGAGCCTGGTAATGCAAAACTGGAGCGTTTCCGGCAGCATAGTGACCGGATAAAAGATCGGTGTCAGATACATCCATGCGGTCAGCACCACACTGTAGATATACTGGATGTCCCGAAAAAATACGGCTGCCTGTGCCAAAAACAGCCCAAGCCCCAGACAGAACAAATACAGTTCGCCGATCGGCAGTACGATCAGCACATAGTTCAGCGAGACCGGAGCATTGGTCGCCAGTGCAACAAGCAGCAGCGCCAGCAGCGAAAACAGCATCGTTATCAATGTGCTTGTTACCTTGGATATGGTAAAGATGTATTTCGGCACATAGATTTTGCGCAGCAGCCCGCTTGCCCCAAGCACAGACTGGATCGCGCCGTTTGTCGCTTCGCTCATATAGTTGAATAAGATCTGCCCGCTGATC
Organism: uncultured Eubacterium sp.; assembly: GCA_947178105.1. GTDB lineage: Bacteria > Bacillota > Clostridia > Lachnospirales > Lachnospiraceae > Eubacterium_J. Next base: position 20,003 of record CAMWXD010000052.1, on the reverse strand, counting down.
AGATACAATGGAAAGTTTTCCACGTCCGACCGGAAAATGCTGGAAAATACAACGACCATAATCAGCATCACAAACAGCGGATTCAGCACGCTCCACAAATAGCCCAGGACACTTCTCCTGTATTTCAGCTTGATGTCCCGCGACACCAGTTGCTTTAACAGGTTTTTGTATTTATAAAATCCATGCATCCATAAAACGATCTGTTTCATTTCCAACTGCTCCTTACTACTTTTTGTCTTCTCCTATCCAAATCAGACAGCCATCCGGCTTTAAAATGCGCTCTGCTTCCCTGGTATATCCTTTTTTCTCAGGCTCCCGGCAAAAGACTGCCGTTATGTCAAAATATTCCGATGCATACGGAATCTGCAAGCCGTCCCCAAGGCGCATATCCATCCCATGTGCTGCACACGCGGCCGTAAATCGGTTAAATGTCGTATCTCCTGTCCGTCCGCTGTATCCATAATCCGGGTCAAATACAGTGACTGCAAATCCCTGGCTCTGCAAATACCAGCCAATATAATCCCGTTTTGCATAAATAAGCGCAATTTTGGGCGGCTCCTGCCCGCGAAGCTGAGTGCCGCGCTTTTTTAATTTCCCTGCCTGCTCCAAGATTTCAGCATATACTCCTGCATATGCCTGGCGCATCGTAAAAAACGGCAGTTTTTTTCTACATGCCTGATAAAGCTGCCTGAACTCTTTTTCCTTGCCGGAAGCCGCGCAAATGCGTGTCAGCTTCTTTTGCCCTGTTTTTTCCTGCCCGCATATATGGCAAAGATGCTCCTGTGCGGATGCCATCACTGTTTCCGGCGTGAGGGAATACATGCATTCGGGCTGTTTCAGCCCGCGGTAGCAGGAAAACGCCCAATCCGGGTGCAGCCCCATACAGCCGGAGCATTTTTCGGATACGAGGTTGGTATTCTGCGGATAAGCATACGTATGCAGCGGCGTCGGGCCAAACAGGACAATGCATTTAACAGCCAACTGTGTGGCAAGATGTACCAGCCCTCCCTCGCAGTCAATATGCAGCAGCGACCCGCGCAGCAGCCATTTGGTAACCTCCATGTCTTCTTCCAGCAGATGCATGTCGGCTCCGGCGATTGGTTTGTTTCCTTTGGAGCCAAGCTGGATGATTTTGATATCTGGAAAGCGCTTTTTCAGCAAAACAGCCAGTGCTTCGTAATGACACAGCGGCCATACCTTTGTCTGCATTCCAGACCTGCCCATGCTGTCGGCGCCTCTGTTTACCGTAAGATAACGGCAGTTTTCCAGCCCGATCTCCTGCACCCGCTCCAGACAGCATGGATGCAGGCGCACATACGTATACTGGTCTGGGATCGTAAAGACCGACCCGTGGCGCAGCTCTGTCCAACGATTTATGCCAAGCAGGCGGCTCCTTTGAAAATGCAGCGCCTCCCGAAACCACTGCTGCCCGATCTCAGGACAGACTGCCTGCATACTTTTGCCAAGCACGCTGACCTTGTCCGCAAATGCCGGCGCAATCTTTGCCACACGATGTGCATTCCAGCTTTTTACATGGATAAAATGCTCCACACAAAAAACGACATCATACATCGAGCGGTTTGCATACAGGCTTTCATACGCAAGCACCCGTACTGCCGGCCTTGCGGCATAGACTGCGCGCCCAAACACGATATTTTCACAATACACATCGATCCGGCACGGGATGCTAAGCAGTATCTCATCCAGTAATTTTGAGCTGATCATATAGTCCCCAAAACCCCCGGTCGGGTAAAACGCTATGAAAACCAAATCCTTGTCACACGGTTCGCGCTTTACAAGATCCAGCTCTGCGGCTGTGACCATATTTCGGATTAAATGCGCATGGGTAAAATTGAAAAAAGAATCTTTGGTACGGTCGACCGTCTTACGCGCGATATACTTTAACCTGTCCATGTGCCTGCTGCCTGACTTTTGCCCATTGCTTAAAATCATTTTGATACGTTTGCTGTTCATTGGTTTTTCCCTGCTCTTATTCCTGTTTGTTCGTTATCCTGTTTTTCTAATTTTCTAATTTTCTAATTTTCTGTTTTTTTGTTTTTTTATTTTTTTGTTTTTTATTTTTCTGTTTTTCTATTTTTCTGTCTGCCTGCTGAACCCGTTTATCATTTTCCGAACCTGTGTGAACACCTGCTCTTGCGTAATCTGGTCAATACATAAGACACGCCCATGAACCAGGCATGGAAAGCGCCCCGGCGAGACTCCGTATGCCGCGCAGCCCGCACAGGCTATGTGCGCATGAACACTGCGCGGACAGCATTCCGCCTGGGTATGCCGTTCCACGCGGTAAGGATAAAAACGTCCCCAATCCCAGCTCTGTGCAAGGACTATCGCCTGTGTCCCTGCCGCCGCCGCAATATGCCCGGCACTCGTATCGTTGGAGAGTAAAAATGCCGCGCAGCGGATCAGCTCGATATATTCGATCAGGCTTGTTTTTCCGATTCGTGAAAGTATCCGCCTTTTTTCTTCTGCTTTCACATACCGGCAGATTTTTTGCAGTTCGTTTTCTTCGCCTGCGGTTCCTGCCGCAACACACAAGATGCTCCGGTCCAGGGCAAAGATTTCATTTAATACGGCTGCATACTTTTTGGCGTCCCAGTATTTTTGCGGCGTTTCCCCGCCTGGACAGAGCACAAAATACCGTGCTGGCAAATGCAGTTTTTTTTCTGCCTGCGGCAGCAGCGGCGCAAGCTGCGGGATGGCGGCGCGAAAAGCGCCGTCGTTGCTTAATCCCCGGATAAACTGCGCATTGCGTACCAGCTCCATCGTACGGATGCCCCCGCAGCGGATCACCCTGTCATACAACCTGTCCGAACGGCGCACCTGTCTTTTTTTCATCCTCGTCGTATCCGCCTGCTGCGCAATCCTCTCCTGCGCCCGTACTGCCAGTACGACTATATCAGAAAGCAGCGTCCGGGACGGGTCTGCATTGATGGCTATGCGGCAGCTTATCCCCATTGCCTGCCAGATACCATAGAGCCTTCCTATACCGCGGGTTCTAAGGACGATCACTTCGTCAAAATATCCGGTTTTTTCTGCAAGCATCCGCACATCTTTATAACGGTCGCATACAAATGTAATTTTTTCTCCGGGATAGATCCTGCGAAATTCTTTTGCCGCGTCCAGCCAGAGTACGAAATCCCCGATATGCGAAAAACGAACCAGAAGGATGCCGCGCGCATCCGGTGCCTGTTTGCCCGTCAAACGCATTCGCATATACAACAGGACAAACAGGATTTTGTTGATCATATTTGATACTGCATGTTTCATTCTTCCTTTTATCCTTTCCGCCATATCTTATGTCTGGATACGCATGAAAAGATCTCTCAGCACCAAAATCACATCCTCCGCCTGGATGCTGCTGATACAGCGTACCGTCTCTGTCACATGCTTCCTGTAACGGCAAACCGGTTCCCCGCGCAGCAAGCACCCGCTGCAGGAAATGCCCTGCTGATGCACACATACCGGAAAAGCTGCGGCTTGCTGCGGATATTGCGTTTCATATGGAAAAAACCTGCCGATCTCCCGTTCCGCCACGACTGCCGCTGCTTTTACCCGATAAGCCGCGGCAAGATGTACAGCCCCTGTATCGTTGCCGAATACGAGAGCCGCTTTTTGTATCATCCGTGCAAGCTGTGCCAGATTCAGCCTGCCCGCCAGCACGGACAGCCGTTTTCTGCCTGCCGGGCGCACCTGCCGGACAATCCTGTCGCAGACAGGCACATCCTGCGTATCGCCGCACAAATACACAACGCCGTCAAATGTTTCCAGCATCCACTGTACAACCGCAGCAAATTTTTCGCTTTCCCACACCTTTCCCTTCCAGGAAGCTGAAGGAAATACCATAAAGTAGCTCCGCCCCGTCCCATCAGGCAGCTCCGGCACTTGCGGAAGCAAAATACCGCTCATATCCGGCAGGGACGCCAGGCAGTTTTTGACGCCAAGCCCGCGTGCCAGCTCGGCACACCGAACCAGCTCGTGCCTGGTTCCTTTTTGGCACGGCAGGATCCTGTCATATCCGCGGTCAGACCATTCCCATTCCGCCCTGGATGCAAAAAACTGCCCGTTGCTGTCTATCGTAACCCGTTCGGATGCTTTTGCAGCAAACACTAGAAGATCGGTAAACGCCAGCCGTGAATAAATCGGCTGGATAATCACATCGTACGACCTCCTATACATGCGAAGCACCGACAAAAAACGCTTCCACGTCACAATATGCACTGACAAAAGGCTGTCAGCCGCACAGTCATACCGCGCCAACTGCGGCGTCGGCTTTCTTTTGTCAAACAGCAGCTCCATGCGCTTATCTTTGTACAGTTCCCGGATCTTTTGCTCCACGCTCAGCCATAAGATATAGTCGCCCAGCCCGTCTGTCCTTACGACAAGTATTTTCCCGCATTTGCGTCTTGGCCTGCGTTTTTTTGCCCGCGCGGACAAATACCGCAGCAGGCTCCTTTCCAAACACAGTGAAATCCTTGTACGGATGCTTTTTTTCTTCTCCAAAACCACCTGTTTCACCGCTTCCTGCAATGGCTGCCGATCTTTTTTAACGCACTGGCTGTCCTTTGGCGCAGCCATACATACAGGCGGACGCCAAACGAATTCTGCGGATGCCTGTATACCCCCTGCTCCCAGTAAATATCTAAAAACGGGTTCCTTTTCAGGCTGTCTGCCGGGATTTTTGCGATATATTTTTTCATTGCAGCAGCAGACGACATACCGTCTGTATCCGCCAAATCTCCAATCATCTGCGCTTCCGCCCGGCTCGGATGCAGCACAAGCCTGCGCAGCGCCAATACGCCAAACCGTTCCGCTGCCTGCGGCGCAAACGCTTTTGAAACCCTAAGGTTTCGCCTGACATAATCAAAAAGCCCCTGATTAACCGCCCGGATTTCTTTTCTCCCGGCATATGAATCAAATACAGGCGCATCTTTTCCATAGCGTTTCAGCGGCGGAGCATCCTGTGAAAAAAACAGCTCCAGCACCGCAGACGATGACAGCAGGCGGCGTGCCTCCTTTTTTCCTAAATACAAGTTCAGATATGCGCTGTAGGAGCCATCCCGCAGCAAATGCCTGCCGGATGCGGCGTCCATCCCCGCATAGCAAAAATGAACCGAGCATTTTTTGCGCATTGCCTGCAAACAGTGTTCCATCAGGTATTGGGAAGTCCCATGCCATCCGCTGTCAAAAAAACAAAGCTCTTTCCCGTCAGCCCCCTGTGAACACAAATATTGTTCCATATATCTGCGCTCCCTGGCGCAGATTTGTAAGACCGTCCTTTTATTATTCCGATAAACCTGCTTCATCCGTGCAATGTCCCTGCGGCTTTGAAGCACATCCTCGTATCCGCCAAATCCTGCCTTTTGAAATTCCTGTTCCGGCAGCTCCAAAAGCCCTGCGCATCCCAGCGCTTCCCGGATCGTCTGCCCGCACGAATACGGCGGCAGCAGCTCTAGCTCCTGCCTGCCAAGCTTTGTCATATGCGGCAGCAGCCATGCATTTCTGGACGATAAAAGATACCGGGTACTTCTTTTGCCAAACAGCGGCAGCAGCCTTGCGATATTATAGCCATCCCTGGAAAGCGCATAAATGCTGCTTTTTGGCGCCGTCCGAACCAGCCAGTTGCACAATCCCATATAAAGCGGCCCGCCGACCTGATAGCCCAGTAAATACCAAAAATCCATCGCAGCTTTTGCAGGCGCATATGCCCCCTTACAGCGCCTTTTTGCCAAATCCGCAAAAAGGCTCTCAGCCAAATCCGCCTGGCTGTCACGATACCAGAATACGCACAGCTTTTTTTTCGCTGCCATTGCAACATCCGCAAGCCTGTCGTCCCCGATATGCAGAATGCTGCCCGGCGATACGTTTTCCTTTTTTAACAGGCCGTCATACAAGGTGCCGTCATATTTCGTCTTTTTCAGCTCGGATGAAGCATAGATTGCATCATACTGCACGAGCGAGCAGCGTTTCAGGATCCGCTCCAGCTCCGGTTTTTCCAGGTACATATCTGTCGTAAAAATCACGCGTTTTTTCTGCTGCCTGGCATACGCAAGCATTTCCTGCATTGCCTGATTCGGTATACAAAGCTCTTCCTCCAGCTTTCTTTCCCAGGCTTCGAGCTTTCTGTAAAAGCCGGCTGTGTTTCTGCCGCCCGATACTCCCTGCTGCGCCCAATACCGATAGATCTCGCAAAGCGTCGGATGCGGCACGCCATACGTTTTTCTGTAAAATCTTGCCGCGCGTACCTGTATCCTTTCCCGTTCCCTGCCCAAACCAGGCATCCCGGCTGCGCATTCCATCCACGCAAAAATATCCTGCGGCTGCCGCAGCGTGCGGAAAATCAGCGTGCCATACAAGTCAAACGATACAATCTGCGCCTGCCGTATTTTATGTTTCAACTGCTTTTTCTGTCTTTGATCCATATTTGCCCTACGTCTTTCCTGCCTGCCTTTTCAGGATTATAAATATCCGATGCCAAACAACAGCTTATATACAAGCTGGTCGATGCCATCCTGCCGGTATACGGCAGTTCCTCTGAGTATCGCAAGCTTTTTCCGCATATCCTTACGGTAGCCGGCGGCGATCTGTAAAATCTCCTCGTTTTTTCTCCTGCTTTGGCCTGTGTCAAAACCTGCTGTCTTGCAAAGCAAATCTGCATATGCCTTTAAAAAATCGTTCGCCTGGGCGGATACCAGCCCTTTGAGCTGTCCCGCACGCGAAAGCCTGGCTGCCTGGCGCTGCATCCATGCAGTCTGCATTCCGACCTGGTTGCCTGAATGCTGCCGATAAAGCACGTATGCGTGCCGGTCAAAAACGACTGTGCCAAAATACGCCGCTGTCATATACATCCACCAATCGTGCAGAATCCCCGTGCGAGGCAGGCGCCCGCGTACAATGGCAAGCAGGCTGCGGTTAAATACCTGTGTACATCCCATACAGATATTTTCAACAAGTGCATTTCCAAACGACGGCGCTTTCCTGATCTTTCTGTTCTGCTTTTTCCTGACAGACAGATCCTGTGACGCATACCATACATTGCCTGCATACAGCAATGCATCATCAGCCGTCCGTTTCCGGGCTTCCCGTTCCAGCGCTTCCACAGCCTTTTGCAGCTTCCTCGGATGCCACACATCGTCCTGGTCAGCAAATGCAAAATAATCATAACTGCTGTCCGCCTGCGCGACCAGATGCAAAAAGCTTTTCTGTGTGCCGATATTGTTTCCGGCAACTGCCTGTACCTTTTCACCGGCATAGGATTTTAAAATCGCAAAAGTCCGGTCGGAAGAACCGTCATCCCGCACCAGCAGGGATACATCCACCTGTCTTTGCGCCAATATGCTCTCGATCTGTTCCGCCAGATAGTCCTCCCCATGATAAGTAGACATCAGCACCTGTACCCGCTTCATTTTCCATCCTGCTCCATCTGCTGATAAATGCACCTCATCCGCCGCTGTACAGCCTGGATATCATAGCCCCAGATGCGCTGCTGGTTGTATTTTGCACAGCTTGCCCGATACTGCGGATGTTCCAGCATATACTCCAATGCGCACACGAGCTGTTTTCTGCTGTCCGCTGCATACAAAATTCCGCCCGGCTGTACGCAGGCCTGTTTTTTTGTGCCTGCGCCTTTTGCCTGTCCGGCTGTCCCAAGCAGTTCCCTGTTTCCGCGAATATCGGATGCGACGCACGCAAGCCCCGCAGCCATTGCTTCCATAAGGGCTGCCGGAAGCCCTTCCTGCCTGGACGGAAACACGAACAGGTCTGCGGCATGATAAATCCCCGCCAGATCTTCCAAAAATCCGGGCATCCTTACCCTGCCTGCGATACCAAGCGCTTCCGCCTGTTTTTGCAGATCGTCTTTTAATGCTCCCTGCCCGCAGATCAGATAATAGCATGTCCGCCCTCCCATATTTGCCAGCGCATCCAGCACTGCCTGATGGTTCTTCCTGCTGCTTAACTCACCGACCGACAAAAGCAGCACCGCATTTTGTGAAATACCATATTTTCTGCGGTATTCCCTGCGTACAGCCACGCCGCCCTGCTGCTGAAAGCGCAGCGTATCCACTCCAACCCCGGGAAGATAAAACAGCTTTTTTGCATACAGCCTGTTTTTCGCCAAAAGATAATCTTCCCGGTTAATGGCAATCAGCACATCGCTCCAACAGGAAAGCAGCCGTTCCGCCGGGTAATAAAGCAGCCAGTTCCAAACAGGCGCGCCGCGGAAAAAATGAAATCCATGCGCTGTATAAATCACCCTAGCCCCTTCTTGGTGCGCAGCAATTCTCGCCAGCGCTCCTCCAACCGGCGAATGGCAGTGCATCCAGGCAAACCTGTGCACCCGCAGCAGAATCTGCAACTGTTTGAAAGCCGCCGCACATTTTGAAACCGGGCGTATGCTCCTTGGACAGTCCCATTGGTGCCAGACGACATGCCACTTGTCCAACGTCTGCTGCAGCTTTTGGATCCGTTCCTTGCTGCAAGTATTTCCCGCCAGAAAATTGCACGCCACATGCACCTCATAGCCCATCTCCAGCAGCAGGCGGATATTCGCCATATTAAACTGGTCAATCATAGACGCGACAGACGCAAGCATCAGCACTTTCTTTTTTCTATTACTCTTTTTCCTATTACGCTTCATTCATAATCTCTGCCACTGATTTCATAATCCTGACATACGTCGAATAGCTGTCCGTTTTTTTCTGCTCTGCCTGCTGCCCCAAAGGCTCCCACATATCTAAAAGAGAATCTGACGGGTTCGCTACGCCCCACAGCAGCTCCTCCGCCCCGGCTCCAAGCGCGCTGCATATGCCCACAAACGTCTCCAGGCTCATAATCCGCGTGCCCCGCTCTATATGCCCAAGAAATGACATGCTGATCCCGCACTTTTTTGCAAGCTCATCCTGCGACCAGCCTTTTGCTTTACGAACCTGGCGAATACGCATTCCTATTTTTGTATAGTCCAGTTCTTTCATAATGCCTCCCTTCTGCATCCGCCCCTTAAGCCGCAGCTTTTGATCCGCTGCCAATCACGGATGCTGGAAAACTGTAAAACATAACAATTTGTAATAAAATGTTATGCTTTACAAAAGTAGCTGTATTTTGCGAAAACGCTTAAAATAAGGGAAACAAAACGGCTGCCTGCAATTTTTACAAAAAAAGCATGGCGCATGGACAGCAAAAATACGGCACGACTGCAATTTATATTTTTGGTGCTGTGTGGATGATATTCCGCTATTTTTTATGCTATATTACTAAATTTTTATAGGGAATGTTTGGAATATTCGGTAATAACTTATAATTTTATCATTGGTATTGCAAAATTTAATATTTTGGTATAGAATACTTAAAGATAACATTTTATTACAGAATGTTGTGTAAAAGAAGTGTTTTGAAAACAAAAGAAAGGTGCAGAGCCTCAATGACTGCATGAGGCTTTACACCTTAAGATTCGTATGTTTCAAATTCTTTACACCGGATTATGATGTGCATGTTGTTTTAAATAATTGTACGACCAAAGATCAGCTCCATTTTGAAAATCTTCAAAAAATTTAATTTTATCTTTATATGCCTGTATCATACGGCAGATTTTTTCCTCAGGAAGATACGGGTCACGTTTTAAAAGATTGTAAACATAATCAGATCCAGGTAAATACCTTACATCCAGCAAGCCACGATTTTTTACCTGAGACAATAATTTCACCTCCTTTTTATAAAAAGAGGTAACGTCAATATTCAACAATTTCTCCCCCAGCGGTATATGCTCAGACTTATAAAACATACTATTTCCAGAATCAAACACTGGGGCTGGTTTTACGAATTGTAAGGTTTCTGTATTACGCAGTACACCAAAATTATGAAAATGCCTGTCTGTATTTGTTATGATAAAATCTACCATAATCTCCATATCATAAAAATCCCTGCAATCAACATGATTATTTTCAAGACAACGAATGTAAAACTGAAAATAATTCATATCATTTGGACATTTTGCAGAATTTACAATATCTATTGCCGGTATAAACTCTAAAACATCGCTCGTGTAATTTGGACACTTGCATCCGATAATTTCTTTTCCATTTGATGTTATCTTGATTAAAGAATATGGCGTATATTCAATAGGATAGGGCTGTGTACGATAAATTTCTGTTGCAAACACTTCGCTCAGTGACTGTATACAAGTATCCGAATGATTTCCTTTTACAAGAACACGTGTCCCATGTTCATCAATCAGCCATTTTTTTGCTAAATCACCTTTTAGAGAAGCGCTTGGAAGGAAATTTGTCTTACCTGCAATATCAGCACGGTTGTCTGTCAGATCCAATGACATCGTATCCCTGAAATCATTCGCATATAAATTTACCGAATCCCAAGTATAAGAGCTTCCAACTGGTTTTAACCAATAAGCATCCGTCAAAGATAATCCAAGATTTGCCAGCATAAGTTCAAAAGGATCCAAAGGAACCGTTTTTGATAACCCCTGCCTTGTTGCCGGTACGCTTCTGTTTTTCAGCCACCTGGAAATATCACTGCCAAATGAAATGGGCAAAAATCTGTCTTCTAACGGATTAACCTTTTTACTCAACACAGCGCCATTCTCCATCGAAAAGGCAAGCAGCTTACGATCCTTATGCATCAAAAAATAGTTAGTCAAAAGAAATCGCCTCCAATTCCTTGCTTGCTGCATATTTTTTGTAACATGCATCTATAATACATTCCATTAAAAAGCTAAGCGATTTTTCCTCATTCGTAAAACTTTCCTTTAAAGGATACTTCCTATCCGCAACTTGGCAGAAATATAAATCCTGATTCTGGACAACCAAACACTGTACTCCTTCTATAACACAACTATACAAAACCGTCATGATATGCCCGCTTTCCTTTCGCTGCCCATACGGACGCTGAAATTTTTCGTATTTGCCATAAGGGCAACTCCTTCTGCGTTTCATTGCACTTCATAGTATATATGAAACGCAATGCAAAACAACATTTCCACTCTGCTTTGTTAGTCTACACCGTCTGAAGTCCTGCAAGCTGTTCTACTTCGGTTACGCTGAGTTCAGAACATTCTGCGATTTCCTCGATTGTAAGTTTTCCCATTTTCAATAGCTTCATTGCTGTTTTTTTCTTTGTCAGGTCTATTCCCTGATTTAAAATCTTTCTCGCTTCTGTTTCAATCAATGCTCCGCTCATCACATCACCTACACCTTTCTGCACATTCTCGTATTTTTGTGCAATCTCTTTAATCACATCCCTGGAAAGCTCTATGATTGTCCGCTTGTCAAATGCCCCGATCACTTCCTGCTGTTCCAGTTTATCAAGTCTTTCTAAAATTTCCAGATACTCTGCCTTCAATTCCGCCAGTTTCTGCTCGTTACTATTATACTCTGGAAAACCTTTTTCATGTGAAAAAATGTAAAACGGAATCAGCATCTGCAATCCTTTTCCAAAAATATCGTCCAGTGAATATGTCTGCATCTTCATAACCGGCTCATCATACTGAACCGTCCCGCCTGGTGTAATAATCACATACTTCATTTTGTCTGGGGTCTTTTTGTATGTCCGAAGATACAGCACTGCCGTATTTGGAAATGTCACTGTCAGTGTTTCTTCTGTAACTTCGCCTTCATCCAACGCGATCTGTGCATCATATTCAAACAGCCTTATCGTAATTTTCCCATCTGGCAGGCTGCTCTCACACTCTATATGGTATTTCTTCGGTATTTTCCCATAAACCATAAAATTTGTGTCCGTAATCCGTTCTTTATCTGCCTCGTCCTGCTGGTCTATAAAATGTTCATTGGGAAAAAAACGGATTTCTTCCTCCCCTGTATATGTTTCACCGAAAATTTGCCATATCTTATTTCCTTCCTGTTTATGTTTTTATCATATCATTTTTTTACCTCAAATTCAAGAATTTCACAGCTCTGATGATTCATTCACAACTATTTTTCACACCCACGCAAGATTAGTACATAATGATGAAATAAAAATCTCCGGACTGAGCTACAACACAGTTCGGAGTTTCATTCCTTGTTCACATGGACTTGTGATTTCTTTTTACCTAGCTCACTGTAATTCAGCAGATACAAAAACTGCAAAATTAAGAAGAAATTATATTCCTCCAATCATCCAGCAGGAAGCGCTTCCTCCACATCATAACTACAATCGTTTCCTAAATTTTAATACTTTTTTATCTGAAATTTTGCCATTTATAGTTAGAAATCGAAAAATGAAGAATAAGGCTATTGCAATCAAACCTTATGTATGCTATATTATAGACACAAGAAAAGCAACCGCCCATAGTATACCCCATGGGGTACAAGGGTTGGCCATTAAAAAATAAGATAGCAATGCCACCCATTTACCGGTCAAAGTACAAGGGTGGCTTTTGCTATGTAAGGCTACTTACAAAACGTAAACACGAATGTAAGCAATGCCAGAAGGAATATGCCAAATTCACAACAATATTTTTATCACATGCAGTCAACAGCCTTTCTCCAATAATCCAGCATCTCCCGCACCGTCTGCTCCAGCGCAATCTGCGGCGCCCACCCTGTAGCCTCCTGCAATTTTCCTATATTTGCTTCCATCACAGGCACCTCCGCCGGGCGCAGCCTTGCCTCGTCTACTTCCACCCGGATCTTAGCCCGCGAGTGCCCCAGTACCATTTGCAGCATCTCGCCAATGCCCCTCGCCCTGCCGCTCCCGACATTATAGTCCTCGCCTGCCTTCCCGGACGCAGCCAGCATCGCATACGCGCGCACAACGTCACGCACATCCGTAAAATCCCGCTTCACATCCAGGCTGCCAACCCGGATTACCGCTTCCTGCTGCCCTGCTTCTATCTGGGCCGCCTGCCGGCAAAAATCAGCAACCGCAAACACAGGCTGCTGGTTTGGCCCGATATGGTTAAACGGGCGCGCCATCACCACTTCCAGCCCATACGCCTGCGCATAGATTTTCCCGAGCATATTTTGGCAGGCTTTGGTTGCCGCATAAATATTGCCTGGGCGCAGGCAGGCTGTTTCCCGCACAGGGATTTCCTGCGGCAGGGCACGCCCGTATTCCTCGCCGGAGCCAACCAGCAGCAGGCGCGCCCGCCTGCCTGGCTCCTGTCCTGTACCCGCCGCCCCTGTTTCAGCGGAAAGCTCCCGCAGCGCTTCCAGCACATGCAGGCTCCCCTTAATATTGACATCCACCGTCAGGCCCGGGTCTTTCCAGGAACGCGCCACAGAGCTTTGGGCTGCCAGGTGGAAAATATAATCCGCCCTCCATTCCCGCAGCAGGCGCAAAACTGCCTCCTTGTCCAAAATATCAAGCGCAAACACCTCCACAGCCTGCCCCACAAGGCATTCCGGCATGGGCATAGCTTTTGGCGCCGCAAAGCCGCCCTGTTCCCCTGGCATTTTCGTTACTGCGACTTCATGCCCAAGCGAGCGCAGGTGCGCGGCAAGGTACGCCCCGACAAAGCCTGTCCCGCCGATAATAAACGACCTCATGCAAATTTCCCCATCTGTATTTCTTTGCCAACCAGCTCCATATCGCTCTTTACCATGCGCCCGACCAGCTCCTCAAAAGAAACGGCGCGCTTCCAGCCAAGCTCCTTTTCCGCCTTCGCCGGGTTTCCCCACAAAAGCTCTACTTCCGCCGGGCGGAAAAACTCCGGGCTGACTTTCACCAGCACCCTGCCATCCTCTTTGCTCCTGCCGACCTCCTGGATGCCCTCGCCTTCCCATGCAAGCGGTATCCCCGCGCAGGCAAACGCTGCCTGTACAAACTCGCGCACTGTCCTCGTTTCGTTTGAGGCAATGACATAGTCTTTTGGCTTTTCATTTTGCAGCAGCAGCCACATCGCATAGACATAATCGCTGGCGTGCCCCCAGTCGCGCTTTGCGTCCAAGTTGCCAAGCTCCAGGCAGCCCTGCACGCCCTGCTTAATGCACGCAGCCGCATACGTAACCTTGCGGGTCACAAACTCCCTGCCCCTGCGCTCGCTCTCATGGTTAAACAAAATGCCGCTGCACGCAAACATCCCATAGCTCTCGCGGTAATTTTTCGTGATCCAATACCCATACAGCTTTGCCACCCCATACGGGCTCCTCGGGTAAAACGGCGTCTGCTCCGTCTGCGGCATTTCCTGCACTTTGCCAAACATCTCAGACGTCGCCGCCTGGTAAAAACGCGCCTGCGGCTTTACGATGCGCACCGCCTCCAGCATATTTGTGACGCCGATGGCATCGATCCCCGCTGTCGCGACCGGCTGCTCCCAGCTCGTGCCGACAAACGACTGTGCCGCAAGGTTATATACTTCGTCCGGCTGCGCAGCCCGCATCGCGTTTACCAGGGAAACGAGGTCTGTCAGGTCTGCATAGATAAACTGGATTTTGTGCCGGATATGTACGACGTTGCCGTAGTCTACGACGCTCTTGCGGCGCATAATTCCGTAGACCTTGTAGCCTTTTTCCAGCAGCAGCTCAGCCAGGTAGGAACCGTCCTGGCCGGTGATGCCGGTGATTAGTGCTGTTTTCATGATAATTCCTCCAACTTGAATTTTGTTTACACCCACTCATCCATCGATTTTTTCGATACGCCCCAAGGCATACCAAATACCGCGCCTTTTATATTGCAGTAACGGCAAAACGGCACAGAGTGGCACATAAACTCAAAAATCTCATCCTCATTTTTTATTTTTGCAATCTCAAGGTAATCTGCGTCAGATACCTTCCTTTTTTACAATTTCCCATTTCTCATTTGTTTACTGTGATTCATCAATATCAACAAACCTTCCGCACTGTTTTTACTGTTGCCCGTATGATGCCATTAGAATATACCCGCTTCCCAAATCCATCTTATAAAACAGCTCTCCCAGCTTGGCCACAGGAATCCACAATGCTGGATGCGACAAGGCAACCACAGCCGGGTGAAAATCCCTCTCTACACCGCTGTTTTTTGTATACCCTTCCCGGCTCAGTTTCTTTTCCAAGAGTTTCTTTTTGCTGCTTTTATCCCTCATAAAATCCAGCAGGAAACAAGCCGGAAAATCATAATTATAGGCCTTTTCTACCCGCATTCCTGCTTTTTTAAATGTATGTACCAGCTCCTTTTTTTCATATCTTCGAAAATGCCCGGCATAAATATCGCTTTCTCCCCACCTCTTTTTATGTGCGGGCACAGATACTATCATTTTTCCTGTATTTTTTAAATATGCCTTCCATTCATTTATAGCGCCGGCATCGTCCCTGATGTGCTCCAGCACCTCACAGGCAACCACATAGTCAAACCTTTGTTCCGGCTTTGGCATATCCTTGTGCAGCACCACTCCATCCCCCTGGTAATGGCGGGACGCATACTGGTACGCTGTTTCAGAAAAGTCAAACCCTTCTGCCCGCATCCCCAGCTCGCGGTACAGGTTAAAAATTTCTCCTGCCCCATACCCTATCTCAAAAACAGATTTCTGATTTACCCCCCCCCTTTCTTTGGATGCGCCCTTGCCCTCCGTCAACAAATTTCGCAGCGCATTCCTGCGCATTTGGTACCTCGGCATGACTGTAAATTTCATTTTTCTGCATATGCTCCTTTACCTCAATTATTTTTTTTGCCAATGCGCGGGCATTGCCCATTTCTACATAAAAATGCATGGAATCTTCCTGGAACAGCTCACGGTTTGCCTCATTATCGCCAAGTACCATCGGCTTTTTCATAGCTTCATAAATATAGGCTTTTCCTGGAATTGTCCGCCTTGCCTTCCCGATTTCTTTATTAAAGTGCCCTGCAATGCAAAGGCCTGCGCCTGCAATCTGCCCTGCCAGCTTTTCCTGGGGCAGCCAATTATAAAACGCTACGTTTGGAAAGCGCCCCTCATCCATGCCACTTTTACGCCTGGCTGGTCCTATCACGGTAAAAGCAATATCTGTATGCCCCCTTAGCATCCTTGCTGCCTTAAGTACCACGTCAACCCCCTGCAGCGGCAGCACGCTCCCAAAATACAGCACCCGCATTTTATATTTTTGTATATTATAAATACTGTTGTCTGCTTCCAGGTACAGCACCCCTGTCTTGCAAAGAGGGACATGGAACATTTTTGAAAAGTGCCTTTGGTCTGCCTGTGTATCAACAATTACATAATGGCACCTCTCTAGCGTCAGCTTATCCAGTTTAAATAGGATTTTTGCAGCTACAGACCCTTCTTTAAAATATTTCCTGTCGCAGACAAACGTGTCATACAAGGATATAAAAAAGTCAATAGCCACATACTTTTCCCTCATCCACTTTTTCAAAAACGGCAAAAGCAACTGCGGCGCAAAACCGACATATACCACGCCCGCCTGCTTCCAGTCCCCCTTGATACACGCAAAATACACTTTTAAGATTCTCTTTAAGTAAGACTTATCGGAAAATACAACCTCGTGGCATGACCTTGCATTGCTTTTCAGCAGCTTAACCTCCTGCTGGTTCCTGATATACCCCTTATCCTTTGTCGATACGAATAAAATATCCTTCCCAGCAACTTTATCCATTAATTTTTCTATAGCTTCTATCTTATAGTTCTTCATAGTTATACTTCATAGCTTTCCTTTTCACTTCATAGCCTATCTGGCACTGCATTTAAAGCAGTCTCCGAATAGCCATAAAAATGGTGGCGCACATAAAATTTATATTCCGGCACCAGTGTTTGAAGGTATAGGGGTATTTGGTAATAATCTGCCGCCTTATGGTAGATACATATTGCAAGCTTTGGCTTATTCCTTAAGATTATTTTTTCTGCGCCCTTTAACGCCTCCATCTCGGACCCTTCGATATCCATTTTAATAAACCCTGCATCCTGGCACTCCTTGACCTTGTCCAAAGCAAAAACCTGGATCCTGGTGTTTCCTTTTTCAGATACGCAGGCATCCGCTCTGCCGCTGCCTGCAAAATACGCTATGCTGTTCACCCACGCCTGCCTGGAAGCAGTAAATATGTTCTAGGCCGCGCCTCTTAATATACTCCCGGACCCTGCCCAGGTTCGGGGCCGAAGGCTCGAACAAAATGATTTTTTTATAATCCCTGTTAAATTTCAAATATGCTTTCAGCGTATCCCCGTCAAAAGCCCCACAATCCACAAACACTTCTCCCTTTTCCGGCTTTACGATTTCTTCCGGGAAATACTGGCTCCCCTCAATAGCCCCGCGTAAATATTTCCGGTTTTTCGTAACCCTAAACCTGATGATATTTTTAAATACCAGCCTTGACCTCTCGTCGGCAAGAAGCCTGTACGCCTCCTGAAGCTCTTTTTTGTGGGCCTTTAGCCACTCCCTGTCTTGTTTCATCGCCTCAGAAGCTTTGCAAATAAAATCCCAATAATATGCCTCATTTTTTCTCCTTTCCAAAAACAACAGGCGCCAACCGTATAATCCCTCCTGCCGCCTTATTCCACAAACCCCAAAATAATTTCCGCCATCATCTCCCAAGAATATTTCCAAGCCTGCTTTCTAATCTCTTTTTGAAATACCCCCTCCCTTTCTTCTTCATAAAAACGCACAATTCCCTGCGCAATCTGGCGGCTGTCCCCCGGCTCTACAAGATACCCTGTCCTGCCATCCGCCACTGCCTCCGGAAGCCCGCCAACCCTTGTCGCAAGGACTGGCTTTTCAAACCCGTATGCAATCTGTACGATCCCGCTCTGTGTCGCAGATTCATAGGGCAGCACCACAAGGTCACATGATGCAAAATATTTCTCCACTTCCTGGTCTGGAATATAAGAGTCGTATATTTCAATGAAGCGTGAAACCCCAAGCTTGTCAATGATAGATAAATAATCTTTTTTATCTTCTGCAAATTCCCCTACAATCAAAAGCCTGATATCCCCCAAACGCCCCACCACTTCCGGCAATGCACGGATAAGGTGCTTTAACCCTTTATATTCCCTTACAAACCCAAAAAACAGCAGGACCTTTTCATCCAAGCCAAGCTTAAGCTGCCTGCGGCTTTCTTCTTTAGACAGATTGCAAATTTTAAACGCATGATAAGTTGGATGTACCGTTTTTTGACAAACGGCATCCTTCTTGATTGCATGGAGGTCTTTTTCATCCTGCGCAGACTGCACAATAAAATAGTCCCCCTGCTTCAATACTTGCTTTGTAAGAAAAGCATCCCCAAAAAACCTTTCATGTGGAAACACATTATGGCAAATAAATAGAATGGGGATGTTCCTCAAAAGCTTTAGCAAAAACCAATAGCAAAGCGCAAAATATGGATGCCACCACTGGATAACTACCAGCCTCGGCTTCCTCTTATGTATTTTCCATGCAGTATGCACCCAGCTAACCGGGTTGGCTGTATTAACCAGGTATTCAGTACCTTCCACCCTAAAAGTGTCATTGCTAAAATCTTTTTGTTCTTTTTTATACAGAAGGCGCGGGTATTGCAGCCTGAAAGATACCATAAATACTTGGCTTGTTTTGGCTAAAGCTTTGTACATCAATCCTGTATAATGGGCAATCCCCCCTCTGTACGGGTATACCGGCCCTATCATAGCTATTTTCTTTTGTTTTCCCACACCTGGCTCCTCCTGAATTTATTAACCCTGTTTTTTTACACCTACTATCATAAGCGCCGCACAATACCCTGCTAACAGCGCCAGTACCAAAAGAAAAAACGCAGCCAGCCCATACAGCCCATAGCCCGCCAAAGCTTTTTTTCCAAAAAGAAACATAACGCCAGCAGCCAGCCCATACCCATATACCATATTTTTTTGGTATCCGATTGCCGTAACTGCTATGTTAAAAAGGTTTTGCAAAGCAATAGCGCCGCCTGCAACCAGGAAAGCCACTATCAGCACACGGTATCCAGACAAATCTATATGGTAAATCCAGCCTAAAACATAGCATCCGGCAAGGCTTCCCAAAACTGCCAGGCAAGCATCGGCAATGGCAATCAATAAAGCAGCCCTTCCAACCAGCGAAAAAAATCCTGAAATATCCCGGCTTTCCCACTTTTCCGCAACCTTCCCAATCAGCGGTGTCGTAAGAAACCCACCCAGGAGCGACACCACAAATACAGCCATAAAGGCAATGTTAAAACACGTTTGTGTATAGCTGTCCAATACCGTATCAACCATAAACTTTGGCGCATTGCTGATATACACATACAAGCACATGCAGGCGCCAACCGGGAACGATTCCGATAGGGCTGCCTTCCAGGCTGCTTTTTCCTTCCGCCCCGCAGGCGCAAACACATCCAGCACCGCATGGTTCCATGTAAGAAAAACCAAGAACGATGCCAGGACATTTATGGCACACGAAAGGGCTAAATTATGGGTTATGGCATAACAGGCCCCAAACCCAGCCATATAAAAAAGCATCCTTATGCCGAAAATCCTGCCCGCCGTATCCAGCCGCCCCTTTTGCTGCATCCTTCCATGGTAAACGTCTTCATAAGCTTCTATGCTTTTTAAAAGGCAGATGCACAGCATTGTGAACGCCTTTTTTTTCGAATACCCCTCTTTTATTACACCCACTGACAGGTAGCCTGCCATCACAAGCAGCATCAATGCAACAGACACGCGCCTTGCTGCAATATAATCATAAAATGAATATTTTTCTCGAAGGTCAGCCGCCTGTACCTGCCTCGCGCCAAGCTTCCCTATGTTCACCAGGAGGTTGCCTGCCGCATATGCGGTTACAAAGATGCTTGCATCCCCCATATTCCCAGCCCTTGTAATGACCAGCAGCAGGCTCATTGTCTGAAAGGAATTTGCCGCCGCTGAAAACGCATTCCAGAAAAACGCAGACCGCCCTATGTCCTTGTCATATAATAAAAACTTTCTTAATTTCATACCCTGTTATGTTTATCCGCCCTGCGTGATATAATTACGGTTACTATGTTTTATCTACTCTGACAAGCATAATCAGCCAGGGCAAAGCAGATGCGGCTTTAACAACCTCTGCTTTACCCCCCCCCAGACCGTCCGAAAACCCTTTGTTGTTCATCCATTTTTATCATTT
>CAMWXD010000051.1 GCA_947178105.1 uncultured Eubacterium sp. | reverse complement strand
AAATTATGGAACCTGAGTTACAGGAGGCAAAAAAGAAAGGCAGAGAAGAAGGCAGAGAAGAAGGCAGGCAAGAAGGCAGAGAAGAAGGCAGGCAAGAAGGCAGGGAGGAAGGCAGAGAAGAAGGCAGGGAGGAAGGAATCCATGGGGCTGTGGATATCTTGCAGGGGCTCGGGCTTAGCAGCGCACAGATCAAGGAAGCGGTCATGAAGAGATATTGCTTATCTGAAAAAGAAACGGCAAAATTTTTGTGATGATAGCGGCGGCGATATATAAGACAGTATGATTACATGG
The DNA here is from genome assembly GCA_947178105.1 of uncultured Eubacterium sp. Taxonomy (GTDB): domain Bacteria; phylum Bacillota; class Clostridia; order Lachnospirales; family Lachnospiraceae; genus Eubacterium_J. Next base: position 31,224 of record CAMWXD010000051.1, on the reverse strand, counting down.
AATACCGCATTGAGAGGAGGAGATTTGAATGTACCAGGATCTGCGGCAGGAACGGGTTGCCATATTTGAAGAGACCAGGAGGCTTTGCCAGACAGACCAAAGGCTGGCGGACGCGATAGAGCGCGCGAAGCAGCGGCAGAAAATGATTGCGGAGGGAGAACCGCTTTCGGTTCCGGACACTTTGTATGATACACCGGCCGAAGTGATCGTATCCCAGAAGCGAAGCCTTGCAGCAGCAGAAGCGTATACAGGTAAAAAAATCTGTGTAATGAATTTTGCGTCAGCAACAAATGCCGGAGGAGGCGTCGAAAAGGGAGCAAGTGCGCAGGAAGAAGGGATTTGCCGGTGCAGTACACTGTATCCTTGTATTTCAGACAAACAGATAGTAAGCAGGTTTCATTATGCGCATCGCAGTGCATTGCATCATGGCCGCTTAAGCGTTTTATATAATGACGATTGTATCTATACTCCGGGCGTGATCGTATTCAGGAGTGATACCAGGCATCCGCAGTTGCTGCCAAAAGAGCGCTGGTATGAGATTGATGTGGTCTCCTGCGCGGCACCAAACCTGCGCAGCAAGCCGGGAAATGCTATGAATCCAGATGCTGGAAGCAAACCAGTGACGATTGGAAAGGATGAACTGCGCAAGCTGCATAAAAAGCGTATAGGCAGAATTATGGACATTGCAGGATGCTTTGGCGTGCAAGTCATGATCGTAGGGGCTTTTGGATGCGGTGCGTTCCAAAATCCGCCGGAAGCAGTGGCGGAGGCAATGCGCGAAGTGATTACAGAGCATCGATATCGTTTTCAAACGATAGAAGCTGCGGTTTACTGTCCTGTGCAGGATACAACAAATTATGATGTTTTTAAAAAGATTGTGTCTTTGTAATCTGCATCTGTAACAGCGGATACAGATTTTGGAAAGACAGGTGATTGTATGGCGGAAAAAGAAATGTAATACTATACGAAAATCGGCTGGCTGAAAAAACCGCAGTTACAGTGAAACTGTCGCTGCGGTTTTTTGTTATCATAAAAAGCAGAAAACAGGTAGAAAAGAAGCAATTTCGATGGGATAAAGTATTCCACAAGTTTGTATGGATATCCTATTGTTTTTATGTTATACTAAATAAATCACAAACTACAAAACAGGCAGTCAGGAAATGCGGAGGAAACTATGAGCAGAAGCTTTAAAAAAACACCGATTGTAAAGTGCGCGGGATCAGGAGTGTATGGAAAGAAGCTTGCGAACAGAAAAGTCCGCCATATGCAAAACGATATGCTTGTCAACAGAAAAGCATACAGGAAACTGTATGAGACCTGGAATATTTATGACTGCAAAACACATATGACGCGACAAGATGCAAAAAGTAGCGGGATGATGGATGTGTGGGAAAAGTTTTATTATCGAAAATAGATGGTAACGGCGGCTGCATTCAAGATGAAAATTTCAGTTCATCAGGTAGCAGTACAGAGGAAAAAATTAAAAATGTTGGATAAAATATGGATCTTGGGGAAGGGCGGTAATTCATATGCAGTATATAAAGATCATTCCATTGGTTGGTATAGAAGTTCATGATGCAACAATCGCATTGTCTGCTTCACGGACAGATGTAGAAAATCTATTGGGAGAACCTTATGGAGTATGGAAAAATTCTCTGTATTATTTTGATAATGAATTGCGGTTTGATTTTGACAAGGACGGAAAGATAGAATTTATAGAGTTTTTAGGTGGGCGTGACGGAAAAATTCAGCCTACAATCTATGGCGTTTCTGCATTCCAGGCCGAAGCAGACGAATTGTATGACATTCTCAGTGAAAAAAATCGTGGCGAGATTGATGACTGTGAAAATGGATATTCATATGGATTTGTGAATATCAGTATTGGAGTATTCCGTTCCTCTGTTCCAGAAGAAGTGGAAGAAATGATCGGGGAAGCACAGGAGGAAGGAGAGCCGATGGATGCAGACGAAATTGCATATGAAATGGGAAAAGCAAATCATTGGGCTACGATCGGCATAGGGATTGCGGGCTATTACCGGAAGCTGCTTTGACAACACGAAGGAGGAAGAAAACATGCCATTTACTGAAATATGTATATATCAGGTCAAACCACAAAAAACAGAAGAATTTGAAACACTTATGTTTGAAGCGAAAAGCTTTTTGGAAAAGCAGGAAGGGCTTCTTATGCTCCGGCTTGTCAAAAGGGGATATCGCATAGATATGGAGCAGGTGAAAGAAGGGCTTTCTCCTCTGAAAATAACCCGCATTGTAAAAAGTGTCAAATATATGCTTTATTGGGAGTTTGATACAAAGGAAAGCTACGGAGCAGCACAAAAAAATCTTTACGACAGCTATTGGAAGCCGATCGAAAAATGCCTGATCGCTCCACATGATAAATATTTAGGAGAAGTGATGTTTTGATGGAGACGAGCCGAAACAGAGAGCCGGGAAGCCCTATACATAGAGGGCTTTCCGGCTGTTTCTGTTCTTTTTAAAATTTTAAATATAGGTATTGACTCTCTCGCTGCGTAACGGTTTAGGATGTAATGGAAAGGAGGAAAGGATGAAAACGGTAAAAGACGTTTCAAAGATAACCGGGGTAAGTATAAGGACGTTAAGATATTATGATGAGATTGGATTGTTAAAGCCAACAGAGTTAACAGCCGCAGGATATCGTTTATACGACAGCAAAGCATTGGAAAGGTTGCAGGAAATTATGTTCTATAAAGAATTAGAGATTCCATTGGAAGATATAAAAAAAATCATGGATCATCCTGATTACGATAAAGAACAGGTTTTATCAACGCAAAAGGCATTGCTGGAACAAAAGCGAAACCGCTTAAACGGGATTATTGAGTTAATATCTGATGTGATGAAAGGAGTCAATACGATGAGCTTTGAAGCATTTAACGATGAAGAAGTGCAAAAAATTGTAGGCCATACATTGAAGTGTATGTCAAAAGAATCGCTGGAAAAACAGATTCAAAAATACGGGAGCATAGAAAAATATCAGGAGCATCTGGTATCTGGGTTTTCAAATGCTCAGGCGTTTGCAGATGTGTTTCAATGGTATGGCGGGAAAGCAAAAGCAATGGAAGCGATCATGCAGTCGACGGGAAATACTGAGGAATTCAAGCAGGAGCAGGATGAAAACGCTGAAATTTATCAGCAATTTATGAAAGCGAAACAATCTGGAGACGAAAATGCAGCAAAAGAGGCGGTTGAGCGCCTTGGAAGGAATTATAAGAAAATGTTTTGCCTTGATAATGCAAGGAATATACTTTTGGATTTGGCAAATGAATATCTGAAATTTCAAAAATTGGCACAGGCAACAGACAATCAATTTGGAACTGGATGCGCTGCGTATGTAGCCTCTGCCATTCAAAAGTATTATGGCGTTTCACAAAAACGCAATTTGTGATAGGCGTCGCCATAGCCGCAGCGGAAACTATTTCGATATATTTCAAAATACTATTGACAGCAGTTTTAGAATGCGATACAATAGTATTTAGATAAACATCGAAATAGTTTCTGTAAAGATTCTGCAAACGGGGAAGGAGGAAAACAGTATATGCAGTATGTAAGTGAGGGAAACAGCCAGTGGGGATGCAGGAAACATTAAAAGCGCTCTCTGACCCGGTGCGGAGAGAGATTTTGGAGCTGTTAAAAGACGGGAGGCTTCCGGCAGGCGAGATTGCAAAGCATTTTACGCTATCGGCTGCGACCGTATCCCACCATTTGAGCCAGTTAAAAAAGGCCGGGCTTTTAGTGGAAACGAAGTATAAAAACTTTGTGTTTTATGAAATCAACGTAACTGTATTTGAAGAGGTAATTCTTTGGATTTCACGATTGATGGGAGGGAATGAAGATGAAAGTAAATCATAAAAGAGGAAACAGGCAATGGATACTGTCATCAATTTTGTGCCTGCTGCCGCTGTTTGTATCGGTATTGCTGTACGAAAAACTGCCGGAGCAGATGGCGGTGCATTGGAATATGGCTGGCGAGGCAAATGGCTTTCTCACTAAAAGGGTTGGTGCATGGATAGTTCCTGTTTTTTTGTTTGGCATCCATCTGGCGGTCCTTGTCCAGGCAGAACGCGGGGATGCAGACAGGCAGGCGGCGCGTATGACAAAGCTTTTGTGCATGTGGCTGATTCCGGTTGTCTCTGTCATGCTTGTGCCGGCTTCGCTTTATTTAGCTGCCGGATATCAACTGGAAATGAACAGGATTGTATTGTCTGTGATCGGAGTTTTGTTCGTTGTGACAGGCAATTACCTTCCCAAAAACATGCAAAACAGTGGAATTGGGTATAAGCTGCCATGGGCGTTAGCCGATGCGGATAACTGGAACAAAACGCACCGGCTGGCAGGAAAGGCATGGGTGGCTGCCGGATTTTTGCTGTTGATTTTTGCCATGACAGGAGGCGGAACAGGGTGGCTTCTGATGGGGATATGCCTGGCTGTCCTGCTGCTGCCTGCTGGGTATTCTTTTTTTCTGTATCAACGGTGAGCACCGCACGAGTGAACGGCTGGTACACTGTTCCTGCATACAGGAAAACCGAGAAATGCAGAAAGGAGACAGGCGAGGGGAATGCCGGATGAGAAATAAGCCTGCCAGGATGAAGATGTATAGAATAAAAAAAGATAAAGTAAAAAAAGATAAAGTAAAAAAAGATAAAATAAAAAAGCAATTATTGCTTGCGGCAGCAGGCGCCATACTGCTTTTTGCCGGGTGTGCAAATGCCAGTCATTCAAAGCAGCCAAAACCGGAACGTGCCCATACAGAACATAAGGAGGACACCGGCGCAAAATCTGAGACAGAAGCAGGGCAGGATCTCCAGGAAACGGCAAGCCAGGAGAATTCGCCGGAAACAGCAGCGGCGCCGGATGGCAAGGAAAATCCGCCGGAAACAGCAACATTGCCGGACAGCCAGGATACTGGCAGCCTGGTGCGCCCGGAAGGGATGTCTTTGGCGCAGAGGTTTGCGGTGCCGGACGGTTTTCGCCGGACGAAGGCAAAGGAGGGAAGCCTGCTTGCGTTTTTGCGGAATTATCCGGTGAAAAAGGATAAAAGCCCGGTACGATTGTATGACGGGACGTTAAAAACGAATCAAAACAGCCATGCGGCTGTGTTCAAGCTTCCGATTGAGCAGGAGGATTTGCAGCAGTGCGCGGATTCTGTCATACGCGTCTATGCGGAGTATTTTTGGCAGACAGGACAATATGGGCGGATTGCGTTTCATTTTGTAAACGGGTTTTACGCCGAATATACAAAGTGGCGGGACGGCTTTCGGATTCAGGTAAACGGGAATGATGTAGTGTGGGAAAAGACGGCTGGTTATGATGATTCTTATGAAAATTTTCAGAAATATCTGCGGATTGTTTTTTCCTATGCAGGAACGTTGTCGATGGAGGCTGAGTCCAAAGCGATTGTATTTCGCCAGATTCGGGCGGGCGATATATTGATTCGGGGCGCAAGCCCGGGGCATGTGGTGATGGTCGTGGATCTATGCAAGGATGCCGAAGGGAAAAAAGCATTCCTGCTTGCACAGGGCTATATGCCGGCGCAGGAATTCCATGTGCTGAAAAATCCATTGCATGAGGATGACCCTTGGTATTATGAACAGGAAGCAGAGTATCCGTTTTTTACGCCGGAATATACGTTTTTGGAGGGCAGCCTGCGCCGGTTGGATTACCAGTAAGAAATTGCCGCAGGAGAAAGGGTGGATCTGATGGGCAGATATTTGAATTTTGGAAATGCAGGGTTTGCATCCATTCGAAAAGATCTATATGTAGATAAATCAGGGGTGATTTCGCTTTTAAATCGTACGCTTGGAACACCGAACAAGCTGACCTGTGTCAGCCGGCCGAGAAGGTTTGGAAAATCTTTTACAGCAAAAATGCTTTGTGCTTATTATGATAAAAGCTGCGATTCCAGGGCGTTGTTTTCGGATTTGGAAATAGCGAAGGATGATTCATTTTACAGGCATCTGAATCAATATGATGTAATTTATCTGGATATAACCTGGTTTTTAACAACAACAGGAAATATACAGGATACAGTAACGTATTTGCAGCAGGAAGTGATAAAAGAACTTTCTGAAGCATTTCCCAAGGTTACGGCGCAGAAACATTCGCTGGCGCTTGCTTTATCAGATATTTGTCAGGCAGTTTCACGGAAATTTATCATTATCATTGATGAATGGGATGCTTTATTTCGAGAAACAAAAGAAAATGAACATATTCAAAAAGAGTATATAAAGCTCCTCAGAAGCTTGTTTAAAAGCAGCCAGACAGATCTTATTGTGGAAGCGGCTTATCTGACAGGAATACTGCCAATAAAAAAATATGGCACACAATCTGCATTGACGGATTTTCACGAATATACGATGATTCAGCCTATGAAAATGGCAAAATATATGGGATTTACAGAAGCGGAAGTAAAAGAGTTGTGCAGCCAGTATGAGATCGACTTTCGAAAAATGAAAAAATGGTATGATGGGTATTCTTTCCGAAAAATGAAATCTGTATATAGCCCGAATTCCGTAATGCAGGCTGTCAGAAATGAAGAGTTTAGCAGTTACTGGACAGAAACAGAGACATACGAATCTTTGAAATTGTATATCGATATGAATATGGACGGACTGAAAGAAACGCTGATACAGATGCTTGGAGGAATACAATGCGAGATAGACACCGGCACTTTTCAAAATGATTTGACAAGCTTAAAAAGCAGGGATGATGTGCTCACGCTATTGGTGCATCTGGGATATCTTGCTTATGATGCTGATAAAAAATCCGTATTTATTCCAAATGAGGAAGTCAGGATGGAGTTTTTGCGGGCAGTGAAATCTGGAAGGCATAAGCAGTTATATAAAATCATCCAGGCATCCGAAAAGCTGTTAAAAGATACGTTAAACATGAACAGTAAAAACGTTGAGGATGCGATAGAGTATATTCATAAAATTTCGGCAGCGCCTACGTTTTATAATAATGAACAAGCACTAAGAAGTGTCATCCGGTTTGCTTATATAAGCTGTGCAGAGGACTTTCAGGAAATACAGGAGCTTCCATCTGGAACGGGATATGCGGATGTGGCTTTTCTGCCGAAAAAATTTTCTGGAATGCCGGTGATAATCGTAGAACTAAAATGGAACAAAAGTCCAGACAGGGCAATCCACCAGATCAGAGAAAGAGATTATGCGCAAGTATTTGCAGGATATGGGGGCGAAGTACTTTTCGTTGGAATCACTTATGATGTCAAAACGAAAAAACATAGCTGTGTAATAGAAAAACAATATTTATCAGAATAAAAGCCGTATCCGTCTCCATATTTAAAAACCAGCAAGGCAGAAGAACAGCCATTCTTCTGCCCTGCTGGTTTTTATTTACAGCAGGATTTATTTGGCGGCAGCGCCAGGTTCATGCCGAAAATACATGGCTAGACAGGCGCTCAAAGGCTTCCTTTACTCTGGAAAACGGCAGCGCCAGGTTCATGCGGATATGGCATTCCCCGTAAAACGGCCTGCCGTCCTGCCAGCCGACGCCGACGTCCCAGCCTTTTTGCAGCAGTTGCTGAATCGATGTGCCATGCGTTTCACACCATTTTGTACAGTCTAAAAACAGCATGTAGGTGCCTTCAGGCTTCGTTACGGATATGCCGTCGAAATGGGTATGGATATAATCGCAGGCATAATTGGCATTTTGGCTTAAGGTTTGGCAAAGCTCGTCTACCCAGTCCTGCCCTTCCTGGCAGTAGGCGCCGGTTAATGCGTGCATGGACAGGACGTTAATGCTGTTGTAATGCGGCTTAGCCCCTTTGGAGGTGACCCGGTCGCGCAGTGTGCGGTTGTATATAATATGGTAGCTTCCGATCAATCCGGCGAGGTTAAAGGTCTTGCTCGGCGCATAAAAGGCTGCTGTATGCTCTCTTGCATAGCTGTTTACCGACTGGGTCGGGATATGGCGGTTTCCGTTTAAAAGGATGTCTGACCAGATCTCATCGGAGATCACAGTCACTCCGTATGTTTCAAAGATCTGCATGGCATGTTCCAGCTCGTCTCGTTCCCAGACGCGTCCGGTAGGGTTGTGCGGCGAGCAAAATACCGCAACATGGATATGGTTGGCTTTGATTTTTTCTTCCATATCTGCATAATCCATCCGGTAAATGCCCTGCGCGTCTTTTTTTAAGGCACTGTGTACCATCCGAAACCCATTCTGCGAAATGCATTCGGTAAATCCAATATAGGCAGGGCTGTGCAGCAGCACAGCGTCTCCGGGTGATGCATAGCTCGTAAGCGCCGAGATCACGCCGCCGAGCACGCCGTTTTCGTATCCGATCTGTTCTTTGGAAAGCCCGGTGACGCCGTTGCGCGTCTCGTGCCAGCGGATGATAGCGTCATAATAGGCGTCGCTGATTTCAAAATAGCCGTATGCCGGATGCTTTGCACGCGCAATGATTGCTTCCGGGATCGTCGGCACAGTCGGAAAATTCATGTCAGCGACCCACATCGGGATAAAATCAAAACCGTCCTTTGGCGGCGTCGGCGCGAAGCTGTCCTGTCCAAGCCCGTCCAGGGCAACTGCGTCTTTTCCGTTTCGTTCCATAATGGAGGTGAAATCGTATTTCATATGATAGTTCTCCTTTGCTGATATGCGGGAAAAATTTGTCCCTATTTTTATCAGTATACACGATATTTGCAGGATGTCCAGCGAAATTCCTGCTTCCTTTGCCAGACGGCAATGGCAGGGAGCAGGGAAACAGTCCAGGCAGCCAGGCTGTGCGTGATTCAGTGATTCCTTTTGTAAGATCGCGCTTTCTGTTTTAAAATTGTATGGCAGGCGCAAAATTTACAAAATACAAAAGAGAAAGCGGAAGGAGAGAACACGGATGGAAGGAGAACGTAAGGGGAAAAAAATCCTGGGATATGCCCGTGTCAGCAGCTATGAACAGAATGAGGACAGGCAGGTGATTGCGTTAAAGCAAATGGGGGTGCCGGAAAAGCAAATCTATATAGACAAGCAGTCCGGCAGGGATTTTAACAGGCCGCAGTACCAGCGTCTTTTGAAGAAGCTGGATGAAGACTGCGTCCTGTTTGTGAAGTCGATTGACCGCCTGGGCAGGAATTATGCGGATTTGAATGAGCAGTGGCGCAAAATCACAAAGGAAAAGGGGGCGGATATTGTCGTAATCGATATGCCGATCCTGGATACGAGGCGGGAGAGGAACCTCCTGGGAACGTTAATCAGCGATATCGTGCTCGTACTGCTAAGCTATGTGGCGGAAAATGAACGGATGAATATACGCCAGAGGCAGGCAGAGGGGATTGCCGCTGCAAAGGCAAGGGGCGTAAAGTTCGGCAGGCCGCAGGTGCCGCTGCCGGATAATTTTTATGAGGTACATAAACAGTGGAGGGAAAAGAAACTGACGCTTAAGCAGGCGGCTTTCGCGTGCGGCCTTGCAGAAAGTACTTTTTTTGACAAAGCAAAAGAATATGAAAATCCGTGATTTTCCGGTACGGCAAAATCTGGAAACGGGTGCAGCCAATAAGGGGATGAAAACGGCTGCACCCTGCACACTATTTTTGTATGCAGAATACAAAATACCCTGCCTGTGTGCGGAACAGGAAGCTTATGTAAGGGCTGTAGTTGAGCAGTGTTTTTCGCATGATTTCATATGATATGAGGTTTTCTTTTTCCAGTGTGCAGGCATCGGTATCGGGAAAGTATGCTTTTAATTGGTGCATCACAGACCTGGAAATCTGCTGGATGGCGCAAAGCGACATCTTGTCGAGCTTGTTCATGCGGGCGCCGGTCATTTCGCTTACAATAGAAAAAATCAGGCTGTCCTGGTAACCAAGATAGGCGTTGACTGGCTTTCCCTGGCTGGAACGGTAAGCAAGGCGGCAGAAAGCCATAGTGCCTGTATCTTCACCCTGGTAGTGTTCGCTGGCTGTTTCAGCATCCATGCCGAGGATCGTCTTTAGAACCTGGATGACAGACTGGCTAAGGGCGTCGGCCTCATCTTTCGGGCGCCCGTTGATATGCGGTGCCGGCACCTTTCCTGTGATGGCGCGGTCTTCGATCATAATGTGCTGGGTCAGCCATGCCATGCATACCCCCATAAAGCGCTGGACGCTTTCGACTGAGCAGTCCGTTTCCAGCACTTCTTTTTCCAGTACGGGAAGCGTCTTGTCGCGCAGGTTTTCGTGCAGGCGCTTGTGCATTTCGTACCTTTCATAATGGATAGACTGCATATAGGCTTCCTCTTCTGCGAAGTGGTTTAAAGTATAGCTTTTAAAATACTTGATCCCTTCCTGGCAGAGCAGCTTGTAGTTTTCCGGGTTTTCTTGCAGCCGTGCCATGCGGCGCATAATGGAAAACAGTTTTTTATGTGCATTGTCAATCAATTCTACGCCGATATTCAGGCGGTCGTTCCATTCAAGTACAGTCATAAATAAAGGCTCCTTTCGCAATTTGGTTTCGTTTTCTAATTTTCTATTTTAGAATTTTTACAGCGAAGTGTCAATTATTTTAATTTCAAACAAGCATTGCCAGAAGTTGCATTATTTGTTATGATATTAAAAACAAAAAAAGAAAGGTATCAGCATGGGAAGGACACGTATTTTACAGAATAAGGCTTATCTGTACCTGACAGAGTTTTTTGCGGGAATGTCAGTGATGGCAGTGGAATTAGGGGCAAGCCGCCTGCTTGCTCCCTATTTTAGTTCTTCACAGATCGTATGGACCATTATTATCGGGACGATTATGATTGCGATGGCGCTTGGCAATATTTACGGCGGCAGGGCGGCGGACAAAAACCCGAACCCGGACAGGCTGTATGCAAGGATTGCTGTGGCGGCTGTCTGGATTGCGGCGATCCCGGTTGTGGGCAAATATCTGATTCTTGGGATATCGGCGCTTTTGATCTTTACGGTGGACAGCAATTTTTTAATCCTGGCAGCCTTTGCGGCGTGTATGGTGATCTTTGTATTTCCGTTGTTTTTGCTGGGGACAGTGACGCCGTCTTTGGTGAAATATACGGTGGACAGCCTGGAAGACAACGGGAAGACGGTCGGGATGCTGAATGCGTCGAATACAATCGGCAGTATCCTTGGGACATTCCTGCCTACGTTTGTAACGATCCCGGCAGTCGGGACGTCGGTTACGTTTTTGATCTTTGCAGGCATTCTGCTGTTATTATCCGCAGTATATTTTCTCAGTGCAAAAGCAGGCAAAAAAGGCATGGCGGCTGCCCTCTTTTTGTTTGCTGCCTGCTGCTTTGCCGGCAGGTCAAAAAGCTTTGCATTTTGGGAGCCTGGCCTGACGTATGAAGGGGAGTCGGTCTACAATTATTTGCAGGTGAAGGAAACGGACAGTCAAGTGGTCTTGTCTACGAACGTGCTGTTCGGCGTGCAGTCGATCTTAAAAAAAGACAACAGCCTGACTGGAATGTATTATGACTATGCGATGGCGGCGCCGTTTATGGCAGGTGTCCATGAAAAGGACAGCATGGAGGTGCTCGTCCTTGGAATGGGAACCGGGACGTTTGCGTCGCAGTGTATGCGGTATTTTCCGAATATGCAGGTCGAGGGCGTGGAGATCGATGAAAAGATTACGGAGCTTGCCAGGACTTATTTTGCGCTTTCGCCCGAGATCGCAGTGGCGGATTATGACGGGCGTGCCTATTTGCAGGCATCGGATCAAAAATATGATGTGATTATGGTAGATGCCTACCAGGATATTACGATTCCGTTTCAGATGTCATCCGTGGAGTTTTTTACGATGGTAAGGAACCATTTAAAGCGGGACGGCGTGATGGTTGTCAATATGAACATGCGCGGCACCGGGGAAGGGAATATCAACCAATACCTGTCAGACACGATTTCCCATGTATTTGACACAGTCTATACGGTTGATGTAAAAGGGTCTACCAACCGGGAGCTGTTTGCATCGGCTTCGCCGGATCTGTTGGAGGCCATGCAGGACAATCTGGCGATTACACCGGATAGCGGCCTGTCCGACCTGATGGGCGAGGTCGCGCAGGGGCTTACTGCTTATGAGCCTGGCAATTATGTGATGACGGATGACAGGGCGCCGGTCGAGCTGCTTGGAATGCGGGTCATCGACGAGCTGATCCAAGAAGAGGCAGCGTATTACCGCGGGATCTATGAACAGGAAGGCATCCGGGGGCTGTTAGAACAGCTATAAAAAAGGTGCCGAGAGCCGTAAACAGCAGAAAAAAGAAAAGGTATCGGAAGCTGCAAAACAGTTTTAATATAGTAAGAAATGAAGGTAATAGGTTATGAAGAGGACACTTGTATGGGCTCACAGAGGAGCCAGTGCGTATGCACCGGAGAACACACTGGCAGCATTTCAGCAGGCGGCGGAAACAGGCGCCGACGGGATTGAACTGGATGTACAAAAGACAAAGGACGGCAGGCTTGTCGTGATACATGATGAGACGGTCGACCGGGTCAGCAGGGCGTCTGGCTGGGTCAGGGATTTCACGTATGAAGAGCTGAGAAAGATCAACGTCAACCAGCATTTTCCGCAGTTTGGCATACAGGCTGTCCCGACGCTGGAGGAGGTATATGAGCTGATCAGGCCGACTGGCTTGACGGTCAATGTGGAGCTCAAGACCGGTGTGGTATTTTATCCAGAGATCGAAGAGCAGGTGCTGGATGTGACAAAGTGTATGGGGATGCAGGATCGTGTGATTTATTCGTCCTTTAATCACTACAGCATCCGAAAGATCCGGCGGCTGCAATCGGATGCCGTCACAGGGATGCTGTATCAGGACGGGATCATCGGCGCAGCGGAATATGCCAGCAAAACGGTACAGGCGAACGCGCTCCATCCGGCTGTTTTTAATGTACAGTATCCTGATTTTTTCAAAGAATGCCAAAAGTATGGGCTAAAGGTGCATGTGTGGACGGTCAATGAAGCAAACTATATGCGCCTGCTGTGTGAATATGGGGCAGACGCAATGATTACAAACGATCCAAAGCTGGCAAAGGCAGTGGCTGATGAATATGAATAAGAGTAATCCTTTCAAAATCTGTGACAATACAGAACAAATCAAAATCAAATATTTGCAGGAAGAGCAGTTTCAGGAGCAGATGGCGCATACGGCAGAGCCATATCTGAAAAAGTACCGGCGCTGCGGCAGGTTTGCAAGCTTTGACGGCACACAGGTCTTTTACTGTATGTATGTGCGCGCACATGCAAAGGGCAGCATTGTGATTTCGCATGGCTTTAGTGAATTTGAAGAAAAATACCACGAGGTTATTTATTATTTTCTGCAAGCGGGATATTCGGTATTTTTCCTGGAACACCGCGGCCACGGCAGGTCGCAGCGCACGCTTTCCAATATGGAAAAGGTCTATGTGGAGAGCTTTGCACAATATGTGCGCGATTTGCGGATTTTTATAAAAAAGATTGTCAAGCCGTTTCAGAATGAAATGATATTATTTGCACATTCTATGGGTGGAGCGATTGGGGCGCTGTATTTGGAGCGGTATTCGCATGATTTTAAAAAGGCGGTGTTGTCGGCGCCGATGATCCAGATGAATGTTTCGGGGCTGCCGTATCCTGCTGCAATGGCGATTGCGCGTATATGCGCCAGATGCGGTTTTGGCAAGGCGTATGCAGCCGGGCAGCACGGGTTTTCCAAAAAGCCGAATTTTGAACGGAGTAGCTGCCTTTCGATGGAACGGTATTTGTATGCGCATCGGATGCGCCTTTGGAAAAAAAGGTGCCGGACAAGCGGCGCTACGTATGCCTGGGTACGTGCGGCAGCGAATGCGGCAGTTTCTTTACAGGCAGAACAGAATATTAAAAAAATCCGTATTCCGGTGCTTCTATGTGCCGCAGGCAGAGACCATATGGTAGATACGGATGCGATCTGCAAGTTTGCAGGAAAATTGAAAAACGCGAGGCTCGTATGGTTTTCGGATGCAAAGCATGAGATTTTTAATGGGAAAGAACCGGCAAGGCTGCAGTTTTTTGAAGAAATCTTTTCTTTTTTACAGGAAACGATCATACAAAGCTAAGATGGGAGACAGGTATATGCAGGCAAAGATGAAGCTGACAAAACTGGAAAAGGCGTGGATTTTATATGATGTGGGGAACTCGGCGTTTATACTGCTTGTGTCTACGCTGTTTCCGATTTATTTTAATGAAATTGCCGGCGAGGCAGGGATTTCTTCGGTAGATTACCTTGCCTATTGGGGATACGCGGCATCGGCAGTTACGATCATTGTGGCGTTTTTGGGCCCGGTGCTTGGTACGATGACCGATTTTAAAGGATGGAAGAAGCCGATTTTCTTAGGCAGTATGCTGCTTGGCACGGCCGGATGCCTGCTGCTTGGATTTGTGCGGTCGTGGCTCGTGTTTCTGGTTTTGTTTGTCATCGCCAAATGCGGGTTCTCTGCAAGCCTGATTTTTTATGACGCCATGCTTTCGGATGTGACGACGCCGGAGCGGATGGACGAAGTGTCGGCAAAAGGGTTTGCCTTTGGATATATCGGAAGCTGTATCCCGTTTGTCGCGGGGCTGGTTCTCGTATTGTCTGCATCCAGTTTCGGGATTTCGCAGATGCAGGCAATGACGGCTGCATTTGCCATTTCAGCGGCGTGGTGGTTTCTGGCGACGGTGCCGCTGTGGCGTACCTACAAGCAGATTTATTATGTGGAAGCAAAACGCAGCATCGTGCGCGCCAGCTTTCGCCGGCTTTGGAATACGCTGAAACAGATCCGCAGCTATCCGCAGGTATTTTGGTTTTTGCTGGCGTTTTTCTGCTATATTGACGGGGTGTATACGATTATCGATATGGCGACAGCTTATGGCACGGCGCTTGGGCTGGATACGACTGGGCTTTTGCTGGCGCTTTTAGTGACACAAGTCGTAGCGTTTCCGGCAACGCTGCTGTTTGGCAGGCTGTCGGGCAGCTATTCTCCAAAAAGGCTGATCTCTGTTTGTATTGTAGCGTATACGCTGATTACGCTGTTTGGCATGACGCTGGATTCCCAGGTGAAATTTTGGATACTGGCAGTCTGCGTCGGTCTGTTCCAAGGCGGCGTGCAGGCGCTTTCCCGTTCATATTTTGCAAAGATTATACCAAAGGAACAGTCCGGGGAATATTTTGGCATTTTTGATATATGCGGCAAAGGGGCGTCTTTTCTTGGCACAATGCTCGTAAGCGTGACGAGCCAGTTGACGCACAGCCTCCATTATGGGATCGGCTCGCTGGTCGTATTGTTTTTGCTGGGATTTATCCTGTTCCAGAAATCATGCAAGTATGCAAAGTAGCCGGCTGTTTTGTACAGGTGCCAGCAGGGAGGCTTCGTACAGCCAGGCAAAGGATTCGCAGACAGTTATTAAAAAGACAGGAAACTTGGATAGCGTAGGTCATATAATAGTAAAAAAGATTTCGGCTGCCTGTAGGAGATCGTATGTTTCTGCAGGCTTGCCGAAGGCTGGAGTGGGCATGAGGGAATTGGTTCCAGGCGACCAGGGGGTGCTGGTGCAGTATGTACAGCTTGCGCTGCGGCGCGCAGGCTATCCTGTGAAAATCGATGGTATTTTTGGGGAAGGGACGTGTGCTTCCCTAAGGGCTTTTTTGGGCGGCGTGCAGGCATGTCAGGTGGAGGAAGCGCAGTGGAACGAGTTGCTTCCTTATTTAAAAGGCTATACGACATATCAGGTAAAAGAGGGGGATACATTCTGGGAGATTGCAAATAGGCTGCATTCCTCAGTGCGCAGGATGATGGCTGCAAATCCGACGGCAGATCCGGCTTCCTTACAGGCAGGGACAGTGCTGCTTGTACCATTTGATTTTCCGCTCGTCTCAGAAGAGGTGCCATATTCGTCCCTGCTGACGGACTGGATTCTGGAAGGGTTGCAGGTACGGTATCCATTTTTGCGGGAAGAGCCTGTTGGAGACAGTGTAATGGGGCAGAAACTGTCAGTAATCCGAATCGGGGAAGGGAAGAAACAGGTGTTTTATAACGCTTCGTTTCATGCAAACGAGTGGATTACAACGCCAGTGCTGTTAAAATTTGCCGAAGAGTATGCGCAGGCTTTTGCCATGGGGCTTAAGGTCGGCGGCGTGCCCGCTTCCTGGCTGTACTATGGGTTTTCCCTGTCGCTGCTGCCGCTTGTCAATCCAGACGGTGTGGACTTGGTCAACGGGATCTTGGATGATCCGCAGTATTTAAACAACGCCGTGCAGATTGCGGCAGGATATCCTGATATCCCGTTTCCGCAGGGCTGGAAGGCAAATATCGACGGGATCGATTTAAACCTGCAATTCCCGGCGGGCTGGGAGACGGCAAAAGAAGTCAAATATGCGCAGGGCTACCGCACGCCGGCGCCCAGGGACTTTGTAGGCGAGGCTCCTTTGTCTGCGCCGGAGAGCAGGGCAGTCTACGATTATACAAAGCGGAAAGATTTTTCGCTGATCCTTGCCTACCACACGCAGGGAGAGGTCATTTACTGGAAATACCTCGATTATGAACCGGAGGGCTCTTACCGGATCGCCAGATATTTTCAGGAGGTAAGCGGCTACGCGGTAGAGGAAACGCCGGGCGCATCAGGAAATGCCGGCTATAAGGACTGGTTTATCAAGGAATACAACCGTCCGGGTTATACGATCGAAGCAGGAAGCGGGGTTAATCCGCTGCAAATGGAGCAGTTTGCGAAGATCTATGAAGATAACCTGGGGATCCTGGTCGGCGGGATGACGCAGCTTGCCTGAACCGCAAGGCAAAGTCAGGAAAAACAGAAAGAAAAGAATAAAAAAATACGAAAAGGAGAAATGTGCAGCAATGGAACCATTAAAGATCAGCTATAAAGTATGTATGGAGGCGGACGACATCGGACAGTCAAGGATCCATGCCAGTATTGCGTTTGTCAAAAGCCAGTTTGAGAATGCGCGCAATGTGTATTTAAGACATGCGGCATTTGATGATGAAAGCGACCTGGATGCGTTTGCGCTGCGGTTTTATGTGGAGCATGAGGTTTTTGAGGAGTCATGTGCCTCGCCGGAGGATGCGCAGTCATTTGTGCTGGAGCTTGCACAGGTGCTGGACGCTGTAGCGGCGGCACATTCTTTTATGGATATGGAAGGGGAATTTTCCTGGAGCTTTCAGGGGGAAGAAAAAAGGTATGTGTTCCAGTCTGAGGGCGGCGTGGATTACTGCGATTTTGCAAAGGAGTAAGAGGCAAGGAAAAAGAAACAAGAAATAAGAAACAAGGAGTAAGAGACAATGAAACAGTCAGAAGATTTACAAGAAATTCTGCGCCGGATTGACCACAAGGGCTATCCGGCGTATAAAGATACGGCGGGCGCTTATCAGTTTGGGGATTATGTGCTGAGCATCGACCATGTGCAGGGAGACCCGTTTGCGTCGCCGTCCAAGGTAAGCATCCATGTGGATGGGAAGCGTGCTGGGTTTCCGGCGGATATGACGGAGAAAAAGCATACGAGGATTGCGCTTGCGGATGCTCTGGTACGCAGGTTTGGAAAGGAAGCAGAGCAATATTCCCACAAAGCGAAGGGTTCCGGGAAAAGCGGCCTGATCGCCGTCAGCCGTCCTGGGCAGGAGGTGTTGGAGCGCAGTGCGTGCGAGATTACACCGGGCAGCGGAGATGTGCTGCTGCGGCTGGAGGTGGGGTTTCCGGCAAACGGGCGTACGATTCATGCCGGCGAGCTTAGCAAGATCCTGTTCCGCTTTTTGCCGGAATGCGTGCACAGGTCTTTGTTTTATAAAAACGCAGACAAAAAGCATTTGCAGGCAGTGCGGGAGCTGGCGGAAGACCAGTTTGAGATCCGAACGCAGCTTGGGCAGCGAGGGCTGGTTGCGTTTGTTGCCGACGGGGCTGTCCTGCCGCGGGAGTCAGGCGTCTCAGACCGTCCGATGAAGCAGGCGGTTGCTTTTTGTTCTCCGCAGTCCATGGCGGTAGAGCTGGAGCTGCCGTATGCCGGAAAAATCCGGGGCATGGGCATCCCACAGGGCGTGACGCTGATTGTCGGCGGCGGCTACCACGGGAAGTCCACGCTGCTCAAAGCGTTGGAACGGGGCGTGTACAACCATATCGCAGGGGATGGCAGGGAGTATGTCATCACAGACGATACGGCGGTAAAGATCCGCGCCGAGGACGGCAGGAGCATTCAAAAGACCGATATTTCCATGTTTATCAATGGGCTTCCAAATGGAAAGGATACGAAATCGTTTGTGACAGAGGATGCCAGCGGCAGTACGTCGCAGGCGGCAAACGTCATTGAAGCGATGGAGGCAGGAACGCGCCTGTTTTTAATTGACGAGGATACGAGTGCGACCAATTTTATGATCCGGGACGAGCTGATGGCGCGCGTGGTGCATCCAAAGATGGAGCCGATTACACCATTTATCGACCGGGTGGAGGAACTGTCGGATACGTATGGGATTTCCACGATCCTTGTAGCAGGAAGCTGCGGGTCTTATTTTTATAAGGCAAGCCATGTGATCCAGATGATGCAGTACCAGCCGGAAGAGATTACAGAGCTTGCAAAGCAGGAAGCAGGGCGTTTTGCGGATATCACAAAGGACAAGCCTGCGTTAAAGCCTGCAGGGAAGCCGGAGTTTCATCGGGTGTTTGCGCCAGGAAAAAAAGGCTCGCAAAATGACCGGATGAAGATAAAGGGCATGGGCAAGGATGCGGTATCTGTTGACCGGGACACGGTGGAGCTGCGGTATGTGGAGCAGCTTGTGGACAGCGAACAGACGATGGCGCTTGGGTATATGGTAAAATATGCAAAGCAGCATCTCTTTGATGGAAAAAAGGATATCCGTACAGTCGCGCGCCTGCTTGCAGCGCTGGCGGAGGAAAAAGGGATCGGCGCTGTCTGTGAAGGGCGATACTTGCCGTGCAACCTCGCCGTACCTAGGGTACAGGAGATCTTTGCCTGCCTGAACCGGTGCAGGTCGCTTGTCTAAGCTGGAAAGGGGCACTGGAGAATGGATGCTACATCTGAAAAGAAGCCAAAAAAACAGATTTGTGCAGGCATTTTGGCACATGTGGATGCCGGCAAGACGACTTTGTCTGAGGGGCTTTTGTATACGAGCGGAAGCATCCGGAAAATGGGGCGTGTAGACAAGCAGGATGCTTTTTTGGACAACTACGAGCTGGAGCGTGCAAGGGGGATTACGATTTTTTCCAAGCAGGCGGTTTTTCAATGGAAGGAGCTTGAGGTCACGCTGCTGGATACGCCGGGGCATGTGGATTTTTCTGCGGAGATGGAGCGTACGCTACAGGTACTTGACTATGCGGTGCTTTTAATCAGTGCCGCAGACGGCGTGCAGGGGCATACGCAGACGCTTTGGAGGCTGTTAAAACGGTACCAGATCCCGGTCTTTTTATTTGTGAACAAGATGGACCAGGTAGCCGGGGCGGATGCCGGCGCACAATCAGAAGCGTACCAGTTACATAAGGCGGCGCTGCTTGCAGAGATTCAGGAACGGCTGGACGAAAACTGTGTGGATTTTTCCTGCATTGGCCAGGAGCCGTTTTTTGATGCGCTTGCCATGTGCGCGGAGCCGGCAATGGAGCAGTATTTGGAGCAGGGCAGGGTAGAGGATGCCTGTATCCGCCAGATGGTTGGAAAGCGGGAAGTGTTTCCCTGTTTTTTTGGTTCGGCGTTAAGGCTGCATGGAGTGGAGGAATTTTTAGACGGGTTTGCGAGGTTTGCGCAGGCGCCGGCCTATCCGCAGGAATTTGCCGCAAAGGCTTTTAAAATCGCAAGAGACGAGCAGGGAAACCGGCTGACTTATCTGAAAATTACCGGAGGCTGCTTAAAGGCGCGGGCAGTCTTATCCGGCAGGAGCTTTGCCGCAGGGCAGGAAAGCCGCTGGGAGGAAAAGGTAAACCAGATCCGTATTTATTCCGGCGCCAGGTTTGAAGCAGTGCCGCAGGCGCAGGCTGGGATGGTCTGCGCTGTGACAGGGCTGACGCAGACAATGCCTGGACAGGGATTCGGTACGGAGCCGGATACAGCGCTTCCGGTATTGGAGCCGGTGCTGGCCTATCGGGTCATCCTGCCGGACGGCTGCGATGCGGCTGTGATGCTGCCAAAGCTGCGCCAGCTAGAGGAAGAGGAGCCGCAGCTTCATATTGTGTGGGACGAGCATCTCAGGGAGATCCAGGTGCAGCTAATGGGCGAGGTGCAGTTGGAAATACTGGAAAATATCATAAAAGAGCGGTTTGGCGTGCTTGTACAGTTTGGCGCTGGGAATATTGTATATAAGGAAACAATTGCCAGCCAGGCGGAAGGCGTCGGGCACTTTGAACCGTTGCGCCATTATGCGGAAGTGCACCTGCTGCTGGAGCCGCAAGACCAGGGCAGCGGGATGCAGTTTGCATCTTCCTGCAGCGAGGATCTGCTGGACCGGAACTGGCAGCGGCTCGTGCTGACACATTTAAAAGAGCGGGAGCACAAGGGGGTGCTGACAGGATCTGCCCTGACAGACATGAAAGTCACGCTTGCCGCAGGGCGGGCGCATTTAAAGCATACAGAAGGCGGCGATTTCAGGCAGGCGACGTACCGCGCGCTGCGCCAGGGACTGATGCAGGCGCAGTCTGTGCTCCTTGAGCCGTATTATGAGTTTCGCCTGGAGCTGCCGGAAGGAATGGTCGGCAGGGCGATGACGGATATCGAAAACATGCATGGCAGCTTGCAGCCGCCAACGATGGAAAATGGTACCGCGGTGCTCTCTGGGAGCGCGCCAGTCGTAACGATGCGCGGTTATCAAAAGGAAGTGACAGAGTATACGAGGGGGCTTGGAAGGCTCCAATGTACGCTTGGGGGCTATGCGCCGTGCCACAATACGCAGGAGGTCTTAGAACAAAGGCAGTATGACCCGCAAAGCGACCTGGAAAACCCGTCCTCTTCTGTATTTTGTGCACATGGGGCTGGGTTTGTCGTGGAATGGTATGAAGTGAAAGATTATATGCACCTGGAAAGCGTGCTGACGATTCAAAAGCCTGAAGAGGTGCGCCTGCTCGAAGAAGCGGAAAAGTTAAAAAAACACGCACCGTCCGTCCGCAGCGAGAGCATCGGCACAGACGAAGTCGACCGGATTATTGCGGGTACCTATCAGGCAAATCAGGGCAAAAAAGCGAAGAAAGCAAAATATACTGCGCAGCCAAAAAAAAGAGTGTATGGGACGCAGGATTCAAAGGCACAGGATCTGAAGCATCCTGCGCAGAAGGCTGCAAACCGCAGGGAGTATTTTCTCGTCGATGGGTATAACATTATTTTTGCATGGGAAGAATTAAGCGAGATTGCAAAGGACAATATCGATGGGGCAAGAGGGCGGCTTTTGGATATTATGTGCAATTACCAGGCGGTAAAAAAGTTTGAGGTCATTGTCGTCTTTGATGCATACCGCGTGGAAGGGCATCAGACAGAATATTATAATTACCACAATATCCATGTCGTATATACAAAGGAAGCGGAGACAGCCGACCAGTATATTGAGCGCTTTGCACATGAAAACGGCAGGAAATACAACGTAACCGTAGCGACCTCCGACGGGATGGAGCAGATCAT
The DNA here is from genome assembly GCA_947178105.1 of uncultured Eubacterium sp. Classification (GTDB taxonomy): domain Bacteria; phylum Bacillota; class Clostridia; order Lachnospirales; family Lachnospiraceae; genus Eubacterium_J. The sequence goes on along the minus strand of CAMWXD010000051.1, from coordinate 9,632 downwards.
TATAAGAGGGCAGGGATGCAGGCTGATCTCCGCCAGAGAGCTGGAGGCGGAGGTGCGACTGGAAAACAAGCGGATGCATACGGAATATCTGGCGAAGCAGCCGCAGGGCGGAAATATGCCATTTGAACAGGCGATTTTGAAAAGTTTAAATGATGTTTAATTTTGTGGTTTTACTGATCTGCAACAAGGGGGCTGACAGAAAGCCAGCCCCCTATAAATGGTACAATCGTTATTTTGAAAAGGTTCTGCTTATTTTGCAAGCAGCATCATGATTTCATTGCTTCGGGCAATAAATTTCGTCATGGCTTCCGGCGCAAGCGGCTGGTTGCTGATCATTGCAAGGTCATACAACTGTTGGCAGAACGTCGGTACATGCTCGGAGTCCTTGTGTTCAAATATATATTTGACAAGCGCGTTGTTTGCATTCAGCGTCAGGGAAATGTCGCCGCCGAACATCGAGGTATCCATGCCGCCCATACCGCCCATGGCGTACATTTTCATCATCTCCTGCATACGCCTGCCTTCTTCGGACAGGGTGATAATGGAGGAGACATTTTCGTTTTTCAGCTTTTCTACCTTTACCGTAAGCTTGTCGTTGTCAAGCGCTTTGCGGAAGATCTCGGTCAAAGCGTCGGTTTGCTCTTTTAATTCTTCTTCGGAGCCTTCTTCTTTTAAGGACTCGGTAACATCTGCGTCAATGCGCATAAATTTGAATTTCTCATTGCGCCGTTCGAGCTGCGTGATAAACGAAGAGTCAATGTTGTGGTCTAAGATCACGGCATCCATGCCCTGTTCTTTGAACATATTGATATATTGGCTCTGCTGCTGCTCATCGGTGACATAGTATACGATCTTGCGGGTGTCTTTTTCTTCTTCGTCGTCCGCATCGTCTCCGGTGGCAGAGGTGCCGTCTGGATTTTCCACTTCGACCGTTTCGGCCGTATTGTTTGTGCTGTCTGCGTCTGCGGATGTGCCGTCAGCGTTTTCTGTATCCGTGCCGGCTTCTTCTGTTTTTTCTTCGTCGTCAGCTTTTAAGCATTCCGGCAATGTCAGGTATTTGTGGTCTAAGTTTTTAAATAAGATGTAATCGTTCATCTTATCGCAGAACTTGTCGTCCCTTAAGCAGCCGTATTTGATAAACGGGCTGATATCGTCCCAGTATTTTTCGTAGTTTTCTTTTTCGGTTTTGCACATGCCGGTGAGCTTGTCAGCCACTTTTTTCGTGATATATTCGGAGATCTTTTTCACGAAGCCGTCATTTTGCAGCGCGCTTCTGGATACGTTTAGCGGAAGGTCCGGGCAGTCGATTACGCCTTTTAACAGCATCAGGAATTCAGGAATGACTTCTTTGATATTGTCCGCAATAAATACTTGGTTGTTATACAGCTTGATCGTGCCTTCGATCGAGTCGTATTCGGTATTGATCTTCGGGAAATACAAAATCCCTTTCAAGTTAAACGGGTAGTCCATATTCAGGTGAATCCAGAATAACGGCTCTTTGTAATCATGGAAAACCTTGCGGTAAAACTCTTTGTATTCCTCGTCCGTACAATCCTTTGGCGTCTTTGCCCACAGCGGGTTGGTATCATTGATGCTGACCGGGCGCTTTACGATTTTTAATTTTTCTGTACGCGGAGATATTTCTACAACTTCTTTTTCCCCGTTTTCATTTTCTTTTTCCTCTGTCTTTGCTTCTTCAATGATCGTCTCGATGACCGTATCGTCGTCGCGTTTGTCAGCAGGGTCGATCGTTTCGTATTCCGGCTCTGCATTCGCCTTGTTTAAATAAATCGGGATCGGCATAAAGGAGCAGTATTTTTCGATCACTTCTCTTGCGCGGTATTCATTGGCAAATTCCAGGCAGTCTTCATTCAGATACAGTGTCATTGTAGTGCCGACGCTGTCCTTTGTGCCTTCTTTCATATCAAATTCGGTGCCTCCGTCACAAGACCAGTGCACTGGCGCAGCCCCTTCCTGATAGGACAGCGTGTCGATGGTCACCTGGTCGGCAACCATAAAAGCAGAGTAAAAGCCAAGCCCGAAATGGCCGATAATCTGGTCTTCGTTTGCCTTGTCCTTGTATTTTTCCAGGAAATCCGCAGCACCGGAAAAGGCGATCTGGTTAATATATTCTTCTACCTCGTCCGCCGTCATGCCAAGGCCGTTATCGGTGACGGTCAGTGTCTTTTCATCCGGGTTGACAGTGACCTGGATGGCAGGCTTATAATCATTCGGCAGGGAATACTCGCCCATCATGTCCAGCTTTTTTAATTTGGTAATGGCATCGCAGCCGTTTGAAATCAGCTCACGGTAAAAAATATCGTGATCAGAATATAACCATTTTTTGATAATAGGGAAGATGTTTTCACTGTTAATTGAAAGATTTCCGTGTTTGTTTTCCATGAAAATGAACTCCTTTTCTTTAATATTTTTATATGAAGGTACTTAGGCTCCTTATATGCAGTACAGGTGAAAATGCCTGCACATGTTTTCCTAAGTGCAATAGTAATACTTAGCGGGAAAAAAGTCAATAGAAAATCAGCACTCTTTTCGATTGAGTGCTAACAATTTATGGGAAATGCTTATTTTTCAGGGATTTTGGAATTCTTAAAATTTTATAAAGTGGTTGCGCTTGAAACTGCTTCCAATGGAAAAGCAAGCGCGTTGCGGGAAAAAGATCAAATAGACGCAATGCATGTGTTGTGCTATACTAGACTGGAGGTGCTCAGCAAATGGCAATGTTGCTTCTGATACCTAAAGAACTGTCATAAAATATTAAAATGACAGACAATCTGAAAAAATGAGGAATGTAGCTATGAAGGAAAAAATACTGGTCGTGGACGATGAAGCTGCGATTGCGGATTTGGTTGAAGTGTATTTAAAAAATGAAGGTTATGAGGTCTGCAAATTTTATAACGCGAAGGATGCCTTAAAGTGTGTGGAGCAGACGCCGATTGTGCTGGCGGTGCTGGATGTGATGCTGCCGGATATGGATGGCTTTTTGCTTTGCCAGAAAATCCGTGAGAAGCACCTGTTTCCGATTATTATGCTGACGGCGAAGGTGGAGGATGTGGACAAGATCACAGGGCTGACGCTTGGGGCGGATGATTATATGACAAAGCCGTTCCATCCTCTGGAGCTGATGGCGCGCGTAAAGTCGCAGCTTCGCAGGTATATGAGGTATAACCCGTCGGAGAGCCGGGAGACGAAAGAGTATGAGTTTCGTGGGCTGTATATTTCCAAAAGCAGCCATAAGTGTACACTGAATGGAAAAGAGCTGGTGCTGACGCCGCTGGAGTTTGATATCCTGTGGCATTTGTGCGAGCACCGCGGAAATGTAGTATCGTCGGAGGATCTGTTTGAGGCAGTCTGGGGTGAAAAGTATCTGGATAACAACAATACGGTCATGACGCATATTGCAAGAATCCGGGAGAAGATGCAGGAGCCGGCAAGGAAGCCAAAGTATGTAAAGACTGTATGGGGAGTGGGGTATACGATTGAATAAGAGGGTACAGGAAGGAAAACGCAGGGATTCGTTAAAGATCCAGGCGGTGCTGCAGTATTTTACCGCGTTATTTTTATCGATGGTTTTTCTTGCCGTGGCAGGGCTGGTGTCCTGGGCGGTATGCAACGCAAGGGTATGGCATGGGACAGAGGCGCTTTATCCGCTTTTGACCTGGATAAAGAGGTATCTTGTAGAAGTATATGTTTGCCTGTGTATGCTGAGTGCTGTGGCATTTGGCTATTATTTTCTGACGAAGCCGTACCGTTATCTGGAAGCGCTTGTACAAGCGGCGGAGCGGCTGGCAAAGGTATCCGAAGAGCCGATCAGGCTGCCGCAGGCGCTCCAGCATATGGAGGACGAGCTGAACCTGGCGAGGGAGCAGGCGCTTCGCAGCGCGATGCTTGCAAAAGAAGCGGAACAGCGGAAAAATGACCTGATCGTGTATCTGGCGCATGATTTAAAAACGCCGCTTACGAGCGTGATCGGGTATCTGACGCTGCTTAAGGACGAGCCGCACATATCCGGTGAGATACGGGCGCGCTATACCGGGATTGCCCTGGATAAAGCGCAGCGGCTGGAAGACCTGATCAATGAGTTTTTTGATATCACACGGTTTAACTTAACGGCGCTGACGCTGGAGCCTGAAAGCTTGAACCTGAGCCGGATGCTGGAGCAGATTGTAAGTGAGTTCGAGCCGGTACTTGCAGAAAAAGGGCTTGTATGGAAAACGGAAATCCTGCCGAATGTCAGCATATCCTGTGATGTGGATAAGATACAGAGGGTATTTGATAACCTGATCCGAAATGCGGTGAATTACAGCTATGAGGAGACGGAGATTACGCTAACGATGGAGCTTTTAGAGCAGGCGGTACAGATTTGTGTGCAAAACCATGGGCGGACAATCCCGCCGGAAAAACTGTCGCATATTTTCGAGCAGTTTTTCCGTGTGGATGCCTCCAGGGCGTCAGCAACCGGCGGAGCCGGGCTGGGCCTTGCGATCGCTAATGAGATTGTAAAGCTTCACGGCGGGACGATCCGGGCGGAGAGTGCGCATGAGAGCATCGCCTTTACCGTGGAGCTGCCCAGATAACGCTTTTGCCAGTACAGGGGCGTTTGCCTGGCTGTGTTTACTGTGCAAAAGCCGTAATTTTGACTTTGCTGCCCTGTCCTTTTCCCGCTAAGAGTTTGCTGTATGCGTTTAGCTTTTTCGCAGGCACTTTGATCTTTGCGGTTGCCGAAATGCCATGAAATGCGTTGTCTCCCACTGCTTTTAATTTTGCAGACCGGATGGTTATGCTTTTTAACGATTGACAGTTATGGAATGCGCGGTATCCGATCGAGGCGGCATTTGCCGGCACCGTGATGCTTTTTAAGCTTTTGCAGCCGTAAAATGTCCAGTCGTCAATCGCTTTCAGCTTTTTCGGCAGCTTTGCCGTATGAAGGCTGGTGCAGTCCTGGAAAGCCCTTTTGCCGATTTTCGTGACGCTGTCGGGAAGCGTGACAGACGCCAGGCTGGTGCATTTGGAAAATGCGCCCCATCCAATCGAGGTGACGTTGCCTGGGATCGAAACCGTTTTTAATTTGCTGCATTGCAAAAATGCGTATTTGCCGATTTTTGTCACGCTGTCCGGCACCGTAATGGAGGTTAAGCTGCTGCAACCGGCAAAGGCGGATTCTTCAATGGAAGAAATGCCGCCCGGCAGGGCAATGCGCTTTAGGCTGCTGCCGCCAAATGCGCCTTTTCCAATGGATACTACGCTGTCCGGAAGATCGATCGTTTGCAGCCCGCTGGCACTGAAAGCATAAGCGCCGATGCTCTCTAAGCTCTTTGGAAGTGAAAGCTCTGTCAGGCTTTCGCAGCCTTCGAAGGCTTTGTTTTCTATTGTTGTGATACTGTCCGGCAGCTTGATGCTGCAAAGGCTCTTGCATCCAAAAAAGGCGAGTGGGCGGAGTGCTGTCAGCCCGGATGGAAGCGTGACAGAGGCCAGCTTGCTGCAGTTTTCAAATGCGCTTTCTCCGATGGATGTCACGCTGTCTGGAATGACAACACGGGCAAGCCCGCTTTTGTTTGCAAACGCCGAATCAGCGATTTGTGTGACGGCTTTTCCATCGATGCTTGCAGGGATGGTAACGTCAGAAGCGTCCCCGGAGTACCAGGTGATCTCCAGCGTACCGTCCGAAAGGGCTTTGAAAGCAAATTCCTGCGAAGCAGCATCTGCTCCCGGCGTCTGCGTAACGTCAGATGCTTCATCGTGGAAAACAGCGGAAAGATAGGCGTCGTTGCCTTCTTTGCTGACTTTGATCTGCTCCCGCTGTGCGGCAGTGCCCGCATAGTAAATGTCGGCCAGGCTGCGGCAGTCTTTAAAAGCGTTCACGTCAACCGATGTGACGCTTTGCGGGAGATAGACGGCTGCCAGGCTGCGGCAGTCTTCAAAGACGCCTCCCATAATCCTGGTAATCCCCTCCGGCAGACGGATGCTTTTTAAGCTGTGGCAGCCTTTCCATGCATCGGTCCAGATTTCCGTCACGTTTTTTGGAAGGGTGATGTTTTTTAAGCTGCTGCAACCGTAAAAAGCGTTTCTGCCAATCGATGTGATGCTTTCTGGAAGCGCTACGGACTCCAGGCTGCGGCAGGCGGAAAACGTGCTGTCGCTGATGTTCTTGACGCCGTCTGGAATGTGGATGCTTTTCAGGCGGGCGCAGCCTGCAAAGGCTTCGCTGCCGATTTCTTTTACGCTGTCAGGAAGCTTGATTGTTTCCAGGAAGACACAGTCCATAAACGCGGAATCCCCAAGCTGCGTGACGCTGTCCGGGACGATTACATTTTTTACATATGTACTTAAATGGGATTCTAAAAGCATTCCTCCAAAAAAATTAATCGAGGTTACTTTTTTGCCATTCAGCGTATCGGGAATGTTGAGCGTTTCTTCGGTTCCATGGTAAGCGCGCAGCTCTATGGTGCCGTCTTTTAAAACATCGTATTCATAGCCGCTTTTTTCGTCGAAGATTTCACCGCCGCGCATTTCATCCGGCACGGTTTTGGCGGCAGCGTCTTCGGTTTGTGATGGTATTGTAACGGCGCTTGCAGCAGCCTGTATCGGATAGGCTGCAGATTCTACTGCGGCAAGAAGCGCAAGCATTAAAGTTACGGTTTTTCGTTTCATTGTTTCCTCCTTTAGCTGTGGGTACGCAGCAGTGTTTTCTGTTCTGTATGTTCAGGATACTACATTTGGGAAAGATGGTCAATGCTTCTGGTGTTGGTAAATTCTGGAGTATTTTATTTTTTGGATTTTTAAAGTACTTTCAGTATAAATTTATAAATTCTTGACATTTTGCTAATAATCTATTACTATTTATATATGATTTTGTATAAAATTGCTGAACTCATTGAAAGATGTGTATATTTGTTACATAAAATCAGGTATTTATGGCTGCATACGGAGGCTGTTTGCAGCAGTTTTCGCATGTGCCTAAAAATAAAAAGAATGAAAAGAAAGGTGGAACAAATATGGAGTATTTAAAGCTTTTGGGGATCGTCATTGTGATCGCAGGATTTGCGCTGAAACTGGATTCCATCCTCATTATTGTGGCGGCTGCGCTTGTCACCGCCATCGTAGGCGGGCTTAGCCCTATTGAGCTGCTGGAAACGCTTGGCAGCAATTTTATTGCCAACCGGAGCATGGCCATTTTTATTATTATTATGTTTGTAACCGGTACGCTGGAGCGCAACGGGCTGAGGGAGGCTGCGGCTGCGCTGATTGGGAAGTTTAAGGGCGCGACTTCCGGGATGGTGATTGGTATTTACGGTTTGATGCGTGCGATCTTTGCTGCGTTTAATGTCGGGTTTGGCGGGGTTGCCGGGTTTGTGCGCCCTGTAATTATGCCGATGGCAGAAGGTGCAATTACAGCGCAGGGCAAAAAGCCGCGGGAAGACCATGTGGAGGAGTTAAAGGGCATGGCTGCGGGTATGGAAAATGTGACCTGGTTTTTTGGCCAGGTGCTGTTTGTCGGCGGTTCCGGCGCGATTTTAGTGCAGAATACGCTTGCAGGGCTTGGGTATGAGGTCGAGCTTGGTTCGTTAGCTGCGGTGGAGATCCCGGTCTGTATCATTGCGACGGTGATTACGATTATCTTTTATTATATTAAGGATCAGCGTATGCTGAAAAAATATGATTAGGAGGGGCTGGCATGAGCTTTTTTTTCGATCCTGAGGTTGCTATGAGCAATAAACTCATGGAGGTGATTTATCTTTTTATCGGTTTTATGGTTGTATATACGGCAGTGAAAAATCTAAGGGACAAGGAAAATCCAAGCCGTATCGGTACATTTACATTCTGGTTTGTCCTTGGTATCCTGCTGGCATTCGGGCGCTGGCTGCCGGCTGCGTTAAGCGGCGCGCTGGTACTTGTGATGTGCGTACCGGCGATTTTACATAAAGTAAAGAAAGGGAAGACAAACGCCCCTTCAAAGGCGGATACACAGAAAACATTTGAAACAGTCGGGATGAAAATATTTGTCCCTGCTTTAAGTATTGGCGTTTTTGCGGTAGGGGCGGCATTGACAACAAATATAATTGGATTTAGTGCGTTAAACGGCGTAGCGATCGGCGTTTTTGTAGCGGCGGGGTTTCTGCTTGCATTTAACAGGAAAAATACGCCGATGACACTGCTCAATGATTCGGAGCGTATGCTTTCTACCGTAGGCCCGCTGTCCATGCTGCCAATGCTGCTGGCGTGTCTTGGCGCGGTATTTACTGCTGCGGGCGTGGGAGACGTCGTAGCATCCCTTGTGGAACGGATTATTCCGGCGGGCAATGTCAATATCGGGATCGTTGTCTACGCGCTTGGGATGATGCTTTTTACGATGATTATGGGCAACGCGTTTGCTGCAATCACGGTCATGACCGTAGGCATCGGAGGCCCGTTCGTACTGGCATATGGGGCAAATCCGGTCGTGATCGGTATGCTTGCCTTAACGTGCGGATTCTGCGGTACGCTCTGTACCCCGATGGCGGCAAACTTCAATACAGTGCCGGTTGCACTTTTGGACATGAAAAAACAGTTCGGCGTCATTAAAAACCAGGTGCCGATTGCAGTTGTTATGATTATCGTACAGATCATTATGATGATAATGCTCAAATAGAATCATGAATATACAAAAGGGCGCAGAGATTATTATTCGCGATTGGGTGCGGCTGCGAGGCAGGGAACGCCTGTTGATTGTTTCCAGCAGCCGTTATCAGGCGGAGATGGAAGCGCTGCGTGAGGCGGCAGGGCGGGTCAGCAGCCATGTAGACCTATGGATGCTGGATGAGCTGTCGATGTATGTTGGCACTTATTTTAATGAGCGGGAGGATGCGTTTGACGCATATGATGCCATTATCGGCGCTGCGGAGTATTCCCTGATTACAACAAAAGCGGTCAAACGTGCTGTATCCCGCAAAAAGCGCTTCCTCTCGCTGCCGCTTAGCACAAACGATGGAAATTCGATGCTTTCCTATGATTTTTTGCGTGTGGATACCGCAAAAAGTAAGATTATGGCAGCAGCAATGTTAGGCTATTTTCAGTCAGCAAGCAGAATTGATATCAAAACAGCGCTTGGTACAGACCTTCATCTGAGCATCCGGGGGCGCAGGGCTGGTTTTTTCAATGGCTGCTGCCGGGACGGAAGGGGATTGTCCTCTGCCAGCGTAGAAGTCTATGTACCAATTTTGGAAGACCGTGCGGAAGGCACGTTTGTACTGGACGGCTCCATGGGGTATATCGGCATTGTCGAAAGCCCGGTGGAAATCCATTTGCGCGGCGGCAGGATCACAGAAATAGAAAATAATGCAAGCGGCAGAAAGCTAAAGGAATATATCCGCCGTTTTCAGGATCCGCGGATGTTCATTGCTTCGGAATTTGGCATCGGGCTGAATACGTATTCCCGCTGCCGGGGCTGCTGCTATATTGAGGATGAGTCTGCTTACGGCACCTTTCATATCGGTTTTGGCAGGAACATTGCTTTGGGAGGCGTGCAGGATGCGGTCGGGCACTTTGACCTGGTAGCGCATAATGCAGACATCTATGTAGATAACCAGATGATTATGGAACAGGGCAGGATTATGATTTTGGAACCACATATCTAC
>CAMWXD010000050.1 GCA_947178105.1 uncultured Eubacterium sp. | reverse complement strand
TAACACACTTGTAGCACACAAATAGCTTAAAAAGCCTTGTTTTATGCGGTTTGCATTAACGGAAATTTTTCTTGAATTTATCCGGGGAGTATGCTATATTGATACAAAAGAGGAAACAACCGCCCAACAAAGTGGTTGACCTCCTCAATAGGTTATAAGCCTACCTGTACCGGTCAAGTAACAAGGTAGGCTTATTTATTTTCGCTTGTCCTCTTATCGAGAAAGGCAAGCAACGCTATAACAAAACTACCAAAGGCAATTAGCAAAGCCAATATACCTATGAAAATCGAAATGATTTCAAAAGCTGTCATTTGCGCCACCTCCCCTCTTATGTACTCCGGCAAACCGGGCATGAAGTTTTGGGAGGCTACCACCTTGCAACACGATTGTTCCTCTCTGATAGTCTACCATATTCTTTCTATTATGACAATTCCCTATAAAATTTTATCAGCAGATGATAGCAGTTTGACACTTTCCGATCCCATACAAGCCGATGATAGCCTTGAAGATGAAACAATAGATAAATATAACGAAAGATTTTATACCATCTGTTAACATTTAAGCCCATTTAGGTTATAATAGTTTACATACGGGCGGTCGCCTGATAAAGTGGAAAGGGGCAGTGTTATGAATAAGACATTGATTTTTATGATGTTGGTCCATACAGTGGATGTGTTGGTTTCTTTTACGGTATTAGGCATGTTTCTATTTGACATTACAGGGGAGCGGCTGCAGCTTCAAAAGCTTGGGAAATATGTCTTGTTTTCGGGGCTGTCGGCAGGAAGCATCGGGTTTGTGCTGGTCTATATGAGTACATTAAATGGAGTGGTCTCCTATTTGCTGTCGTCGAATATCACGCTGGCGTTTGCAACGGTAGGAATGTCGTTTTTGTGGAAGTATGATCCATGGAGGTCTCTTTCGGCTGTGTGTATTGGCGGAATGCTGCAGGTCTGCTGCGGCTCGGTTGTTGCGTCGATTATCAAGTATTTCTTTTTTGAGTATTCCGAGGATGCTTTTTTGTATTATGGCGGTACCTTTGTCATTTACCTGGCAATCGGTGCAGGGATCAGCCTGCTGCTTCGAAAAATGCAGTTTTCCAGGCTGATCCGGTATATGCTGGATGGAGGGTGGCTGCCGCTGAAAGCGGTGTCCATCTTTGTGCTGGAGATGATGGTTGAGATCTTTTTTGTGATGGGCAGGCAGCTTCAAGAGGAGACAATCATTACCTATAATGCGGGCATGGTGATGCTGACCTTGTTGCTCGTAGGGATTCTGCTGCATGTATCAGGGAAAGAGGAGAGCGAGCGCAAGATCCAGTATCAGGAATCTTTGATTTTGCAGCAGCAGTTGTACGTGGAGCAGTTGGAGCAGATGCAAAAAGAGATGCGCGTATTCCGCCACGATTATAAAAATATACTTTCTGGAATGTATTTGTATGCAAAAGAAGGCGATGCAGATAAAATCCAGGACGTTCTGGAAAGGCTGGAAATCGATTTTGACCAGAAGATCGGGGAGAAAATACACGCAGCAACGCAGATTGGAAATATCTGTATGCCGGAGTTGAAAAGCCTGGTGCTGTCCAAGCTGACAAAAATGAATAAAAATCATATCGCGTGCAGGCTGGAAGTGCTTTATCCGATCAACAGCTTTGGCATGGATGTGTGGGACTTTAATCAATGCCTGGGCATCCTGCTGGACAATGCGATCGAAGCTGCTGCGATACAGCCGGAGCCGTATGTGGAATTGCAGCTTATGTACCAGGAAGGATTTTTCACTGTGCGGGTGGCAAATCCGTGGAAACAGGAGGTAGATCTGTCGCATATGTGGAAAGAGGGTTATTCGACAAAGGGGGAGAAACGCGGAGTAGGGCTTTCAAATTACAAGCGTGTCCTGAAACACTATCCGCAGGCTGTATCTGCGACAAGCTGGGAAGACGAGGTGTTTGTACAGGAGCTGACAGTTCCGGTATAGCGTTATGGAGGGCAAAGCATCAAATAGGAAAAAGTAAGAGAACCGGAGACAGAGGATGATACATATTTATTTGTGCGATGATGAAGATGTGATTCGAGATCAGATTCGGACAGAAATTGAAAAAAAGATCATGATAGAAGCATATGACATGAAGGTGGTATGCAGTACAGGCCGGCCGGAGGCATTGCTGCAGGCAGTCAGCCAGGCAGGGCAGAAACAAAATCTGTATATGTTGGATGTGGAGCTAAAGGATGCGGAATACGACGGGTTTTTGCTTGGAAAGGAACTGCGCAGGCTTGACCCGCATGGGACGCTTGTGTATATTACAAGTTTTCAAAACCTGGCTTTCCGTACGTTTCAGTATCATCTGGAGGCGTTTGATTATATTATTAAGGATCCGAAAAAGCAGCGGGATTCGATTAGCAGGTGCCTGGAATCGCTGCATGTGCGTTTGCAGCAGGAAACAAAGGCGGACGTCGGCGAGGTCTATGCGGTAAAGATCGGGGATATGGTAAAGTATGTCCCGCTAAAGGAGATTCTTTGTTTTGAGACGACTGCAAAGTCTCATCATGTCATTTTACATACGAAAAACAGCAGGATGGAGTTTGTCGGGAACCTGAATGAGATCGGCGCGCAGATGGGGGATGCGTTTTTGCGGACGCACAGGTCGTATCTGGTGGCGCTGGATAAGATTACAGAAGTTGATTTAAAGCATAATACACTGAAAGCGGGGAATGTGGAATGCCTCGTATCGCGGAAAATGAAGTCTGAGCTGCTAAGCCGGATGTAGCTGCGGTGCATCTGAGGCAGCCAGGCAGTTGGCTTTTCATACAGTTTAGGAATGAAAAAAGCATTTTAGGAAAAAGAGAACATTGTTTTGGCACGGATGGTATCATAACAAGGAACAAAATTCATTGCTGGATAATGGTGCAGGGGATCTGCCTGACGGTTATGCAGCGGAAAGGAAGGCAATATGAAAGATGCATACATCCGGGTCGAGCATATTACAAAGCAGTATGACAAAGAGCCGGTATTAAAGGATTTGAATGCGGTATTGCAAAGAGGGGAGATATTAGGATTTTTAGGGCCGAGCGGGGCAGGAAAGACGACGACGATCAAGATCCTGACCGGGCAGTTGAAGCCGACTTCCGGGGATGCTTATGTATTGGGCATCCATGTGAAAAATATTGACGAGACGATCTATGAGCAGATTGGGATTGTCACAGACCAGTCCGGCGTATATGAGCGCCTGAGCGTATATGAAAACCTGAAATATTTTGCCAGGATCCTGCGCGTGGATCAGGGGCGGATCGATGCGCTGCTGCAGAGGGTAGGGCTATTGGAGCATAAGAAAAAGGCTGCTGGCAAGCTTTCCAAAGGACAGATGCAGAGGCTTGTGCTGGCAAGGGCAGTGCTGCATAAGCCGCAGGTATTGTTTCTGGATGAGCCGACGAGCGGGCTTGACCCATCTACGGCGCTGGAAATCCATCGGCTGTTAATAGAGCTGAAAAACGAAGGCATGGCTATCTTTTTAACGACCCACAATATGGAGGAAGCGGCAAAGCTGTGCGACCATGTCGCGCTGTTAAATAACGGGCAGATCGTAGAATATGGGACGCCGCAGGAGCTGTGCCTGCGCTATAACCGGGAGAAACGGTACCGGGTGCTGCTGGAAAGCGGGGAAGAGCTGATGTTAGAGCAGACGCAGGAAAATGTGGAGCGGCTGTCTGCCCTGCTAAAGGGCAATCAGGTGGCAGCGCTGCATTCCTGCGAGCCGACGCTGGAAAACGTATTTTTGACAGTGACAGGGAGGAAATTACAATGAAAACGATTCATATGCATAAGCTTGGAGCAGTGATGGAGATGAAACTCAGAGCGCTCCTGTCAAAAAATTTTATTGTGATGCCTTTGTTTGCAGTGGGCTTTACGTTTATTATGAAACTGGCCTACGGATCGTTCTCGGAGAACGGCTTGGACGATATGCTGCGGGGGATGGCAATGGCTAACGGCGCATTGATCAATATTTCCGGGATAGGAGTTTATTGTGTGAGCGCGGCATTGGCAGAAGAAAAGGAGAAGCATACGCTGCGTGTATTGATGACAAGCTCGGTGAATGGGCTTGAATTTTTCTTAGGCAGCCTGCTGCCGTTTGTCGGGATGATGATGGCAGTCAATGTCGTCATTGCTGTGGTTGCCGAGGTTGCGATGACAGGCGTCCAGTGGGCGGCTTATCTTGGCGTATCCTTACTGTCAGCCGTGACAAGCGCTGTGATCGGCATGATTTTCGGGATCTTTTCCAAAAACCAGGTGACAGCCAGCACGGTAACGACGCCTGCGCTGCTTGTTTTTATGATGCTGCCGATGTTTGCAAATTTAAACGACCTGATGGGTACGGTCTCAGGTTTTCTGTTTACAGGCGTGATGCAGCAGACTGTTATGAATATTGTTACAAAACAGGAACATCTGACAGACGGGCTGAGCATTGCAGTGATGACAGCAGAGATTGTGGCAGCGGTGGTATGCTTCCTTGTTATTTACCGGAAGAATGGGTATGATTCAGACTAGACAGAGGAATACGAAAAGAAAATAAAACGAAATAAAAAGGCTAGAGCTCAAAGGAACTGGAGGAGCAGGAAAGATATGAACAAAAAATACAATGCAATTCATAAGCTGACAGACAATCCATTTTTAAATCTTTACCAGATGGACGCACTGGATACGAAGGGAAAGCCTTTTTGTTATTATTTTGCATCCAGAAACGATGCGGAGCATATAAAAATACGCACAAAATCGATCCAGCCGGAAGGCATAGTCATCTATGCAGTGACTGCGGAGGAGGAGCCAAGGCTGGTACTGATCCGCCAGTACCGCTATCCGGTCGACGCCTTTTTATATGAGCTGCCTGCGGGGCTGGTAGATCATGAGGAGACGCCTGGGATGGCGGCGGCCAGGGAGATGAAGGAAGAGACGGGGCTGGATTTCACAGAATATACCGGCGGCAGGGAATGTTACCGCAGGCCGTATTTTATGGGGCCGGGATTTACGGATGAGACGAGTGCGACGGTATTTGGGACGGTAAGCGGAAGCATTTCAGATGCGTTTGTGGAAGACACAGAGGAAATACAGGTCGTCCTGGCGGACAGGGAAAGGGTGCGGCAGATTCTGACAGACGAGCGTGTCTCGATGCGCGGGGCGTATTTAATGATGCATTTCTTAAACGGGAAAGAGCCGTTTGCCTTTTTGGAAGCATAAAGCATAATAGCAGAAATAGGCGCCTTTGATTCGCGCTTTCTGGACAGCAGCCGTCCGGAAAGCGTGGATCAAAGGCAGTATATTGATTGAGTTATTCCGTCTTTTCTGTTTTTTTTGCCGATACCAGATAATAGGCAGCGGAAAATGGCTTTAGCGTCAGGCTGCAAGTACCGTTTTTAAGTTCCGGCGCGGCTTCGGGCGTTTCCTGTGTCCCGCCGTAGCAGGCTGCATCGCTGGATAGCAGCAGCTCCAGTTTTTGCGCGTCTGGTATCGCCAGCTCGTAGCCTGCCTGTTCTTTGTCGGAGAAATGAAAGACAGCGAGGATGCGTTCTTTTTTGCTCCGGCGTTCGAATACGTAGGTGCAGTTTGCTTCTGCGTGACAGTCCAGCCATTGAAAGCCTTCGGATTCGTAATCCATTTCATAGAGTGCCGGATGCTCCAGATACAGGCGGTTTAAGTCCTTCATAAACTGATGAAAGCTCTGGTGCGCTGGGTAGTCCAGCAGGTTCCAGTCCTGCTCGCGTTTTTCATCCCATTCGCGGAAATGTCCGATTTCATTTCCCATAAAGTTCAATTTTTTGCCCGGATGTGCATACATGTACATATAAAAAGCGCGTGCCTGCGGGAATTTTTCTTCGTAATCCCCGTTCATTTTCTGTAGGATCGTTGCCTTTCCGTGCACAACTTCATCGTGGGACAGCGGAAGGAGAAACTGGTCGTCATAATAATACATCATGGAAAACGTCAGCTTATGGTAGTCCTCGCTGCGGTACTGCGGCGCAGTACGGAAATAGTCCAGCGTGTCGTTCATCCAGCCCATATCCCATTTATAGTCAAATCCAAGCCCTCCGGCGGATACGTCTGCTGTTACACCAGGATAAGAAGTAGAATCTTCCGCGGCAAGGATTGCGGACGGATGCAGCATTTTTAAACCATCGTTCATATATTTGAGGAACTCTACGGCATTCATATTGACGCCTCTGCCAGGATCGCCCTGCCAATAAATCGCGCGGCTGATCGCGTCCATGCGCAGCCCGTCAATATGGTATTCGCTCAGCCAGTAATTTGCGGCGGACTGGAGGAAGGAACGCACTTCTCCGCGGGAATGCATAAAATTGCAGCTTCCCCATTCACTGACGCCGACTGCATTATGCGGATATTCGTACAGCGATGTCCCGTCATAATTGGACAATGCATAGTCGTCCACTGCAAAATGCACAGGCACAAAATCCATAATTACGCCGATCCCGTTCTGGTGGCAGCAGTCAATAAACGCTTTGAGCTGGTCAGCCGTCCCATATCTGGAGGTAGGGCTGAAAAAGCCGGTAGACTGGTAGCCCCAAGATTCATCACAAGGATATTCGTTTAGCGGCATTACTTCCAGATAGTTATAGCCGTTTTCCTTTAAATAAGGAATCAAAAGATCCGCCATTTCTTCATAAGTATACCAATCGTCCGCTTGGTCGGACGGTTTGCGGAAAGAACCCATATGTATTTCGTAGATATTCAGCGGTTTCTTTTTGCAGTCGCTTCTTGACTGCATCCATTTGCGGTCTGCAAATTTGTAAGCATCCATATCCCGGATCAGGGACGCGGCATTCGGGCGCAGCTCCATGCCGAAGCCATAAGGGTCGCAGTGGTCAATGCAGTTCCCGTCTTTGCCATAAATGCGGTATTTATACATCATGCCGGCAGCGGCGTCTGGTACATGGTATTCCCAGAAATGTCCGTCATGCGCTTTGTTCATATCATATTCCTGCCAGTCGTTAAATTCACCAATCAGGGCGATTCTGGATGCACCGGGAGCAAACGTGCGGAATGTCACGCCATGCTCAGTAGGATGAGCGCCAAGATACTGATAGGCATCAAATATTTTTCCAGTGTAAAATCCATAAAAGTCCATAAAAACCTCCTTGAAGATAATAGACAATAGTTGTTTAGTTTGTTAAGATAATAATAAAGGGAAAAGCCAGGGATTTCCACCGACAATTTTACGACGTTTGACGGATAAGCAACGAATTGTAAAAAATGTCGTTTATTGGAAAAAGAACACTAGAAAAAGCGCAGATACAATAAAAAGGAATGCGCAAAGAGAGGAAGCAAAGAAAATACAATGGATATCAGGATAGAGAAAACGGAAAAGGCGATCAAAAATGCATTTATGCAGCTTCGTTCCAAAAAGCCGATGGAAAAGATTACAGTAAAAGAATTATGCAGCCTTGCCTGTATTAACAAGTCTACGTTTTATTCGCACTATGAGGATCTGTATGCGCTTTCGGAAACGATGGAAACGGAGACTGTAAATTCGGTGCTAAAAAGTATTCCCCATGCGCAGGAATATACATTTGACAACCTGGATGTGGTTGCAAAAGAGCTGTGCCTGGCGTTTGTATCGCATATTTCTCTGATTCAGGTGTTGTTTTCCGGCAAGGGGCACAGCTATCTTGCCGATAAGCTGGAGACGGAGATCAAGAAAAAGGTGTTTGAAAAATATCCCGAATATAAGGAGGACGAAGAAAAAAATATACTGCTGTCTTTTTGTATCCAGGGAGCTTATTATGCATACTGGCATAATCAGGAGATCGGGGTGGAGACCTTATCGCAGGTGATAGAACATATTGTGAAGGTGCTGCAAAAACTGTAAAAAAGCAGCTTCTCACAACAGGATCGGATGGTGTGAGAAGCTGCCGGCATGTTGAAAAGCGGTACCAGGCTTATTTTTTATGCGGGTGATGCAGCAAATGGGATGCAATGTCTTTGCCCAGAAAGTATACGCGCCTGTAATAAGTAAAGGTCGAAATCAGTACAAAGCCGATGCTGATGCCGAGCAGTGTCAGCGCGCACGCCCTGGCATACACCCACATCTCTGTCGTCTCCTGCAACAAGAAATGCACAGCGGTGTTGTAAATCAGGCTGCCGGGTGTCAAGGGGATAATTGCCGGATACAGAAATACAGTCGACGGCATTTTAAATTTCATAGCCATGATCTCTGCGTACAGGGATGCAAACATCGCTGCAAGCAGGGAATAAACCAGCCTGGCGTCGATGACCTCCACTAACAGCAGGTAACACAGGCGTGTCAGTGCCCCGCCAAGCCCCGCCCACACCAGGTAGCGCCGCTGCATCTGGTATTTTAAGCCAAAGCCGATGGAAGCGAAGAACGATAAGAAAATCAGTTTTATACTTTCTGCCATTGTATCATTTGCCCTCCAAACAGATAGATGCTCAAAACAATGCCGAGCACGATTGCCACGGATTCCAGTACGACTTTTAAAAATTCCAGAATCCCGTTCATTTCATTGCCGCACAGAATATTCCGTACAGCGTTTACAAGCGAGATGCTTGGAATCATCATCAGGCTGTTTGCAATAATAATAATAAAGAAATTTTCACCGATTCCAAGCTTCACAAACAGGGAGGTAAACGACCCGGCAGCCCACATGCAGATCGTGTTGGCGACAATCTGGTTGATATTGCGTTTGTCAAAATATGTAGACAGGCAGTGCAGGATGAAAGTATTCAAAATTACTGCAATGATATCGGCAAAGCTGCCTCCATACATCGCACAAAGGGTAGACATGGAAAGCAGATGGCCGAGCACAATCCAGCCAGCCGGAGAGTCTGCGATATTGTCTGCTTCTGCGAGCAGCCCGGCAAGAGATTCCGGCGGCGGAGTCTGTGCGCATACTTTGCGGGAAAGCTGGTTAAAGCGGTTCAGCTTTTCCAGATGGGTACTGGAAGAGTGAATGCTGATCTGGCGCATACCTGAGACATCGTCTTCTGACTTTGCCCCAAGTATAATCAGGCTGTTAAGGGAAAAGATACTGATGGAATTCAGATGATAGCTGCAACAGACGCGGTACATCGTATCGTTTACACGCTCCAGATTGGCGCCGACGGCAAGCATTTTGCCGCCCAGGTTTGCCGCAAAGTCCAAAATGTATTCTATGTCAGTCATAAAAAGGTCACCTCCGCAAATATCCCAATCATTATATACCATTTGAGCGGGAGCGACAAGTGAAAATTTTGTGAGTATTTTGCAGCAAAACAGCAGCGCCTGGCTGAGATTATTTGTTCATGCAGCAATGTTTATATTTTTTGCCGGAGCCGCATGGACACGGATCGTTACGGCCGATTTTCTGCGTACTGCGGACATAGGGCGTATCTTCCGCCCCTTTGTTCAGCACAATGCCCATGGCGCGTATTTTTTCCTGCGGATATTGTTCATAGTAATGCCCGCCGGAAATGTAGGGCTCCATACGATAATAATTTTTCAGAATACTGTCTTTTAAATACCGTAGCTTGGAAAGGCTTTTCAGCTTTTGGACAAAGTCGGCGACAAGCGCATATTCCTGCGGATGCTCCTGCTGCAAGACGGCTGCCTGCTGCAGGATGCTTTCACGCTCTTCAATCATGCAAAGCTGGATATCAGCGACTGCAAATTTTTTTATGATTTCATCATCCTCATCGTATTCATCTGTAGGAAAGTCATGGAGCAGTTCCAGGTAAGTAATCATCGTTTCGTCGATCCTTGGATCTGACAATACACGCTGGAAATGATACAGCTCGATAGCAGACTGAATAATCTTTTGTTCCATATCCTGTGTACAGGCCTTTTGGATATAGGAAAAGATCTGTTCCACTTTTTTGTATTCATCCGTCTGGTAGGCGACGCTCATACATGCATTGGCAAGCAGCAGCGATAGTTCCGGCATGTATTCTTTTACGTAAATGCTGTAATGCTCTAAAAACTGATACAGGCTGTCTAAAATGACCATCAGGTATTGCTTGCTCGCATATTGGTTCATGGCAAGCAGCCCGGTATACGCTTCGATCAGCTTTGGAGTCTGCTCTCTTGACCAGCGCACATCCTGGCGGATCACTTCAAACAAAGCCTCAATGCCCTGGTCATACAGCAGGTTATCGTCGCAAAAGGAAGCATACATAAGAAGAAAATCAATGTCCCGGCAGCCAAGCGCATAGGCTTTTTCACAGGCAGTCAGCGCTTTTTGGGTGAATCCGCGGTCTTTGTAGGAAAAGGCAAGCACCATCTGAAACCATTTGTTTTCAGGATCCTTGCTGGCAAGAAGTTCTGCGTTTTTTACTGCCTTTCCGGTATTTCCGCAGCGGCGCTGTGCCATAATCAGCAGGTACAAAAACTGGATATCGTCTGGAAAGCGTTTCCAGGCTTCTTCGCAGGCGTCCCGGTAGCAGGTAATGTTTTTTTCCTTACGATAAGCCTGGATTTGGCGCATCATCTTTACTGCCATAGGATCGCTGAGCGCTGGAAATACAGGTGCATCCGGCTTGTTGCGTGCACGCTTGAGGTTTTCATAAGCCTGGCGGATCGCCTGGAATTGCTCCGGGTCAGATTCCGGCGAATGCAGCCGCACTTGTTTAAAATAAGCTTTTTTTATTTCCTCCGGCGAAGCGCCCGGCTCCAGTCCGAGTGTTGCATAATCCGTGTTCATTCCATCACTCCTTAGCTTCTTTTCGATAACGGCAACGGTTTTTATCAGGACTTATCAGATAACTCGTCCAGCAGATACAGCAAATCGGATTCGCAGACCTTTGCCAAGTCCAGGTCATCTAAAATCAGCGCTTCTTTCAAGTCATAGATCGCCTCTTCCAGATCATCGGATAAAAACTTGTCCTTCTGAATCCGGGGATCTTTAAGCAGCCGTTCTGCGCGGCGGATAATTGTCCGAAACTCACTTGCGTGCGGGGCATCCTTCCATTTGCTGACGTCGATCGTTTCCTCTTTAGACGCCTGCTCCTGCATCATGTTGATCTCAATAGAAGCGTCCGCGCCAGTACTTGGAATCGTGGCTTTTACATTCAGCATTCCGTTCAGGTTGTACGAAAACTCTACGTTAATACGCTCCGCCCTGGCCTTTTTCGAAGGGATGCCATGTATTTCAAAATCTCCAAGAAAATGGTTTCTGCTTACGGAGCGGCTTTCGCCCTGATAGACCTCAATATGTGCGACCGTCTGGTAATCGCTGCTTGTAAAGTAAGTCTCACTGCGCGTTACAGGGATCGTAACATTACGCGGGATTACGACTGCCATCCGATCCATCGAAAAATCGTCCACAACGCGGATGCCGAGCGTATATGGGTTGACATCGGTAATAATAATGCTGTCTTCCTGGTGGATGCTGCCTTCTATAATCCCAGCCTGGATTGCGGCGCCTTCTGCTACGGCATAGTCAGGGTTGACTGCCTGTGAGGGCTCCATATGCAGGTAGCCTTCGATATCCTTTGCCACAAGCGGCATTCTGGTAGAGCCGCCGACTAAAATAATACGGTCGATATCCGTGGCAAGGATCCCGCTGTCGGCAAGTACGACATCAATCGGCGGATGTGTGCGTTCGATTAAATCTTTCGTCAGCTCCTCGAATGCTTCTACGGTAACCGTTTCTTCCAAAGCCAGCGGTTCACCGGATTTTTCAGCGATCATTGGGATGACTATTTGATAAGAAGGATCGGTGCTTAAAGCTTTTTTGCAGTTTTCCGCCGCTTCTTTTAATTTTACCATAGCGAATTTGTCTTTGGATAAGTCGATATCATGTTTGCTTTTAAATTCGCTGATCAGCCAGTTAATGATCTTTTCATCAAAATCTTTGCCGCCGAGCTGGTTGTCGCCGCTGCTTGCCTTTACTTCCAAGACGCCGTCAAACATTTCCAGCAGCGTGACGTCAAATGTACCGCCGCCCAGGTCGTATACGAGGATGTGGCTTTCTTCCTCCATATGCTCCAGGCCGTAGCTTAAAGCGGCTGCTGTCGGTTCATTTAAAATACGCATGACCTCCAGCCCGGCTTTCGTGCCGGCTTCTACGGTTGCCTGGCGCTGCAAGTCGTCAAAATATGCCGGTACGGAAATTACCGCACGAGACACTTCCGTTTTTAAATATTCCGATGCATAAGCTTTGACATATTCTAACAGCTTTGCAGAAAGTTCTACAGGCGTATAAGGCTGTTTATTTAAGGAAATGGTTTCTTTTGTGCCGATTTTGCGTTTTACTTCAATGGCTGTATTTTCCGGTGATAATAAATACTGTGCACGAGCTTTCTCACCGACTACAAAATCACCGCTCTCGTTGATTCCTACAGCGGACGGCGTAATGATCTCATTCTCCAGGTTAAAGATCATGAGAGGCTTTCCGTTTTGTATCACGGCTGCTTCTGTTGTGGATGTGCCAAGATCGATACCTATAACTGTACTCATTTGCTCTCCTGTTTCCGGCATAGTGCCAATTCGCTGGCAAAATGCCTTTTTATGGATTTTTTATGATTGATTATGGATTTTATTTTTGGGCGTATTCGCCTTTTTATCCGTTTTGTTTGTTTGTTCCGATCCTTTTTTTGAAAAACGGTATGCGGATGCCTGCGCTTTTTTTCTGACCTTTCCTTTATACAGATATCCACAGCGGTAGATTTCTGCGATGGTCTTGTCCAATGCAGGGTCTTTTGTATCGACAACCTCGATAATGTCGTGCAGGCCATAATCAACATTGACGCCGCAGTCCTGGATCATGCTGACGGCACAGGCACGGCGGTATTGTTCGAGATTTTTTTCCATAAGTGTGATTTGGGAAGTCCATGTATCGTCTTTGGAGGCAGCATAGTGCTTCAAGCTCCAAAATTGTTCCTGGTACGCTTCAAACAGCTTTAACAGCAGTTTTTCCGCCTCGTCGGCTTCTTGCAGGCGCAGCTTTACACGTTCTTCGTCAGAGCTTTTTTCTTCCCATTCATCCAGCAGGTCTTCGATCGCCATATCATGCTTATGAATCTCTGCATGGAGCTGCTGAAAGCGGCTTTCAAACGGATTGAAATTCTGCTGGAACTGATCCTCCAGTTCAGCCTCCAATTTTTCGAACGAATGGAGGGTACTGTCCTGCAACTGCCGCAAGCTGTCGTTGAATCCGTTCAGGGAATCGAGCTTTTGGTGGACGTTTACGATATCCCGTGTGAGGACTGCAAGCTGGTCTTCCAGTTGACGATACAGGTCGTCCTGCTTTTTGCGTTTAAAAAACATGGTTTTATCCTGCCTTTCTTTGCCAAAACCGTGAGATTTCCGGCTTGGATAGTGGCTTTTGTCGGGTGCAGAATCGAAAAGAAAGATTGATTCGCTCTACATTTCCAAAAGGTTGACAGAGACCGGAAAATAGGGGATAATAGGCAGTGGAATCAGGCTGCATTTACAGATTCTGCTATTCTATTAAAGAATAAAGGATGCGGGTATGGCTGTCAAGGGAAAAATGAGAAATTTTATAGTGAAAAGTCAATAGAGAGCTTTTATAAAACATACAGGAGGGCAAACAATTATGGAGTATATTTACAAAACAAAAGGAACCTGTTCCAAACAGATCAAATTAAATATTGAGGGCGACATCGTCACAGACGTCGTATTTACCGGTGGCTGTGACGGGAACTTAAAGGCGATTCCGGCGCTTGTGAACGGACTTTCCGTAGATGAGATCGAAAAAAAGCTGTCAGGGATTCAGTGCGGATTTAAGCAGACATCCTGCGGAGACCAGCTTGCGAAGGCGTGCCGGGAAGCCTATGAGCATCAAAATAGTAAGGCGTAAAAATAACAGTTTCTTTCTGGCTGTGAAACGGCAGCATCGTTTTGATATTTTTCGGATCAATTTGGTATAAGGATGAGCCGGAAACCTGTAAAATCTATAGAATAAGAAACAGCCTGAAATGCAAAGGCGCTCGTTTCGTAAACAGATGGATGACAGGAGGAATAAGATGCAGACAATACGTTTTAAAGATCAGGATGGGACTTTTTCTTTGAAGCAGCCGGAAAATTACAGTTATTTGTATTTTCCGATTGCAGGAGAGCAGGGGCTTAAGAGTTCGGTTACGCCGAATCTGGGCGGAGACAGCAAGATTGGCCAAAATGCTTTTTTGATGGAGCCGGTCAGTGTGGAAAACCTGCATAATAACCGTTCGGGAAGAAATTTCTGGTGCAGGATGGAGGATGGAGAAATCTGGTCGGCAGCAGGAGCATCCGCAGAACAGGAAAGCCGCAAATTTACAAAAGAACAGGATGAAAGCGAGCTGACTGCGGGGCTGATGTGGCATACGCTGAAAAGGACATCAAGCAGATATCCGCTGCAAGCAGAGGTGACGTCCTTTGTCCCTGTGGATGGCTACGCAGAGATTATGCAGGTGACGATTTGCAATACAGGCAGCACCGCACTGGAGTTTACACCAGTGGCGGCGGTGCCTGTTTTTGGAAGGAGTGCAGATAATATCCGCGACCACAGGCATGTGACCTCTTTGCTGCACAGAATCAGGACGACGGAGGATGGCGTATATGTGAAGCCGACGCTGTCCTTTGACGAACGCGGGCACCGGAAAAACTGCCTTACTTATTTTGTATGCGCGGCAGGAGGGGACGGGGAAAAGCCGATGGATTTTTACCCGTCAGCAGAAGATTTTATAGGCGAAGGCGGAAGCTATACAAACCCGCGCAAAGTGCGGGAAAACGCAGACGGAGTGCCAGCCGGTAGCTGCCTGGAAGGCAAAGAGGCAATAGGGGGCATCCGTTTTCGTAAAGTAAGCCTTGCACCGGGAGCGTGTGCCTCGTATACGGTCATCATGGGGATTACAGCAGACGAAAATGAGATTGAAAAAGTGGTAGCTGCCTTTCGGACAACCGCGCAGGTGCAGCAGGCGCTTTTACGTACCAAGGCATACTGGCAGGATCAGGTGAATGTACGGTATGAGACAGGTGATGAAAACTTTGACCTGTTTTTGAGATGGGTCAGCTTCCAGCCTATGCTAAGGCGGATTTACGGCTGTTCTTTCCTGCCGTACCATGATTATGGCAGAGGCGGAAGAGGATGGCGCGACCTGTGGCAGGACTGTCTGTCGCTGCTGATTATGAATCCAGGCAGCGTGCGCCAGATGCTTTTGGATCACTGCGGCGGCGTGCGCATCGACGGCACCAATGCTACGATTATAGGAGAAAAACAGGGAGAATTTCTGGCGGACAGGAACGGGATTGCACGTGTCTGGATGGATCACGGCGTATGGCCGTTTCTGACGATCAGGCTCTATATTGACCAGACGGGAGACGTCGGGATCTTAAAAGAGGAAACTGTCTATTTTAAAGATGAGCAGGCAAAGCGCGCTGGCGAATTGGATACGCAGTGGACTGTGGAATACGGCGTACAGCAGAAGGATAAAAACGGGGAAATCTATCGGGGCAGCGTGCTGGAGCATCTGCTGTTGCAGCATCTGTGCGCATTTTATGAGGTTGGGGAACATAATCAGATCAGGCTGCGGGGAGCGGACTGGAATGATGCGCTGGATATGGCGCCGGAGCGCGGGGAAAGTGTGGCTTTTACCTGTGCGTATGCCGGAAATCTGGTGCAGCTTTCCGAGCTTTTAACGATTTTGGCAGACAGGTTTGGCTGGCGGCAGTTGGAGCTGCTGGAAGAAATACAGGTTTTGTTAGCGGATGACAGGCAGGTATATGAGCGTACTTCGGCAAAACAGGAGCTTTTATCGAAATATCTGCAATCCTGCTGCCATCAGGTCAGCGGCAGCAAAATACAGGTGGATGTGAAAGAGCTGGCGGACAACCTCAGGCATAAGGCAGAGTGGATGATGGAGCATATTCGCAGGACAGAGTGGATCCAGGGAGAAAATGAGGGCTGGTTTAACAGCTATTATGACAATCATGGAAAAGCGGTTGAGGGATATTTTGCGCAGGGCGTTCGGATGATGCTGACAGGCCAGGTATTTGCGATTATGAGCGGTACAGCGCAGCCGGAACAGGCAAGACAGATTTGCAGCAGTGCCGACCACTATTTGTATGATAAAAAAGCCGGCGGATACCGCCTGAATACAGACTTTCAGGAGCAAAAGTATGATATGGGACGGATGTTTGGCTTTGCTTATGGCGAGAAAGAAAACGGGGCTGTTTTTTCGCATATGACGGTTATGTATGCAAATGCTTTGTATCGGCGCGGATTTGTAAAAGAAGGCTACCGGGCGCTGCGGACGCTGGCGGATACGGCGATGGATTTTGAAGTGAGCAGGATCTATCCGGGGATCCCAGAATATTTTAACAGAGACGGCAGGGGAATGTACCATTATTTAACAGGGGCTGCGAGCTGGTATATGCTTACGATGGTTACGGAAGTCTTTGGCGTGCATGGGGAGTTTGGCGACCTGGTAATCCTGCCGAAGCTGTTAAAGGAACAGTTTGACAGGCAGGGAGATGCACGCCTTGCCCTGCTGTTTGCGAACAAGCGTTTTAAGATAAGCTTCCACAATCCGCAGAAACTGACGTATGGCGAATACCAAGTGCAAAGGGCAGCCTGCGGCGGGGAAGCGTTAGAGATCCGGGATGGGGCGGCGGTCTTAACCAGGAGCAGGATCGATTCCATGGAAAACCAAGTACATTCTATTGAGATAGAGCTTGGGGAAAAATCATAAAATTGCAAATCAACTTCTAATAAAATACACAAAAAAACATTAAAAAGCAAAAACGCAGCAAAAGCAAAAAACAAAGAAAAACAAAAAGCACAACAAAAGCAAAAACGCAGAAAAGTAAAAAGCACAACAAAAGCGCAGCAAAAACAAAAAGACGTAAAACAACAATAAAAACACAACAAAAAAAGTATCAGGACAAGCAGCCGGAATACAGTATACAGTATCCTGTATTTCCGGCAGATTACCATGTAGTACGGTAAAATTTGTCCCGGTACTTTTTTGGCGTTAATCCAACAGCTTTTTTGAAAGCCTGGATAAAATGGCTCTGTGAAGAAAAAGCAAGATAATTTGCAATTTCGATCAGGCTGTAATCGGAATATTTCAGCAGGTGCTGGGCTTTTTCGATTTTTTTCTCGTTGATATAGTTGCTGATGGCAACGCCGAGCTCCTTTTTGAACAGCCGTGACAAATAGCTGGGCGACAGTTTTGTATATTCCGCCAGGGCTTCTATCGTAATGCGGCTGTTTAAGTGGTCATAAATGTAATCCATACAGCGGATCACAGGCTTTGATATCACATTTTCTTTTTTCAGAAGCAGCATTTTGCCTGTGTAGTCCAGCACCATGCTGTCATGGAGACGGCATATGGCGGAGATGGATGTGCAGGCGTCCATTTTTAATATGTAAAAATCACTCAGCCGGTATGCCTGTTCCAATTCCATGCCAGCTTCCACGCAGTGCCTGACGACCATGGCGACGGTCACGACAAAGTGATATTTCATATTTGTAATTGGGTCAGGAGAGAGCACGCCCATTCCGTTTGGGCTGGCAAAGGTATTCTGCCTGCAATTTTCCTGTACATAGCAGATATCCCCAGAGCTGACGGCATTGTAAAACGCGTATTCTTCTTCTAGCGGGCGATGGGCGAGGGCGTCCTCTGCATCCAAAAGCTCCTGCTTCTGCCATTCTTTTTGTAAATTCATAGGCAAGCCCCTTTCTCAGATCTGTAAATTTGTTTTCTCCAATATTATAGCATGAATTTGATATTTTTGTACATAGCTTTGTATAGAAATCCGAACGGAAACGATAAAATAAAGTTACTCATATGAATTCGGACAATGCAGTCTGCTCTGGCATCCATTAAAAAATACTTTCCTTCCTTATCCCTTTTTGCTCAGAGAATGACAGGCGCTGCATTGTTTGGATGAATATGGAGCTGTTTGCATAGAGACAGGAAACAGAAAAGACAAACAGAAAGGATGATAGAGTGTCAATATGAGATTTGGATATTTTGATGATGAAAAACGCGAGTACGTGATTGAACGAGCGGATACGCCGGCGCCATGGGCAAACTATCTGGGATCCCCGGAATACGGCGCGCTTATTTCCAACCAGGCGGGCGGGTACAGCTTTGCAAAATCAGGTGCAAACGGCAGGATCCTGCGGTATCTGTTTAACCAGTTTGACCAGCCGGGCAGGTATATTTATATCCGTGACAATGATGCAAAGGATTACTGGTCTGCATCCTGGCAGCCGGTAGGAAAGGATTTGTCTGAATATAAAAGCGAGTGCCGCCACGGTACCGGCTATACGAAAATGACGGCTGATTACGGCGGCGTCCGTTCCAGGGCACTGTATTATGTGCCGCTTGGCAAGGCGCATGAGGTCTGGGCGCTCAGGCTGACGAATACATCCGATACACGCAAAAGCCTGACGGTTACAGGATATGCGGAATTTACAAATAACAGCAACTATGAACAGGATCAGGTAAATTTGCAGTATTCCCAGTTTATTACAAGGACGGAATTCCACGAAAACCGGATCTGCCAGAAAATCCATGGCAATCTGGACGGAGTGGAAGACGGCAAAGAGGTAGACGAGAAGATTATGACAGAACGTTTTTTCGGGCTGGCGGGTGCAGCGGTGGATTCTTACTGCGGCGACCGGGAAAAGTTTCTCGGGCGTTACCATGGGTACGGCAATCCGGCGGGGGTAAGCAGCGGCATGTTAAGCGGAGAGCTAAGTTACAACGAAAACGGCTGCGGAGCGCTGGCGGCTGTCCTGAGCCTGGAGCCGGGGGAGACGAAAGAGCTGGCATTTATCCTGGGCATGAAAAGTGATACGCAGGCAAAAAGGGTGCTAAAGGAGTATGAAAAACCAGGGCAGGTATGTGAAAAAGAGCTGCGGGAGCTGACGGCATACTGGCATGAAAAGCTGTCACATTTTCAGGTAAAAACGCCAAGCCCGGAATTTAATACGATGATCAATACATGGAATGCGTATAACTGTTTTATGACATTTATCTGGTCGCGTGCGGCATCGTTTATTTACTGCGGGCTTCGCAACGGGTACGGATACCGGGATACCGTCCAGGATATCCAGGGGATCATCCATCTGGCGCCGGAGATGGCGCTGGAAAAAATCAGGTTTATGCTTTCTGCGCAGGTAAGCCACGGAGGCGGGCTGCCGCTTGTGAAGTTTACCCATCAGCCTGGAAGCGAGGATACGCCGGAGGATGCGTCTTATGTACAGGAAACCGGGCATCCTGCGTATCGGGCGGATGATGCGCTGTGGCTGTTTCCGACGGTTTACAAGTATGTTGCAGAGACCGGAAACCTGGATTTTATGGATGAAGTGATCCCCTATGCAAATGAGGGAGAGGATACGGTATATGGACACTTAAAGCGGGCGGTCGATTTTTCCATGAACCATCTGGGCGAGCATGGGATGCCTGCCGGACTGTACGCGGACTGGAACGACTGCCTGCGGCTTGGGAAAGACGGAGAATCTACGTTTGTGGCGTTTCAGTTGTATTATGCAGTGACGATCTTAAAAAAGTTTGCGCAGCAGAAAAAAGATACAGGCTATCTTGCGTATCTGGACAAGGTGCAGCAAAAGCTCGGCGCGGATATCCAGAATTTATGCTGGGATCAAGACCGGTTTATCCGAGGATTTACCGAAAAAGGGGAAATCATCGGAAAAAGGACAGACCCGGAAGCAAATTTGTGGCTGAACCCGCAGAGCTGGGGCGTGATCAGCGGGCTTGCGGATGCCGTACAGGCACAGCAGTCGCTGGATGCGGTCTACAAAGAACTGAATACAGAATATGGCGCGATGCTGATGGCTCCGCCGTATCACAGCCATGCCTTTGACGGGGCGCTTGCCGTCATTTACAATGCAGGGACAAAGGAAAACGCAGGCATTTTTTCACAGTCGCAGGGCTGGCTTATTTTGGCGGAGGCGATCTGCGGGCATGGAGACCGCGCGTTCCGTTATTTTATGGAAAATGCCCCGGCAGCACAAAATGACCGTGCACAGGTGCGCAGGCTGGAACCGTATTGCTACGGGCAGTTTACCGAAGGCGCAGACAGCCCGCACTTTGGGCGTTCTCATGTGCACTGGCTGACGGGGACGGCTTCAACGGTTATGGTAGGATGCGTGGAGGGCATATTAGGGATGCGCCCGGATTTCGGCGGGCTGAAAATAGAGCCGGCTGTCCCAGCTGAATGGGACTATTTTGAGATCGAAAAGGATTTCCGGGGCAAACATCTGCATATTGTAGTCAAAAACCCATGCCATGTGCAGTCGGGGTGCAAAAAGCTGGTGGTGGACGGCGCCGTACTGGAGGGAAATTATGTGCCGGAAGCACGGATGAAGGAACAGACGGAAATCGTGTTAGAGCTTTCTTAAACAGGTCATCATTTTGATATTTTTACAGTGCTTTTAGTATATTTGCAGGCATAAACCTTGCTATAATGAAGCAACAATAAGCAAAAGCTTATAAATGAAAAAGGAGGAATTAGAAATGAAGAAGAAAGTGGTTAGTATTTTATTGGCTGCGATCGTAGCGGCAGGTGCAGCAGGATGCGGTGGCAGCGGCGGATCCGATGCAAAAACAGGGGGAAACGCAGACGTGGCTGACGGCTCAGAAGCTGGGGATGAAGCGGATGCAGGCGGCAGCAGGGATGCCGGTACAGATGCGGATGAAGGCAAGGTTATCAATATTTACAGTTGGAATAATGAGTTCAGTGAGCGTTTGCAGGCTGTTTATCCGCAGGTAAAGGAGACTTCCAGTGACGGCACGGTTACATACTTAAAGGATGGTACTGAAATCCACTGGGTGATCAATCCGAACCAGGACGGTGTATATCAGCAGAAGCTGGATGAAGCGCTTTTGAACCAGGCGGATGCAGCCGCGGATGATAAAGTGGATATCTTTTTATCAGAGACAGACTATGTGTTTAAATATACCGATGCAGATGCGGATGTGGCGATGCCGCTTACAGACCTTGGCATTGATCCAGAAAAAGATCTGGCAGACCAGTATGAATTTACGAAAGTAACGGCTTCTGATGTGAACGGCGTGCAGAGGGGGTCTACCTGGCAGTGCTGTCCGGGGCTGCTAGTATACCGCAGGGATATTGCAGAGGATGTATTCGGAACGGATGATCCTGAAAAAATCGGCGAGAAAGTAAAAGACTGGGATACGATCAAAGCGACCGCGGCAGAGCTTAAGGAAAAAGGATATTATACATTTTCTTCTTATGCAGATACGTTCCGCCTGTACGGCAACAGTATTTCACAGCCTTGGATGAGTGCAGGAGAGACGGTGCTTAAGGTAGACCAAAAGATTATGGACTGGGTCAGCGATTCGAAAGAATGGCTGGATGCAGGATATCTGAATAAGACCGTCAAGGGCCAGTGGAACGATGACTGGAACAAGGCGATGAGCACAGAATCCAAAGTATTTGCATTCCTGTTCCCGGCATGGGGCATTGATTTTACATTAAAGCCAAACTGGGACGGTGAAAACGGTGCATGGGCAGTTACCAACCCGCCGCAGGAATATAACTGGGGAGGCTCTTATATCCACGCGTGCACAGGTACGGACAATCCAAAGCATGTCAAGGAGATTATTCTTGCACTGACGGCGGACGCAGACAACCTTGCAAAGATTTCACAGGATTACAGCGAGTTTACAAATGCGCGCAGCAGTATGCAGGAAGCGGCGCAAAATGACGACCTGTACCCGTCCGAATTTCTGGGCGGCCAGAATGCATACAAATATTTTGCTCCTGTTGCGGAAAATATCCAGATGGCGCCGCTGTCTGCGTATGACCAGGGATGCGTGGAGCTGATTCAAAATGCGTTCAGCGATTATTACCAGGGACAGGTTGATTTTGACAAAGCAAAAGCAAATTTCGAAACGGCGATTAAAGAACGTTATCCGGAAATTACTGAGATTCAGTGGCCGGAATAAATTTTGCCGGCGGCGGGCAGAAGCACTGCTTTCTGCCGCCGCTGCATCAAACAGAAAGGGATGAGCGTCTATGAAACAGAAAAGCATCAGCTATGCGAAATGGGGATATTTGTTTATCCTTCCGTTTTTTGTGAGTTTTTTCATTTTTTCTTTGATTCCTCTGGCTGATACGATCCGGTACAGTTTTTTTGAATATTACCGCTCCGGCATCAAAGAGATTGGGCCAAACTTTATCGGAATGGCAAATTACATCAGCCTGCTGAAATCAGACATGCTAAAATATGCGGCAAATACGCTGATTTTATGGATTGTCGGCTTTATTCCGCAGATCGTGATTGCGCTGCTTCTCGCATCCTGGTTTGTAGATGCCAGGCTGAAAATCCGCGGGACACAGTTTTTCAAGGTCGTGATCTATCTGCCGAACCTGATTATGGCGTCGGCGTTTGCGATGCTGTTCTTTACGATGTTTTCTACGAATGGGCCAATAAATTCTATTTTAATGTCGATTGGCTTGATTGGGGAACCGATTGATTTCCTCGGCACGGTATATGGCACCAGATCGCTGGTAGGCCTTATGAATTTCCTGATGTGGTTTGGCAATACGACAATCATGCTGATGGCAGCGATTATGGGCATCAGCCCGGATATTTTTGAAGCGTCTGAACTAGACGGCTGCAACAGCGTACAGAGTTTTTCCGTATCACGCTGCCGCTGATTCGGCCGATCCTGGCATATACACTGATTACTTCCATTATCGGCGGGCTACAGATGTTTGATGTACCGCAGATCCTGACTAATGGACAGGGAACGCCAGACCGTACGTCAATGACACTGATTATGTTCTTAAACAGCCATTTAAAGAGCAAGAATTACGGCATGGCAGGAGCTTTGTCTGTCTATCTGTTTATAGTTAGCGGCATTTTGTGCCTGGTAGTATACCGGATGACAAATAACGATGATCCGGACGGGTCGAAGGCAGCGGCAAAAAAAGCTAGAAAAAATGCCAGACGCTAGAGGGAGGAAAGATTATGAAATCAAATAAGGCAAATAGTGTGCGTACTGTTTTTGCACATGTGGTACTGATTATTTTATCCTTTATGTGCCTGTTCTTTTTCTATATCCTGTTTGTGAATGCAACGCGTTCCCATGCAGAGCTGCAAAAAGGATTTTCTGCACTACCGGGTACACATCTTTTGGAAAATTTAAAAAATGTTGCCAATGACGGTACATTCCCGATGTTTCGGGGGATCTTAAACAGCCTGATTGTTTCCGGGTGTTCTGCGGCAATCTGTACGTATTTTTCCGCACTGACGGCATATGGCCTGTATGCTTATGATTTTAAAGGGAAAAAAGCTGCATTTACCTTTATTATGGCAATCCTTGTAATGCCGACACAGGTTACGGCAATGGGATTTCTGCGGTTGGTTACCAATATGGGGATGTATGACTCCCTGCTGCCGCTGATTATTCCTTCGATTGCGTCGCCTTCTGTATTTTATTTTATGTACAGCTACCTGCAATCCTCACTGCCGCTGTCCTTAGTGGAAGCGGCAAGGATCGACGGTTCCGGGGAATTTAAGACGTTTAACCGCATCGTGCTTCCGATCATGAAGCCGGCGATTGCGGTACAGGCAATTTTTACATTCGTAGGTTCCTGGAACAATTATTTTGTACCGGCACTTGTGATCCAGTCGAAGAATAAGATGACGGTGCCGATTTTGATTGCGACGCTGCGCGGTGCGGATTATATGAATTTTGATATGGCAAAGATCTATATGATGATTACCGTGGCGATTGTGCCGATCATCCTTGTATATCTGGTATTGTCAAAGTATATTATCGCCGGGGTAACGCTTGGCGGCGTGAAAGAATAAACAGGTGAAGAAAAGCAAAAAATGCGGGAAGGCTGAAACAGGAGGAAATATGACAGGGAAACATACATTGCACAGTGGAACAAAGGAACCGGGGCGTTCCGGCAGAGAGATGGCACATAGCAGGCTGGCAAGAGAGCTGGCAGCGGAAGGAATGGTGCTGCTGAAAAATGACGGGCTGCTTCCGCTGGAATGCACGGCTCCGGTTGCATTGCTGGGCAGCGGTGCGGCACAGACGGTAAAAGGCGGCATTGGCTCCGGGGATGTGAATAACCGAGAACATATTTCTATATACAGAGGTTTTTTGGAAGCCGGCATTATGGTTACGAGTAAGGGCTGGCTGGAAGATTACCAAGAGCGGTATAGAAAGGCACGCCATCAATGGAAAGAGAAAGTATTAGAGGATGCAAAAAAGGTTGAAAATCCGTTTGATGCATATGCAGAAAATCCGTTTGCGCTGCCGGATGGGCGCAGGGTTACGGAAGCTGACCTGACAGGGGCATGTGCTGCTGTGTATGTGATCAGCCGTATTTCCGGTGAAGGAAAAGACCGCAGGAAGAGCAAAGGGGATTATTATCTGAGCGACAGGGAAAAAGAAGACCTGATGTTCTTAAGCCAGATGCAGCTTCCGACAGTACTGGTGCTAAATGTCGGCGCTCCTGTCGAGCTGACGGATATACTTAAGGAAGCCGGACAGATCCGGGCAGTTTTACACATATCGCTGCCGGGGCAGGAGGGCGGATATGCGGTTGCGGATGTACTGTTTGGGAA
The DNA here is from genome assembly GCA_947178105.1 of uncultured Eubacterium sp. GTDB lineage: Bacteria > Bacillota > Clostridia > Lachnospirales > Lachnospiraceae > Eubacterium_J. The sequence continues at coordinate 7,745 of CAMWXD010000050.1, read as the reverse complement.
GGCTGTGCCGGGCGGCAGGCTGACGGCGACATGGGCAAAACGATATGAGGATTATCCTTCTGCGGATAGCTATGGTTATCTGAATGGCAATGTAAAGACGGAGGAATATCAGGAAGGTATTTTTGTCGGTTACCGGTATTTTGACACATTTGGCATTCAGCCGCTGTATCCGTTTGGCTTTGGGCTTTCTTACAGCACATTTTCCATTGTATGCAAAGGCGTGCGTGTATCAGGCACACGGTTTACAGCAGAAGTACAGGTAAAAAATACCGGAGAGGCGTATTCTGGAAAAGAAGTGGCGCAGGTTTATGTAACCCTTCCGCAGACAGGCATCGCAAAGGAATACCAAAGGCTGGCAGGCTTTGCAAAGACAGATATGCTGTCACCGGGACAGTCTCAGAGGCTTACCATAGAGGCTGGCCAAAAGCAGCTTGCCAGTTTTAATGAGGAGCTTCATGCGTGGGTGGTGGAGGCTGGCAGATATGGCATATGGGTCGGAAAGCACAGTGCTTCGCTGGAGCTTGCGGCTGTATTGGAAGTCCTGGAAACCGTTATATTAGAACAGACAGAGGCGGTATGCCGCAAAACCGCAGATTTTCAGGATTTAAAGCCGGACAGTGCCGTACGAACAAAAGCGGAGGAATGGATGGAAGCTGCAAGGACGGCGCGTGTTCCGGTGATCTTATTGGAACCAAAACCGATAAATACTGCTGCGGGCATAGAAAGACAGGCAGAGCCGCTTGCAGCAGAACTGCCTGTTGAAACACTAATCCCGCTGCTGTATGGAAATATTACGCAGGGAGCAAGTACGCTTGGCTCTGCCGGCACCCGCGTGCCGGGGTCTGCCGGGGAAACGACGCAAATGCTGGAAGCAGAATACGGCATTCGTTCCCTGATTATGGCAGACGGGCCGGCAGGAATCCGCCTGCGGCAGAGCTATGAGGTTGACCGGGAGACGGATACGGTATACGGGGCGGGTGTTCTTGGCTCATTGGAAAATGGTTTTCTGGAACCAGACGCCCATCATGAAGATGCAGACAGATACTATCAATATTGTACGGCATTTCCGGTCGGGACAGCACTGGCGCAGACATGGGATACTGCACGGATGAAAGCATTCGGCAGGGCGGTCGCCGTGGAGATGGAGGAATTCCATGTAGACCTCTGGCTGGCGCCTGGTATGAATATCCATAGGAATCCGCTGTGCGGCCGCAATTTTGAATATTATTCTGAAGACCCTTTCCTGTCAGGAAGGATGGCAGCGGCGGTAACGCAGGGTGTACAGGAATCTGGGAAATGCGGAGTGACGCTCAAGCACTTTGCCTGCAATAACCAGGAGGATAACCGGATGGGAGTGGATGCCTGTATTTCAGAGCGGGCGCTCAGGGAAATCTATCTGCGCGGATTTGAAATGGCAGTCAGTACCTGCGCACCCGCCGCAATCATGACGTCCTACAACTGTGTCAACGGCACCCATGCGGCGAACAGCAAGGATTTGTGTACAACCGTTGCAAGAAAAGAGTGGGGCTTTGACGGTGTCATCATGTCCGACTGGAATACGACAGTGCCCCAAGGCGGCAGTGTCCCGTGGCAGTGCGCAGCAGCCGGAAATGATGTGATTATGCCTGGAAATCAGCAGGATGCTGAAAATATCCAGGATGCCTATGCGCGGGGAGAGCTTTCGGAGCAAGCGATCCGGGACTGTGCGAGGCGGGTGTTGGCGTTGGTATTGAGACTGAGGTAAAGCAATGCTGCAAGCTGCTGTTATCTTTTCGGCAGCGAAGCCTCGCTGGTATCCACAAGGCTGCCATCCTCGGCATTTAAGTCAATCCCATAACCATAAAGAGTAGTATCGTCTTCAGTTTGATAGCTGAAATGGTAGGTCAAGATCTCTTCAGCCGGCTCGTGCAATAGTACAAATGGTTCCAGTTCTTCGCCGGATATGCCGTATTCCTGATACAGATAGCTGTCCGCTTTTTTCCGGGCTTCCTGTTCGGTGAGCCAGCCTTTTTGGCGTATGGTATCTTTCCTGCGGTCTTCTTCTGCTTTTTGTGCGTTGAGTGCATTTTGAGCGGCTTCTCCCTGGTCAAGAGCGTAGTCGGTGACATAGCGAAAATCGATGATTTGCAGCAGCTCTTCGTCAGTCAGAGTGCGTGCCGGCAGATAATAGGTGCCGGTATCTACAGCATAGCAAAGGGCATCCTCTGGAAGCTGGCTGCTGCTGTCTGTCCTGGCGAGCTGCTGTTTTGGAAAGGTTCCTTGAGTATACGCTTCTTCCAGCCGCTTCATGCGGGCGTACTCGCTGTCGGTGAATGCTCTGGAAAAACGGTCTGCCTCTACGTTGTCCTGATTTTGCAGCAGTTGGTTCAGTTCTTCCAGTTCTTGTTTTGGAAGCTGTTCCAGACGGTCTTTTACAAGATAGCGGATTCCCGCATGGATCGGGATGGCGGACCCGGCAATCAATGTAAAAGCCGCTGCGGCTGCGAGCGCTTTTTTTCGGGCGTTTGCCCGGTGCTGGCGCTGCTGCATTTTTATGCCTACATTTTGGATAATTTCTTCCTGCATATCTGTCGGCATGTGAATCTGCTCCATTGTTTCTTTTAACTTTAGACTGTTCATCTGCAATATTCCTCCTTCAAGACGATTTGTAGCTGCTGTCTGCCCCGCTGCATCCGTTTTTTGACGGCATGGGCTGAGATGCCGAGCATTCCGGCGATTTCTTTGATCTGGTATCCTTCCACATAGTACAAATAAATAACCGTCCGCTGCTTGGCGGGAAGCTGTAGCAGCTCGTTTAAAACATCCTGCTGTTCCTGTCCGTCGGCAAGGCTTTCCGTCAGCTCTTCGATCGGCACCTGCGGATGGCGGGACTGAAAACGCAGCAGGTCTTTGCAGTGGTTGGCTGCCACTTTGATCAGCCAGGCTTTTTCGTGCTCTGCGTCCGTAAAATGCGGGTTCTTCTCAAGATACCGGCAAAATGTTTCCTGGATGGCATCTTGGGCGTCCTGTTCATTACAAAGCATAACGATGCATATTTTATACAGCATATCGCTGTATGTCAAAACTGCTTTTTCCAGGTTCATAAATTTACCTCCTTATACTTATAACACGTACAAGGAGGCAAAAAGGTGACATTTTTCTTTATTGAAGCGGAATCGTAATATGGAACAGGCTGTCATTGCTTTCCATCGAGGAGCCTGACTCGTCATACCAGTTATAAATGATCTGTCCGTTTTCATCTTCCCAGACTTCCGGGCAGTCCGTTTCCTTCCAGTCGGCAGGGATTTTGTGACAGTCCTGTGCAGAAGCTTTTACAAGGATCTGTCTTAATTCTTCCTGTTCGGTATCGTTTAAAAGCCCTGGCTTTGCCGATACAAATAACGGCGTGCCGCTTTCTGCGATCACATCTGCCCACTGGCGGTTGAAACTCCATGGGATATTGCCGGCAATGCCGACACAGTCTGCGTCCACATCGTAAAAGGTTTTATGCTGCGGCAGGCGGAAGGCAAGCGTGTTGATGCCCATGCGCCTGGTACGTTCCCAGTTCCTGCCGCTTGTATCGTCTCCGGTACGGTTTGCGTGCATCAGCCCGGCGCCCAGGTGTCCGATTGTGTTGCAGCCGATAATTATGGCGTTGTATTCTTTTGTCACATCCAAAATAGCCTGGTACAACGCTTTTACTACCTCTGCGCTTGTCATGCCCCGGTCGTGGAAATGCCAGCCGCCGTGTGTGACAAGCGGATTCATCTCAAATCCCCAGCGGCCGAACAGGTCAAAGGTAGAAAAGTCATGTTTGATCAGCTCATACCCCCACTCGCAGATTCGTCTGACATCCTGTCTGATATATTCCAGCGCATCCGGGTGGGAAGGGTCCAGGCAGCCATTGTGCGAAATCCGCCAGTCATCTGGGATAGCAGTATCTTCATTTAACAGAAAACGCACCCAGATGCCAGGATGTACGCCCTTTTGCACAAGCTTGTCCGCCAGGCCCTTCATATCCGGGAATTTGCTGTTGCCGCACCGCCAAGGCCCGCCGTTGTATTCGTCCAGCCTATGGTGTTCCTGCCAGCAGTCGTCGATCACCATAAACGGCGGATGCTTCGCGCCCTTTGTCAGCTCCAGCACGTAGTCTGTGTCGCTTAAAATCTCCTCTTCGCTGCTCATGCCGTATGCATAATACCAGTTGTTGCTGCCGTATACCGGGATTTTTGGAAAGATCGGATCCGGGCACAGTATCCGGCAGAAATCCTGCGCAAAACGGAACGAATCTGTACCTTTTTCTTCCATATATACCAATTCCGCCGCTTTTAAGCGCCTGCCGTTTAACAGGACGCCTTCACCGCCGCACCGTACGTCCAGCACAAGCGTAATCCCTCGCGTATCAGCCTGCCAGTAACACATTGCACTTGGGCGTGTTTTTACACCGAATCCATATTGCGTGTCCTCTGTCGATGCAAGGAAGTACCATGGGAAAAAACGGTTTCCGCTGATGCCGCGCCATTCCAGGTCTCCGTAACCGCGCTCCCAGGCGTCGCCTAAGATTCTTGCCTGTTTTGGAAGCGGCTTGTTCCAGCGGAAACGGATCCATTCCACTGCGCTGGTAGCTGCGGTCAGATAAATGGCGAACGCCTGTCCGTCATCTTCGCATTCCACACAGAGATCCGAGATGCGGATGGCTCCGTCTGTGCGGGAGATTTTGTGCGTTTCTGCCGATGTTTTCACTGTAACAAAATCAAATGAGCTAAAATGAAATGGTTTTTGAATGTCAGGCATAATCAGGATTCTCCTTTTTTGTTATTTTTGTTCTTAAATTATAGCATATTTTGATGAAATGGAAAGAGCTGATTTTTCAAAAAACTAATAGTTGCCAGGATACATGTTTTTCGTTACAATCTGTTTAAATACAGATTTGACAGGAAAAAACAGCTATGGAGAAGAAAGAGGTGGACATATGAAGCATAGGCTTGTAATTCAAAAACTGGGGCCGATAGAACAGTGTGAGTTGGAATGCTCCAGGTTTGTAACACTGACCGGATTTCAGGCTTCGGGAAAGAGTACAGTTGCCAAAGCAATTTATTTTTTCAGGACGATAAAAGAAGATATCGTAGAGCTTATACAAAAGCAGGCATATCATTTAGCTCCTGTTGGAGGGATGGAGGACAATTATGACATTGGATTTGGGATGTTTCTGGAAGAAGGACTGAAAAAATTTTTATGTGAAAAGTTTTTACAGACATTTGGTTCTTTGCAAATGCTTTCGGAAAAGATGCAGATACAGTATTTTTATACAGAAACCTGTTCGATTACGATTTCATGTTCTAAAGAAGAAAATATGCAGAGTCCATGCAAGCTGACCGTGGTATTAAGTAATGCTTTAGCTGCATTTTTGCAGGAAAAAAATGATCGTTTTTCTGCTGCTCCAAAAGGCATCCCAGAAGCGGAGATGAGATCTTTAAGGACGCAATTATACCAGCTATTTGCTGATAACTGTGCGATTATTTATATTCCGGCAGGACGAACAATGCTTACCGTGCTGTCACAGCAGCTTGGATATATTTATGCGACAATGGATGATTTTCAAAAACGTTCTTTGGATTTGTGTACAAGAGATTATATGGAACAGGTTTTGCGTATAAAGCCGGAATTTTCTGAAGGGTTGTCAGGGCTGATCGAATATTCGGTAAGAAGAGAGGCACTGCCGGAAAAGGTTTTGGAGCTGGCTTTGGGTTTGATCCATAAAATACTGCGGGGGACTTATTACTGTAAGAATGGTGAGGAACGCATTGTGCTGGATAGTGGCAATTATGTGAAGCTTAATTTTTCTTCTTCAGGCCAGCAGGAGTGCGTATGGATATTGAATCTGCTGTTTTATTTCTTGTTGCAGCAAAAACAGATGTTATTTATTATTGAAGAACCAGAGTCACATTTATTTCCAGCATCACAAAAGTATATGACAGAACTGATTGCATTGGTAAATAATTGCGGACATTCTATTGTATTAACGACTCACAGTCCCTATGTGTTAGGGTCATTGAATAATTTGCTGTATGCGCATACAGTGCAGCCTCATAGTTTCAAAGAAGCAGGCAGGATTATTCCAATGGATTTTTGGCTGGATTTTGATGAATTTGATGCATGGTTTGTGAAAGACGGAATGCTTGACAACTGTATGGATTCAGAGATTCATATGATTCAAAATGAACGGATTGACGAGATTTCAACAGTGATCAATCAAGATTTTGACAAGCTGCTGGATTTGCAGCAAACAGAGGAGAAAGGTGTGGTAGAGAGTGCCATTAAATGGGTTTGATTCGTTATGTGGAAAGCGGGCGTCTCAGATTGTTTCAAAAGATAAAGGGAATCCGCAATATCATAAAGCAAATAATGTTGCGAAAGCTTACGTAACACATTATAAAATTGATGGAATCGTGATGAAAACAGGAAACAGATGTGACTATTTGCTGTTAAATGAAGATTCGCACATGGCATATTTCATAGAATTAAAAGGTTCTGATCTGGTAAAAGCCGCAAAACAGCTAGAAGCAACGGAAGCTTTTTTGCGGCAAAAACTTTCTGGCTATCAGGCACAATACCGTATTGTAGCGAATAAGTGTAAAACACAAGAAGTCAGGTCGTCGGCGTATAGAAAATATCAGATTCAATGGAAAGGAAGACTGGTGCAGAAGACAGGATTTATAGAAGAAAAAATATAGTAACAGTTCAGATAGGGGGTGAAAGTCCCCAATCCGCCTGGTAGTGGTCTCGGATAACTTTTATATCCTGTCTTGGAAACCAAAACCCGGATAACAAGATCTTGCTCCGGGTTCCTTTTCTTCCTCTACAACAAGAGCCATCGCAGCTTTGTTTTCCTTTTTTATTTACCGATCTGATGCCTTTTAAAGTTTTCTTTCGCATAGCAAAGACACACGATCGTTATTGTGGCATATACAATAAATATCATTACCAAATGCGGAATTACCACATTGCCAAATTGATAACTAATAAAAGATTTCAAAACATTTGTTAAATCCATGATGTGTATAGGGCATAAATATAAAATATGATTCCATAAACCACTTGTTTTAGAAAAAGGTATAAATACCGTACCAAAGAACAGAACTATATCAAACGCTAAAGTTACCATTTGGCTTTTGCATACTGTTGAAAACATCAATGTAATTGCGGTAAGCAAAAAACAGATTGAAAATATAATCAGAAAACTTAGCCCGCAGGCTCCTGCCGCATTTAAGTGATATGGAATCATTGTACTCCATAATTGCATAGGCAGATTCCAACCGTCAATCCCTAAGATCATAACATTGATTCCAACAGTGAGGATACTGCATAATGAAATGTAAAAGAAAGTAAAAACCAATGAAGCAATCACTTTTGCATCAATCAGTCTGCCTTTCCCATGTTTTGCAGATAATATCAGGGAATCTGTGCGATTTTGAAATTCCCCCGCAAATACAGGCGCAAGACATAGAGCGATTACAAAGCATTGAAAAAATAAAAAACTAACACTACGCAAAATGATTGTCCATGTAGTTCTGCTTCCCCATGTAAACGGTGTGTGGATTGATTCTGCCTTTTGTAACCAAAAGTTTTTCTCGGTATCAGTATAGTTCCCATAAGTGTAATCAGCATTTAAAAGGGTTTCCATTTTTTCAATTCTTCTTTCATAAAAGCCGATATCGTTTTCTGTACGGATTTGATTTAACGTTTCCCAGTCCCAGTTGTCATTC
>CAMWXD010000049.1 GCA_947178105.1 uncultured Eubacterium sp. | reverse complement strand
CCTCTTTGTCAGTAATAGCGCCTGCTATCAAAGATTTTCCACTACTGACAGATTGAAAAGAATCACTGATCCACTTTCGCAGTCCAGTCATATCCTCATGCAGCGTCTCATTCTTCTCCTCCAGATAATTTAACTTTGCGCTGACAGAAGCATTTTTATAGTGTTCTTTGTCAGTTCCGGCATCCTGATTGTCCATCCCGAAAAATCCTTTCAGCTTCTGCCATACATTTGCTGAAAAAGCCATCAAAGATTGTTCCCTCGACGGGTCTTTTTCTTCCTCATAAGAAGCAGACAAATCCTCAGCCGTACCAAGCGCATGGTTTTTCGTAATCTGCATAAACTTCGGCGCTGCCGTCTCCCAGGCTCCCTGTACCTCCTCGGTGCAAAGATACATTTCGCCGTCATATACGACATAGTCGCCCGCACTGTATGCTGTATGCTCCTGAAACAAAACTGCTGTTTTGTCTGTTGCATTGGATGTAATGACTGCTGCCTCGCTTCTTGTTTTTGGTACGCTGGCCAGCATACCAGATAGCAGAAGCAGTGAAACTGCTTTTCTTGTTTTATGTTTCATTATCAATTCTCCCTTCTGAAAGTCCCTGTTTTATTAAACTGTTTTTCCTAAAGCTGTATGCTTCCTGCATTTACTTCTCCTTATATACATGAATCGACGTAATATGGATATTGCGGGTCGGCCTGTTGGTAAACGAAATCAAAAGTGCATTTCCGCTTGTCGACAGCGCAACATTCGATGGCAGCCTGTCTGGCTTTGTAAAATGCACTACAACAGCCGTATCGTCTGCGCTCAGGTCAATCTGGTCTTTCTCTGTTACGAGCGGGATCTGATAGACATAGGCAGAACCGCTTTCCTGATACGTATAACCATTGGCGCCTTCCGGCTCCGCGAGCAAAACCAAGTCAGAAAACCATTTTTCTTTTTCCAGCTCTCCAACACGCTCTCTTGCATCCACAACGTCTGTATGCAGGTTTTCCAATCCTTCCTGTACGGTCTCTGCTCCTCCGATCCCTTTCAACGCTTCAAAAAGCCCGCTGATTCCGTCTTTTGACAAGATGCGCACAATCGCGCCGATTTTTTGAAAGACGGTATCTCCCGGCGCATCACCCGCATCCTTTGGGTCGCCGGTAAGCTTGTCTGCTGCATCCGCCTGCTCTTGCAGCTTTTCGTCTGCTGCTTCACGTTCTTTTTTCTCTTCCTCAAGCCTTTTTTCAAGATTCTCTGACTGGCCATCCAACTGTTTTTTCAGTTCTTCGCCATTTTTTTGAAGCTCTGCTTTTAACTCCTTGCCGCTCTTTTCCAGCTCTGCTTTTATATTTTCCAGATTTTTTCCATTGTCAGAAAGCGAATGCTCCAGTTCCTTGACTGTTTGCTTGAAATTCTCGTCCTGCCTGGCATTGTCATCCTTGAGCTGTTTTACGATCTTATTCAATTCCTGGATGGCTTTTGTATATGCTTGGCCATTCCCTGCGAGTACATCTACAAATTGTGCAATCGTCATATCCGCGGTGGAAATTGGCGCAGACTGCACATCACTGCCCAAAACAGTCACTTGCTCCAGTTTGCTGCCTGTAATGGTAATGGCTGCTGTCAACTGTTTTGTCACAGTATGAATATTTTGAATCGACTGGTTTATTTTCGTAATACTATCTTTCAGTTTTTGGATATCTGCTGATTTTTGCTGGTCCAGTGCCTGAAGCTCCTTCACCAGCTTTGACAATGCAGTTACAGAGGTTTTGACTTCATTGATTTTTAAAGCCAGGCTCTCCGCCTGTTTCAGCGTTTCCTTATTTGCGGTTTTTAATACCTTCTCCTGAATAGATTTGATATCCGCATCTGTAAAATAGTCTTTCCCCTTTACCGGCGTCTTCACACTGCTTTTGATCTCTGTGATCAGATTTGTCTTTATTTTTTCCAACTGCTGCCGTGTTGCTTTGTCCACAGCTCCGGTTACCAGGCTTTCAATATGCAGCGACTGTTTCAGCTTTTCCAGCTCCGCGCCTGTCAGCCCATAAGCACTGTTTTGGATCTGGCTTTTGAGCATCCCGGACAATTCCTGTTTCAGGCGTTCTTCCAGCTCCCGCTTTTCTTCATCCGTAAGAAGCTGCGATACGCTGATCTGTGTAAGCGCCTTGTCCAGTGCTTCTTTTACAGCAAGCCTGATATACTTTTTCTGCTCTTCGGTAAATACTCCGTCGCCGGAAATGCCAAGATCCGCCAGTATTACGGCGATTATGTCCCGTAATTCCTCTTTTCCGACTGCGACTGCTTCGATCTTACCATCCGCAAGGATCTCATAGAGCTTTTCGCTGCTTAATTCCTTCTGTACTGCGTCCTGGATCCTGCCAGCCAGGATATCCGTACGGAGCGTATCCAGTACCTGCTCACTGACTTCATCCGAGATTTGCTCAATCCGTTCCGGCGTGATACGCACAGCTTCCCCTTCTCCGGTAGAAGCCCTTGTTCTGTCGGTAAATAAATAGATTACAAGAATAACAGCCGCCAGTATGACAAGGAGCCCTCCGATCAAAAAGGCTGCTTTTGTGCGGTCTGGTTCTTCGTATTGATTTTCATTTTGTTCCATAAACGTTTCCTTTCTTATATGAGCGATGGTACACCCTCTGTTTTTTCTTGAACATTTTTACAGGAAATACTTTTCAATTATCGTATTTTTTGCTATATTAGTAATTGTAAATCTTGTTGTTCAAAATACTTACAATATTTAAGAGGTGTAACATTGAGTCCAGATGACATAATTCAATTAATCGTACTTGCTATTTTATTGTTTCTTTCTGCTTTTTTTTCTTCCGCAGAAACTTCGCTGACAACCTTTAACCGGATCCGAATGCGTACGCTGGCAGACGAAGGCAATAAACGTGCCGCGCGCGCTTTAGCGATTACAGATGATTCCGGTAAAATGCTGAGCGCCATTTTAATCGGCAACAATATTGTAAACCTGTCTGCTTCCAGTATTGCAACTACGCTCGCGACCCGTATCTTGGGCAGTGTCGGCGCCGGGATTGCGACAGGCATTTTAACCATATTGATTTTGATTTTCGGCGAGATCTCTCCAAAAACGCTTGCTACCATCCACGCTGAAAAGCTTGCCATGATGTATTCCGGCATTATCCATGCCACTATGACGGTATTAACACCTGTGATCATTGTGATCAATCAACTGTCGCTCCTGTTTCTTCGCCTTCTGCGGGTAGATCCAAATAAAAGCAGGGACACCCTGACAGAAGAGGAATTGAAAACGATCGTGGACGTCAGCCATGAGAGCGGCGTAATTGAGACAGAAGAGCGCGAAATGATCCACAATGTATTTGATTTTTCTGATGCGCTTGCAAAAGAAATCATGACCCCAAGGATTGATATGACTTTTATAAAAGCTGACAGCTCCTACCATGATATTTTGGAAATCTACCGGGAAGACCACTATACCAGAATACCGGTTTATGAAGATACCACTGATAACGTCATCGGCATCCTGAATATGAAAGACCTGCTGCTTTATGAGGACGTGGATCATTTTTCCGTATCCAATATCCTGCGTGAGCCGTTTTTTACCTATGAAAAGAAAAATACGGCGGAGCTGTTTTTGGAAATGCAGACAAAATCCATCAACCTGGCAATCGTACTTGATGAATACGGCATAACCGCCGGCATGGTTACGATGGAAGACCTGCTGGAAGAGATCGTTGGCGAGATCCACGATGAATATGACGGCAATGAAGAAGCCATGCTCACAAAGATCAGTGATACGGAATATCTTGCCGCCGGCTCTATGAACCTGGAAGACCTGTGTGATGACCTGGATATCCATTTAACATCCGACGATTACGACTCGATCGGCGGTTATTTTATCGGACGGTGCGACCATCTGCCTGCAGAAGGAGAACAAATCACTACCGAAGATCACATTGTCCTTACTGTGACTTCTGTAAATAAAAACCGGATTGAACAGCTCCGTATCCAGCTTCCGGAGCCTGTCCCGCAGGCGGACCGCCATGGATAAGCCTGTATGCTGTCCCGGCGGCGGGCGAACCCACATATAGCCCCCTGCATAGATTTCTGCTCCTGCCGCAGGGCTTTTACACGCATGATCGTTTGTTCCTGCCGCAGGGCTCCTCTTTCCACAGGCGGAAATGCCTGCTGTTTTCAGCAGCATTTCTGCCGTATGAACCAGCTCCTGCATAAAATAGCGCTGGTTATCTATCGCCGTGCCGCGTAACTGCCTGCGGACAAACCGTTCAATTTTCCCTTTTTCACTCATATAGCGGAAGACCGGATTATGCGGGATCACCGCCATTTCCTCTTCCCTTAGCCGGTACAGCCTGTTTATATTTTTTCGGTTATAAATGGATTCCTGATGATATGGGCTGACCAGATAGAGTACTTTGCCCTGAAATGCATGTCTGCTTTGAAAATATGCGTCTAAATTCTGACGTTCCTGTGAAATTGTCACAACTGCCACATCTGCCTGTGAAAGAAGATATTCCGAAAGCCCGTCTTTCCCGCTGCCGCAGTCGATAAAGATCAGGTCTGCTGTCTGTTCCGCAAAGCGGATAATCCTGGATATCCCACTCCTTGTTTCCTTTGCATAGCTGTCCTGCTTTTTATACTCGCCCTGCGGCAGATAATACATCCGTCCCCTGGCAGCCGGAACCAGGTACGAGAACAGGCTCGCCTTTGTCAGCATCCCGCTGTCTGCAAGCCAGCACAGCTCCGCCCAGATATCCCGGTAAACAGGCCCCGTTCTGCCGCCCCGCATACCTGCCCCCAGCTTGCGAAACAAATCTCCTTCCTGGTTACTGCTCTGAAACAATATGCTCCTTCTGTGCCAGATATCCGCGCAGACGCTTGCGATTGCTGCCATGCCGCTTGTCGTGCCGCAGCCGTCCTCTTCACTCCAAAATGCAATTTTCAACGCTTTCTTCCTTTCTGCATATGCCCTGTACTTTCCTGTAACCGCATATACCCAATGTATTTTTTGCAGCATTTGCCTTTCCCGCCGCCCTGCTGCCGGCATATGCGATTGCTGCCGTCTTTCCCTGCTTTGCATCCCTGACTGCCCGAACCATCCTGGTTCGGTCTTGGATCTTTAGCATTTGAAGCAGCTTTACAAGCACCCGTTCCATACCTGCGGAAATATGCGGAAACTGATCCAGCATCCCATACTGCATTTCAATCCGGTATGCCTCGTCTGCCTGGTCAAATGGCAGCAGCAGCCATCGTTCAATAAAACGGTTGCCATATGCAAAATATTCCTTTCTTTTCTTCGCCGTATTTCTGCCCTGGCAAAAACTTCGAAGCAACACTGCCACAGGCATACTGCTCTGCTGCATAAGCTGATGGTAATAATCCAGATGCCCGCGTTCGCAGTCTGTAACAAGAATCCGCTCGCTGCACAATGCCAGGCATAATTGCTGCGGCGTACTTCCCAACTGCACAAGCACAAACTCATAATCCAGCCCCTGCCATTCCACAACCGGCTCCCAGCGCATAAAATCCACGTTGTGGAAAGTTACCGCTTCCATCTGTCCGTCCGGCGTCGGAATGCACCCAAATAAAATACCCTCCTGGGAATTATCGACAACACAGACTCGCTTCCCTGCATTCTGCAGCGCATAAGCCGCATACATACAAATATCCTCCGGACAACTGCCGAAAAATCCTATAATTTTAGGCAAACTTTCACCTCTTTCTGTCATTACACTTTATCGATATGACTTCCTGTTCCTTTTTGTGGGGATGTTACTGACCGTTACTCAGTGATTTTACGGTTGTTTTACTTCTTTGACTGCCTCCGGCATATCTCATGAAAAAGAAAACGGCTGTTTTGCTTTTTTAACTGCCTTCGGCATATCTGAATAAGAAAAATAAGATGTTTTATACTATACTCGTTTTTATAAGATTTGTAAATAGAAAATTTGCAATTTGCTTCGATTTATGCAATATGCACAATCAGCAGCGGGAAGCATATGCTCTCCCGCTGCTGAGCAGATGTCAGAATCTATCCATGTCCCGCTGCTGAGCGGATACCAAAATATGTGTTTACAGCTTTACCGCAACCTCGATAAACCCTGCTGCATATGGGCCAACCGCGTATGGATCTGCATAAAACCGCAGCTTTCCATTTTTCAGATAATACAGGTTATTGTTAAAATCCATCTTGTCAAGCGTTTCCTTTACAGCGTTCCGATCCTGGTAAAACATGTAATTTTCTTCTTTATTCGTCTTGTCAAATTTCTTTAAATACAGGCTGCGCACCTTTTGGTTAAGCTGGCTTTTGCTGATGCCAAGCATTGACGCCGCAGATACTTTCTTTCCTGTCTTGGCATCAAATACATAAGAATAGCGGTAAGGCATACCATGCGCACCCAACGTAAACTCATAGCCGGACTGGAGGACACTGATATACTTGTCATCCTGACTCGTAATCTTGCAGGTTACCTCGTCGGAATAATAAACGCCGCTCTTCTCCATTTCCTGCACCAGGGACTTCGCATCATCCAGATTTTCCTTTATCTGCTTTTTCCATTTGGTAAGCAGTTTTTTATAAAATTGATTGAACGCCTGCGCTGCCTGGCTGCTGCCGGTTGCTGACGGATATTCAAAAGAAACCTGTTTATAAGTCTTTCCGTCTTCTGTTTTATAATCTTTTTTATACGTCTTCATTTTAAACGTAAGTTCTGTCTCGTCTTCGTTCGGGTCCGTTTTCTGGCTGGAACTGGTTGGCTCTGTTGCTGGCTCATCGTCTGCCTGGGATGAATCGTCCGCTGCTGACGGATCATCTGCCTGCGCCTGTGTGTCCGGCTTGTTTGTATCTGCCGCACCTGCGGCTGGTACTGCACACGGCACTGCCATCATAAACGTTAATACAACGATTCCAAGTTTTTTCGCAAGTTCTTTTCTTCTCATAAATATGTCCTCCAAACTGTCTTTTAATCATTAGACGGCTGGGCGGATAAAAAGTTTCAGTTTTTTACATATTTTTTCCTACGCTTACTGCGGATCCGCCAGCATAAGCCCCAGCTCTTCCAACTGTACCTTATCTACCGACTCTGGTGCTTCTGACATCAGGTCAGAGGCATCTTTTACTTTTGGAAACGCAATCACATCCCGGATGGAATCCGCGTGTACCATATGCATTACCATCCGGTCAAACCCATACGCAAGCCCTGCGTGAGGCGGCACTCCGTACTGAAATGCATTTAGCAGGAAACCAAAGTTTTCCCAGGCTTTTTCTTTTGTAAATCCAAGTACCTCAAACATTTTTTCCTGGATATCGTTTCTGTGGATACGGACAGACCCGCCGCCAAGCTCTGTGCCGTTTAATACGATATCATAGGCTTTTGCGCGTACCTCGCCCGGTGCGGAATCGATCTTGTCCCAGTCCTCTTCCATCGGCATCGTAAACGGATGGTGCATCGCCATATAGCGCTGTTCTTCGTCAGACCACTCCAGCAGCGGAAATTCGGTTACCCAAAGGAAATTGTACTGATTTTCGTCCATCAGCCCAAGCTCTTTCCCCATTTCCAGGCGGAGCGCCCCTAACACATTCCACACCATTTTATTCTGGCCGGCCGCAAATAAAAGCAGGTCGCCAGGCTCCGCCTGCATCTTTTCGGCAAGCGCCTGCAACTGGGCTTCTTCCATAAATTTTGCAAACGACGATTTGTATGTGCCGTCGTCGTTGACACACAGATAGGCAAGCCCTTTTGCTCCATAGCCTTTGGCAAACTCCACCAGCTTGTCTATTTTTTTACGCGGCATTTTCCCCTGTCCTTTGACATTGATGCCGCGCACAGAGCCGCCGCTTTCCAGCGCGCCTGTAAATACGCCGAAGCCGCAGCCTGCCACCGTTTCGGAGACATCCGTAAGCTCCATGCCAAAACGGGTATCCGGCTTGTCCGTACCGTACCTGTCCATTGCTTCCTGCCACGGCATCCTTGGCAGCGGAAGGCTGATCTTTACGCCGATAGCTTCTTGAAATACATATTGGAGCAGGCGCTCATTGACGTCCATCACGTCCTCTGCATCTACAAAAGACAGCTCCATGTCGATCTGTGTAAACTCCGGCTGGCGGTCTGCACGCAGGTCTTCATCGCGGAAGCATCTTGAGATCTGGATATAGCGGTCATAGCCGGAGCACATTAAAAGCTGCTTAAACAACTGCGGCGACTGCGGCAGCGCATAAAACTTACCCGGATGCATACGGCTTGGAATGAGATAGTCTCTTGCCCCTTCCGGCGTCGATTTTTGCATCATCGGCGTTTCAATCTCCAAAAAGCCTTCTTTTTCCATAAAATTGCGGATTAAGGAAGCGACCTTGCTGCGCATCATTAAATTCCGCTGCAAATCCGGCCTTCTTAGATCCAGATACCGGTATTTCAGGCGCAGCTCGTCTTTTGTCTGGCTGTTTTCCTCAATCGGAAAAGGCGGTGTCTCCGATTCCGACAAGATTCGCAGGCTTTTTGCCGCCACCTCGATATCGCCGGTTTTCAGATGTTCATTGACTGCTGCGCTGCGCTTATTGACGGTTCCTGTTACCGCAATGACATATTCGCTGCGCAGGGTGCCTGCCTTTGCAAACCCTTCCGCCCCTATAATATCCTCGTCAAATACAATCTGCAAAATCCCCGAACGGTCTCTTAAGTCCACAAAAATCAAACTGCCCAGGTTGCGTCTTTTCTGCACCCATCCCATCACTGTCACGGCCTCCCCGATATTCTGGTTCGACACCTCTGTACATCTGTGGGACCTGTGCAGTCCCTGCATGGATTCTCCCATGATGAACTCCTCCTCTTTTTCTGCTGTTTTTGCAGCAATGCTGACATTTTCCTATCCATTACCTGTTAAAAAATTCCACAAATTCCTCATAGCCTTCCTTTGCCAACTGCTCTTTCTGGAATTTTTTATTTTTATTCATCCGTACGACGAGCACCTGCTGTCCGTTCTTCCTTGCTTCCTGTGCCTGTGCAATGACCTGAGTCAGCTTTTCTCCCGGATATCCCTTTTCGATCAGGTATGCCGTTTTCTTCGGCTGTTTCGGAATTTGAAATCCGCTTTCTGTCAACAGCAGGATAATCCGCTCAAACCCGATGGAAAATCCGCACGCAGGCACGTCTTTTCCGGTAAAGTTCCCGATCATTTTGTCATAACGCCCGCCGCCGCCGCAGCTTCCGCCAAATTCCGGCATGGCGATCTCAAAAATCGTGCCGGTATAATAAGACATGCCGCGCACTAACGTCGGGTCAAATACAAGCGCAAAATCCGCCGACTTACATGCATTGACGCTTGCCGCGATCTCCTTCATATTGCTTTCAACGCCGGCTTCCAGATACTCGCCAAGTGTCTCTGCCAGATAGGAAATGCCGTCTTCTGCTTTTTGCACTCCTTCAAACAATCCGATGTACGTCTCAATCAAGCGTTTGTCATAGCCTTCCTGCGCAAGCTCTGCCGCCACGCCTTCCATCCCGATCTTATCCATTTTATCTAAAATAATGAATATTGCATCGTAATTTTCCTGCGCAAACCCGCTGTACGCCGCCATTGCTTTTAATATCCGGCGGTCGTTAATCCGAATCTCAAAGCCCCGGAAACCAAGCCTGCCAATCGTTGCCGTCGTCGCGAGGATCAGCTCGATCTCCGCAAGGTTGGAAGGCTCGCCAAATATATCAATATCGCACTGCATAAACTGGCGGTAACGCCCCCGCTGCGGCCTTTCGGCACGCCATACATTGCCGATCTGGAGCGCCTTAAACGGTGACGCCAGGTCATTTGCATGATTGGCATAAAAACGCGCCAGCGGCACCGTCAGGTCATAACGCATCCCAAAGTCCACCAGGTCGCCCTCTTCCTGCGCCGTATCCAGATGCAGCTTTTCCCCACGTTTTAAAACCTTGAAAATCAGCTTTTCGTTTTCCCCGCCCTGTTTATTCGACAGGTTTGCAATATGCTCCATACAAGGCGTTTCAATCGGCGTAAAGCCAAAGCTGCGGTACGTATCCTTGATTACGGACTGCACATAATCGCGGATCTGCATTTCTGATGGTAAAATATCCTTCATGCCGTTGACCGGCTTTTTCACTAAAGACATGTCTTGTTCCTCCTGTGCAAGCAAACATTATTCTTTTATTTTATCAATCTCAGCAAGACTTACACCTGCTATGTTCAGAATCGCTTTTAAAGATAAATAATCATCTTTCAGGCTATCATATGTCCTTGTAGCATTCTCTTCTTTTGCAATTAGCATATGTTTTTGAATTTTCTGAAATTGATCAATGACTTCTTTTGCCACTTCGAGCGTATTTGGCATACTATCACCTCCCAGACTTAAACACAATTCATTTAGTGCTTAGTATATCACAACCTGCATCATAAGTCTATCTGTTTGTTTTGCACAATTCTTTTGCCAAAGGAACAGGAAAAAGCAGACAAAGACAATAACAAAGGGCAGTATACTCAGGAAAGATAATCCTCTCTCGGCGGCGTAAACACATCCACGACCTCGCCGCCTTCCAGGACGCGGAAAGAATGAACCTGATTGCCGGGAATAGCATAAGAATCACCGGCAGTCAGCTCATACTTCCCGTCTCCAATCGTCAGCTCATACTTTCCCGAAATTACATACCCGCTTTGTTCATGCGGATGCTGATGGAAAGACGCATAATCTCCGGCTACATAGTTCATTTTTGTGACCTGTGACTTGCTGCCGACTGCAAGGGAATCCAGCGAAACACCCTGAAACACCTTCTTTACGGCATCCTCTTTCTTTACTACCGCCTTTGTGTCCCAGGCAGTTTCTTTCTTATATTCAAAGGCAATATCTCCTCTGGTATATTCATAATTGTCAAGTTTTATTTCCTGAAAGCCATATTTTTCATAAATATGCAGCGCCGGCTTCAATTTGCTGTTGGAAAGAATAAAAAGCCGTTCGGCTCCATGGCACAGCGCCCACTCCATCGCCGCTTCGAATACTGCGCTCCCGGCGCCTTTATGCGGAATCTTTTTATTGGAACCAAGCTTACAAATTTCCCATGTCGTGCCTTCCATCGGCGTTGCCATACATGTCGCCAGCGCCGTATCATTTTCAACCGCAAAAAAGATCATCGCTCCTGCTGCTATTTGTTCATCGATTTTTTCAAATGTTTCGATATCGTGCTCTTCCAGGCATCCAAAATTCGATACGATCCAGTCCGTATTAAACGCAATAAAATCCTGCCTGTACTTTTCTTCAAATGGAATTACTTTCATATGCATCCTCTTTCCCTAAAATTGAAATAATCCTGTTCATTGCGCCGCACAGCGCATCGCAGTCGTCTGCGCTTAATGAATGGATTTTTGCTCTTATTCGCTTATTTGTTAACTCAACCAACCGTTCTGTCTCTGTACTTCCTTTTTCAGTCAGTGTAAGATAGGCTGTCCTTTTATCTTCGCATGACTTCTCTTTCTCGATCAGCCCATTCTTATGAAACCGTTTCACAAGCCTGCTTAAATAGCTTTTGTCTATACGCAGCGCTTTTGCAAGATCGCTTTGTATACATTTTTCATGCATCATCATTTCAAATAAAATCCTTGTTTCTACGACCGAATATTCTGTATCAAGATACCCTGCGTCTAGCAAACCCATGTTTACCGTATAAAATCGGTTGAACTTTCTGATTTCGCAGATTGTTTTATCATATCTGCCCATGATACCTCCTTTTGTTCAAAATAGTTGACATCGTCCACTACTTAATGATACTCCTTTTAGTGGACAATGTCAACTATTTTAAGCTGCAAAAGAGCTGGCATCCAGTCCATTGAAAATTCGCCTTTGGCGAAGGACTGGATGCCTTCTAGGCTGAATTTACACGTTCTCACGACCTTTGCAGCGGAGTGCAAAGGTCTGGGTGTGAAAAGTAACCTATGACAGCCTTTTGCCAGTTCCTTGTTTCATTTATTGTGTCCTGAGCTGTGCGCCCATCTTTTTCCCTAGTTTTTTCATCACCTGGCCCGCAGCCTGCTCAATCTCCTCAGAAGTCAGCGTCTTCTCATCCGATCCAATGGTCAGGCGGATCGTTACGGACTTCTTTCCTTCTGGAATCTGCTTTCCTCTGTATTCGCCCACAAAGGCAGCCTCTTTCAGCAGCGCGCTTGCTTTCTTTTTGCCCATAACCGCGTCATAGATCTGTGTCCACACCGCATCCGATTCAAACAGCATCGAAATATCATAGTCCGTTTCCGGATATTCAGCAAGATGCACAAACTGATTCGTCCTGGATTTCAGCGGCATAAGCTTTGTCGCATCCAGCTCAAACAGCATGACAGAAAGGTTTTTAATTCCGCACTCCATCGATACCTTTTTTGCCAAAAGGCCCATATCGCCGATCTTTTCACCGTTCAGACAGATATTCAGCCACACCACATTGTCCGCCCATACCGGTTTTTCTTCCTGCTGAAACGCAAACGGTTCCATATGGGTATAGCGCGGCATATATGCAAGGACGCCTTTTGCTTCCCGAAACAGCGCCGTAATATCTTTTTCACTGCTTGCAAAAGCTGCCGCGATATGCCTGCGCTGTGCCGGCAGGGACTCTGTTTTATCATACGGAGAGCTGAAATTTTGGTCAAAAAATACCTGGGCTTCTTCAAAGATAGAAAAATCATTGAAATAGCGCTCATTCTTTACAACCGCTTCACAAAGGTTCGGGAGCAGGGAAGAACGGATATAACGCAGGTCCGGCGCCGGCGGTGTGGCAAGCTTGAGCACGCCCTGCGTACTTTGCAGCACGGCGTCCACAAATACGTCGTTCATCCATGGATAAGTATACACCTCCTGCATCCCGCAGCGCACGGCAAGGTATTCTTTGATATTTCTGACCAAATCCTGGTCTTTTTGATTGATTGCCCCTGTAAAGGCGGTCGTAAATTCTGTAGCCTCAAAACGATCGTAGCCATACATTCTGGCAACTTCTTCCATCACATCGTCTTTCATGGAAATATCGCCGGTAGAACGCCATGAAGGAGCAACGACATGCATGTTGCAGCCGTCAATATTTACCTCAAAGCCCAAAAGCTCCAGCTTTCTGCAAATCACATCGTTGGACAGGTTTTTTCCAAGGCGTTTTGCCAGCCACTCCAAGTTCACGTCAATTTCCGCCCGCGCAAGCTTCTTCACATACTGGTCACAGTATCCGGTGACTTTCATTTCTGGATACAATTCCTGAAAATACCGCATGGAAAGCGCCACTGCCTGTCCGCACCGCTCCGGGTCAATGGCTTTTTCATACCTGGAAGAAGCTTCGGTTCGGTTATCGTAGCGAAGCGCCGTCCTTCTGATCCCGGTGGACTCAAAATTCGCCACCTCTAAAATAACGCGCTTCGTATCAGGCAGGATCGAATCCTTGGCTCCGCCCATGACACCGGCAAGGCCAACCGGCCCCTCGGCATCTGTGATTACCAGGTCGTCTTCACACAGCTCTAGCTCTTTGCCGTTTAACAGGCTGAGCTTCTCTCCCTCGCTTGCCGTTCTTACTACAATATTGCCCATAATATTATCTGCATCATATGCATGAGTCGGGTTCCCGGTGGCAAGCATGACATAGTTTGTAATATCCACCAGTGCGTTGATCGGGCGCATCCCCACTTTCCAGATCCTGCTTTGCATCTTATACGGCGACGGCTTTACTTCCACACCAGACATCTCCACGCCGATAAATCTTGCACATCTGTCCGCATCTTTGACCTCTACTTTAAAATCTGACTGTACATCCGTCTCATAAGGCACGATCTTTTCCAAAGGCAGTCCATACAAAGCCGCAATCTCGCGGGCAATGCCGTAATGCCCCCACAGGTCTGGCCTGTTTGTCATGGATTTATTGTCGATTTCCAAGAGCACGTCATTCATATCCAGTGCGTCCGCAAGCGGTGTCCCCGCCGGCACGTCAAAGGCAGACAGATCCAGGATCTCCGCCTCCTGTGACGCCGGAAACAGTTCTCCCAGACCGATCTCATCTGAAGCACAGATCATGCCGAAAGACTCCACGCCGCGCAGCTTGGAATTTTTGATGGCCACAGGCTCTCCTTCCCCGTGCCAGCGGACAACGGCGCCAGGACAGGAGACAGCCACACGCATTCCTTCACGCAGGTTGCACCCGCCGCAGACGATATCCTTCACCTCACCGCCGCCGATGTCTGTTTTGCATACCCTCAGCTTGTCTGCATTCGGATGCGCCTTTACTTCCTTCACCACGCCAACAACCATATGGTCAAAACGGCGTGCAAGGTATTCTACATCCTCCACCTCTACGGTAGACATCGTCAGGTCATACGCCAGTTTTTTCAAATCTGTATTTTCCGGGATCTTTACATAATCCCTGATCCATGATAATGATAATTTCATTTTCCTCTCTCCTTATCTGAACTGATTCAGGAATCTTAAATCAGCGCTATGAAACAGCCTGACATCATCCACGCCATAGCGCATCATCACAAGCCTGTCCAAACCGATATTTACATAAAAGCCCGTATATTCATCCGGGTTCAGCCCCGCAGCCCGCAGCACATTCGGATGCGGCGAGCCGCCCGGCATGACTTCAATCCAGCCCACATGCTTGCAGACGCTGCATCCTTTGCCCCCGCAGACCTGGCACTCCATGTCAATCTCAAATCCCGGCTCCACAAAAGGGAAAAAGCCGGAGCGCATCCGAACAGCCACATCCGTGCCGAATACCTTGCTCAAAATACTCTTAATCATTACTTTGCCCGATGTAAACGTAATGTCCTTGTCAACGATCAGCGCCTCGTACTGAAAAAACGCCCGCTCATGGTGTGCGTCCGTCGTTTCATTCCGATACACACGCCCCGGATATACAAAACGGTACGGAGGCTTATGCGTCTGCATATAACGGACGCTGCCACCTGTTAAATGCGGGCGCAGGCAGAGCTTTTCGTTTGTGCTTCCGCTGTCATGCCCCTCTAGCCAGTAAGTATCCATACTCTCTCGCGCCGGATGGTTCTGCGGAAAGTTCAGCTTATCAAAAGCGTACATCTCGCTTGTGATCTCGTCCTCCTGGAAAATCTCAAACCCCATGGAACGAAACGTATCGTTTAAGTCATAGCACATCTGCGTGATCGGGTGAAGCCCTCCCCGCTTAGGCATAATTCCTGGAACAGAACAGTCAAAATCCGGGGATACCTCAGATGCCCTCAGCTTTAGCTCCATCCGCTTTGCATCCACCAGCTCCTTCACCTGGTTCTTTGCCTGGTTCAGCAGCTTTCCCATCTCCGGGCGAAGCGCAGGGCCCAGATTTGGAAGCTCCTTCATCAGAAGGCTCAGGGAACCCTGCTTGCCGATAAACGCGCTTTTTACGCTTTGCAGCTCGCCTTCATTGGCTGCCGCAGCAATTTTGGTTTTCACTTCGGATATCATATCCGTAATCTTATCTTTCATTTGCAATGCTCCTTTCTGACAAATAAAAAAACACCGCCGCCTGTTATCATAACAAGGGACGATGTGAATCGCGGTACCACCCTAATTCAGAATACCCTGCCCGGAATACTCTGCACTCATTTTGTGTAATAGGATTTGCTACACAGACATTTGGCTTAACGCAAACCGATCTATGCTTTTCGCCAAAAAGCTCCCATACTGAAACTTCCAAAAGGGACGCAGGGAACGCTCTCAGCCGATGGCACTCCTTCTCTGTATTACGGCGCCTTTTGTACTCACATATGTTCAAAGCCCAATCATTGGACTATTTTAATACGGATTTTGTTTCTTGTCAAGCAGTTATCCTCTGTTCGAAGTACAGATCGATTGGTGTTTTTGATATGTTTCTATCACACATTGATGCTCTTTTGTGTCTTTATCATAGTCGATCCCTACTAACAATATTTCTCCTGCGTAGTCTTCCAGCGATTCCGGATACTGCCGCTCCCTGATCTGTGCAATCGCAGCTACGGCACTCTTATCCCACTTTAATTCCACAAGAATCACAGGCACATTTGCATCTTTTGAAAGCGGCAGATACAAAAGGTCAGCAAAACCTTTTCCACATGGAAATTCCCGGATTGCTTTATGATAGTTACGCAGAGATGCCAACATGGCTATCATAACGACGCAGCAAAGAGAATTTTCATCATTGTACCGAATGCTGGAAACAAACTCATTGTGTATCAATTGTACCAGTTTTCCTACAAGCACCTGGTCTTTGTTTTGAATAGCCACCAGCATTTCCTGCGAATATCCTGCAAACTCTGTAAATCTGTCGTGGCAGCCATAGGACGCATAATCGTGAAAAACTCTTTGGATTTCTTTATTTGGAATATATACCTCCCGTGTCCTGCAGTTATACGCAAAATATCCCAAATGCACCAACGTGGTGATTACTTGGTCTTTATTCGCAAACGTATGCATATCATTTTTACATCCATGAACATTCAAAGAAATTTTTTCACCAGAAAGCATAAGCAAAATACAATCCAGTAACCCGTCCATATTGATATTGACTAATTCCCTGATATCTTCGTAAGTCCCGGTTTCCGTCCAATACTGGTCAAAATCATTGTTTGAAACAGCCTCTACAACCGACAATGGATTATAAACTGCTGTGCCATTCAAATAATAGCCGTTATACCACTCCTTCATTTTTTGAAAATCAATCTGATATTTCTTACACAACGCCAGTGTTTCTTCCTCTGTAAAACCAATAAATGCTCCAAAATCCTTTGGCTTTACCATCGTATATTCTCTAAAATTATTTACAGCAGACTGGCCTTTTGCCCGGATCATTGGGAGAATACCAGTAAGATATGCCAGGCGGATATAATCTCTGGCATCGCTGTTTTTGAACAATCCACGCAAAAATTCAATATAATCTTCCCGTTCCGTCATGTCCTTTTCAAGTTCCCTAATCGGATAATCCCACTCATCAAATATAATGACAAACTGCCTGCCCGTTTCGTAGAATATTTTAGCCAATGCCTCCGCCAAAGTCTCCTGCCCTGTAAGGACTCCCGGATCATCTAATTGCAGCTCTTTTAAGATGTTTCTTTCTATATATTCATTTGCCTGTACCTTCTTTATCCGTGCTTCCGCATACTGTGCCTGAATATCGACAAATATCGTATCAAACCGGTTTAGATTTTCTAAAAATTTATCATTTTTTACACAAGCAAGCGGCGCAAACAGGCTTTTGGAATCCGCGCCTTTACTAAAATAAGCAACCAGCATATCTGCCGTCACAGATTTTCCAAATCTGCGCGGACGGCTATTGCAAATGAATTTTTCATCGTCGTCCAGCTCTAATAAACGATTGAGAAATGCCGTTTTATCCACAAAATATTTTGTTCTGGAAAATCGTTCAAATTTTTCATTGCCTTTGTTTAAAAATCTGCCCATTTCTTATTTTCATTCCTTCTGCATCCAACATATCAGCCCTTCAAAATACTTCCGTTTTTTTCATAAAAATGTGTGGAATAAAACTGTTTCACAGCCTTGATCATATAGCAGGTATCCTTAATCCCCGCCGTTTCATATGCAGAATGCATCGCAAGCTGCGGCAGTCCAATATCTACAGCATTCATTGAGACTTTTCCAGAGGAAATATTTCCAAGCGTACTTCCGCCCGCTTCGTCGGAACGGTTTGCAAAGAACTGTACCGGAACGCCTGCTTTTTCACACAGATCCCGAAACAGCGCAATACTTACCGCATCAGACGTATACTTTTGCCCCGCATGGGATTTTATAACGATTCCCTCATTCATATACACGCAGTTTTCGACATCGGTTTTTTCTGGGTGATTCGGGTGCACTGCATGGGCGTTGTCCGCGCTTAACAGAAAGCTGCCTGCGACAGCACGGTAATAATCTTCCTCCGGCCGTTCCAGGCACCTGTTAATGCGCCTTAAGACATCATACAAAAAGGTAGAGCCTGCCCCCTGCTTTGTAGCGGAGCCTACCTCTTCATTATCAAAACAGGCATACACGCTGACGTTTTTTTCGTGCTGT
This sequence comes from uncultured Eubacterium sp., assembly GCA_947178105.1. Taxonomy (GTDB): domain Bacteria; phylum Bacillota; class Clostridia; order Lachnospirales; family Lachnospiraceae; genus Eubacterium_J. Next base: position 14,346 of record CAMWXD010000049.1, on the reverse strand, counting down.
CCTGCCAAAAAGCCTTTTAAGGACGCATAAGCACACTGCAGGTCGTCAAGATGCGGAGAAGATATAAATTCCTCCTGTGCACCCCATACAGACGGCTCCTGCCTGTTATACAGGTACAGGTCGCTTCCGTAGACAGATCCCTCAGGGACATCCGCCGCTTTCGCCACCAGCTTCTTAAAATCACCCTTTTTGATGCCCGCTCCGCCAAATAACGGAAGCATGTCCACCTGCTTGTTATACGCATATCCGTCATTTACCGCCCGGTTCATATGGATAGCCACGCTTGGTATCATCACCAAATCACGGTCGATATGGATCAGCTTTGTAATAAAATGGTCTTTTTCCTTTACAAGGACTCTGCCTGCCACGGAAAGCGGGCGGTCAAACCACGTGGAGCAGATCATTCCGCCATACCCTTCCGTATTTAACTGCATATACTTGCCCTTTCCCTCAATCTCTGCATGTTCCTTAATCTTAAAAGTCGGATAATCACTGTGGGACGCCGCAATGTGAAAGCAATAATCCGAAAGCTTGGTTCCAATGCGAAAGGCAATCACACTCGAATCATTTCTTGTTACATAATAGCTCCCGCCGGGCTTCATCACCCATTCTTCCTGTTCTTTTAATCTCGTATATCCGTTTCTTTCCAGCACCCTTACGATCTTTGCTACTGCATGAAACGCCGTCGGGCATTCCTTCAAAAATGCCGCCATCTCCTTCGATATTTTCTTATACATCTCTCATCCCCCATTTTTTATTGATCCGCAACTGTCAGTCATCTGCGCAATGCTTTCCATCCATTCCTTATGATTTTAAGAAAGGACTGTCACTAAAAAGACAGCCCCTCTTTACGCTCACATCTTATTTTATTTTCTCACATTTTGTTTTCTCACATCTTCCAACAGATTTTAAAATATCATCTTTGGCTGTTCATCACGTACAACTAAATATAACATATATAACTATATTTTACAACAAAAATTTGCAATTCTGTTTAAATTCTGTTTAAATCGCCCCGCGGCCTCGAAAGCTTATCCCGCTATGTTCTGGACATACTCGTATATGGCTTTTGCACACCGCTCAACGCCGACTGAGCTGTCGATCAAAAAACCGTAGTTTTTCTTATCACCCCATGTATTTCCAGAAATATTCTTATAGTACGCCGCCCTTGCCTCATCCGAACGGCGGATATTCTTTTTTGCTTCTTCCCTGCTGTCCCCATACACTTCCATCACCCGCTGGATCCGGAATTTTTCAGGCGCGTATACAAACACATTCACAACATCCTTATAATTGCGCAGCACATAATCCGCAGCCCTGCCTACGATAACGCAGCTTCCCTGCTCTGCAATTTTTTTAATTACTTTCTCCTGGGCGATCATTGCCTGCTGCACCACGTCGGTACTAAGATAAAGGCTGTGGAGCACAGCAGGAGAGTTGGCATTAAGATCAGAAATAAATTCCCTGTCCAAGCCGCTTTCCTGCGCGGCAAGCACGGTCATTTCCTTATAGTAAAACGGTATCCCAAGCCGTTCAGAGACTAATTTCCCGATCTGCTTGCCAGAAGAGCCATGTTCTCTTGCAATCGTAATAATAACGCCTTCTTTTGAAGGAGCCAAGGCAGCAGGCGCCGTCTCTGCATCCGGCTTTTCCTTTAACGATCTTAAAAACGAAACGGTCAATGCTAAAGCTACAAGCATTGCAATGAAATCTGCTGCGGGAGCTGCAAATAAAATCCCCTCGATGCCGAAGAATGCCGGCAGAATCAGAATCAGCGGAACAAAGCAGACAATATCCCGGATCATGGACGAAATCACCGCCTGTACCGGCTTGCCGACTGCCTGAAAGAAAATCGAGGTCATTTTAATCATACAGGTAAATGTAACAAGCGAAAGAAAAATCCGAAACGTTTTCTCCGCAAAGATCCAATAATCTTCTGGATTTGGAATATTGGTAGGCGTCCCAAAAATGCCGACAACCGCCCGCGGCGCAAATTCAAACAATGCAGTGGAAACGACGCCAATGATAACGGTGCACATAAGAATCGACCTGTATAACGATTTTACCCTGCCATGATTTTTCGCACCGATATTGTACCCGATAATCGGCTGGCACCCAAGCACAATTCCTACGACCAGGTTAATCACCACCGTAAAGACCTTGCTTTCAATTCCGATAATCGCAATCGGAATGTCCACGCCGTACTGCGACCTTGCGCCATATTTCGCCAGCATAATGTTGCAGACGAGCGAGATAATTACAATCGTCATCTGTGTGACAAACGAAGACATGCCAAGCTTTAATGCCCCTGAAAATGCCTTAAAATCAGGGATAAAGCTTTCCCTGCAAAGCTGAAAGGTTTTGGTACGGAAAAAATAAATCAGGCTGATGATAAAGGAAACGCACTGCCCGATCACAGTGGCAAGCGCTGCCCCTTTCATACCCCAACGCAGCCCAAAGATAAACACAGGGTCTAATATAATATTGGTTACAGCCCCAAGCAGCATAGATGCCATTGACCATGCAGGGCTTCCGTCTGCACGGATCACAGCGTTCATCATGTTTGACAGCATATACACCGGGAAAAACGCTAAAATAATATTAAAATACTCCACCGCCATACCAATCGTATTGTCCGATGCCCCAAACAAGGTTAAAAGCTGCGTTTTCAGCGGAAAGAAAATTGCAATCAGCACAAAGCTTGCAAGAACCGTTGCAAGAATGCCTGTACCGATCGCCCTGTGCGCCGATTTTGTATCCTTTTTTCCTTGGCAGATGTTCAGATACGCTGCACAGCCGTCCCCAAAACACCATGCAAATGCCTGCGCAATGATGAAAATAGGAAACACAACGCCTGTTGCCGCATTTCCAAGGGCGCTCAGCTCACTGTTGCCAATAAAAATCTGGTCAACAATATTATAAAGTGCACTTACTAAAAGAGATAACACGCAGGGAATGGAAAATTTCAACATCAGCTTTGATATTTTTTCTGTCCCTAAAAATTGACTGGTTTCTAACTGGTTCATAGATTCCTCCTAAATAAAAATATTTTGGAGTCTTTCTTAGAGAGAAAGCTGCCTGAAAACTACGACGAACATAAAAAACAAGGGCGCAGAACCGTCGTGATTCTACGCCCTTTTTGCTGTTCGACTCAGATAGTATAACAAAAAATCTTTGGAAATGTCAAGCTGAAATCTTGATTTTTTATCGGATTTGCAGCAGCGCGAACAGCTTATCTTCGTTTCTTTCTCATGCCCTCTTTCATGCCCGAAAGCACTTTTTGATAAATGTATCTGCAATATCAATGACTTCCGGCGTCCAAAACTCAGCGCCGCTGTGATCTGCGCCTTTGATAAGATATAACTGCACCTCTTTCCCCGCCGCTTTCATTTTTCGATATAAATCCACGCTTTGGCGCGTATGCACGATACGGTCTTTTGTCCCATGGAAAATCAACACCGGCGCAAGATCCGTATCTGCATTGATATGGCACTCTGCTGAAAGCTCTTCACACAAATCCGGCCTTTCCCTTAGATTCACTCCGCCCATCTCCATTCCTTCCGGACTGTCTGGAAGCTTGTGGTTCCGTGTAGAGGGGTTTGCATCTTCAAAAAGTACACTGACCGACCCATAATAATTTATGATTCCATTTACTTCCGCCGAGATACCTGGAAACCGGTTCTCGTCCGAATCATCATTGTGGCGCAGCCCTCCGAACATGGCTGTATGTCCTCCTGAAGAATCACCAGCTAAGATCATTTTATCCGGATTCACATGAAGTTCCTCTGCATGAGACCTAATGTAGCGGATTGCATTTCTCGCATCCACTGCCTGGGCTGGATAAGGCGCTATCCCGGAATGCCTGTATTCCACAATAGCAACAATATACCCTCTTTCCGCCAGCCGCGCATAAAGAGGAATGTTTACCAGAACATCCTGCTGCATCCATGCGGAACCCTGCACAAACACAACGCAAGGGTACACACCCTCCTGCTTATTTCTTGTAAAAGGCGTGAGGATTTCCATATGCAAAGGTACTCCGCCTTCCTTTACATACTCCACATGCTGTCCGGTATAACGGCAGCCCGGTTCATCTCCTGTCGTAACAAGTACAACGGTACCTTCTACAGACTCATCAAATTCCGGAAAATCTTCATATTTCCATTCCTTAATTTCCATAGTACATTCCATCCTTTCCATGATTCGTATTGTTTATATCTGCATCCCTGCGCACTCACTTCTCCTCTCTTTCCATTTACCGGACAACGCCGCAACCATTTCATACCTCTTTATCAGGTCGCAAATCCCGCATACTGGGCCATATACAGCTCATAGTATTTGCCCCTTTTGGCAAGGAGCGCCTTATGGCCGCCGCTTTCTACGATCTCGCCGTGATCCATAACAACGATCAGGTCGGAGTCCCGAATCGTAGAAAGGCGGTGCGCGATCACGATGGAGGTGCGCCCCTGCATCACGCGCTGCATGGCATCCTGTATCGCTTTTTCGGTACGGGTATCCACATTGGATGTCGCTTCATCCAGAATGAGGATTTTAGGATCGGCTACAAATGCACGGGCAATGGCAAGGAGCTGCCGCTGCCCTTGGCTGATCTTTGCGCCACAAGCGGCAAGCACGGTGTCATATCCCTGCGGGAGAAGCCCAATCATTTCCCGGCACTGGCTCATTTCTACCGCTGCCGCCAACTGCGCATCTGTTGCTGCAGCATTTCCGTAGGCAAGATTGCTGCGAACCGTATCGGAAAACAAGACGGTGTCCTGCAACACGATCGCGACGTTCTGCCGCAGGCTGTCCATTGCAACCTCCCGTATATTCTGTCCGTTGATACAGATCTCTCCCTGCTCTGTCTCATAAAACCGCATAAGCAGATTGACGATTGTGGTTTTTCCGCTCCCTGTTGCGCCGACCAGCGCCACTTTTTTACCGTTCGGGACAGTCAGTGTAAAATTCCTGATGACCGGGTTGTTTGCTTCATAACAAAAACGCACATTTTGGAATGTGATTTCTGCTTTTTCCTGCTTCGCAAGCGCCTCGCCGTTTCTATCCTCCTCTTCCTCATCCAGCACGGCAAAGACCCGCTCCGCGCCGGCAACTGCCGTCTGGAGCTGCCCATAAATCTGCGCAATTTCATTGATCGGTCGGCTGAACTGTTTTGCATAGACTATAAAAGCAGAAATCACGCCCACCGATATCAGCCCGTGCACAGAAAAGTATCCGCCAAAAGCAGCAATCAAAACAAACCCGATATTCCCGATACAGTTCATGACCGGCCCCATTACACCGCTGAAAATATCCGTTTTAATCCCGGCTTTTGTAAGGGAATCCGCCGTGCTGCAAAAATCATCCGTCGTGATATGCTGATGATTGTATGCAACAACGGTGCGATACCCGGAAACCATTTCTTCAACGGTTCCGTTCAACTGTCCGAGCAGTATTTGGCGCTGGCGTGAAAATTTGCGCACCCTTCCTGAAAGGATCTTGGTTGCCAGCACTGTCAGTAAGACAGTCGCAAGGCTGAGAAGCGCGAGCTGCCAACAGTACCAAAGCATCATTGCCGCGGTGCCGATGATCGTAAGCACACCCGAAAACAGCGAAGGCAGAGACTGCGAGACGGTGGTAGAAATATTTTCGATGTCATTGGTCATCCTGCTCATGACGTCTCCATGAGAATGTGTATCAAGATAACGAACAGGCAGCTCCACGATCTGTCCAAACAGTTCCTCCCGCATCCGTTTTACTACGTTTTGTCCAAGCCGAGCACTGCATAATCCCTGTAATAACCCGCAGCCGCTGTAAAGCAGATAAACAAAAAGCATCAGCAGCAGCGTATGGGAAAGGACGCCTGCTTTTTTTCCGGCAATCATATCAACGGCGCTGCTTTGGATGCTCGGCGCATAAATGCCGCACAACGTGCCAAATACAACAATCACCAGCATACAGGCCACCAGTGATTTTTCACGCATAAAGTAAGTGACGATCCGCTTTGCCGTCTCACCAGTATTGTCAGCGTGTTCCGCCTCTGCAAAGCGTTCGTTCCGGTTTATCACGCCGGGAATATTACGCCAACGATTCTCGCCTGTACTCATTTTGAAACGCCTCCTCTCCGATATGATCCTCTCCTATTTGAGAATGGTAAATATCCTGATAAGCCTGACAGGATTGAAGCAATTCCTCATGCGTGCCGCAGGCTGAAATACTGCCGCTTTCCAAAACAACAATCCTGTCTGCGGTGCGCACAGAGGCAATCCTCTGCGCAATGATGATCTTCGTGCTGTCAGGGTGCGACTCTTTCAGCGCCAAATACAAATCCGCCTCGGTTTTCAGGTCAAGCGCACTGGTGGAATCGTCAAAAATAAAGATTTCAGCAGGCTTGAGGACAGCCCTTGCAATCGAAATCCGCTGCTTTTGTCCGCCAGACAGGCTCATACCGCGCTCTGCAACGGCAGTCCCGTATCCATCCGCCAGGGAAGAAATAAAGCCGTCCGCCTGTGCGATCGAAGCTGCGGATTTTATCGACATCCGATCCGCTCCCGGCAGCCCCCATGCAATATTTTCTCCAATCGCCGCACAAAACAGCTCGCTTTTTTGCATCGCTACCGCAATTTTATCCCGAAGCGCCTCCTGCTGGTATTCCTTTACGTCGATTCCATCCACCAAAACCGTGCCGCTGCCTGCATCGTAAAAACGAGGAATCAGGCTTGCCAATGTTGTTTTGCCGCATCCGGTCGCTCCCAGAATTGCCACGGTTTCCCCTTTATGTATGGTTAGATTGATCTGTGAAAGCACATTTTGGCTGCTTCCAGGATAGGCAAACGAAACGTTGCGAAATTCGATTTCACCTTGTACCTTGGTTTTCCCGTCAAAAGTTCCCTCCCTGAGCTCCGGTGTACTGCTCAGCAGTTCTTTTACCCGTTTCCAGGAAGCATTTCCCCTGGAAATATTCTGAAACAACATCACAAGCATCAAAATGCCATTAAGGAGCTGCGTAGTGTAGGTAATCGCAGCCATCACAGATCCCGGCGTGGCGCTGCCGTTTCCTGCTTCCATCGCCCCTGCCAGCAAAAGAATCGTAACGGTTACATACATCAGCGCATTGGTAAGGGGATTCATAAATGCGAAAATTACCAGCGTACGCAACTGCGTCTGCGTCAGTTCGTCATTTGCTTTCCCAAAGCGCAGCTTTTCATAAGCTTCCCTGACACATGCCTTTATGATGCGGATGCCAGACACATCCTCCTGCATAATGGCGTTCATGGCGTCAAGCTGTGCCTGCAATTTGGAAAACAGCGGGTTTGCTTTCCACAGGCAAAACAGGATCACACCGATCAAAAATGGAAACGCACACAGTACAATCAATCCAAAATGCAGATTCAGCCGGAACATACAATACATACTTCCGAAAGTGAGAAGCAAGGTGCGGATCATTCCGCGCACAAACAGGGAGACAAACGCCTGCACCTGCGTAATATCGTTCGTCACCCTCGTCACCAGGGAACCAGTGCCGAAGCGGTCAAGCTGCGGAAAGGAAAAAGCCATAATCCTGCGGAAGCAATCCTTGCGCATCTCATTGCCGATATTCTGGCTGGAAATATGGACAAATACATTGTTGAGGGAACCGCAAAGCCCTCCAAACAGGACAAGGCACGCCATTTGCAGCCCAAGCATCCAGATCAGGTGTAAATCGGGGACGCCGCCCTTGCCCACACCAAGCACCCCATCATCTACAATCCTGCGCATAATGCCCGGCTGAACCAGGTCCATGATCACCTCGCCGATCATAAATAAGCCTGCAAGGACTGCAAAAAATAAATATTGTCTGATATAGTTCCACATGGTTTCTTTCCCTCCCTGTCCATGTGAACGATGCAGCCCCGTCTGGCATAAATTCCAAAAAAACAGCCTATAACCCTGGCTGCTGGATTTACGCCAAAGGCTACACGCTGATTCACTGCATGGCAGACCACTGGATTTTAGCAGGCCTGCCATATATTTTTTATAATTATACTACTATTCACCAGAAACTTCAATATTTATATTCAGCAATATCCTGACGACAAACATCTCCCCCTCCACGAAAAACTCCGTCTCCCCATTATAATAGGAAGCTACCTTTAAAATACTCAAAATCCCCGTTCCGCCTCCATCCCTAGCAGGCTCTGGCAGCCCATGCTTCAATTTCACATTTGGGGCACAGGTATTTCTGCACTGAATCACAATTTTATTTCTTTTTCTTGTTACCGACATCTGAATTTTTTTCTCCGGCGCAAAAGACATACAGCATCCATGAATCGCATTTTCAAAAATATTTGCGATCACAGCTACCAGGTCAATATCCCTGATCGCAATATCTCCGGCAATTCTTGCATCCACCGTCACTTCAATATTTTCTTCCTCCGCCCGTTTTGTATAGACTGACAAAATATTTTTTACCGTTTCACTGCAGTGCATGGCAGTATGCTTTTCTTCCAGTTCCCGGCTCTCTAATTCTGACCGGTATTGTTTTACATAAGCAATCAGCTTTTCTTTATCTCCACTGCGGATATATTCTTCTATTAAAAGGCAGTGATGCCTGGAATCATGGCGGATTCTGGCCAGTTCCTCCTTCGACTCATGCATCAGCTCCATCTGGCGCTGGATCAGCCGTTCATTTGTTTCAAGCAGTTCATTTTCCACCTGGTAACGGCGTTCTTTTCCCCTGTGCAGGTAAACCTGAAATACCAGATACTGAACGACCCCCGCCATAAAAAACAGCATGACAATTCGAAGCAGCCGGATCATAGACAGCTCCCGCGCACCAGGCCAGAACGCTGACAGCGCCGAGATCAGGATCGATACTACTACCGTAACCGCACTAAACCAGTCCATTTCTTCTCTCAGATAATCAATCCCTTCCAGAAAAGGTTTTCTGACCTTAGATTTAATGAACAAAAGAATTCCTGCTACTAACAAAATACGGACAATAATATCCGCCCATATGCTTCCCGCGAAAAAAACACGCGAAATATCAATGCCTGCAACTACAATCAAAGCCAGCAGATAGAATCCAAGCGATATTTTATATAAAGACAGATAGATCGTATCCCTGCTCATATATATGCCAAAAATCCCGCACACTGGTATGGACGATATGGGAGAAAAACGGATAAAACTTTCATTATCCAGCACATACCAGATACCGAACGAAATTCCTGCCAGTACAATAAACATAAGATAGCCGTATACCATTCTGTTCTTAGAAAACCTGGGACGGTCCAGCATCAGAAATACCGACATGATTAAATATGCTCCCAGACAATTTCGAAATATTGACACCCAAATGGAACCTCCTAACATCTTTCCTTAACTCCTTTCATCTTGGACTGCCTGTTCCATCTGCCGTTTTCTGAGCCTGTTACTGCGTATTTCTTCCAGTATATCCAAAAGCAAGCTGATTCCTTCATAAACGCCCAGATAAACGACTGGAATAAATAAATATTCTCCGCCTATTGCATCATATCCTCTGTTTTCATATGCATAACGGACTGCCCAGTTTCCAGCCCAAAAGATAGCAGCCATCGCTAATCCAATCTGAACAAGCTGCCGGACAAATCCTTTTAACATAATTCCCCTCCCTGCACTCAGCATTTTTGTTCTGAACCAAGTATAGCAAACCATGTATTCTTTTGAAAGTTCTCAGGAATGTTTTGTATGTTTCCCGGCATCATTTGTAAAGTTACCACGCACGCATCCGACAGCAGAGGAGTTTCTAAAGATCATGAATCCAACAATCGACTTTTGCGCATCTAAAATGCTGCGGAAGCCTTTCTCTGTGTTGCTTTTCTGTAAAGCTATTGTTCACACGCAATAACTAAAACATGTCAGATTGTGTATTGTTTTTCCCCGGAAAACAGTTATAATAACATTTGACACGCAAAAATCCTACTAAGTGACTGCAAAAGAGGTGTTTCATGTATTATATTGCACTTTGCGACGACAAACCAGAAGAACTTGACAAATCAAAAAACATGCTGAAGCTCTATCAGGACCAGCACCCCGAATTCACATTTTCCATCAGACAGTTTCAAAAAGCAGAAGAACTTCTTTGGATGGTACAGGAAAAAAACTATACGCCAGACCTGCTTATCATAGATATTTTCATGCCTGGAAAACTTGGCGTAGACACAGCAAAAGAACTGCGGAAAATGGGAAGCCGGTGCAGCATCATTTTTCTGACCATTTCCAGAGAATATGCACTGGAAGCTTTTCAGGTAGACGCCGTACAGTACCTTTTAAAACCCATATCCCAGCATGAACTGTTCCAGGTTCTTGACAAAGTGTGGAAAAAAATAAATGAAGGCCAAAAGAAATACCTGCTTATAAGAATTGGCAGCAGCCTCTGCCGAATACCCGTCCAGAACATCTTATATATCGAAGCACAGAAAAAATGCCAGCAGCTTTATCTGAATGACGGAACACAGTATCTGCTGCGGCTGACAATGGCAAAATTATACGAGATGCTTGCTGAATATAAAGCATTTGCAAAAGCGGGCGTTTCTTACATTGTAAACCTCATACATGTAGAAAGCATCAGCACACAGATGATACATCTGGATAACGGAAAACAGATCTATCTTCCCAGGGGAGCTTATCCAGCTTTTAAAAAACAGTATTTTCAATACTATTGTGAAGAAGACGGATAAATTGGCTCCCGGATGATAGAGCGGCGGACTGGCTTGGGGCGGCGTTGGAAGAATCCTTATCTACGTACATAAACCAAATCTGTGATTCCATTGTATGTTTGCGTTTTAAGCAATTTCAGCTTTATTTCGTTTTCCAGATTTCCAAACAGCCGAATACCAGACCCTAAAAGAGTTGGAATATATCGCTGTCTTGTCCATTTAACCAGCCTACTCCGCCACGGCTATCCGCAATATAGCCGTCAAGACTCATTGCTATAAATAAAACAACCTTTCTCATACCAATTTACCTCATGTGATATCCTTTTCCCTCATGTTACGGACTCTCATTTTTCTGGTCAATCCAGTCCAGCCCGGCTGAACAAGTCCAAAATTAAGTTTCTATCTTCACACGCCCTCTTGAAGCAAAGAATAAAGTCCGCCAACGCTTCTTTATCTTCTGAATAAGCACAGAACATACCTGCTTCTGGGTCAAAATTGATTTTTTCCTGCAGTTTTGGACACTTTTCATCCAAAAACACTTGAGCCAGGCTCCCCCAATCATAACCATTGCCAATAAAGCCCTCGTCTGCGCGGGTGTCAAAAATCTCTTGCAGATATTCGCCCACTTCGCTTAAACAGACAGACGCGCCAGTGCCTCCCTCCGCCCAGTAGAAAGGTGCAATTTCGTTTTCAAACTGTTTTGTGGTTTCCATTAAAAGATACGAATCCAATCGTTCCAACAACATTTCTTTCATCATATCTGAATTGCATTTTTTAATTAAGTTCTTATATTTTTCTAATTCACCCGGTGTTTCCAGCAAATCACGGTTCGATACACAGCTTTCTATACAGTGCAATAACGACCATTCCACTCCAGCCATTCGGTCAGTAGGGCAGCACTTGATCAAGGCTTCCGCTTCTTCCCATGTAACAGGCTGGCTGATAGCCACCACAGCATCCTGATATTCGTCCCACAGATCGAGGGTTTCATCCGATGGAAATCCATCCGTTCCTGGACATCCGCCATCTTCAAAGCCCTCCGGCGGCACTCCTAATTTTTGTATTTTCCATACAGCCTCCTGCATATTCTGATCCTCCTTAAATCCCAATTTACCTCTGCGTTTAGTTTAGCACATTCACATAATTTAATGTTATTATAACAAAGGAATGCACAATCTACAAGTGGATAAAAAATTCTTCCTTTCCTACAGTTTATTTGATGTTACTTTTCACACCCCAGCCACAAAACGGCTGTGCTGTGAAAAGTAACGGCATCCAGTCCATTGAAAATTCGCCTTTGGCGAAGGACTGGATGCCTTCTAGGCTGAATTTACACGTTCTCACGACCTTTGCAGCGGAGTGCAAAGGTCTGGGTGTGAAAAGTAACTATTTGATATCCTATTGTTTCTATGCTATACTAAAGAAAAAGAGGTGATCCATATGGCAGCAGAGCATACAAATTGGGAAACAGAATTTATAGAGGAATGGAAAAGAATTACGAAAGCATATCGAAACGGGTGGGGAGAACTGTCACAAGTAATAGAGATACATATCAATTTTATGATGGAACAGTATCGCAAAACAGGGAAGGTCTCCAAGTGTATCTACGCAAAGATCGGATTTTTTCCGTATGCAGAATGTTTAGGGAAGGTGCTGATGGATAAGGATTGGAATAGGCTGAATAACCTTATTTATCAGGAAAATTGTTTCAGAAGTTTTTGTTCTTTGACGTGTGGATCGTCTCTTTATTGGGCGTTTCTTGATATGCTGGACGCTCTTGCTGTGGGAAATAGAAAAACACTGGATCTGCTTGTCCCCCACAAAACGGAACGGGTAACACATATTTTTCCTGCATACAGGCCCGCCACCAATATGCTGATCGGGCTTTGGCGCAGGGACAACAGCGTTTTGGATGATGCTGTTCCAAGGGCAAAAAAATTCGTATCTGGAAAAAGGCCTCAATGGGAACGGGCGACAGTCGCTTACTTACTTGCGATGTATGAGAAAAACCCAAAAGAAGCGGGAGTGCAATTAGAACTTGTGTGTAAAGGGGTTATGAGGACGGATTTTGATGCTGATACAGATAAATTGCTTTTTGTACCTGCACATGGATTATATCAGCTTGCCGCCTGTTTGTGGGACGAAGAACTGTTTCGGCAGTTACCTATGCCAGATCATAAAATTTTTTCCAAGGAATACGCTATTTGGAGAAATACACAAAAGGTACAGCCTGAGTTATTTGCAAAATATCCTGAACCAATGATTAATCACATTTTGACAAATCCTGAACTTGAAATGTCAGAGCAAAATTAGTGCGCAATAACACAAAACAATTACAGCGTGGGAACCGATTTGATCTGCTTGTAAAAATCATGAGTGACAGATAAAAATGAAATTACTATGCAAAAGGTACAATATGTATCTAAGCATTTTTCTTGAGGGCTGTAATACCATAGCATGATCAGCCCCCTGTCCTAATTATTGCTGGGTATTTGGTTCAAAATCGTAATAGTACTGTGCCTGTGCACTCCAAAGTGCATAATATTTCCCATCCAAATCCTTAACAAGCTCCTCATGGGCTCCTTCCTGCAAAACTTTCCCCTCGCCCAGCACAAGAATCCTGTCACACATACGGCAGGAGGATAAGCGATGGCTAATTGAAATCAAGGTTTTACCTTCTGTAATCTCACTAAAATTTTTATAAATTTCATATTCTGCATAAGGGTCTAAAGCCGCCGTCGGTTCATCGAGAACCATCAATTCTGCATCCTTATATACGGCCCTGGCTATCGCCACCTTTTGCTGTTCACCGCCAGAGAGGCCTGCGCCATTCTCGTCAAAATCACTAAAAATCGGCTGCCGGACTCCATTCTTCCACTGCAAAAGCTTCTCCTCTAATCCGGCCTTTGCAAGCGCTTCTTCCACCTTTGCCACATCATAATCTCTGGATGCCGCAATATTCTCTCCAATAGAAAAAGGAAATAAAGAAAAATCCTGAAATACGGTAGCAATACAGGCAATATATTTCTCAAAAGGAATATCTGCAATATCTGTTCCATTGAGTAAAATCTTCCCCTCCGAAGGCTGATACAATCTACAGATCAGCTTAATCAAAGTCGTTTTGCCAGACCCGTTTTCCCCCACGATTGCCAGTTTATCTCTGGCATGGAGTTTTAGATTTATATTTTTCAAAACATAGGCATCACTTTCTGGATAACGGAAACTAAGATTTACAACTTCCAATTCTTCCAATGCCAGCGTACCATCATCTGTTATTTCGCCTCCTGCTTCAGGCATATCCATATACTGAAAAAATTTAATCAGATGCTCATTATTATTACGGAGGTCGGTAATCATCTGTGCAATATGCGAAAGCGCTTCAATCACCATAGTGACCGCTGCATACAGCAATAGAATACTCCCTGTGCCAATCGCGCCCTGCATCGCTATTTTCCCTGCCAGAAGGTAAATAACACAACCGCAAATACAGGAACTCATAAATTTAATTCCATCATACAAATTAGCGGCATGAATCTCCTCCTCTTTTCCCTTTGCAAAGTGTTCATAACATTTCTCCTGACACTCCGACAGGATGAAATCGTCTGGCTCATAAAGTCTGGCATCCAATGCTGCATTTTCATCTAACAAATACTCCCTGGTATAAAAATCG
>CAMWXD010000048.1 GCA_947178105.1 uncultured Eubacterium sp. | reverse complement strand
TTTTGCGCTCAAAATTAGGAAAATGGAGGATATGAAAATGAGTGAAGCTATGGAACGGTGACGGACTGGATACAGAGGAAACTTGGGCTTAAAGTCAATATGACCAAGACCCACATCACGAGACCGATAAAACTGAAATATCTCGGCTTTGGGTTCTACAAGGACAGCAGGACAAAGGAGTGGAGATGCAGACCGTATCAGGATTCTGTGAAGAAACTCAAGAGAAGGCTGAAAGAACTGACTTACAGGAAAATGCCAGGAACAGTCACAGGTAAGATTGCAAAACTCAATCAAGTGACAAGGGGATGGATAAACTACTACGCTCTAGGCTCCATGAAAACGGCAATGACAGAGATTGACGCACATCTGAGGACAAGGCTCAGAATTATTATCTGGAAACAGTGGAAAGTACCGAAGAAACGGCAATGGGGATTGCAGAAGCTCGGGATAGATAAAGACCTGGCACGGCTGACAGCGTACTGCGGTAACCGCTATTACTGGGTTGCCACAAAGACATGTGTGGCCAGAGCAATTTCCAAAGATGTACTAGCCAAGGCAGGGCTTGTAAGTTGTCTTGACTATTATAATGAGCGTCATGCTTTGAAGTTATGTTGAACCGCCGTATGCCGAACGGCACGTACGGTGGTGTGAGAGGGGAGACTTAATCTCCCCTACTCGATTTGCCCACGCATGAAAAAGAAGCCGGGTTCCCTATTCTCCGGATTCCAGAAAAAACTGGAATTTGTACATGTTTTTATTCAATTAAACGATTGCAGAAACTATTCATATCATATAGTCCATTTGTCTGCTTTGCTGTCCATACTGATACTTCAATTGCACCGTCAGCAAAAGTTTCTCTCGATGATACTTGATGCTTAAATGTAACGATTTCATCTTTGCAATTTGCAAAAATAACTTCGTGTTCTCCGAATATATTTCCACCTCGTATACTGCAAATATTCACTTTTTCTTTGTTGATTTTTTTGTTTGCATCTAAAAGAGCGTCTTTTATCATAAGAGCAGTTCCGCTCGGAGCATCCTTCTTCTGATTATGGTGATACTCTACTATTTGGATATCTGTATCTAAACTTATACTCTTTACATAAAACTTTAAAGTCTCAATAAAATCATGTAATGCAACACTAAAATTTCCTGAAATAAAGACAGGAATGTTAATAGCCAGTTTTCCAATCTTTTCCATATCTTCATTAGAAAAAGCAGTTGTAGCTATAACAAGTGCCTTTCCCATCTTTTCATATTTGAAATAACTATCATACATAAAAGTTTCTGCATTAGTACAATCAATAAAGATGTCACAATCCTTTGCAACTTCTATATCATCAATGATTGGTAAATCAAATTCTCCTCCCACAAGTTCGGATATAGTCTGACCTACAAATCGGTTTCCTTTTCTAGCAATGGCATAACTCACTTCAATATCTTTTCTGCTTAAAGCATTTTTCATGATAACATTACCCAGTTTCCCTGTACATCCAACTATTGCTACTCGCACCATATATTTAATCCCTTTCATTATAATTGTATTTGTACTAACTGATAAATTTGAATTTACCGTTTGCAATATTTGTTCCATTCTTCCATAAGAAAGTCAAAGATATCATTCAATCTCTTGATTATATTTTCATTTACTGGAATCGTTTTATCAAGAAATTGCATACCTCTTTCCCCCATGAAATCCACACAATAAATCAAACAGTAGAATATAAACGCTTTGTACTCTATCGTGTTTGGATGAATCTCGTCCAATAGATAATCAATATATTTGGTATCCAAATCCATATTGAGTAATGCAACCCTCGTCATTGCAACAAAGGTAAGCATATCACCAAATCCCATCCAATCAATATCTATTATCCCGGATACATTACCCTCATAAATCAATAGGTTTTTTGTGCTGATATCATCCAAATACGGTGCTGGCGGAACCTTATCCAAATATTCCTGTATTTCTTGTTGTAATTTCTTTATGATATATATTTTGTTAAAGTCAAAATAGTTTTTTCTTTTTATTCTCTCTTCAGCACGATTCAGCATTTCGTCAACAAAGCAGTTCCATGTCCATTCCGCATCCGCCCGGATATCAAGCCTTGAAACCTTTCGCTGTATCTTAACTACTTCCTTGGCAATTTGCTTTTTCTCGCTATCATTCAATTTGCAATAGACATTACCAATATCATCTCCACGGATATAGGAGAGAATCAGATAAGAATAGTCTTTGTATTTTCCCTCCGACAAAACAATCGGTATCGGAATTTCACATACAGACAACTTATTAAGCCAATAAACGGTATCTTTATAGGCATTCTCATCTTTACTGCATCTGAGAATAAACTTTTCGTTTGCAGTGGAAACAATAAAAACATAGTTCGCAATACCAACACTGCAACGTTCTATTTGAACAACACTTCTTTTTATGTTGTTTTCAAATATTGCGATTACATCTTTGTAGTTCATTGAGCATTTGTCCTCCATCCTCTATAGACTGACATAGGATACTCCTTTACAAAAGCTGCGTATCGCATAAAAGCACGTTTGAAAACTGCTTACAGCATTTTATTCAAACGTGCTTTTATTTTATTTCTGTATGGAATCCTGTCTGTCCTGCTCTGCTGCGGGTTATGAAATCCACCACCTTGGCGTCAGATCACCAAGCGTGCAAACCTGCTTCTGCTCATAGTCAAGCATGATTTCAATCTCTTTGTAAGTTTGCGGCATTAACTGCACCATCAGCTCACGGCAGGCGCCGCAGGGCGGCCCGACATGCCCGTTCGGCATAATCGCAAGCACCCTTTTGATCTCCTGCTCACCTTCGGTAAGCATATGAAAAATCGCATTGCGTTCTGCACAAATGCCAAGCGTTGAGCAGGTATCCACGCACACCCCGGTATAAATCCTGCCGGACGCCCCGAGAACCGCTGCCGCAACACCGCCTGCCTCCACATAATCCGAGATGCTCCTGCCATTCTGCACTGCGGATGCCCGTTGGTACATTTCTTCCCAGGCTTGATCTATATGCCTGCCGTTATCCTGCTCTGCCTTTGCATCCTGTTTTGCGGCAGCTTTTGTTACTGTTTCTTTATTCTCCATCTCCGCCCCATCTTCCTTATAAAAAGCGTGCTTTTGAAGCTTATTTTTTCGGAACAAGCTTCTCTGCCCCGCCCATATATGGACGCAGCGCTTTCGGCACATTGACGCTGCCGTCCGCGTTTAAGTTGTTTTCCAAAAACGCAATCAGCATCCGAGGAGGAGCTGCTACCGTATTGTTTAGCGTATGCGCAAAATATTTCTGTTTCTCCTTGTCTTTGACACGGATTTTCAGCCTGCGCGCCTGTGCGTCCCCAAGATTCGAGCAGCTTCCGACTTCAAAATATTTCTGCTGGCGCGGCGACCATGCTTCGACGTCACACGATTTTACTTTTAAGTCCGCCAGGTCGCCGGAGCAGCATTCCAGTGTCCGCACCGGGATATCCAGGCTGCGGAACAGGTCTACCGTATTCTGCCACAGCTTGTCATACCACTGCATCGATTCCTCCGGCTTGCATACAACGATCATCTCCTGCTTTTCAAACTGATGGATCCGGTACACCCCGCGCTCTTCAATGCCGTGGGCGCCCTTTTCCTTGCGGAAGCACGGAGAATAGCTTGTCAGCGTATACGGCAGGCTTTCTTCGTCATTGATCGTATCGATAAACTTTCCGATCATGGAGTGCTCCGACGTCCCGATCAAATACAAATCTTCCCCTTCGATCTTATACATCATCGCATCCATTTCTTCAAAGCTCATCACCCCGGTCACCACACTGCTGCGGATCATAAACGGCGGCACGCAGTAGGTAAAGCCGCGGTCAATCATAAAATCTCTCGCATACGAAATCACCGCCGAATGCAGCCTTGCGATATCGCCCATCAGGTAATAAAAGCCGTTGCCCGCCACTTTGCCCGCAGCATCCAGATCGATCCCGTCAAAGCGTTCCATAATCTGTGTATGATACGGCACTTCAAAATCAGGCACCGCCGGCTCCCCATACTTTTGAATCTCCACATTGCAGGAATCATCCGGCCCGATCGGCACAGAAGGGTCGATGATGTTTGGAATTACCATCATATTGCTTAACACCTTTTCCTGTAACTCCTTCTCCTGCGCCTCCAATTCCTCCAGGCGCTTTGCATCGGCGGCCACCTGCGCCTTGACTGCCTCCGCCTCATCCTTTTTCCCTTCCTTCATCAGCACACCGATCTGCTTGGAAAGCTGGTTGCGGTTTGCACGCAGCGTATCCGCCTCCTGCTTTGCCCTGCGTGCTTTTGCGTCCATCTCGATCACTTCGTCTACAAGCGGAAGCTTCTTCTCCTGAAATTTATTTTTAATATTCTGTTTTACCAGGCCAGGATTTTCCCTGACAAATTTAATATCCAACATCTCTGTTTCCTCCAAACAATATCCAAACGGAACATGTCAAACATCGCCCGCAGCTTCTGTATTATTTTAACGGGTACTTTGCAGTAAGCGCGGTTGTAATCGCCAGCGCCTTCTCAGCCGCCGCGTCCCCTTCTTTAATCATCATCGCGATCGCCTCTGCAATCTCGCCCATATCCTGCGTATTCATTCCCCTGGATGTTACTGCCGGAGTTCCCAGACGGATGCCGCTCGTCACCGTCGGCTTCTGCGGGTCATTTGGAATCGTATTCTTATTGGCTGTAATATGCGCCAGATCCAGCCTTGCTTCCACTTCTTTTCCAGTCAGCCCAAACCCGGTCAGGTCAATTAACATCAGATGGTTGTCCGTACCGCCGGATACAATGCCGATCCCGCGCTCCAGCAGCCCTTTGCACAGCGCCTGCGCATTATCGATAATATTCTGCTGGTATACTTTAAACGAAGGATCCAGCGCTTCCTGAAAGCAGACAGCCTTCGCTGCAATGACATGCATCAAAGGGCCTCCCTGTGTGCCAGGAAATACAGCCTTGTTAAACTTAAATTTCTTCGCCAGTTCTGCGTCCCTGCACAAAATCATGCCGCCCCTCGGCCCACGCAGCGTCTTATGCGTTGTTGTCGTCACTACATCTGCATAAGGGATCGGCGACGGATGCAGCCCGGCAGCTACCAGCCCTGCAATATGCGCCATATCTACCATCAGATAAGCGCCGACCGCATCTGCCGCTTCCCGGAATTTCTGGAAATCAATCGTCCGCGCATAAGCGGAAGCTCCTGCAATAATCATTTTTGGCTTGCATTCCTTTGCCGTCTCAATCAGCTTGTCATAATCGATAAAGCCCTGGTCGTTTACCCCATAAGGAACGATATGGAAATAAGAGCCTGAAAAATTAACCGGGCTTCCATGTGTCAAGTGCCCGCCATGGTCAAGGTTCATACCCATCACCGTATCGCCTGGCTGCAATAATGCAAACTGCACTGCCATATTCGCCTGTGCGCCGGAATGCGGCTGCACATTGGCATATGCACATCCAAACAGCTCTTTTGCACGCTCCCTCGCCAGTTCTTCCACGACGTCCACACATTCACAGCCGCCATAATATCTGTGCCCCGGATATCCTTCTGCATATTTATTTGTCAACACACTGCCCATCGCAGACATCACTGCCGGGCTTACCCAGTTTTCAGACGCGATCAGCTCAATATGGCTGTTCTGCCGATCTAGCTCCGCTGTAATCGCTTCCGCTACCTGCGCATCTACTGCCCGAATATCTTCTAACGTGTACATAATGAAATGCTCCTTCCTTATAATATGTCCCCTGGAGCAAGCCCTCTCCTTATTCCGCAGCTTGATTGCCAGGGTAATTTTGCAATCGTATCAGGCATAATTATATATGGACAAGGCCATAATTTCAAGTAGTAAATAGGGAAAAGTCGCCGCAGGCACTCGCCCATGCGCCATAAAGCCAGGGCTTGCCTATGCTGAAAAGCCCCTGCCCAGATAGACTCAGGCAGGGGCTGCGCAGACAGAAAACTGTTTGATTTAAGGGATTTTCAATTCAGTACCATAACTCCGTATGTATCTTCACACGGCACAAGCTCAGGGAAATTGGCTGTTTATGGTTTTCTTTCTATATCTACGCTGTCTTTATTATAGTCGCATTGCGACTATTTTGCAATAGTCTTTTCACGACTTTTTAAAATAATAATAAAAAATTACACTTTGCAGGAGGATTCTAATGGTTTTTCCAAATATCAGAAATTTAAGGGAAGATAACGATAAAAAACAAATCGAACTTGCCAATTACCTGAACGTCAAGCAGACAACCTACTCGAAATATGAACTTGGGAAAATAAATATACCGATTGAAATTTTTATTAAGCTGGCAGATTACTATGATGTAAGTGTCGATTATCTGCTGGGGCGGACAAAAGAAAAAAAATAGCCTGGCTTTGCCAAACATCTGAATATAAAAAAGGGCTGTCGCACTAAGAAAAATATATGCAATCCCTAGTGCGGCAGCCCCTTTTCGTTATGCCATCTTCTTTGCCTTAGCGCCTTTTTTCACCTGCCCCGAAGCCTTCTGATGGATTTTCATTTCAAACCAAAGCTCCGTCGCGATGCAGATGGAAGAATACGTACCGCTGATCACGCCTACCATAAGCGGCAGTGCAAACTCCCGGATCGAAGCCACGCCGAGGATATACAGCAGCAGTACCATCACAAACGTCGTCACAGAGGTATTGATCGAGCGTGACAAAGTCTGCGTAATACTCCTGTTTGCGATCTCCTTTAGCTCTGACTCGGTCACCCTTGGCTTGGATTTTAAGTTTTCCCGGATACGGTCAAACGTAACGATCGTATCGTTGATCGAATATCCAAGAATCGTCAGCATGACAGCGATAAAGGTCGACCCTACGGAAATCCGTACAAGCGCGTAGCAGGTAAGCACGACAAGGATATCATGCACCAGGGCAATCACTGCACTTGTCGCAAAACGGAAGTCGCTGAAGCGGAACCAAATATAAATCAGCATCAAGATAACCGCAATCACAACTGCCCAGACTGCGTCCATTGTCATTTCCTTACTGATTGTCTGACTGACATTCTGATAGGAAATCGCACTGTTTTCAACGGAATAGTTGTCCTCAAAGATCTTTGCAAACGTCTCGCGTTCGGAAAGCTCCAGATTGCGTGTTTTAAAAACTACCTGCGTCGTATCCGCGATTTTCTGTACCTGTACTTCAGCCGTGTCCAAAGCATCGTTGATCAATGGTACAATCTCGGAATCGATCTCGGACAATTCATAATTTTTTCCCAGGTCAACAGTTGTGGAGGTGCCGCCGACAAACTCCAGGCTGTAGTTAAACGCGCCTTTTCCTCCTGCCGAGTTGACGGCTTCCGCTGCAAAGCCTGCTCCAATCAGTATGACTGAGATCACAAAAAACACATACCGTTTGGATATAAAATCCACAACCTTGCGCTCTTTCGCAACGCCGTAATATTTTACGTCTTTAAATCCGATTGCATGGATCGCATACATCGAATACCGTGTAACGACCAACGCCGTCACCATAGATAAAATAATACCGATCGCCAGTGTATATGCAAAGCCCTTTACCGTACCAGAGCCTTTGGCTGCGAGTACCGCTGCTGCAATCAGCGTTGTCACATTTCCGTCGATAATCGCCGACAATGCCTTTTGATATCCGGCTTTCATCGCCGCTCCGGTAGATTTGCCAAGCGCCAGCTCTTCTTTAATACGCGCATTGATTACGACGTTCGCATCTACCGCCATACCAATGCCAAGGATCACCCCGGCAATACCAGGCAGCGTCAGCGTGACCTCAAACAGATAAATGACTGCCACAACCGCAGTCGCATAAATGAGCAGCCCAAGGGAGGTCGCCACGCCTGCAATCCAATAAAAAGCAATCAAAAATACAATAATCAGGGCAAGCCCGATCGCTGCTGCTGTCAGCGCGGTAGAAATTGCTTCCTGCCCCAGCGACGCGCCTACGACTTGTGACGACAGCTCTTCCAGCTCCAGCGATAAAGAACCGATACGGATCTGGGAGGCAAGTGTTTCCGCAGCCTCATAGGACTCCATACCGTCAATCGAAGCGGTGCCTCCGCTGATCTTTTCATTGACCGTCGGATTGCTGATCGTCTCTCCATCGTATACGATCGGAATATGCTTTCCGATGTTATTGCCTGTCAGCTCTGCAAATGTCTCTGCCGCTTCATCCGTAAAGGTCAGCTCAACAATCGCCTGGTTTCTGCCGTCCTTTGTCACATATCTTGCCGCCGCAGTTTCCACGTCATCGCCCGTCAGCACGACATTGCCGTCCGGATCCTGGAATGCCAGCGAGCCAGGCGTACCAAGCTCTTCCAAGATCTCATTCGCATCGGTAACGCCAGGGATCGCGACTGTAATACGGTCGCTGCCTTCCCTTGCTACCTGCGCTTCCACGCTGTAGTCTTCCACACGTCTTTGCAGCTTGTAGACCGTATCGCTGATCTGCTCTGCCGTCGCATCTTCATCCACGATCTGGTACGTAATGCTGACGCCGCCTGCCAGGTCAAGCCCCAGTGTAATGTTCTGGTTTTCCCCGCGCCCCGTCGAAGACAGGATAATCGACGCGTAATATCCCAAACCAAGTATACAAGCCAGGACAATACATAGTATTGTAATGCCTTTTCCTTTTTTCATGCTTTTATCCCTTCCTTAATTCACTGAAATTCTGCCGTCTGTATTTGCCGCCTACTCCTGTGCCAGCGCCGCTTTCATCATGATCGCGCATTCTACCCGTTTTTTCTGCAAAGCGCAGCCAATCTCATACGCCTCATGGATATCTCCGTGAAAGTTGTACGCATTTGCCGCACAGCCGCCGCTGCAATAAAACCGGGCGAAACAATCCCTGCATTTTTCCTTTGCATACACATTGCAGCTTAAAAACAACTCACGCACCTGCGTATTTTTCACGCCGTCCGTCACATTTCCCATCAAAAATTTCTCGTTTCCGACAAATTGATGGCATGGATACAGGTCGCCCCACGGCGTCACGGCGAGATATTCCGTCCCGGAGCCGCAGCCCGACAGGCGCTTTGCCACACAAGGCCCGCCTTCCAGATCTATCATAAAATGGAAGAAGTTGAAACCGCGCCCTTCTTTTTCACGCTGGATCATCTCCTTTGCCAGCAAGTCATACTGTTCAAAAAGCTGCGGCAGATCCTCTTCCCGGATCGCATAATCCTCTGTCTGCTGTGCCACGACCGGTTCTACAGAAATCTGTGTAAATCCAAGGTCGGCAAGATGCAGCACGTCCCTGGAAAAATCCAGATTGTGATGCGTAAACGTCCCCCTCACATAATACTGCTGCTGATTCCTGCTCTGTGCAAACTTTATGAACTTCGGCACAATCATGTCGTAGCTCCCGGCGCCATTTCGAAACGGGCGCATATAGTCGTTGGACTCTTTCCTGCCGTCTATGCTGAGTACTACATTTGCCATTTCACGATTGGCAAATTCCATAATATCCTCATTTAGTAAAACACCATTCGTCGTCAGTGTAAAGCGGAAATTTTTGTTATGCAGCTTTTCCTGCTGCCTGCCATATGCTACCAGCTCCTTGACAACGTCCATGTTCAGAGTCGGCTCTCCGCCAAAAAAATCCACTTCCAGATTGCGCCTGCTGCCGGAATTTGCAATCAGAAAATCCAGCGCCGCCTTCCCTACCTCATAGCTCATCAGCGCCCGGCGCCCATGGTATTCCCCTTCCTCAGCAAAGCAGTACCGACAGGCAAGGTTACAGTCATGTGCAATATGCAGGCAGAGCGCCTTGACAACCGTCTGGCGGTTTTTAAAATCAAAAATCACATCCTCATATGCATCTGCGGTAAACAACTGCCCGGCTTCCTTTAGCTCCATCAGCTCGCCAAACGCTTCCGCCACTTCCTGCTGCGGGTACTTGTCCTTCAGCCGTGCTGTAATCTCCTGCAACACATTGCCGCCGCCCATTTCCATTCGCCGCTCCTGCGGCTGCGCTTTTTTTTCGCACGTTTCCAGACATTGCTCATACAGCGCAAGCACGTCATAGACGACATCATCTACTACATGGACTGCCCCGCTGTTTACATCCAGAACGATATTATAGCCATTATTTTTATATTGATGAACCTGATACTTCAACGCCTGCCTCATCCCCCATCTGAAAATAAGACGCACAAATGACCGCACGCGTTGCGGACGGCCTTTTTGCTGATCTTACACTGTAAATTTGCTGCGAAACTCTCAGAGCGTGTTTAAAACAGCTTTTAAACACGCTCCCATGCATTTCCCGTATCCTATTTGCCCTGCTCGCAGGACTGGTTGCCTACGGTACAGGATGTCTTACATGCAGACTGGCAGGAAGTCTGGCATTCGCCGCAGCCGCCTTTTTTCACCGTATTCTGCAATTTTTTGGTATTTAAAGTCTTAATGTGTTTCATCTTACATTCTCCTTTCCCTTTTCTGCTCGTAAAACCAGGCTTCGCGCCGCATAAAACCGCGCTTATACTGCCTGGTACAGCAGATGCCCGCTGTGCTATTGGCTAGTATACCATATCTTTTCCCATAAGGAAAGTACTATTTTATTTTTCGATTGCTCTCTTTTTTGTCTATTTTGTCTATTTCCTTGTATCCGTTAACTGAGCATCCCGCCTGCCATGCCTGACAAAATGCATAAAACGGCTGTGGCAAGCATATGTGCAAGCTGCCCGTCCAGCCCCCGGTTTACCGCCAGGTTTCCAAGCAGCAGCACCGCAAAATAAAAAGCGCCCACACACAAGCCCCACAAATATTTTTTCCGCTTCTTCTTTTTGCCAATCAAAAAGCCTCCCGCAAAGCAGGACACAATATAAGTCGCAATAATCCCAATGCTGACCGCCGCATCCGACATCTCTACATGCCCCAGCAGCGCTGCCAGGAACACAAGCAATAGCCCCGTAATGACATACATCGCCACCAGGTCCGCCAGTATCGGCATGGCGCTGCTTTTCTGGTTTTCCTTATCCATCTCCTATCCTCCTCACTTTTGAAATCTTCGCCGATATAAGCCTTCCTTTGTCCTGATTTATCTTATGAGCAGACAGAAAATAATATGAATACTTTCTGCTGTCATTGTTCAGCTCCCCATATTTTTACAAAAATGCAGCAATTCCTTTTGTTTCGCGTCTGGCTCTGCACACAGTGTAAACCCCAGTTTTTGCGCTACGCGCAGCGATCCGTTATTGTGCGGATGGATAAAACAGTGAAGCTGTTCGATTCCAAGCTCCTCTGCGGCATATGCGGCAATCGCCTGGCATACCTCTGTGGCATAGCCCTGCTTTTGATACGCTGTCCCGATCACATACCCAAGCTCCATCAAAACACCGTCCTGCGTCTCGCGGTGCTCAATCCCCGCCCTGCCGATCAGCTTCCCCGTCTCTTTGTCCAACACTACCCACATGCCATATCCATAATAATAGTACATATAGTCAATATAGCTTCTTGTATACGCTTCCTCCAGAGCACGCTCCAGCAGTGGATCCGTATAATCCGTCATCCCATCTCCCTCATACAGCCTGTACAATTCATCCAGATCCCCCAGCGTAATCTCCCGCACGCATGTGCGCCTTGTATATAAGATATTCCAGGGCAGCCGGTTCCTGCGCTTTAACACCCGATCCATAAACTGCACCCCTGCCTCCTCAAACCCCAGCACAACCATATCCGCCGATACTTCCGCCCGGCTTCCTTCCCTTTCAAAAAACACTACGCCCATTCCCGGCAGTGCTTCCTGCTGCACCGTCTCCTCCTCGCAGGCATCCTCCCCAGCAATCAGCGGCTTTCCGTACCGTAAATCATACACATAGCCCGCCAGCCCCGCATCTTCTGTCACAAGCAGCGCATCTTTTTGTGCGATCCCCGCATTGTGCAGGCAACTGCACAGTTTCTGATACCTGGCGCGTGCGTTCTCGTTCCGGTCATCTGCTGTCTGTATCCTGCGCACCTTAAAAAGCTGCATTTCTTCCTCTAATCTTTTGGCGTCCACTCCGTGCATATCCCAGATATCCCATACAACTGCCCGCAGTGCCAACTGTCTGCCAATCATCTCCTGTGCCGCTGTCATCCTGATTTTCCTCCCATGTCCGTTTGCCTGTCCATGCCGGTTCGTTTTCTCAACCAGTATGGTTTCTGCACTCAGTATAACATATTTTTCAGAGAGGATTTCCAGTAACTTTTCACACCCAGACCTTTGCACTCCGCTGCAAAGGTCGTGAGAACGTGTAAATTCAGCCTAGAAGGCATCCAGTCCTTCGCCAAAGGCGAATTTTCAATGGACTGGATGCCGTTACTTTTCACAACACAGCCGTTTTTTGGCTGGGGTGTGAAAAGTAACGATTTCCAAAAAAATCTGCATTTCCCCTTTACGATACCTTTACAATCCGTTAAAATAGCAGTAAAATAGTGATAGAATGCATGGTGAAATAAAATAAAAGTAAATCAGAATGAATTGCAGAAGGAGAACGGCTATGGCACAAAATCCAATCGTAACTATTGAAATGGAAAACGGCGATCTTATGAAGGCAGAATTATATCCTGAAATTGCCCCGAATACAGTAAACAATTTTATCAGCCTGATCCAAAAGGGCTTCTATGACGGCGTCATCTTCCACCGCGTAATCGAAGGCTTTATGCTGCAAGGCGGCGATCCTGAAGGGACAGGCATGGGCGGCCCGGACTATACGATCCGGGGAGAATTTTCACAAAACGGGTTTGAAAATCCGCTTGCGCATGACGAAGGCGTCCTGTCAATGGCACGCACGATGGCTCCTGATTCCGCCGGTTCCCAGTTTTTTATTATGCATAAAAAATCTCCGCATCTGGACGGTGCTTATGCAGCATTTGGTAAAATTACCGAAGGTATGGATGTCGTAAATAAAATAGCGGGAGTTCCAACGGATGATAACGACCGTCCGATGGAAACGCAGCGGATGAAAAAAGTGACCGTAGACACTTTTGGTATTGACTATCCGGCTCCGGAAGTGATGTGACAACTAACGGCTTTTGCCATAGACAAGAGGAGGAAGTTATGGCTTATACAAAAATTGATGAATTCAGTTCTATGCATCTTGATGTATTAAGGGAAATCGGTAATATCGGCTCCGGCAATGCCGCAACTGCACTGGCGTCTTTGCTGAATACCGTAGTCGATATCGAGGTTCCGGTAATCAGCCTGATCAGCTACGCGAAAGTAGCAGAATATCTGGGCGGAAAGGATACGAAAGCGCTTGGTATGACCGTCGCACTGGAAGGCGATATACACGGCTGTATGCTGGAAGTCGTGCATTTGGACTTCGCTAAAAAGCTGATCAATACGTTTTACCCAAAGGATATCGCTGATCTGACAAAAATCGACGATATGGATATTTCTGTCGTCCGTGAGATGAGCAATATTACGACTGCCGCATATGTCAACTCCATTGCCGCCATGACACAGTTATTTATCAACATCCAGCCGCCAGACAGCTATTGTGACAATGTCTCCGCCCTTGTTTCCATCCCGGCTGAGAAATTATCCAGAAGCTACGATGAACCAGTTTTATATATTGACGAAAAGCTGCATATCGGGGATACCGAAATGAACAGCGGCCTGATTCTTGTCTTAGACTCGCTGTCCATACAGATTCTTTTTAAAAAACTTGGAATGCCTTATTTATAAAAACAGCTATAATATATGGCAAAACGGCAGGTAAGCAATTCTTACCTGCCGTTTTGTCATATATTTTCCTGCCTGCTCTGGTATGTTATTCTTCTGCCGCTTCATCGTCTACTACCGCTGCCACCGTACCGGCTACTGAAGCCGCCACGGTAACTGCTACCACGATAATCACAAGCAACACAATCAATGCCATAAACACAATAATGCCCATTGCTGTTTTCCTCCATATTTTTCCCGCCTTAAGGCTTCTTCGCAACCTTCGCTTTCGAACTCATGCCGCCGTCCAGTAATAAGGAGCGGTAAGTAGAAATCAGTCCCCTTGTCGGTACATATACTTTCAAAGAAGTCAATGTCTTTTTAAATGCGTAATTACTGATATTTACCAGGTTTTTGGAATTGATCACAACCCTGGTAAGCTTCGTGCAGTTATAAAAAGCGTTGTGCTCAATCGAACGAATATATTTTCCAAGCGTAACCTTCTTGATAAACTTATTGCCGCGGAACGCATTGGCGTTAATACAGGTTACCGTATACGTACGTCCTCCAAAGGATACCGTATTCGGCACTACCACATTTGTCACCCGTTCATCCACAAGGCTCATGACACGTACCCGCTTATCATTGTATCCAGATATTTTATATACAATATTTCCAATCGTAACGAGGTCGCCTTTTTTATAGGCGGTTGAAGCCGGCGTATCTGTGCCGTCTGTCAGCGATACCAGCCATACCGCATCTACTGTCAGGTCTGCATTGACTCTCTTATAATTTTCTGTCGACCAGGTCAGCCGGTAGCCTTTCCTCGTCCAGTTCGGAGCCGCTGCTTCTGTACCTTCCTCAACGCCTGTGACGACAGATTCTTTGTTTAGATCACGGTCGCGGAACGTCACTGTATACAGCTTTTTCCATACAGTGCTGACTGTCCGGTTGGATGTAACGACGGTACTGGAATTAAAATCATCCGTCCAGCGCAGCACATATCCGGTACGTTCCCAGCCTACCGGCGGGTCTACGGTGCCGCCGCTCATGACCTTTTTCTCGATCGTCTGCCTGGTCTCCGTATTATAAAATTTTACCGTACATTCTACGCTTCTTGTAATATTATTTGTAATCGCATACCGCTCCGCCGTACTGCCGCCGTCGCAGATAATACACAGGCCGCTGCTGCAATTACGGAATACATCTGCGCCGATGCTTGTAACAGAAGTCGGGATTGTAACGTTGCCAAGCCCGATACAATCATAAAACGCCTTATCGCCAATGCTTTTTACCGTATTCGGAATGGTTATTGAAGAAAGCCCGCGGCATCCGTAAAATGCTTCGTTGCGGATCTGCGTTACATTTTCTGCAAACTGTGTAAACACGCCGATCTGCGTGCCTGCCGGACAGAGCAGCAGCACGTTGCTGCGGTTGCTTTCCTTATAATATAAGATCCCGTTTTGTACAAAAAACAATGGATTATCGCGGATTTTCACCCCGCCGCTCAAGCCGTCTAAGGAGCTGCAATTTGCAAAGGCGCCGCCTTCCACCCAGGAAACCGTAGGCCCGATTTCCACGCTCCTTAAATTGCTGCAATTCATAAACGCTTCATTTTGTATCGTCTTTACACCGCCGGTTCCCTTTACCTTTTCACCAAGCGTAATCCCTGTCAGGGAACTGCATCCGTAAAAAGCATGATATTCGATCTCATCTGCGGCAAGATATCCGGTGGACGGGCTCATCTGCCCGTCTGTAGAGACTGTCTGGATACTTGACAGGTTGGTACAGTTTGCAAATGCCTCCTGCCCAATGTACGTAATCGTATCCGGCAGCACCAGTTTTGTCAGAGAAGTGCTCCCGCTGAACACTCCGCGCAAAATCCCTGCTACTCTGACGTTGACTTCCCTTTCTCCGTCTCGCTGATACAAAATCGTATCCGGTATCCGCAGCTCTCCATTTACAATCGCAGCCGAGCTGTATCTTTCTACATTTGCCACAAACCCATTATTCAAATCGTCCGAAGCGCCGGTAAACGTATAGGTAATCGCGCTTCCTGTCGGCGTGTACGACCCTTCCGGGATTGTAACTGCCCGCACATCATCTCTTTGCAGCACCAGGCATAAGAAAAACGTCAGAAAAAACAGGATTCCCATACGCCCAAGGCTCATTTTTTTATTGCTTTCCATCCATCTGTCCTCCAATCCTTACAAGCGTTTGACCGTCGGTTTTTTTACGCCGGCGCTTTTGAGCATCTGTTCATATTTTGCAAGCTGTGAATTATACGTATAAAATACAGCTTTCGCATGGATCCCGGCAAATGCTTTATTATTCATTTTGGAGATCACTTTGCTCTTAAGCTTGATCTTCTTTAGCTTCGTGCAGTTGTTAAAGGATTTTGCACAGATGCTCTTGACATTTTGGCTGATAATCACACTCGTAACGCTTTTGTTATCCTTTAACGCATTTGCGCTAATCAGCGTCACCCGGTACTGCACGCCTCCTACAGAGATCGTCTCCGGTATCGCCACATTGCTCACATTTGCATTTACCAGCCCAACAAACTTCACCGTCGGGTTTCCGGCATTCGATGAGCTGACCAGGTATTTGTTGTTGCCTTTTGTAACCTCCGTCCCTTTGGCTGCCGGCTTGACTGCGTTTGCGCTGAGCTTATTGCCTGTTTTATTATTGCGCCATGTCGCGCGTACCGTAAAATCAGACGTCACATAATCGTCCAGGTCGGTATCCCATTCCAATGTATAACCGGACATTGTCCATGCCGGCGGCACGACCATCTGTCCTTCGTCTACCTGCACCACTTCCGTCCTGCCGTTAAAGCTGTCTACAAACGTAACATTAAACAGCTTAACCCAGACCTCGTAGACTCTTGTATCCTGCTTGATCGCCGTATAGCTGCCGCTCCAGCTCATCCGGTAGCCGTCCCTGCCGTCAACCTGCGGCGGCACCGCATCCTTGCCTTCTACGATCTCCTGTGCCGAGATCAGGTTTGTATAAGTAGAATTTGTATAAAAGCTGACCGTATACGTACGTTCTGTCGTAAGCCCGTTTGCCGCTGCATAAACGGATGCCTGAGAACCATTGTGGCACAGCACAGTCACCTTTGTCCCGGTAAACACCCCGCTTCCAATCGATGTCGTACGCATCGGTATGGTAATCTGGTGCAGCGACTCGCACTGCGCAAACGCCTGGTCGCCAAGCGTCGTCACATTGCCCGGCACGTCGAATTCCGTCAGTGACTTACATCCCTGAAATGCCCGGTTGCCGATAATCTTTAGATCATCAGACAGGTTTACTTTTTTCAATGCCTCACAATACTGGAACGTGCCAGGCTGGATCGTCGTAATGCCTGCCGGCAGCGTTACCTCCGCCAGCGAAGTGTCTCCTTTAAACGCTTCCTCTCCGAGCGACTTAAGCCCTGCCGGCAGGGAAATATTTTTTAGCTTTTTGCATTCTGTAAACGCATTGTCGCCGATTTCCCTTACTGTAGCCGGTATGGTAATCGTCTCAAGAGCCGGGGCGCCCCAGAACGCACCGTCCTCAATCTCCGTCAGGGTACCAGAGATCGCATCCGGCACTTTGTATTCTGTCGCCTTATCTGCAAGCGGGAACTGCACCAGCTTGTACTCTCCGGTGCCGACTCCTGCGGTATAGTAATATAACGCATTATCGATCACCTTATATCTCTGGTTGCTGTCCGCAACCTTTATCGTACTTAACGCGACACAGTCCGTAAACGCATATTTGCCTATGGAATCTGTCGTAGATGCGATCTCAATACTCGACAGGTCATGGCAGGCGAAAAAAGCCCGCTCCCCGATCGAACGGATTCCAAACACTTTCCCGTCCTTGTCAATACCGCCTGACATCGTCAGCTTCTGAATACCGAGATTGCCACTGAATGCATTGTTCCCAATCGCAACTACCTGGTATTCTGTCGATGTCGTACTCGGATTCTGCGCAGAACCGCCTGTACCGCTCCCAGAGGAGCTTTCCTGTTCCACTGTAATCTTTGTCGGGATCGCAAGATCCTTCACAGATCCCGAATAACCGGTAATCGTAGCCTCCTTGCCGCTGACTGTAAACGTAAATCCTGTTGCCGTCGTCCTGCCGTCCGTAGACTTATCTTCCACTTCTGAACCGCTCGACGCACTCGCTGCTGCACCCATAACGACCTGTATGTCATTCGATGGCAGCATAGCGGCCGAGGAAAACATCACTGCTGCCGCAAGCGCCGCTGCCCACATCCTTTTGTTCATTTCTATCCTATCCCCCTGTGCTCTGCTCTCGCAGTCTTTTTATTGCCTTTTATAAGGAAATTATATACTATTTACCCAATTTCTACAACAGCAAACCATGTGAAATTATCTGGTAAAATTTACAATTGTTACTTTTCACACCCCAGCCAAAAAACGGCTGTGCTGTGAAAAGTAACGGCATCCAGTCCATTGAAAATTCGCCTTTGGCGAAGGACTGGATGCCTTCTAGGCTGAATTTACACGTTCTCACGACCTTTGCAGCGGAGTGCAAAGGTCTGGGTGTGAAAAGTAACTTACAATTTGCGCTGCTGGCCGAAACAACGTCATCACACGGTATAATCCACGCTGCTGCCTGCCAGTGCCTGCACGAGCTGCCTCGCCAGCTCGATATCCTCCTGTACCGGAGGCTTTTCCTCTTCTTCGCCTGTCCCATCGCCCACTTCCGGCGGCTGCGTACCTGATTCTGTCTTTTTTACAGACTGCGTACTCTGCTTTGGGATATTCAGGCTGTTCCTGACCATCATATTATAGGTCTTTTTCATCTGCTGTTCGATTTTTCCGGAAAATTCCGCATCGGATGAAAACAGCTTGCTGACCTCATATCTGCCTGTACCAGCGAGCGTCTTTTCATCGATCTTTAGCTTCCCGTTGTTTTGGATGCTAATACCGATATCCGAAAGCTCCTCC
Source organism: uncultured Eubacterium sp. (assembly GCA_947178105.1). Classification (GTDB taxonomy): domain Bacteria; phylum Bacillota; class Clostridia; order Lachnospirales; family Lachnospiraceae; genus Eubacterium_J. The sequence goes on along the minus strand of CAMWXD010000048.1, from coordinate 14,653 downwards.
GCACTTCCCTTCGTCAGCTTTTTCAGCTTACTCATATAGCGGTCAACCTCTTCGTCGTCCATGCTTTTTGCGGAATCGACAAAATTATTATACGTATTGACAAACGCCTTTACTTTATTTACCAGCTCTTCGCCGTCACTCTCCTGATCATTGTAGTCATAGTCCCCAAGCCCTCTGACCGCCTGCCGGAGCGCTTTCATATCTGAGGAAAACAGACGGTAGGAAGGCTGTCCGTTCCTCCCGTTTGCTGTCGCCCCGAACACATTACCCTTATAGAATTGTCTGATATAACCAGAAACTGACAAACTCATATGCATTTCCTCCTGTAATTCTGCTGATCTGATACCTCAAACGCAAATAACCCTATTAGAATATATTTCGTCCATTTGTTACATTTTCATAAGACTATTCTTGCATTTTTACATTAGAATCACATGAAAAAACAAAATCAAAAAACCGGATTTTACAGCACTTTTGATAAAAATTCCTGTGTCCTTGCATTTTTTGGCTCTTCAAACACCTGCTGCGGCGTCCCTTTCTCTAAAATATGCCCTTCATCCACAAAAAACACGCGCGTTGCCACTTCCTTTGCAAAACCCATTTCATGTGTCACAACCGCCATCGTCATACCATCGTCCGCCAGCCCCTTCATAACCTCCAGAACTTCCCCGACCATCTCCGGGTCTAGCGCAGAGGTCGGTTCATCGAACAGCATCATTTTGGGCTTTAACGCCAGGGAACGCACAATGGCAATCCTCTGCTTCTGCCCGCCGGACAACTGGCCTGGATAAGCATTCGCTTTTTCCGCCAGGTTGACAATCTTAAGCAAACGCAGCGCTTCCTCCTGCGCCTCTTCCCTGCCCATCAGCTTTAGCTGCAGCGGAGCCAGCGTAATATTATCCATAATCGACAGATGCGGAAACAGGTTAAAATGCTGGAACACCATACCCATCTGCTGGCGGATCTTATTAATATCCACGCCCTTCCCGGTAATATCTGTCCCGTCAAAAATAATCTGCCCGCTTGTAGGCTGCTCCAACAGGTTCAGGCAGCGCAAAAACGTCGATTTCCCGGAGCCGGACGGGCCTATAATAGCGATCTTTTCGCCTGCCTCAATCGTTTCTGTAATATTGTCCAATACAAGATGGTTCCCAAATTGTTTTGTCAGATTTTTAACGGCGATCACTTTCTCTGAGCCTCCTTTCCACAATACCCATAATCCAGGTAAAGAACATCACTACGGCAAGATAGATCAAAGCAGCGGCTAACAGCGGTACAAACTGCTCATAAGTAGCTCCTCCGATAATCTCCGCGCCCCTCGTCAGGTCGTTTAAGCCTATGTAACCGCAGATCGACGTCTCTTTTAACAGCGTAATAATCTCATTAATCAGCGCAGGCAGCGCATTTTTAAACGCCTGCGGAAGTATGATTTTGCGCATGGTCTTTGTGTAGCTCAGCCCCAGGGAACGCCCTGCCTCCATCTGCCCTTTGTCGATCGACATAATGCCGGAGCGGAAGATCTCCGCCAGGTATGCCCCGGAGTTAATGCCAAAGGCGATCGTTGCTGTCGTCACCTTATTGTCTACATTCTGCAAAAAGAAAAAATAGATCAGCAAAAGCTGCACAAGCGTCGGTGTCCCGCGGATGACCGTCAGGTACAGCCTTGCCGCCGTATTCAGCACCCAAAAAACCGCCCTCGCCGGCGCGCCAAGCTCTTTCTGGTTGACCTGGTCATGGGACGAGCGGATAATCGAGACAACCACGCCGATCAAAAGCCCGATCAACAGCGCGCCTGCTGTTACCCGCAGCGTAATCGCCAGGCCGCCGGTAAAATACTGCCACCGATTGTCTGTGATAAAAAATTTGTCAATGATTGCTTTCAGGTTTTCCATCCTGTTTTATAAACCTCCTTAAAACGATCACAGGCGAAAAGCAGAAAAGAGGGCGGTAATTTGCCCTCTGCTAACTGCTTTATTCTGCTATAATATACTTGTCAATAATAGACTGGAGCGTTCCGTCATCTTTCAGCTCAGCCAGTGCGCCGTTAACTGCCGCAAGCAGTTCTTCGTTGTCCTTGGCAAGCGCAGCAGCATAATCCTCGACCTTATACTGTGTATCCAGCACCTTCAGCCCTTCGGCATCCTTTACAAAAGCAAGCGCAGGCTGATTGTCGATAATGACCGCGTCTACCTTGCCCTGCTTTAACGCCATCACCGCGTCCGCACCTTTGTTGTACGCCTCCACGTTTTCTTCGCCAAAATCATCTTTTGCATAAATATCGCCTGTCGTAGATAGCTGTACGCCGATCTTTTTGCCGTTTAAGTCTTCTACGCCCTGAATATCAGAATCCTGCGGCACAATAATTGCCTGGATGCCTGTTGCATAAGAATCTGAAAAATTGACAGCGTCCAGGCGTTCTTCCATCACCGTCATGCCAGCCAGCCCGAGATCCGCCTTGCCCTGTGTGACTGCGATAATAATGGAATTAAACTCCATATCCTCAATCTTTAATTCCAGCCCAAGCTTTTGTGCGATCGCACCTGCGATCTCTACGTCGATACCGACGATCTCATTGCCCTCGTAATACTCATACGGCGGAAATGTTGCGTTTGTCGCCATCGTAAGTACGCCTTCTTTTACCGTCTTTACCTGCGCCGGAGCCGCGTCGGAACCGTCTGTGCTGCCTGCGTCCGCGTTGTCTGCACTGGTATCGCCTGCGCTGCCCGCATCGGCATTGTCTGTACCTGTGTCGTCTGCCTGCGTGATCTCGGCATTGACATCCTGGTTAGACGCATTCCCGCTATCACTGTCTGCACTGCCGCACCCGACGAGCATTGCCGCAGCCAGGGTGCATGTTAGGAAAGCTGCTAATAATTTTTTCATTTTATCCTCCTTTTGCGAACAATTCCGCATCAATATCTTTGCCATTATACCGAAAAAATGCAAAAAATGCAATCCCGTTTATTTTAAATATTTCTGGAAGGCACGCATACACTCGCGGATATCGAGCGGTTTTGTCAGATGGTCGTTCATCCCGCTCTCAAAGCAGCGCTGCGCATCGTCCGCAAAAGCATCCGCGGTCATCGCGATAATCGGCAGGTCTTTATCTGGACGGTCTAACGCCCGGATCGCCCTTGTCGCATCATAGCCGTTCATAACCGGCATCCGCACATCCATCAGCACCGCGTCGTAATAACCGACCTCGGACTGTACAAATTTATCCAGACAGTCCTGTCCGTTGACCGCCCATTCCAGGTTCAGCCCGACTGCCGAAAAGATCTCGTTTGCGATCTCCCAGTTAATATCGATATCCTCCGCCAAAAGCACATGCTTTCCGGTAAAATCCAGCTCTTCATCCCCTTCGTCACTGCCAAAGGCATCGCCGTCCACATACTGCTTCAGACGCGCAAACAACGTGGATTTAAACAGCGGCTTGGAAATAAATCCTTCGATATCCGCATCAAAAGCCTGCTCCTCCAGCTCGCTCCAGTCGTATGCCGAGATCAGAAAGATCGGGACATCCTTGCCGACCCTGCGGTGAATCTCCCGGATGGTAGCAACCCCGTCCATATTCGGCATTTTCCAGTCTACAAGCACAAAATGATAATCCTCCTGCCTGTTATGGCGCTCTTCGATCAGGTCTACCGCCTGCATCCCATCCATCGTCCAGTCCGCATGGACGCCTAGCGCTTCCAGGTTGGCAACCGCACTTAAGCAAAGCATCTCATTATCATCTACGACAAGCACATTCCATTCTGGCAGCAGCATATCCTGTTCGGACTGCTCGGCTTTTTCCAGGTCTACAATGACATGAAAGCAGCTCCCCTCTCCCTGCTTGCTGTGCACCTCAATCGTTCCGCCCATCAGCGTCACGATACTTTTTGTAATAGAGGTGCCAAGGCCAGTCCCGACGATCTTTTGCACCTTTTCATTTTCCTCTTCGCGCGCAAACGTGTCAAAGATTTTCTTCTGAAACTCTTCTGACATGCCGATGCCCGTATCCTCCACCACAAAATGTGTACAGATGTAATTGTCCCCCTTTGCAGACGCTTCCTGCCACAAGTGCACGTCAATCCTGCCTTCCTCCGGCGTAAACTTCACCGCATTGGACAAAAGATTTAACAGTACCTGGTTTAGGCGCACCGCGTCGCAGCAGACATTTTCCGCCAGGATGTCCCGGATAAAAATATCAAAGTACTGATTGCGTTCCTTTACCTGCGGCTGCATAATATTGACAATATCATCCATCGCTTCGCGCAGAGACATCTGGCTGATATTCAGCGTCATTTTTCCGCTTTCGATCTTGGACATATCCAGTACGTCGTTAATCAGCCCCAGCAGATGCTTGCTGGATAAACGTACCTTTTTCAGGCAGTCCTCCACACGCACCACATCCTGCACATTCCGAAGGGCAATCTCCGTCATGCCGATAATTGCATTCATCGGCGTGCGGATATCATGGCTCATACTGGACAGAAATTCACTTTTCGCCATATTTGCCCGCACTGCCGCACGTTCTTTTTTATCCAGCTCCTGCATCTGCTGCTTGGAAAGCTTGTAATACTTAATAAAAATAATCAGCATCGTAACGAGGATCATCATTGCGGAACTTATCATAATTACAATACGCACCGCATCCAGCCTGCTGAGCCGCTCGTTTAACACACTGCTCGGCATAATCGCCACAAGATACCAGTCCACCTTCTTTGAAATCGGCGTACAGCACAGGTATCTGTGCTCCCCGTCCACAGAAATTACCGTAGAATAATGCTGGCCTGTTTCCAGTGCATTTTTCAGCTCGCTCTTAAAGTCTTCCACCGTCTTTCCGTTCACTTCTTCAAACAAAGCTTCCATACGGTTAAAATAATTATCCCGGTAAGCATCGTTGCTGCGGATGACAAACGCTCCGTCTTTGGCAATCACATGCGAATATACCTTAGCGTCCTTTTCGTCCAGAAAAAGCGCTTCCTTTAGGTAATCCATCGGAACGCCCCCTATCAGCGCCGTACTGACTCCGCCGTTTTTCAAAGGATAGCTTACTTCTACCGCCAGCAGAAGGTATTTTTCGTCTTTCTTGTCAGTCGCCACTGCAATGGCGCTGCCGTTCTCCCGGATATTTTGCAGCATTCTGTCATAATCTGAAATCTCCAGGTTCTTTCCGACAATCCGTTCTTCTTCCCCAGCCTGCGAATAAAGCCCCATATATGTAAAATCCCGCACTTCCGCGCTGAATTTAAGATCTTCCATCAGTGCGTCCCAGGAATCCGCCTCTTCCTGTTCCGCCCTTCTGACCGCTCCTCTGACCTGGTCGAGACGCAGGTCAATAATGGAAGAAAATTTTTGCTGGATCTGAAAGCTTACTTCTTCCATATAAATATTGCTGATATCTTCCACTGAATTCTCTGTCTGCTGCTGCATATACAAGATCGCCCAGGAAAATACTACCAAACATACGAGCAATACGCTTGCCACACTGTATGCAAAAAATCTTTTTATCCTTCTATCCAACCTTGTCCCCATACTTTTCCTATCCCTTATCCTTTTTACACACCTTTACTTATACGATCACCTGGTTTCTTCCCCTTTGCTTTCCAAGATACAGTTTTTCGTCCGCACTGAGGATTACCTTCTCATAATTGCTGTCTGCAAGCCCAGCCGCAATCCCTGATGTAATAGTAATCCTGATATGCCTGCCTGACGACGGAATGACCAGTGCCTCTACTTCTTTCCGCAGCTCCTCCATTTTCCCGTAAACAATATCCTGTGTTGCATCTGGAAAATATAAAATAAACTCTTCTCCGCCCCAGCGTACAGCCAGGTTCTTTTCACCAGCCGTCTCCTGCAGGCAGGAAGAGATCGTCTGCAATACCTTATCGCCTGCTTCATGTCCATACGTATCGTTCACTTTTTTAAAAAAATCGATATCTACCATTGCAACAACATAGTCCGTTCGTTTGTCATATGGGATCTCTTCTATATAGCGTTCCAGAAAACGGCGGTTATAAAGCCCTGTCAGCGCGTCATGATTGGTGCTGTAGCGCAGGGACTCCCATACTTTTTCTGTCTCCTGCGAATAAAAGAAGGTTGCGCCAAACACAATGACAGCCGTAATTCCAGTATTGAACAAAAAGACCGGGATCCGGTATGGCGCCATCATCTCCTGGATATTCGGAAACCGGATATCAAAGCTTAAAATAACCCCTTCCAGTATGACCGTTGTAATAATCCCGATAAGCTGAAACAAAAAACGCCAGTTCCCATACGAAGGCACCAGATAAAATACAGTTGCCGACATTCCGACAATATACAGAAAAAAACCATAGTCCGGGCCAAGCGCAATCTCACTCAATACCGAGAACAGCAGGATTTCAAAGTAAGTGTAGACGATGCTTTTCTCAGACGTATCTTTCCTGATAAATAAAAAATCAAAATAAAACGCACAGCTCACCAGGTTCAGCGCCGACAACTGCCAGACCTCCAGATAATGAAAAACGATGGTATAAAACCCATGATTTGCAAAACAGATTGCCAGAAAAAGCGTATTACGGTTTTTCGTAAACCAATCAATGACGTTCTGTAATTTTCCATTGGTTTTTGCATTTAATTCATTCATCTGTACTTCCAATCTATATGACATGAATGTATCAAAAGCGGGTCTGACAATTCGGCAGGCCCGCTTTTGATTTGAATGACCTGCTACCTGACAGTATTATAATCTATTTTTCTGCAAGATGCAATATTCAATCCCGGATGAAACTACTTTTCAACGCCCTGTACGTCCCCATGCAGCTCCTGGAGCGAACGCACCTGGCTGCTTCCATGTTTTTTCAGGGAAAGGATTCCGCTGACTGTCGCTTTTGCCGCCGCCATCGTCGTCATATAAGGCACCTTCTTTTTTATCGCCGCCTTGCGCAGATAGCTGTCGTCCATATGGCGTTCCTCTCCGACAGGCGTGTTAATAATCAGGTCGATCTTGCCGTTTGTAATAAGGTCGCGCATATCCGGCCTTCCCTCATGCAGCTTGTACACCATCTGCGCTTCTATACCAGACTCCCGGATCAGCCTGCACGTATTTTGAGACGCAATAATCTGAAATCCTGCTTTCACAAATTCCCTTGCCACTTCCACGACTTCCGGCTTATCCCGGTCACTGACGGAAATCAGCACTGTCCCTTCTAACGGCAGCTTCATCTGCGTCGCCTCCTGCGCCTTGTAAAACGCTTCCCCATAAGACGCCGAGAGCCCAAGTACTTCTCCGGTCGAACGCATTTCCGGCCCTAATACCGGATCTACCTCCTGGAACATATTAAATGGAAAAACTGCTTCCTTTACCCCATAATACGGGATCTGTTGTTCTTTTAAATCCGGGACAGGCGACGGCTTGCCTGTAAGCTCCGCCGTAATAATCTCGATCGCAAGCGGCACCATGCGGATATTGCATACTTTAGATACAAGCGGCACGGTACGGGATGCCCTTGGATTGGCTTCCAGTACGTACACTTTTCCTTTTTCAATCGCATACTGCATGTTCATCAGCCCTTTGACATGCATTTCTTCTGCAATTTTTCTCGTATAATCCTTGATCGTCTCCAGATTCTCTTCTGAAATATGCTTGGAAGGAATGATACATGCAGAATCTCCTGAGTGGACGCCGGCAAGCTCGATATGCTCCATCACAGCCGGCACAAACGCGTGGTTCCCGTCGCTGACCGCGTCCGCCTCGCACTCTGTCGCATGGCCAAGGAAGCGGTCAATCAGGATCGGACGGTCAGGCGTGACCCCGACAGCCGCATTCATATAGCCTTCCATGCTCTTGGCGTTATATACGATCTCCATTCCCCTGCCGCCCAGGACATAAGACGGGCGCACCATAACCGGATAGCCGATGCCTTCCGCTATTTCCAGCGCTTCTTCTACATTGACTGCCATACCGGACTCCGGCATCGGAATATCCAGCTTTTCCATCATAGCGCGGAACTGGTCACGGTCTTCCGCCAGGTCAATGACAGACGGGGACGTGCCCAGGATCTTTACTCCATTTTTCTCCAGGTCAGACGCCAGATTCAGCGGCGTCTGTCCGCCAAACTGCGCGATCACGCCGACAGGCTGCTCCTTTTTATAAATGCTCAGCACATCCTCCAGTGTCAATGGTTCAAAATACAGCTTGTCCGAAGTATCGTAATCCGTCGATACCGTTTCCGGATTGCAGTTTACGATAATGGTCTCAAAGCCAAGCTTTTTTAATGCCTGGGAAGCATGTACGCAGCAATAGTCAAACTCTATCCCCTGCCCGATCCGGTTTGGGCCGCCGCCAAGGATCATGACCTTTTTCTTTCCTTCCGTTACCGGGTTTTTATCCGGTGCATTATACGTCGAATAATAATAAGCGCTGTCCTTTGTCCCGCTCACATGCACGCCTTCCCACGCTTCTTCTACACCAAGCAAAATCCGGCGGTTTCTTACCTCATCTTCCGGCACTTCCAGGATCTGGCTTAAATATTTATCTGAAAATCCATGCTTTTTTGCCGCAACAAGCGCTGCGTCCTCTGGAAGCCTGCCTTTTGCTGCCGCAAGCGCCTCTTCTTCCTCTACAAGCTCCTGCATCTGCTCCAGAAAATAGTGCTTGATCTTGGTAATCTCATGGATTTCTTCTGCCGAAGCCCCCTTGCGCAAAGCTTCATAGATGATAAAATACCGTTCACTGGACGGGGTAATCAGCATCTTTAGCAGCTCCTTCTTCGTCTTCTGGCCAAAATCCTTTGCATTGCCCAGCCCATAGCGCCCGTTTTCCAGGCTTCGGATTGCTTTTTGGAAGGCTTCTTTAAAGTTTTTGCCGATGCTCATAACCTCGCCCACCGCGCGCATCTGTGTGCCCAGCTTGTCCTCTACGCCCTTGAACTTTTCAAACGCCCAGCGTGCAAATTTAATTACAACATAATCCCCGTCCGGCACATACCGGTCTAACGTGCCGTATTTGCCGCATGGGATCTCAGGCAGCGTCAGTCCGGTTGCAAGCATTGCGGATACGAGCGCAATCGGAAAGCCTGTCGCCTTGGAGGCAAGTGCCGAAGACCTGGACGTCCTTGGATTAATCTCTATCACGATATCCCTGTCCGTCTTTGGATCATGCGCCCACTGTACGTTCGTGCCGCCAATCACCTGGATCGACTCTACGATTTTATAGGACTTTTCCTGCAAACGCTTCTGCACTTTTTCAGAGATCGTCAGCATCGGCGCCGAGCAGAACGAATCCCCGGTATGCACGCCAAGCGGGTCGATATTTTCGATAAAGCAGACGGTAATCATATTGCCCGCCGCATCGCGCACGACCTCCAGCTCCAGCTCTTCCCATCCTAAAATGGACTCTTCCACAAGCACCTGCCCTACAAGGCTTGCCTGTAAGCCCCTCGCACAGACCGTTTTTAATTCCTCTACATTGTATACAAGCCCGCCGCCGGCGCCGCCCATCGTATACGCAGGGCGCAGCACGACCGGATAGCCGAGCGTGTCAGCGATCTCCATAGCCTCTTCTACGGAATAGGCAACCTCACTGCGCGCCATTTCGATGCCAAGGCTGTCCATCGTCTTTTTGAACGCAATGCGGTCTTCCCCGCGCTCAATCGCGTCGACCTGCACGCCGATCACCTGTACGCTGTACTTTTCCAGCACTCCGTTTTTTGCAAGCTCTGCGCACAGATTTAGCCCCGACTGCCCGCCCAGGTTCGGCAGCAGCGCATCCGGCCTTTCTTTTGCGATGATCTGCTCGATGCGCTGTGCATTTAACGGCTCGATGTAAGTCACATCCGCAGTTTCCGGGTCTGTCATAATCGTTGCCGGATTGGAATTGACCAGCACGATCTCATAGCCCAGGCTCTTTAGCGCCTTGCACGCCTGTGTGCCGGAATAATCAAACTCACACGCCTGCCCGATAACGATAGGGCCGGAACCGATAATCAGTACTTTATGGATATCTTTTCTCTGAGACATTCTGCTTCCTCCTGTTGGTGGATTTCCTTTTTTGTGGGTTTCCTTTTTTCTGATAAATCATTTTACTGGAAAATGGCGCGGCTGGCAAGCTGTTTTTCTCCTGAATGGTTTTTCTCCTTGAAACAACCGCCGCTTTCTAATATACTTAAGAAGAAAAAGCATACCTGGAGAACGCAATACAAATGAAACTGGAACGAATGATTGGCATTTTATCCATCCTTTTACAACAGCAAAAAGTAACCGCACCCTATCTTGCAGAAAAATTTGAAGTATCCCGCCGCACGATCAGCCGGGATATCGAAGCCCTGTGCCTTGCCGGGATCCCTTTGGTCACAAGCCCAGGCGTCCATGGCGGCATTTCCATTATGGAAGGCTATAAGATCGACCGCACCCTGTTAAGCACCTCGGATATGCAGGCGATTCTTGCAGGGCTTAGGAGCCTTGACAGCGTCAGCGGCACAAACCGCTATGCACAGTTGATGGAAAAGCTGTCTGCTGGCGCATCCAGCCTTCTGTCCGCAGACCAGCATATCCTGATCGATCTTTCGTCCTGGTACAAGGCTACCCTCGCTCCGAAAATCGAGCAGATCCATAGCGCAATCCTGGCAAGCCGTCAGATTTCGTTTACCTATTACGCCCCAAAAGGCGAATCTGAACGCGTCATAGAACCATATCACCTGATCTTCCAATGGGCAAGCTGGTATGTGTGGGGCTATTGCACGGTACGGCAGGATTTCCGCCTGTTTAAGCTGAATCGTATGAACGGGCTGCATACAGGCACTGTCTATCAAAAACGCCCGGCGCCGCTCCCTGACCTGTCATCAACGCAGGTATTTCCGCACAACTATACAGTCAAAGCCCTGATCCACCCAAGGTTCAAATGGCGCCTGATCGAAGAATACGGCACTGGCTGCTTTACTGAACAGCCGGACAAAAACCTGCTGTTTTCTGCCGGTTTTACCGAACCGTCAATGATTGTTAGCTGGATTGCATCTTTTGGAGGCGGCGCAGAACTGCTGGAGCCAAAGGAGCTTCGCATGGAAGTACTGGCATTTGCAGAAGAAATCTGCCGGAAATATACCAGCCTGTAAAACCCGAAAATCACGAAAATTCTCATAGCAATCTTTGTAATCCTATGTTATAATAGGGCAGTCAGTGTAGACAGTATGGGGATAGTCCCCGGTTGCCCTTTTCGGAAACGGAAAGGAGGATTCTATGGATACATTAGAAATTCTAACATTGCTGTTAGTCATATTCACAGCATTGACATACATAGACAATCACAGCAACCGGAAATAGACAGGAAATAAGCTATCCTCTACGGCAAATAGTGGATAGCTTATATGCTTTAGTTATATAAGTTTCCGTCTTGGGTAATGGGGATTCAGCAATATCTCCATTACCTCTGCACTGATTATAACCGATGTTTTTTTATTTTTCAAGACGAATTTTTATTTTCTCAGAAAGGAAGTATTTATGATACGCATTGGAATTTTAGGTTATGGAAACCTTGGACACGGCGTAGAATGTGCCGTAAAGCAAAATGAAGATATGGAGTTAGCCGCTGTATTTACCCGCAGAGACCCGCAGAGCGTGCATATCCTGACGGAACATGTCCCTGTATGCCCTGTTGCAGACGCTGCGGCATACAAGGATAAGATCGACGTACTGATTATCTGCGGCGGGAGCGCTACTGACCTGCCGGTGCAGACGCCGGAATATGTCAAATATTTTAATGTGGTCGACAGCTTTGATACCCACGCAAACATCCCGCAGCACTTTGAAAATGTGGACAAGCAGGCGAAAGCATCCGGTAAAATCGGCATGATCTCCGTTGGCTGGGATCCTGGTATGTTCTCCTTAAACCGCGTGTATGCCAACGCTATCCTGCCGGACGGCAAAGATTACACGTTCTGGGGAAAGGGCGTCAGCCAGGGACATTCAGACGCGATCCGCCGCATTAACGGCGTTGCCGATGCCAGACAGTACACCATCCCGCTACCGGCAGCTTTAGAAGCCGTTCGAAACGGTGAGGCACTGGAATTATCGACTCGTGAAAAGCACACAAGGGAATGCTTTGTAGTCGCCAAAGAAGGCGCTGACCTTTCCCGCATCGAAAAAGAAATCAAAGAAATGCCAAACTATTTCGCCGACTATGATACGACCGTCCATTTTATCTCCCAGGAGGAGCTGGATGCAAACCACAGCGGCATTCCGCATGGCGGCTTTGTGATCCGCAGCGGCAGGTCAGGCTGGGAAGGCGAAAACAGGCATATTATCGAATACAGCTTAAAGCTGGACTCTAATCCTGAATTTACAGCCAGCGTCCTTGCAGCTTATGCAAGAGCCGCTTATCGTATGAATGCAGAAGGCATGAGCGGCTGCAAAACCGTCCTCGACGTCGCTCCTGTTTACCTGTGCCGCCAGAGCGGGGAAGAGCTGCGCAGCCATATGCTGTGATACGCAGCACGAAAAAGGAAGTTCCGGGCACATTGTCATTTGTCCGGGCTCCCTTTTATGCGGTGTCGCTTTCTAAATGTCTCCTGTATTTATTATCATAGCCTCTTAAAAATTGAAAAATGTTGTTTCAACGCTGTTTCATTACTAAAAACCGTGTCTCCACACCATAACTGATTTCATAAAACTTCTTGCTCAATATCAGAAGGACATACTCAGCCGCACATACGGGAATGCCCCGTTTTACCGACAAAATATGTCCTTCCCAACTTATGTTCCCTATGAACTTATAATAAATCTTTACTTCCTGTATGCGCTCTCCGTCAACTTCTTTCGATTCGCCGACCGCAACTTTTTCAATCAGTGTGTTCAGCAGTGCGGCAGACAGTTCCTCAATTTCCGCATAATCTTTGATCATCCTGGTAAACTGCTCGATATTGTTCTTTTCCCTGCCGCTTTCCTCGCGCTGCTTTTCCATCTCACTGATTGCCTGTTCCAATGAAACCTGTTCTTCCTCATACCGCCGCTCATCATCTGGTAATTGTGTTCAGAAATCTTCCCATTCAGCTTATCTTCATAAAGAGACTGGAACAGATTGTCTACTTCTGAAAGCCTTGTTTTTTTCGCCCGCAGCTCCTTTTCCAGTGTCTTTACCTGTTTTGCCTTGTCAGTTCCTATCTGCCCCGCCAGTTTCCTGCACAGTTCGTCATTATCTGCAAGCGCTTCTGCCGCATGTTTCCTGATGTCGCCTAATACACATTCATAGAGTTGCCTTGCCTCAATCCAGTGGCTTGTGTCTACAGATTTCCCAAAAGTCTTATAATTGTTGCACATATAGCCATATTCATCAATGATCTCCTCTTTCGGGCCAGGATAAACTTATAAATGGTTATTACAGAAAATGCCCAAAGGCTTATTTTTAAAAAATATGGAGGATTCTCAGAAGAAAGGCTAGAAGAAATGAAGCACGCATTTGAAATATTCAAAAAAGGAGCTCTGCAACGAAAAAATTTAATTCGCACAGGTGAATCAAACCCAAAAGAATTTATGGCCTGGATTCACCAACAAGACAGCGTTATTGTAGAACTTACAAGTAATTATTAAATTATAAAACTTAAAGAGCTTATTTTGCTATTACCAGCCTACATTTCAACCTTATGAATATGCCTCATAAAATATTCTCATGTCCCAAACTGCTTATTAAAGTATCAAAAGAAATGTATCAAATGCCTACACGTTTCTTTATTCAACCATATTTGTATCACATGGACAGAAAACTATACTGATAAAAACGGAACTCCTATTGCTATCACATCCACGTATACCCCTGCTCCTCAATCACGCGGGAGTAGTACAACAACTGCCAGTGTTGGTTCTTGGAAATCTCATGCATCTTATGGTGTTATAGGCATGAGTTATGAATTTAATTTGTCAAAATCCGGCTCACAATGGAAAATTTCTAATGGAAGAAATTTTGAATACTTCGGAGCTCTTTGCACCTTTTCAAACCCAAGTTTAAAGATATCACGTTCGGTTTCAAGCAGTTCTTCTCCTGCAGAGATAGACGCTTCCGTTACTGCAACCGTTAATATTCCTGGTATTTCAAGCGGCACCATAGGTTCATCTGTATGCCTATTAAATACAAAAATAAGCAGCAGCGGTACAGTTACAACAACTTGGAATTGACACAATAATTTATTCCATGAATTCAAATCGGGCAATAGGCTGGTCATTGGTTGACCGGCTTATTGTCCATACATACTGTCTGGTGTACGTTGGCTCCAAATTTTCATAAACATCCAGGTATTGATGGCTTTCATTAAACTTAGGAACTATATGTAAATAACTTAAATCAGTTACGCTAGATTTTTTTCGGGAGTGCCTCTCAAAAATCAGGCGCATAGCGGGCTATGTAACTGATTTTTGAATAGTGTTGTCCTTAAATGTTATAAGATTTGAGTTACATTAGATAATATTTTTCCATAGATAGATAAATAGATAAAAAGAAGAACCAGAAATGGTTCTCTTTTTATCTCAAATCTTCTATTTTCATTTTTTGTATTTCTTTCTGCCTTAAACTTTTTTCTTTTCTCTGCTGTATACAATATTTTAAGATTTTTTTTGACAAAGTAATGAAAAAAAAACAAATTGTTAGTAATAAAAAAATCGCTAATAAAATATAAATAAAACTGCTAAACATATATTCCCC
>CAMWXD010000047.1 GCA_947178105.1 uncultured Eubacterium sp. | reverse complement strand
ATTCCACTATTTTCTATATTAATTTTAGCGAAATATACAGAAAATATTACATGTATACAAATTTCTATTAGTTAATTCATATAATCCATGTAAAAAATCCAACAAAAAGGAGGCAATGTTATGTTATTCCAGACAACACCAGAACAAGAAGAGCTGCGGGCAAAAATCCGTGCCTTTGCCGAAGAGGAGATCAAGCCGATCGCCTTTTCCTTAGACCAGGAAAACCGTTTTCCTGACGAAGCCGTAAAAAAGCTCGGTGAAATGGGCCTGATGGGAATCCCATATCCAAAAGAGTACGGCGGGGCGGGGCTGGACATTAACAGTTATGCAATCGCTGTAGAGGAGCTTTCCAGAGTGGACGGCGGTTCGGGCGTTATTTTATCAGCACACGTATCGCTCGGCTCGTTCCCGATCTTTGCGTTCGGCAATGAAGCACAAAAGCAGAAATATTTAGTTCCCCTTGCAAAAGGAGAAAAAATCGGCGCGTTTGGGCTGACCGAGCCAAATGCAGGCTCTGATGCAGGCGGTACGGAAACCACAGCGCTGGACAAAGGCGACTACTATCTGTTAAACGGCGGAAAGATCTTTATTACCAATGCGCCTAAGGCTGATACATATGTCGTTTTCGCAGTCACGACACCGGATATCGGCACCCGCGGCATCTCTGCTTTTATTGTGGAAAAAGGCTGGGATGGCTTTGAGTTCGGCGACCATTATGACAAAATGGGCATCCGCTCTTCTACTACCGCAGAGCTGATTTTTAACGATGTCAAAGTGCCAAAGGAAAACCTGCTTGGAAAAGAAGGCGAAGGCTTTAAGATCGCTATGGCGACACTGGACGGCGGGCGCATCGGTATTGCTGCACAGGCGCTTGGCATTGCCCAGGGCGCGTTTGAACAGGCGCTTGATTATTCCAAAGAGCGTATCCAGTTCGGCAAGCCGATTGCCGCACAGCAGGGGATTTCCTTTAAGCTTGCCGATATGGCGACCAAGCTGCGCTGCGCACGCTTTTTAGTATATTCTGCGGCAGAATTAAAGGAACACCACGACCCGTACGCAATGGAAGCTGCAATGGCAAAAATGTATGCCTCCGATATTGCCCTGGAAGTGACAAACGCCGCACTGCAAATCTTTGGCGGCACCGGCTTCTTAAAAGGCATGGATGTAGAGAGAATGTACCGTGACGCAAAGATTACGACGATCTACGAAGGCACAAACGAGATCCAGCGTGTCGTAATCGCAGCAAACCTGATCGGAAAAATGCCGAAGGATTCTGGCGGCGGCAGCCGTTCCGTATCGAAAAAGCCGGCTCCCATCACAGGCGTAAGAAAAGGCCATATTTTCCGTGACGGCACCGCAAGCGACAAAGTAAACGCGTTGGCGGAGGCACTCAAAAAAGACGGGCATGACTTTACGGTAGGCATTGCCCCTGATACTCCGATTGCCCAGGCAGAACGCGTCGTTTCCGCCGGAAAAGGCATCGGCTCCAAAGAAAATATGAAGCTGATCGAAGATCTGGCAAAAGCAGCCGGCGCAGCGATCGGCTCCTCGCGCCCAGTCGCTGAGACGCTTAAATATGTGCCGCTCAGCCGCTATGTCGGCATGTCCGGCCAGAAATTTACCGGCAACCTGTACATTGCCTGCGGCATATCCGGCGCCACCCAGCATTTAAAGGGCATCAAAGACGCCTCTACCATTGTGGCAATCAACAAAAACGGCAATGCCCCGATCTTTAAAAACTGCGACTACGGCATTGTCGGCGATGTAAACGAAATACTGCCGCTCTTAGCACAGGCACTGGACACGGGTGAAAAGCAGCCGGCTCCGCCTATGGTCAAAATGAAACGCCCGCCGGTTCCAAAGCCAACGCCAATCGGCAAGCGGTATGTGTGCGGCGGCTGCGGCTATGAATATATACCGGAAAACGGCGATGAGGATGCCGAGATCGCGCCTGGCACCCTGTTTGAAAAGCTGCCGCAGGATTGGGTATGCCCGGAATGCGCGGAAGGCAAGGAACAGTTTATCGAAGCATAAAATTACAGCCATCTGGTAACTGCGAGGCTTACTGGCAGCATTATAGCTTTTCAGTTACCTAAAAATAAGAAGAAAGGAAAAGCTATTTTATCATAATAGCAGCAGGACATTTTATGTATTGTGTACGAAATATCACAGAAGACCTGTACTGGGTCGGAGCCAACGACCACCGGCTTCATTTATTTGAAAATATTCACCCGATCCCATATGGCGTAAGCTACAACGCTTACCTGCTTTTAGATAAAGAAACCGTACTGTTTGACACCGTAGACTGGTCGGCGTGCCGCCAGCTACTGGAAAACCTGGACTATCTGTTGGATGGGCGCCCGCTGGACTGGCTTGTAGTCAACCATATGGAGCCTGACCACGGCGCCTGTGTGGAACAGATCCTTCTGCGCTATCCGCAGGTAAAAGTGATTTCCACAGAAAAAGCATTTATGCTGATGCGCCAGTTTGGCTTCCATCCAGACCAGCATGAATGTGTCACCGTGGCAGAAGGAGACACGCACTGCTTTGGCAGCCATACAGTAACCTTTGTAGCTGCGCCGATGGTTCACTGGCCGGAAGCTATGGTTACATTTGACGTTACCAACGGCGTACTTTTCTCCGCAGACGCATTTGGCTCCTTTATCGCATTGGACGGCAAACTGTTTGCAGACGAAGTAAACTTTGACCGCGACTGGCTCGACGAGGCACGCAGATACCTCGTCAATATCGTCGGAAAATACGGCCCTCACATTCAGCTCTTGCTGAAAAAAGCAGGCGGCATCGTCGACCAGATCAAATATATCTGCCCGCTCCACGGCCCGGTATGGCGTGAGGATTTCGGCTATTTTATTGACAAATACGACAAATGGAGCCGCTATGAGCCAGAAGAAAAAGGCGTCATGATCGCTTATGCTTCCATGTACGGCAACACAGAAGCTGCCGCACAGGCGCTTGCATCCAAGCTGTGTGAAAAAGGCTGCACAAACGTAAAGGTACACGACGTGTCCAATACCCACGTCTCCTACCTGATCTCAGACGCATTTAAGTACAGCCACATCGTACTGGCATCGGTTACTTACAACCTGGGCATCTATCCGGTTATGCACAATTTCCTGATGGATATGAAAGCGCTGAACATGCAGAACCGCACATTTGCACTGATTGAAAACGGCTCTTGGGCATGTAAGTCCGGCGACCTGATGCAGAAGTTTATTGATGAAGAGTTAAAGAATATGACCGTTTTAAATGAACGGTTAAGCATTGCTTCCTCTATGGGCGCAGACAAGAACATTGAACTGGATGCGCTTGCAGATGCGATCATTGGTTCTATGAACGAATAAAGCAGGTTTTTGAATTTATTTCTCTATGTAAAATAAAACCAGAAGTGCAACGAATGCACTCCTGGTTTTATTTTACATAAAGTCAAACCATGGTACGTAATCTCTCCACCTCCTCATAAGCCAATCCTGTATCTTCCACGATTTCATGAATCGGTCTGTTGCGTTTGATAAGTTTTTTTGCAAAGGCATATTTTTCTTCATATCTTGCATTCTGTAATGCCTGCGCTTCATCATGCCTTGCTTTCGCACGCAGCCTTTCTTTCTCACGAAACTCTGATGAAGCTGTAATCTTATAATATGCATTAATAGCCTGGCTCATAACTGGCACCTCCATTCCTTTAATCTTTTCTAACTCCTCTTCCGTATCTGCTTTGAATAATGATAGCCATAATAGCAGCATATTCTCTTGACTGATATCATCTGGTATTTTCGGAAGCTCAAAGAAATGAAACCCCATTTTATCTGATAGCAGCGTATGACGCTTCACTTCTAAGGGCTGAAAAAAAGAATGATATTCCTTACAATCAAACAGCATAAAATCAATAATACTAACGATAATCGTTCTCGGCAGCGCAGAATACCCCTGTCCTGTCAAAAGTGCTGATGAAAATTCTCTTGCCCAATAGTACATAACTCTATCTGGATAGTCCCCTTCATTGCTGACCTGTACCTCAAGGTCAACCTGCTGGCCATTTACCGTCATATTAATATCCAGCCTGCAAAACTTATCCCCAAGGTTCTCTGGCGGCATTTCAGGATTCCGTATAATAAATTTCTCAATGCTACCTAATGAGATCCCCAGCAAACTCGCAACCAGTTCTTTCAAAAGTTCTGGATACTGTATAAACAGCATTTTGAACAATATATCCGTTTTAAATGTATATTTCAGTTTTTTCATTCAGCCACCTCGTAATTTTCTATTTCTTTATTGTCAGTATACCGTACTTCCTCAGATTTTACCATAATAAATTACCAATATTTTATGCATAATTCCCAAAATCCTGCACATCCTATCCATATGAAAAAATTACAAAACTTTATGGTCTGCGGCCTGACTGGCTGGTGCATGGAAATTTTATTTACTTCCACCGGAAGTATGTACAAGCGCGACAAGCGCCTGATGGGACAGACATCCCTTTGGATGTTCCCGATTTATGGCATGGCGGCGGTAATCGCCCCGGTATCCCGCCATCTGACAAGGTGCCCTACGCTCCTTCGCGGCGCCATCTACAGCGTCGGCATCTTCACCGGTGAATATGTCAGCGGCAGCTTTTTAAAAAAACACAAAATGTGCCCATGGGATTACAGCAAGGCAAAAGCAAACATTAACGGGATCATCCGGCTGGACTATGCGCCGCTTTGGATGTTTGCGGGGCTGGCATTTGAAAAGATCCTGATGATCACAAATCCGCGCTGATTGCTGTGCGCTGTTTGATTTGCATGGATCGTGTCTATGAAAAAACTGTCCCGCAGCTACTTTGCCGCAGGACAGTCCCATCCATATCTGTGTTTGTGAAAATTATTTCTTATTCTTTTATTTCTTATTCTTTTTTTTCGCCGAAGCAAAGACTGCCTGCAAGACAATAAAGAAGCACAGCAGTGCGGACAGCGTAATCCTTACCCACCAGCTTGACAGCGTACCCTGTGTCGTAATCAGGCTCGTAATCGTGCCTTTAATCAGTACGCCAAACAATGTGCCGACTACGGTACCGACGCCGCCGCTCAGCAGGGTGCCGCCAATGACAGCCGAAGAGATCGCATCCATTTCCAGCCCCTTCGCCTGTTCCACAAATCCGGCGCAACTGTTTAAGCAGAACAAAAATCCACCCAGCCCGGCTAAAAAACCGTCCAGCACATATGCCTGCATCTTTGTCCGCTTGACATTCAGCCCCATCATCACCGCACTCTGCTGGTTGCCGCCGATGGCGTACAGCTTGCGCCCGAACTTGGAGTATTTTAGCATGACAGAGATCAGTATGACTACGATCAGCGCAATAATCACCGTCGGATAAATATATGCCGCGATAAATCTGCCCTTTTTATTGACGGAACCAAACGGCATATTGATCCTGTAGTTTGCCCACTTTAAAAACAGCTCGTTTTTAATTGAGATCATTTCGGTGCTGACCATTGCCGTCATGCCGCGCCCGAAGAACATGCCTGCAAGCGTAACAATAAACGGCTGGATCTCCAGGTAGGTCACCAAGTATCCCTGCACTACGCCAAAGCACACGCCGATGATCAGCGAGAAGCATACGGCTGCCCATGCGCTCATCCCTTTATTTTCCATTGCGTAGGCAGATACCATACACACAAGCGCTGTTACGGAGCCGACGGAAATATCGATGCCGCCGGTAATCATCACAAGCGTCATGCCGCAGCCAATGACGATCAGCCCGGCATTGGAAATAAACAGGTTTAAAAACATCTGCGGCTTCGCAAAGCCCTGTGCGCTGAATATGATCATTCCGGCAGCATACATAACCACAAATAATACGATTGTAATGAGCAGCAAAAAGGTATTGCTGTTTATTTTTTTCTTTTCCATGCTTAACGACCACCTTCCGCTTAGATTGTTGAAGCCCGCCTTGCCTTCGCGTTGGCAAGGTACTTTTTAAAGACAGGGCTTTGGAGTACGACGATCACGACGACAACGACTGCCTTGTAAACCGGAAGCCGGTCGGACGATACGCTCATGGCATACAGCGTGGTCGTCAGCGCCTGGATCGTATAAGCGCCGATCACAGAACCCATCAGGCTGAACTTGCCGCCGCCTAACGCATTGCCGCCGAGCGCTACCGCAAGGATGGCATCCATCTCCAGGTTTAGCCCGATGTTGTTTGCATCCGCAGAGTAAATACGGCTGGAAGCCACGATGCCGGCAATACCGGCAAGCACGCCGCAGATCACATAGGTCAAAAACTTAATCATCGTAGAATTTAAACCGACCAGCCGGGAAGCGGAGCCATTGATGCCCACGCTTTCGATATATAAGCCAAGCGCCGTTTTTTTCAAAATCACGTTTACGATGACGACCATAATTATCGCAAAAAAGATCGGCGTCGGGATCGGGCAGCCTCCGATATATCCGCCCATGATTTTATAAGATTCCACACGTACATAGGTCGTCTGCCCGTTTGTAATCAACTGTGCAATCCCGCGGCCTGCCGTAAACAATATCAGCGTGGCGACCATTGGCTGGATGCCCAGCTTTGCGACTAAAAAGCCATTAAAAATACCGCAAAGCGCTGCTGCACAAAGCGCAGCGATGACTGCCAGGATAAACGGGTTGGCAAATGCATCCGCCGATACTTCGCCGCCTGTTAAAATCTGGCAGCAAGCCGCAGCAGCTACCGCCATCACCGCACCGACGCTGATATCCTGCCCGCCGGAGGCTGCTGTCACAAGCGTCATGCCGATGGCAAGGATGACAAGCTCTGATGCGCGGTTGATGACGTCAATAATATATCCGTTTAAGACACCGTTCGTAACCGATACTTTAAAAAAATCCGGCGTCTTAATCAGGTTTGCCAAAAGTACGACAATCAGGCATACAATCGGCAGAAACAGACGTTTTTTGGTCAGCTCCTTAAAATCAAATCCTGTTTTTGTATTTTCCTTTGCCATAACTATTTTTCACCTCCGGCAATCGTCTGCATAATTTTCTCCTGGGTCAGGTCTTCGCCCTCAATCTCCCCGACCTTCCTGCCGTCGCGCAGGACTGCCATCCGCGAGCAAGTACGCAGCATTTCTTCTACTTCTGAGGAAATAAATGTAATGGATTTTCCTTCATCGGCTAATTGCAGCACAAGCTTTTGGATCTCGGTCTTTGTACCGATATCGATTCCCCTGGTCGGTTCGTCCAAAATCAGGTAATCCGGGTTCGTCAAAAGCCAGCGGCCAATAATGACCTTTTGCTGGTTGCCGCCGGACAAGCTCTTGATCGGCGTTTCCCTGCTTGCCGTTTTTACTTGCAGCACTTTGATATACTTGTCTGCAAAATCTTCCATTTCTTTGCGGCTTAACGGCTTAAACATCCCGCGCTTTGCCTGTAAGGCGATAATGATATTTTCCCGTACGGACAAGTCTGCCAAAATGCCGTCCTTTTTCCGGTCTTCCGGCAGGTACGCCATACCAGCCATCATCGCGTCCAGCGGCGTATTGATTTTTACTTCCTTCCCCTTTACCTTTAATGTGCCGGAGTCGGCTTTATCTGCACCGTATACCGCGCGTACCAGCTCTGAACGCCCGGATCCTAAAAGCCCGGTCAGCCCGACGACTTCCCCGGCATGAAAGGCCATATCAAACGGCCTTATCGTCCCCTGATGGCCAATGCCTTTTGCCTCCACCACAGGCTCTGACTTTTTCGCCTGCGTCTTGCGGTCGCCCTTAATATCCGCCAGGTCGTCAAAATCCTTGCCCATCATCTTTGCGACAAGCATTACGCGAGGCAGCTTTTCCGTCTCAAATTCACCGACCAGTTCACCATTGCGGAATACCGTAATACGGTCGCAGATTTCATAGACCTGCTCTAAGAAATGGGTTACAAAGATAATGCCGACGCCTTCGTTTTTCAGGCGGCGCATCAGGACAAACAGCTTTTCCACTTCACTGTCGTCCAGCGAAGAGGTCGGCTCATCCAGGATCAATACTTTACATTTCATATCGACCGCGCGCGCAATCGCAATCATCTGCTGAATCGCAATCGAGCACTCATCCAGCATCGTCGTCGGCGACACGGAAATATCCAGGTTTTTTAACAGCTCCTGTGATTTTTTATTCATTGTTTTCCAGTCGATCATGCCGAATTTTCTTGGCTCGCGCCCGATAAACAGGTTTTCCGCCACAGTCAGGTTCGGGCACAGGTTGACCTCCTGGTACACGGTGCTGATACCGTTGTCCTGTGCTTCCTGCGGGGAATGGTTGATAATCGCTGCATTTTTTCCATCCATGCGGATCTCGCCTGTTTCAAATTCATGCACGCCGGTGAGCACTTTAATCAGCGTCGATTTTCCAGCCCCGTTCTCACCCATCAGCGCATGGACTTCGCCTTTGCGCAGCGTAAAATCCACATGCGACAATGCTTTGACGCCCGGAAATGTCTTGCTGATATCCCTCATCGTCAATACTACATTTTGCTCCATACGTTCACCTGCTTTCTATAAAACTTCATTTTTAGTTCTTATTTTTGCGCACAGAAAACACGCGATACAGTTTTCCTGTTTGTTTCTATACCGCGTGCCTTCCTTTCTTATGTATTTACCAATGCGCCATTCATGCGTACTGGTTAATATGCACGTCCGTCAATGACTTCCTGTGTCACTGTCGTCACCGGATATTCTGCGTCGTTCCCTTCTGAGTCGGTCACCTTAATCGAAGGTACGTCGTCTGTGCCCGCAAAGATTTCTTCTTCTACGAACTGCTGCTTTTCGACTTCCTCACCTGCTTCCAGTTTTTTAATAATCTCTTCTACACGAGGCCCATGCAGAGGGTTGCATTCTGTATTGCAGATGATCTTGCCGTCCAATACGTCCTTTAAGCCCGCATTCGTAGAGTCAAAAGACATGACCAGGATATCCTTGCCAATTTCCTTGCCGACCGTCTTGCCTGCCTGTTCAATCGCATCGATCGCGCCAAACGCTTCGTTGTCATTTTCGCAGTATACTACATCAATATCGTCATGCTGCTTTAACAGGGACTCCATAACCTCCTGCCCTTTTGCCTGTGTAAACTCACCGCTTTGCGCTTCTAGCAGCGTCCAGTTATCATGTGCTTCCACTGCTGCTTCCAGGCCTGCAGTACGCCCAATCTGTGCAGACGCGCCGATCGTACCCTGGATATCGATAATGTTTAGCTGCTCTTCGCCTTTTCCTGTCGCCTGCGCATAAGCATCCAGCCATGCACACGCTTTCTCCCCCTCTAACTGGAAGTTGGAGCCGACCCATGCAGTATACAGGTCTTCCTTCGAAATATCTACCATACGGTCTACGATAATAACCGGAATGCCTGCGTCATACGCTTCCTGCAATACCGTATCCCATCCGGTCTCTGTGACAGGCGCCAGTACTATATAATCGACTTCCTGCTGGATAAAGTTGCGGATCGCTGCAATCTGGTTTTCCTGCTTCTGTTGTGCATCGTCAAAAATCAGCTCATAGCCGTTTGCTTCTGAAAACGTCTCCTTCATCGAAGCAGAGTTTGCAGTCCGCCAGTCAGACTCCGCACCTACCTGGGAAAATCCTACGGTAATCATACCGCCTTCTCCGCCGCCTGCCGCATCGTCTCCGCCCGCTGCATCGCCTGCCGCATCGTCTCCGCCTGCCGCATCATCTCCGCCTGCCGCATCATCTCCGCCTGCCGCATCATCCCCGCCTGCTGTGTCATTCGCATCGTTGGATGAAGCTCCGCTGTTTCCTCCGCACGCAGTCATAGAAGCCGCAATACACGTTGCCAAAAATAAAGCCACCATTTTCCTTTTCATATTTGAATCCTCCTTTTTCAAGCCTCTGGCTTGTTTGTTGTTATTCTTAATTATAGATAATTTTTCTAAAAATTCCATAAAGATTCTTCGGCGTTTTGTTTATTTTTTTACGTTTTTAATGTAAAAAGTTGAAATTTTTATGATTTTTGTTGGATTTTCTCAGCGTAATCACGCTGGATTGTCCTTTTTCACAGAAACAGGAATCCGAATCTCCACACAGGTGCCCTTCCCGTACTCTGAGCGGACGCTCATCCCATACGGCTCCCCGTAAAACAAGCGCAGGCGTTCCTGTACGGCTGACATTCCAAAGCCAATGCGCTGCCTGCTGTTTAACGCCTTTTTCAGCTCCTTTAGCCGTTCGCCGGATATGCCGATGCCATTGTCGCGCACCTGAATCACAGCCGTCTCCTCCTCCAGCGCGCACAGAATCCAGATTTTGCTCTTCCCCCGCTTTTCCTTTACCCCGTGATACAGCGCATTTTCCGCCAAAGGCTGCAAAGTCAGCTTCGGCAGGCGGACGCCCCAAAGCTCCTGCGGCAGCACAATCTCAAAATCCAGAATATCCCGGTAACGTACCTGCTGGATATCCAGGTAGCTGCGTGTGTGCGTAATCTCTTCCTTTAACGTAATAATATCTTCCCCTTTTGAGAGCATCGTACGGAAAAATACGGACAAGTCTCCCAGCATTTTTACCGCCTCGTCGTTCATGCCGCATTCCACGAGCCAGACAATCGTATCCAGCGTATTGTATAAAAAATGCGGGTTGATCTGCGCCTGCAAAAGCTGCAGCTCCATTTTGTGGTGCAGCATTTCCTCCTGCTTGACATTTTCGAGCAAAAGGCTGATGCGCTCCGCCATCCTGCGGATTCCTGTATCCAAGTCTGCGATCTCATAATCAGACGCCTGCACTGCATCTACCTGAAACTTCCCTTCCCCGATTTTTCTGACATTTTCGCAAAGCCTGCTGACAGGCTTTGTAATCCCTTTGGAAAATGAAAACGCGCGCTGTAAGACTGCTACGACGACAAGGAACATCACGCAGCCGATACAAAGCATCGCAGCCGTGATGCTGCGCATCATCTCCGCCCCAATCTTAGACAGATACCCTGCTTCATAATAAATATAGTCCAGCATTTTGGTGCGTATTAAATTGGTCAGCACATAAATATTGTTCTCAAGCTGCAACTGGCGGCTGTCATAGTCCTCCGTCTGCTCCAGCATATACATCCGCGATTTTAAGTTTTCGCAGTAATCCAGCACGTTTAAAAGCGCCTGGCGGCTTTCCTTATAGCTCGTGGTCGCTTTCAGGGACTGTGCAATGCCGATCGCTTCTTCCACATCTTCAATCGGCAGCTCCTCCTGCTGCCTGCTCGACACAGAATAATGATACATCTTAAGGTCTATATTTTCCTTAAAATCCAGGTTAAAGCTGCTGCTGATTGTGACATTGCGCGTGATCTTGCTATACTGGCCGGCATAATACGCAAACACGCCAAGCACCGCAACCATGCAGGCAACCAGCGGAAGCGCCAGGCTTAATATAATATACCGAAGCTTCTGGTACAGGCTCATATTTTTATCCCTGATGCAAAACGTCCTTTTCATTTTAGACATCCTTTCGGTTCAAAGACATATTCCGGTATACGCTCGGCGTACATCCCTGCGTCTTTTTAAATAAGTAGCTGAAATAATGCGCATCCTTATACCCGACCTCCAGCGCAATCTCGCCGGAACGCTTATCGGTGCACCGCAAAAGCTCCTTTGCCCTGCGCATCCGAAGCCCGGTCAGGTACTCGATAAACGTCTGCTTCATCTCCTGGGAAAACAATGCGCTGAAATGGTTGGCGCTGACATTTGCCGCACATGCCACTTTATTTAAGTTCATCGATTCATCCATATAGTTTTCCTCCATAAACTGCACGGCAGTCTGGATCAGCGTCTTATATTTCCCCTTCGTGCTTTCTTCCCGCACCGCAATCGCCCGGGAAAGCATCTGCGTAACGGCTTCCCGCATCCTGTCCTGGCTGCCCAGCCGCTCGATATGCAGATCGGAAAGCTGCTCTTGGAACCGAGTTTTATCAAAGCCAAGCCCCTGCACAAAAGAAATCACGCAAAAATAGACATTCAGCATAATATACTGGCAAAACATCTGCGATTTTAACGCGTCCTCCCCGATCAGGCAAAAATAATTGCTGACAAACCCTTCTACCTCTTCCGGCAGCGCTTGGCACAAAAAATTGCGTATCATATCCGGGTTAACCGCATCCGTATCGATCGCGCGCAGGTCTACGTCTGTGCGCTCTTTCCTGCCGTCTGCGCCTGTGCCTGGAACGACATGCGAATAGCCCACATAACGCAGCGCAAACGTCTTCATCGCCTCCTGGTAGCACTGCGGCACCAGGCTCAGCCGGTCTACCGGAGCCGCATGGCAGATAAACCAGTCAATCCGGTTTTTTTCCAGCTCAAACATCCGTGTCAGCTCGTCCATACAGTCCTTCGTACGTTTTACAATCCGCTCCTTCGGCGCCTTAACAAGCACCGCATAGCTGAACATCTGGTTGCGGAACAGCAGGTAATCCGCATCCTTTTGGATCATAGCGTCAATTTCCGTCAGCAGGTTGCCCATCTCCGGCGTATAGACATCTACGACCTCCCGCTTCTTTTCGCCTGATTTTACTGAAAATAAAATCAGGTTATAGCATTCGGATAAAATATCAATCCCAAGCTGTTCCGCCCTTTCATAGACCTCAGCCAGCTTTGCTTTGCCGGATACGAGCATTTCAAAAAAATCCCTGCGTGTATTTTTCTCATACTCCCGGATATCCTTTTGGAATTTTTCAAAATAATCCTTCTGCTCAACCTCTTTTTCATACTTCTCACGTATTTTTTCCAGTACTTCAATAAACGCAGACTTTGTCACCGGCTTTAGCAAATACTGCTCGACGCCCAGCGAGATCGCCTGCCTGGCATATTCAAAATCATCATAGCCGCTGACAATAATAATCTTCGTATCCGGCAGCTCCTTTAGCACCAGCCTGCTTAACGCAAGCCCGTCCATAAACGGCATCTTGATATCGGTAATCAGCACATCCGGGCGGATGCTGCGGATCGCCGGCAGCGCCATCTCCCCGTCCTTTGCCTCGCCTGCAAAGGTAAAGCCGTATTCCTCCCACGGGATCATCTTGTGGATCGCTTCGCGAATGATGATCTCGTCCTCTACCAAAAATATTTTTATCATAAGTCCATGCTCCTTTTTTATCTGCTTTTTCATTTCTGAACAGCCAGATCCCTTCCCGCACGATTATAACACACCTGCATCCGTCCTTCTACTATCCTGTTTGAAATATTTCCCAAATAGGACACACAAAAATTCAGACTATTCTCCCAAAAACTCATTTTATTCAGTCTTGAAATTTCCCCTTCTTTATTATATGATTGTAAAAATGCTCCCAAATAGAAAAACCAACAGCAAGGAGGACAACCTATGAAGCACTTACTTAACCCATTGGATTTTTCTGTATCCGAACTCGACGACCTGCTGCGGCTTGCAAATGACATTGAAAAGAACCCTGAAAAATACGCACATGCCTGCGAAGGAAAAAAGCTTGCCACCTGTTTTTACGAGCCAAGCACAAGGACAAGGCTCAGCTTTGAAGCCGCGATGTTAAACCTTGGAGGCAGCGTGATCGGCTTTGCAAGCAGCGACAACAGCTCTGCGGCAAAAGGAGAAAGCGTATCTGATACGATCCGCGTCATTTCCTGTTATGCCGATATCTGTGCGATCCGCCACCCAAAAGAAGGCGCAGCCTTAGTTGCCAGCAGCCGATCTTCCATCCCAGTCATTAATGCAGGCGACGGAGGCCACCAGCATCCGACGCAGACACTGACTGATTTATTAACGATCTATTCTCTCAAAGGCCATTTGGGCAATTTAAAAGTCGGCCTATGCGGCGACCTGAAATTTGGCCGTACCGTCCATTCCCTCATCAATGCCCTGATCCGTTACCCTGCTATTGAATTTGTCCTTATATCACCAGAAGAGCTGCGCGTACCTGGCTATATCCGCGAAGACGTGCTGGATGCCAACCAAATCCCATACAAAGAAGTGGAACGCTTAGAAGATGCGATGGCAGGCCTTGACCTGTTATATATGACACGCGTACAAAAGGAGCGCTTCTTCAACGAGGAAGACTACATACGCATGAAGGACTTTTACATCCTTGACAAAGCAAAGATGAAGCTTGCCCCAAAAGACATGCTTGTGCTCCATCCGCTCCCGCGTGTCAACGAAATATCTGTAGAAGTTGACGACGACCCAAGGGCAGTTTATTTTAAGCAGGCGCAATACGGCGTCTATGTCCGCATGGCGCTGATCCTGACACTGCTTGACATTCACGTTGCCTAAAGCACGCCTGAACATACATTCCCGCAGGCTGCGATACAACACTGTATAAAAGAAGGAGGACAAAAAATGCTCAATATCAGCGGAATCCACGAAGGCTTTGTATTAGACCATATCCAGGCAGGCATGAGCTTCCAGATCTACCATGACCTGAAATTAGACCGCCTGGACTGCTGTGTGGCGATTATCAAAAATGCAAGAAGCAATAAAATGGGAAAAAAAGACATTATAAAAGTAGAATGCCCGATCGACGCCCTGGATCTTGAAATCCTGGGATTTATCGACCACAACATTACCGTAAACATTATCAAAAATGAAAAAATCGTAGAAAAACGGGAGCTGTCCCTTCCAAAAGAAGTGAAAAACGTCATCCGCTGCAAAAACCCGCGCTGCATCACTTCGATCGAGCAGGAATTAGACCAGATTTTTGTGCTGACCGATACCGAAAAGCAGGTATACCGCTGCAAATACTGCGAGACGAAGTTTAAAGGAAAGCGCAGGCTCACAAGCGTGAAATAAGTTCTTTTTTCTGGAACATAAAAAATGTGGAAAATGCCTCTTAAATGGGGCATTTTCTTTTATCCTTAAACACCCAGCTATTTTTTCCTTATCTGTAAAAACTGGCCCAAAATCATCAAAAACCGTTGACGTATTACCTACGATATGTTAATATATTTATACCTACAATATGTTAATCAAGAAAGGAGACAGCTATGCAGCAGATTTCCGAATCAGAACGAATCCTTATGAAAATCATCTGGAAAAAAGGAGGGACTGCGTTATTTTCCCATATTATGGAAGAACTAAAAGCAGAGCAGAACGAATGGAAAAACAACACCGTACTCACACTCTTATCCCGCCTTGTTTCAAAAAACTATTTAAAGACAAGCAAAATTGGAAGGCGCAACGAATACATTGCCACCATAAGCGAGCAGGAATACCAGGCAGTACAGACACACGGTTTTCTGGACAAGGTATACGAAGGCAATGTGAAAAACCTTGTGACAACCTTACTGCGCCAGGATATCCTGACCGAACAGGAATGGACAGAAATTGAAGCCTTCTGGAAAGAAGCAAAAGGCGGCGAATAGAAAAAATATTTGCCTCAAAGAAAGACTGTCAAAAAGGAGAGACCATGAATCATGAACGAATTTTTAAAACAACTTTTTTCGCTCTCACTGTCCGGCAGCCTGCTTTTCCTTCTGCTTTTGCTTTTAAAAAAGCTGTATAAAAACAGGCTCAGCAAATGCTGGCAGTATTATATTTTTCTTGCGGCAGCGCTGCGGTTTTTGCTCCCGTTTGCACCGGACGCCGCACTTGCCGCCGCATTGCTACACACACCGCAGCTTCGCGCCGTCCAGCTTATGCCATCGCAGAAAAACGGACAGCTTTCTGTTTCCGACGGCTTTCAGCATTTTGGACAGCAAACTGCTTCTGCTGGTACGCAGCCATCCGGGCACCAACAAGATCGTTCTGCGGGTACGCAGCCACTGGAATCCACAGAGATGCAACGAGAACATTTTTTATTTTTTCTATATTTTTTATGGCTGGTTCCTGCACTGCTATTGCTGGCAAAAAAAATTACAGCATACCGCGGATTTCTCCGCTACATAAAAACTGCCGGAACCGCAGTAGACGAAATCAGCCTGCTAGACCTGCTTGCCTCCTGTGCAAAAGCCTGCAAGGTCAAAAGGCCCGTAGAATTATATTACAGCCCGCTCCTTACATCGCCTGTAATGACAGGATTTTTCCGTCCATGCATTGCCATACCAAAAAAAGAGCTTCCAGAAAAAGAGCTTCCAGAAAAAGAGCTTTCAGAAAAAGAGCTTTCTTTGATCTTTACACACGAGCTGTACCACTACAGGCGGCGGGACATGTTTTATAAATGGCTGATCCAGGCAGTTGTCTGTATCCACTGGTTCAATCCGCTCGTATACCTGCTGGAAAAAGAAGTGAACCTTGCCTGTGAGCTGTCCTGTGACGAAGCTGTGATCCGTTCCATGTCATCTACAGAAAGAAAAGCTTACGGCGATATGCTGCTGTATTGTTCCAGGGCAGCACTGTTTCAAAAAACCTCCGTTTCTTCCCTCACTCTGGCGGAAGGAGCGCAACAGCTAAAAGAAAGGCTGGGTGCTATTATGAGATTTCAACAACCTACGAAAAAAATGAAACTGGCAACCATATCTTTGACCGCCGCGATCTGCTTTGGTTCCGCAGCCATCGGCGCATACACTGTGCCAGCCCGCCCGGCACATGCACTAAGAGTTCCGTCAAACGGGCAGGCGCAAAACCAGGAATCAAATACGCAGGCTAAACCACCTGGCTACGCCGCTGCCAACACCGTAAATAGTTCCAAATATCAGGCATTATTGGCACTGCGTACCAGCTCCTACCAAAACCAGTCCGTCCGGCAGTTTCGCAGCAAAGCAGCCTTTGAGCTGGATACGCCGGAGGGAAACGCGCTGCTTGAGCAGGCATTCAAGGATGAAGCCCTCCGCTTTCACCGCCTGGACAATGAAGATGCCTTTTTCCTTTGCAATACGCTAATGCTTGCAACCGGTTCCTGGAAAAAAGTGCCGCTGGAAGCAGTCGGCGTTGAGCGCCTGCTGGAAAATGGCGGACTGGCAGAATTGGATTTTAAAGCAGAAATCAAGCTCAACAACCCAGATATAAAAGTGTCCGAATATGAAGCAGCCTTCCGCGGGCTTGCTGATACAGCAACCGCTTTTTTAAACTCCAAAACAGACGCCGAGCTTTCCAGCCTTTCCGTCAAATCAGCCGACAGCCTATCCAAGGAAGCTACGAAAGCACTGAAAAAATACGCCAAAAGCGTCAACCAAAAAGGAAACCTAACCCTTGTTATCTACATGTGCCATTACTCTTTAGAAGATACCGCCATGCACTCGCCTTGGGTCGGGGCGGACTCGGATGCTGCAACAGGCAGTACTTATGATGCGCTTCCAGAAGAAGTAAAAAAAGTACTGTCCTTGAAAGTAACTGGCTATAAGGACTACACACTGCAACAATTTTTCGATTATATCGGAGAACAGTACGAAGCTGACCACTCCTTATGGAAAGCAAGGCAGCAATTATGGAAAGTATTGGATGAAGAAGCGGAACAAAACCTTTCCAAAGAGGACGCCCAATTTCTGGATACAACACTGCCTTGTACAGAAAGTGAATCCACCTACGAAAGAGACCGCGTAGGCACTATCTCTCCAGACTTTAGCGCACGTTATGAGCTGCCATACGCAAAACACGGCACAACCATAGGTTTTGAATGGGCTGTACGATACAAAATAAAAGACCCAGAACTGACAGTCGGGCAAAGGGATCAGATAATTTTAAATGTGAAAAACAAAATGGAGGAATTCGTAAAAAGCACCTGGGAAACGGATGATATCGCCACCATGGGCTACCTGAAAAAAGTACGCAGCCGACTCGACCAGCTTGTAAAAGAAAACAGCAGTTCCGGCTTGGAAATGACGGTATTTCAATGCATGAGTGACGGAAAATCCGCATAACGTAAACTGCATCCGGCACAGTGCCTGTATCCAGGACAGCAAAATCCTGCCTGCGCACTGTGCCGAACCCTTCCTCAGAATTCCAGGCATCCGCCCGTACAGCACGTTTAAGATTAAGAAAGAAGGCTATGATAGAAGGCTACGATAGAAGGCTACGATATAAGGCTACGGTTCATGCTACGGTTTAAGATCTCAAAAATTTGCCGGCACCCAGGCAAAGCCTTGTGCAAGGCAAACGATCCTCCTGCCTGCTTTTGTCCCCGGTACAAATCCATGCAGGCATCTTTTGCCTGATAAAAGCTGTCCTCGAATTCTTCCATTGCCTCCGCAGGTATGTTCGGGATCTTCCCCAGAAAAACCTCTCTCTGTGCTGCGATCCTTGCACATGCCTTCTGCCACTCTACTTCCTGTTCAAACTGCATATCCAGCCAGGCAACCTCCTCTTCCTTTGTCAGCGGCGTCCCGTCCGCCTTGTAATACTGCTCTTTGCCGCTTTCATAGCGCTGTTCGATTTGCGAGTAAAGCTTTGCATAGCTCTTTCCGCAGGCATCCGCAATGTCGAAAGCATCATACTGCCCCTTTTCTTCCCGCATATCCTTTAGCATTTGCGCCCTTGTATCGCCAAAGCTTGTCGCACACGGCAGCACAGTATGTTTTATCCGATTCATCGTGTCTATTTTATTTTTTGCCAGCCCGGAAAGCTCCAGTGCATCCCTGTGAATCGTTTTTTTGTCAACCAGCACCTCCCTGTCTGCATCCGGGTGATCCTGCACGTACTGCATATCTTTGTAAAGCTTCCTGCTATCCTGTATAAAAGCTACATCTTTTGAAAAATGAATCGTCATAACTTATCCTCTCCTTCTTGCTTGGTTCTTGTTTGTCAAATTTTACGAAACAATTTTACGATCCAATTTTACTATCGGCTAAAAGATATAGAAACACAAGAAGGACTGTAATCACTGGATAAGACTTAAGTAGCAATCTGCCCTGCGCAGCTTTTCAAAACGGTCAATCCCGATCGGTAATTTTTTCACCCATCCCAACCCCTATCTTTACATAATATCCGTGCAGCTTTTTGGAATACTCCAGCAGATACACCTGCAAATCCATTTCCTTGTTTAAAATACAGATCTTTTTCTTCCTGAAATTTTTCACAATCTCAATATCCTTTCGGATCCCAGAAGCTGCAATCTCATACTTCATTCCTACGAGCCCCAAATTGCGGCTGCTCACACACAGCGTATCTCGCAGCTTCTCTTCCAGACGCATCAATTTTTCCTGGTCAAATTCCCTTGTAATAATGCCTGCGCAGACGTTTTCTTCATACCCATAATATTTCACATATGGAACCGTCAGCCCATCCTTATGAATCATACTGTCCTGTATCTGCAATAAAAACTCCTTGATGCGTTTTACAATATCCCTGCGCAGCTCGTCTGCTGTTTCTGCCTCATCAAAAGCTGTCATCGTGCGTTTGCTGTCAAAAATCTGTGTTAAGACCTGTTTGTTTTCATGATCAAATACGATACATAAAATGTCCGCAGCTTTGCTCTTACGGAAATCTTTGTTTCGGTATTCATTTGATACAACAGCGCTCCCGCCTTTTGGAATATGAAACTCCAGATCCACAATTTCAGGCTCGCTGTCTGCATGTTCTTCCTGCCATGTAATCACCGGATCATCGGCAGACACCTGATACAGTTTGTTTCTTTTCAGCCTTTCCCGGCTCTTTATCGGTTGCACATTCAATTCCATCGCTCTACTCCAAAATAAGCCTCGTTTCCTGAAACAGCTTTTCTACAGAATCATGAAATAAGGTAAACTGATATCCCGTGACTTCGTCATATTCCAGTTCCCTGACAAAGCTTCTCCCGGCGTTGTCATGTTCAAACTGGTATACATGTATTTTTTCCTGAAACAGGTCTGCTTCGGACAGCCCTGTCTGCTTTAATATTTCTGCCCGCTTTCCATTTAACAACTGGGAAAAAGACAACAGGCATAAGTTATTAATCTTTGCCGCCATCGTATCGCTGTGCGTGCTTACTGCCATTAAAAATCCGGCATTGCTCATACGGCTTAGCAAACGCGCCAGTTCCATTTGCTTTTGCGGATGAAGGCTTGTCTCAATCTCATCCCAGATCAGGTACTTTGGCTGTTCCACACTTTGCAGCACATACAAAACCGGCATCAGCTCATTAATCATAGAAGAGCTTAAGTAAAGCGGCAGCTCCTGCTTAGCACCCTGTGCCTGATAAACCGGCTGGTTTCTCTGATCAATCAAGATTCTTCCTTCGATTAAATGCTCCTCAATAAACCGGACAAAATCACTGTTAAAAGAAGTATTCCTGTTTAAACTAAACGTTTGCATAAATCGCAGGAAATCATAAACAGGCTGCGTAATTCCCATTTTTTTTGATTTTGGGTATAAACTTTCATTCACTGACAGACTTCCATTCACCGACAAACGCACCGCTTCATCTGTCTTAGCAGCAAAAAACTCTTTATACAGCATCAAAAGCCCTGTCCTGGAAGCCGGCAGAAATAACTGACCCGAAAAGCCGTCCGCAGCAAAATAATCCGTCACTAAGCGGACGAGCACAGAAGGTATCTCTTTTTTCGAATCACAGAAACTTATTCTCACCAACTCTTTTTTATGCTGCGACACACAAACCTGAAACAATACACAGGGCTTATTGTATGCAGGAAAGATACCCTGATCCCTTATCATTTTTTCTATCGTTTGCTTATTTTTATCAGAAAGTTGTTCAAATAAGGCATTCCTATATTTCTCTGGATGGTCCGGATCATAAACCAGAAACTCATAATGCTCGTCTTCTTCCAAAGTTAGGCGCACATCCATCTGTCCAATTTCAATCGGTTCATAAAAAGTATCCAAAACTACCTGTTCTTTATATTTCTGCAAAACAGCATTCAAAAACTGCTCCATCCATCCGAATGAGGAAGCATCGATGGTAATGATTCCTGTTTCCGCCTGTTGTTGCAGGCGCTGCAAATACTTGGCGCAAAGATCCGTATCGGAGAGATATTTTGATAAATTTTTCATCACCCCATACAGAAGCTGCATCACATACGTTTTCCCGCTGTTATTATTGCCGATAAAAACGGAAAATCCGCCAAGGCTTACTTTTGCAGACTTTATTTTTCCAAAATCCAAAATCCCAAGCACTACCCGCATACCTTCACCTGTCCCTATCCTTGTATTTGAAAATCATTATACGGATTCCCATAAAGGCTGTCAACCGCTCGAAGAAATCCGAATAAAATTTTGCCTGTTTTTAAGCATGTTCGTCTAAAAACGCATCCACTTCTTCACGGGTCGGCATCGCCGGCGTCGTGCCCATCCGGGTAACGGAAATCGCTGCAAGCGCGCTGGCAAACTTTGCTGCTTCCCATTCGTCCTTTCCTTCAGCAAGGGCTGTTAAAAAACCTCCGTTAAACGCATCTCCGGCACCTGTCGTATCTACGGCATCCACGCGAAAACAAGGAACGATTTCTTCCCTGCCGTCCACAGAAAGAAAGGCTCCTCTCGAACCAAGCGTAATCACAACCTTTCGTACGCCTTTGCTGCGGAATACCCTTGCCGCCTTTTTCGCTGCTTCCAAGCTGTCAACCTTTACGCCTGTCATCTCCTCTGCCTCCACCTCATTCGGCGTCACCATATACACTTTGGACAGGCATTCGTCGGAAACCGGAGAATACGGCGCTGTATTTAAGATTACCTTCGTCCCATTTTTATACGCACAGTCAATCACGCGCTCATTCGCATCCTGGTTCACTTCCAGTTGGAGCAGGATATACTCTGATTCCCTGATCAGCCCTTCAATCGAATCGGTGTCTTCTTTTGTAATCGTCGCACATGCTCCCGGCACAATCACGATCTCATTCTGGCTGCTGCCCTCATCTACGAGGATTAACGCAATGCCGGTAGCATCTTTTTCATGAAAGAAAATATGATCCTTCGGCATCCCCAGCTTATCCATGACGTCAAGTGCCACATTCGCAAAAGAATCTCGCCCCATTTTTGTAACCATCGTCACATCAGCCCCTGCTTTGTGGGCGGCGACGCACTGGTTGAACCCCTTTCCGCCTGCCCCCATCTTAAACAAAGAGCCTTTTACCGTCTCTGCCGGAACCGGAAGGTGCGGCGTACGCGCCATCAGGTCGACAACAAAACTCCCAAATACTGTAACTTTACTGCTCATAAAATCCTCCTTTACCATCTGCTCTCGCGCCTGCCCCATCTTCTGTTCCACGTTCTTCCCTGATTATAGGTATCATTCATTATCATTCTGCTGCGCAAACGCTCTCATTGGTTATCTTGCATACACAATATCATTATCGTGCTAAAGTGTCAACAAAGCATGAAATATTCCTAGTCACCACCTGCCAGGTGCCGCTTGTGGCCGAACAGTTAAAAGGCTCCGATGTGCTTACCTGCTGCGTTGTCGGCTTCCCTTTGGGCGCCATGCTTACCTCAGCCAAAGCCGGCGCACAGGAGGTCGATATGGTCATCAATATCGGCGCAGTCAAAGACCAAAACTACGCCCTTGAAAAGAAAGACTTCTATACGGGGAAAGTGCCGAAGAATGCGGTAAAATGGACATTCTTCGGCACTTTTTGGTGTTTGGGTGGTGTTTAAAATTATGTATAGAAATATTAAGATACTTGACCTTAGCTCCCAGTATAAAATTGTACCTACATATAGATTTCCCTTATTTTTCAGCATTAATAAGGCTTTCACTTATTATTACCAGAATTCCGTTTGGCATCTGGAAGAACTGCGCAATGTAGAATTTTGATAACAGCTACTATTTCTAATTTTGTTTACATTAGTAAAAATATTATTTTTTGGAGAGTATAGTATTTTTTTGAAATTTTTCTGCGTTTGCATCTGCTGCAAATAAATTCGATGCTTTCTTTTTGTTTGACATATCGAAATTTAGACTCTTTTCTCATACCTTTCACCTTTTCAAAAAATATCTACGAATATTACCTTCCAGTGTAAATTTGTTGGAAACATGATATCCACGTTTGGTCATTTGACTATATTCAAAAATCTCTGTTTTACTAAAAGCAGCTATGTTATTAATAACATCTTCAAAGCAACTGTCATAATGAATACAAAAATAAGCATTTCCGATAGAAAAGGACTCCAAAACAAGGAGTTTATGTTTTTGATATACGAAAACAATATAATTGGGAAGCGATAAAATGCCTAAATCCTCTGTAATTATATCTGGAGCATATGACATCCAGAGATTCAATCTATATTGCAGTTCAGTATTGGTTAGTTCATTAATCCGTTGTTGGATGGAGTTTTTAGAAACTTGTTGCATTATGGCGCAGCCATCTTGTTTCATTTCATTTTCTGCAAACATGGACTCATCAAGTTTCCCAATTTGATGAGAGTAAGATCGTAATTGCTTTACCCAATGCAATGTTCAGTTCGTAATTTGAAATATATGCAGAACGACTTATATTTGATGATCCCATACAAATAACGGTTTTTTCTTTACCTTCAAAAATATACAGCTTTCCATGATAAAAGCGGTCTTTGCAAGTAAAAAGAGAAAAATTATGGTAACATAAAAATTCATTCAACATTTTAATCGTGGTTTTATCAATGCCAGTGATTAAATTATCAGGCGAGGCAGCATCATAATTTTGAAGACACCTATGTAAAAATCTACGGGTACATTTATATAAAATGCGCTCAAAAATATTTTTTAGAAGTTTCAAACCGCTGGCAAAGCAATATCCGCATGCAAATACAACCCGTTTAATTTCAAGATGCTTTGTAAGCATATCTATCTGCTCACTGACAGGTTTTTGGCTGTCAAAAATGTAAAATGTTGCATCATTATGTATAAATCCCACTATCTTTCCCGGATCAATAGGGTCATTGATTTTTATAATTAATTGTTCATAATAAACTTTTATATTACGGCTAATACAATAAAGATAAATGTAAGCATCAGGATTTTTATCCAAAGCATATTTGGCAATTGATTGACAATTTTTGAATAATATTTGACTATAGTTTTGGGCGTACACATAATTTCTTTTCCATTCATATCTGATGGCTGAAAACAATTAGCCAATGCTGTAGAATAGTCATACAATTGATTTTCAATAATTATATAGCAATTACGAAACTTGAATATTCTTTATCTTGAAAATATGTTACGGCACGTTATGTGATATCTTTATCAGAAAAAACTTGTTCTATTTGTACATCATATTTTATAATGTCAGTAATTCCATGCATATGATTCCAATAAGTGTGTATAATTACTTATCGGTAATTTTAAAAAAGAAGATACTTCGTTTTCAATTGAAGATTTAAACATTGAAAAAGTCTGATCAAATCCCAATTTTTGATAGGAATAACCAAGGATAGCATAACTTTTTCTGATTTTTTGATAAGTCCCATAGTCATTTGATAGCCAAATTTTTTCTCCAAAAATATTTGTAGCATAAGCTCGGAGAATGCATTCGCTTGAAAGCGACTTTACAATTCGGGAACATTGTTTTGAATTTTGGCATAATATTTAAATCGCATATTCACTCATTTTTTTGTGTTTATTTTGTTCAATTGTAATCAGAGCATCATCGTTATATTTATGTTCCTCACGGATGGTCTGCAAAAATTTCAGTATCTCAAGCCGTTTTTGTTGTGATATATTAGTCATCCTGTTCACCCTCCGTAAAATCTTCTGGCAGCTTCCCTGCCTGCGCAGCGATTTTCTTTTCCTGTGATTTTACGCGCCGTTCCAGTTTTTTAATATCTTCGGAGGGCGGCAGGTTTTCCGGTTTGATTCCACGCTGCCCAAGCATATCGCGCACAGAACGGTTATTCTGAATGTGCTCCCCGGTAATGGAGCTTTCACCCTGTAGGTCTTTTTCTTCCACATTGTAGTTTGTCATTTCTGTTGCGAGGTTCTTTGCAGCGATTGTGAGGGTGGGCAAAAAATCAGCCAGTGGGCGGCTGCTTTTCACACCAAGGCGGTTTTTCATTTCCTGTGTCGTGTAGCCACCAAACAGCGCCTGATCGCCTTTGGAGCGGATACGGCCAAACCCTGCGTCATCCACACCGCGTTCATAAATATTCTGAGAAAGGCGTTTTTCAGATTCACGCAGCCTGCCGCGCGCTTCTGTACGCTCAATCAATGCAATGCGTTCCTCGATAAGTTCCTGCTTCCTTGTCTGTATGGCAAAATAACTTTGCGCAAAAGCAATCTCCTCTTTTTTGGGGTCGCCGTTTTGCGCAATCAGATAGCAGGCATAGCGGGTAAGCATGTAATCCTTTACGTTCCTTTTTGCCCTGCTGCCCAGTTCAACCATTTTCGTGGCCTCACGAAAATGGTCTGAAACAGTTATGCCAGAAGTTTCACAGGACTCCATGGCACGGCAGACAGTTTTATCGAAGTTTTCCCAACGGCCATAGCCCAGCAGTGGCATCAGTTCGCGGGCATACCAGAACTCGATGTCGGCGTTTTCAATATTGTGGATGATCAGATCGTATTGCTGGCGGATCTGTTCGATTTTCTTTTTATCCATTATCAGTTTCCTCCTCCGGAACAAATTCCAGGATATCATCAACGCCGCATTCCAGCACGCGGCAGATGCTTTCTATGCTCTCCAATGAAACATAACGGTTGCGCTTGAGCCGTGTAAGTATATTGCCGGAAAATCCAGCCTTATGCTGTAAGTCAGAGTTAGACAGATTCTTTTCTATCATTAAATGAAAGAGTTTTTTATAATTAACAGCCATTATAGACCTCCATTCTTTGACTTTTTTATTGTATCACAAAAAAGTGAGAAATGCAATGCGTTAGTGTATATAGAATAAAATTTGAGGAATAGAAGAATGGCGGCCACGATAAAAAGACCAAAGGCATTAGCTGGCTGGCAATAGCGCCAGTGTGTATTTTGCCTTTGGCCTTTCTGGATTTTCATGTGGATTATTTTGATGCGTATCCTGCCTTTGTATCGCAGACCATAGCGGGTTCAGATGGTGTCTGAGGTGCATTTCCCCTCCATCTGGATTTTCGGCGTTTCGATGTACCCGCTGCCGAAGCTGGCGGAGGAGATTGCCACGGCATTGCACACAGTCCCATGCTATCAGAAAGCACCGAGCCTGGCTTATAAGATTGGTGACTGCACATTGGAAAGGAACGGGACGCTCCGCATCCCGGACAGCATGGACAGGGAAACGGTCAGCAGCCTTTTGGAACATCTGAAAGGAAAAGGCTTCACGGGCGAAATGGAGCAGACGGAGGATAGGCTGACGTCAGCATCCCAAGGGAGTTATTCACACAGGGGGCATTGGAGAACGATGCGGTCAGCTTCCCATGGTTCCCGTTTACGACCAATCCGGATGAAACGGCGGCTTATACCGAATTCGTAGAAAAACTGTGTGGGATGGCGAAGCGTGTGAAACGGGTATCAGGCAAACCGGCAGAAACAGACAATGATAAATATGCGTTCCGCTGTTTCCTGCTCCGGCTCGGCTTTATCGGGGATGAGTACAAAGCCGCCCAGAAAATCCTGCTGAAGAACCTCACAGGCAACTCGGCTTTCCGGCATGGGAAATAAAAGACGGATATCCTATGAATGTTTGGAAGTGGTGCTTGTAAAAAAGGAAAAAGTATGCGAGCTGTCTGTAGAAGCTGGCGCCGCTTTTGTCAAGACTTCCACCGGATTTGGAATCGCAGGCGCCACAGTGGCTGACATTGCCCTGATGAGCAAAACGGTCAAAGGCCGCGCAAAAGTAAAGGCAAGCGGTGGCATCCGCACTCCAGAAGATGCAAAAGCGCTCTTAGAGTCAGGCGCAGACCGCTTCGGCACAGGCAACGGCGTTGTCCTGATCTAAAGAAAAGCATTGCGGAGGCAGAACATGAAATCCAAGTTCCATTTTATTTTACCGGATCTTTCCTGCATTGCCCTGCTTACCAGATGCGCCGCGCCGCCGGCACAAACCGGGCACGGCACAACACCTGGAAACGGCACGCAGGCAGAAAGCAATACAACTACAAACAGTGAAAGCGATGCCATTGCAGCCGTATGAAAAGACGGAAAATGGGGGTTCATCAACGCCCTGGGCAAAACCGTCATCAAGCCCTCGTATGACCTTGTATATTCTTTTTCCGTAGACCGTACGATTGTAAAATTAGACGGGCTTTTTGGCATAATCGACGAAAGCGGCAAGACAATCCTTGCACCCTCTTACGTCTATATCTCTTCTTTTGAAGAGCCTGGGGACGACGCTTCCGGCGATACGGACAACTGCTTTGCCGTCTTTCGTGCGGACTTTGCAGGCAGTCTTTTGGCATTTGTCCAAAAAAACGGGCTGTGCGGCGCCATCCGCAAAGACGGCAGTACGGCTGTAGAGATCCTATACCAGAATATTGGCGCTTTTGCACACTGCAAAGAAGATGGAAGCTGACTCCCATCTTCTTTTTGCTTCTGTATCAATTTGTCCCTGCTTATGCTTGCTTTTCGCATTACCTGTCCCTGCAAGCTATTGGATTGCTGGCACAAATGCAAATTCCCCGTCTTTGTACAGCACTTCAAACGATACCTGGTTGTCCTCTGCTTCCATCCCGTTCATATACAGCATCGGGATATCGATCCATCCCAGCAGCGCGGCATTCAGGATGATCCTGTCCCCTGCGGCATGATACGCAGTCCATGTGCTGCATGTAAGCTTTATTTCCTCCTCATGCCCTTGATAATCCGTAGACTTTGAAAAATCAACTTCCTGCACGGCCTTGCCGTCCCTGACAATGCTTGCCTTGCCACTGTCTTTGTCAAACCGGATAAACGGGTCCAGCTTTTCCTGCAACGCATTTATATCCGTATCCAGCTCATAGCAGGCAAGCGTATTATCCTCCTGCACTTCAAAAACCCGCAGCCCATGAATATTTGCGCCCGTTCCGTAAGCGTCCAGGTAAGTAAACGCAAACTCTGTCTTTTGGTCCCCGTCAAAATCTCCAGCCGCAACTTCTGGTTCATAGCGCCAGCTTTGCCACCAGAAATCAAAATAGGAAAGCGTGCCGTTGTATGAAAGCATCATCCCACGCGTGTCATATTCTTCGCTTACATACCCATAAACCTTAAGCCCCGTTTCCGGCTCCTCTGCCAGCAAAACAACCTGTCCATGCCCAAATTCATTGGAACCGTTCTCTTCATAAGATACCGCCTTTTCATACGCTTCCTGCGGCACGCTGCGCAGCATACGGAGCACCCGCTTTGAATCTGTCAGGCATTGCTCCCTGTACGCCCCTTCCCCGCTCATTTCCAGCAGGTACTGCCAATCGTCTTCCATGCCAAGATCTACCGTATAGCAAATCTCACAGTCAAACCCGGACTCTTCACGCTGCACTGCATCAAACTGCACAAACCCCTTCTCTGAAAACGCCGCAAAATTTTTCGTATATGCCAGCTTTCCGTTTATATATCCATATACATACATCGTCCTGTCGCTGTATGATGCATCAGCCGTATGCGGACGCATCGACACTACCAGAAACAGGTCTTTTACGCCATTTCCATCCATATCTTCATATGCACAGCCTGTAACAGCGTACTCCAATTCCTGCCCGCACACGCCATCCTGTACAAAGCGCCTATACCATTGCTGTGCCTGCTCCTGAGACATCCCCTGCAAAAGCGCCATCGCCTGCCACTCTTGCATATATGTGCCTATAACTGTCGTACCTGCTTCTTTGGATATGCCTGTGCCTGTACTTGACGCGCTTGTTTCTTTGGATATGCCTGTGCCTGTCGTACCTGCTTCTTTGGATATGTCCGCATCCTGCTGATGCAAAGTTTCTGCTGTCTGGCTGCTTACTGCACCTGTACCAGAAGCTTTGCCGGATGTCCCTCCCTGCACGTCCTTCGATGAAAGGAAACCGATACTGCTTGCGCCAATCAGGAATGCCAGCAAAAGCTTTCCCGCAAAACCAGGCTTCCTTACAGACAAAATATGCAAAATCCTGTGCTCGGTATTGCTCTTTCCAAAATGCATCGGCAGCTCCATGCCGCTGGACTTTGCAGCAAATTCCAGCAGCGTGCCGGAATAGGCTTTGCGCTCCACCATGCTTTTTCCGCGCAAGACGCACTCATCGCAGTACATCTCCATATCCTTTTCCAGCCTTGACATTGCTGCCCACACAAGCGGATGGAACCAATACATAACAAGCGCAAATACTGCGGCACATTTTAAAAGCGGGTCTTTATTTTTCACATGCTGCCTTTCATGCGCAAGCACCGCCTGCCGATGCTCCTGCATCAGATCCTTTGGCAAATAAATGCGCGGCACGATCCCAGGCAGTACAAACGGCGTGCCTTCCCTGTCAAACTCCCACACCTTCTGCCCTGGCACATACACTGCACCTTTGACCTTCCTCTTTAAGCGGAGAAACATGCACAGGTAAAAAGCAAACGATACGGCAGCGCCTGTAAGCCATGCCCACATCAGCCAGCTTCCGCTTCCTTCCAGCAGGCGGCGTACAACGCCTGCCCTGGCTGTTTTAGGCAGAGCAGCTCCTTCCATACTGGCGGCTGCAAACGCAGAGCCATCAATCCCTGCCTGCCCTGCTTCGGTTCCATACACGCTTAAGCCCGCTTCGAAGCCGTTTGCTCCAGGTACCTGTGATCCTGCTTTGCCACCGCCTGATCCAGTCACATGCTCTCCCGCCCCATTGCCTTTTCTTCCAGCCTGTACCTGTGCATTCTGCACGCTTTTTCCTCTGTTTTGCAAGCCAGCGTAAAGATCCCGTACCGTATAAACCGGGCTATGAAACAGCGGCGGCACGAAAAGCTGTACCAGCAGCAGGATCCATAAAACACGCACATATCCCTTCGGCAAACGCTTTGTAGCCTGCCGAAACAGCAAGATCAACACGATCAATACAGATGCTGCCGCACTATTCGGCAGTATCACGCCATAAAAAATTGTCTGCACCATAGTTTGAATCAAAAACATCATACCTCTCCAATCTGC
The DNA here is from genome assembly GCA_947178105.1 of uncultured Eubacterium sp. Taxonomy (GTDB): domain Bacteria; phylum Bacillota; class Clostridia; order Lachnospirales; family Lachnospiraceae; genus Eubacterium_J. Next base: position 3,529 of record CAMWXD010000047.1, on the reverse strand, counting down.
CTTCGTCTGGCTGCAAGCGTGCAGGCGAAGGCGTTTTCTTTTTGGAGTTTATAATTATAAACCTTATATACAGAGTTTATACCTATAGACCCTCTTTGTCAAGAGAAAAATAATTTTTTGATACCCCTGTTTCTGAATCAACTGTTTTAAGACATTTAATAAGGCATTTATTAAGGCATTCGATTTTATGCTGGTTTCGTCTTTTTTAATGCCTGTATTTTTAGATAAATCTTCTGTCAATATATTTCACCACATCTGCATTCTTTGCAAGGAAAGCCCCTTCGGCTGCCGGATAGCCCAGTGCGACCGCTGCCCATACGATATGCCCTCCTGGCACTCCATACTGATCCAGCAGCGTTTTTACCGGTTTTTAGTTGTAACAGATATATGTAAAAACAGAAACGCTGAGATGACAGTTGGTGTCAGAATCATAAGTTTTTTGGGTAACATTTTGGTTGCTCTGCGCATTTGCGAAAGGCCTCCTTTCCCGGTTTTAAAGCCCAAAGGCGTATGCTGTTAGCGAAGTTTGTGAAATAAACTGACACAAGCAGCAGCATAGCAATGGCTGATGCATAATAAATTATATATTGTATCCATGGACTATTCTGTAAGAACCATTCTGCCTGTACCATTGTCCTGCTCAGATATTCCAATACACAAATATGAAAAATATAAAAAGCATACGAATACTGCGAAAATTTTGTGACTGCTGTCTTAACCATTAACAAAAATGCATTTTGAATTTCACACTGGCTGTATCCTCCTGATTCCAGAACCAGCCGTTTGCAGCTTTTTGATTCCAAAACCAGAAGGGTACAGGAAATAATATAAGCGGTAGGCAGCAGATATCTATATATATGAATGCAGGTATCTGTACCTATCCAATAAATGTAACAGTTATACAATACTAACATTCCAAACAAAATCCATCCTAAGGCCTTTCTTACCACCTGATATTTTCTTTGTATTATATCTGCATACCATTGATTCACTTTCGCAGACAGCATACCGGAAACAACCAAATCCAGGTTCAGAAAACAATTTGTATAGATGTCCGTCTGCCAGTCCCGTCCGATTTTAAAAAAAAGAATCCTCATTCCCAGGCCGGCTCCTATCGTAACAAGATATACAGCCACCATCTGTTTCTTTGTTTTACATAAGATTCTGATCACAAGTTCAAGAAATGGCATAAAAAAATATAGCTGCATGGCCATTGAAATATACCACAAATGCCCTAAGCCCGAAATTCCGCCGATGCCATGAAAGGTAAAGGTCAGCATCCGAAAAAAAACTTCCCTGTTCTGCCAATACCACAAGTTTCCAGATAAAATTTCAAATAAAAAGCAGTACCCATAGTATAAGGGGGCTATTTTCAAAAATCTGTGTACATAAAACCTTAGCAGTCCGCGCATTGTAATCTTTCCGTACTGGTCAATCACGGAATTTTTACCATTCATGAACCCTTTCCCAATTCCATACCCTGATAAAAACAGGAAAATCCATACCCCCCCCACGCCGGAAAGTATAAAATCCACTTCCAACATCCAGTCATCTGGTCTGCTGCTGGTAAAAAACTTCTGCCATGCAAGAAAAAAACAAAAAGAGTTGCGATTCCTCTTAACGCGTCTGTGGTTATTCTGTCACTATTTTTAGTTAATAAGCATTCCTTATCCATACTTTAATTTCCTTCCTCAACCTGTGTAAATCTTTCAGGAACCGTCGGCAACCGGAACCATTTCTTTCACGAAATAATAATCAGACCAGCCGCCTGCGTCTGTATATTGCCTGATCCATATTCCTGGCTGATTTTGTCTGTTTCTTCCGATAATTTGAATAGTAACATTATTTGGATCATAAAAATATACATACTCAACACCAAGATCACAATCTTTTGGTAAATTCTTTGTATCCGTACAAATTACACGATGCGGAACATTCCTCTCTGCCAGAGGATCTGAGAAATTGATATCCAAAGCATCTCCTTTCACTTCCAAAACCGCATACTCATTCCATTGATTTTTCTGTTCAAAATCCTCTCTGTGATTCGTAGTGAATGTGCAGCTTCTGATAAAAACAATAAAACCTGTCAATCCAACAACCACTCCCATCAACGTAACTGCCAGCCGGATCTGTCTTTTTGATGCTGCTGAAACGAAAGGCCACTGCATCCGCCTGGTTTTTTCATCCAGCCATTCCATCATTTGTGCTACCGAATAATTTCTTCTTTTACATACTATGACAATACTTATTAGAAAGAGAAATGAACACGTTGAAATTTTAAAGCCTGCATACACCCATCCAGGCTGATACATTAACTTTACCTGATGTGTGCCACCTGGTACTTTAGCCCCTAATAAAGAAATATTTATTTTTTTAGTATCCGTTTCTGTTCCATCGATGTAAACTTTCCAATCCTTATCGTAAGGCATGATAAAAGAAATAAAAGATTCTCCAGCAATATCATTTTCAATTTCAAACACAATCTCATCATTAGAAAACGAAATTAATTGAAATGCTTTCTGTTTTTCTTCCACACTTTTTCCAGTTACATGTAAATCAGGCACCGTATTTTCATCCATGCTGTCAGCAACTGTACTTGTCATCAAAACCATTGTTTTTTCTGCTTTCTCCAACTGCATAAAAGAATCATGATCCATTTCACCTTCATTGATAAACGCAAGCGGAAAATACCATTTATTTTCATAAACTTTTATGCGGTCTGTACTGAACTGATCCGACAGCTTAAAGTAATCTGGTATATTTTCTGGTTCCTCATATGACAAATAATACTTTACCCCCAAATAACTCATTAAATGATAGTCATCCGCTACCCCATTAATAAAATTCAATTCCTGTCCCGTTACTTCTTCAGGTGCTTTTCCACTTTGGACAAAACCCGGTAACGACAGCGGATTACACACATAAATACCCATCTTTTGCAGGAAAGTAATATAATTGCTGTTATTTAGCGGACAATAGGACTTTAATCCATAATATTGTTGTATCATGGCATCGTTATCAGATGGAATGCCATTTAAATCATAAACGGAATCAAAACTTTTATGAATCCGGTAAAATCCGGGATCATGCTGTTTGATCTTCTGAATGACAGCCGCACTCTCATCTTCATACGCTTTGCCCTGATCTCCTTCGTAATTCCATATCCCTGCTTCTGCCTGAAACCAGGTATCATAATTACCCGAAATCCCAACAGCCAGCAAAACCACCCATACCAGGGCATCTGTTCTTTTTCTCAGGATCTGTTTGCTGTCATTTTGTGACAAATAACATATTCCTGCAACAATGCATACTTCACATGTAATAATACCTATACTTTTTCTCCCTGCTGACAGTATGTTCAACAACGTTTCAAAATAGCTGTTTTCAAAAACCATGCCCGAATAAACAACTATTCCGGAAAAAATCAAAGCATAGGTAGCACAGATTCCTGACCACAAAACCTTTTTATCCCATTTACCCCCCCCAGACCGTCCGAAAACCCTTTGTTGTTCATCCATTTTTATCATTT
>CAMWXD010000046.1 GCA_947178105.1 uncultured Eubacterium sp. | reverse complement strand
GGGCGGCGGCGCACCAAAAGGGCGTGCGTGTGATTTATACGGCGCATGGGTTTCATTTTTACAAAGGCGCTCCTTTGAAAAACTGGCTGTTTTATTACCCAGTGGAAAAGCTGCTGGCACGCTGGACGGATGTGCTGATTACAGTGAACCGGGAGGACTACTTGTTTGCAAAGCGGCATCTGCGGGCGGGAAAGGTTTACAGGATTCCGGGGGTGGGGATTGTGATGGAGCGATTTTGCAGGCAGACAGAAGAGGTTTCTGTTAGCATCCGAAAAGCATTCTGCCGCACATACAAGATTCCCTACCATGCACAGGTTGTTTTGTCGGTAGGAGAGTTGAGCAGGAGAAAAAACCATCAGGCTGTACTGCAAGCTGCGGCACACCTTTTGCAGGAAGATGTTTATTATATCATCTGCGGGCAGGGTGCATTAGATCATACATTACGCAAACAGGCTAAAAAGCTAGGAATCTGGCATTACATCCGTATGCCTGGTTATTTGGAGGATGTAAAGAGCCTGTATGAAAATGCAGATCTTTTTGTATTTCCTTCATTGCAGGAAGGGCTTCCAGTTGCTTTAATGGAGGCGATGGCGGCAGGGCTTGCCTGTGTGGCGTCTGATATCCGGGGAAACAGAGAGCTGATTGATAGCAGGGGCGGCGGGCTTATTTCCTTGAAACATCCACGAGAGCTACGGGAAAAGCTGCAAGAGCTTTTGGATGATGCAAAGCTGCGGAAAAGCTGTGGCAGCTATAACCAAAAGAAAATAGAAGCATACAGCTTAAAGAACGTGCAGGAGCGGATGCGGCAAATTTATGGGCAGATGGTGGGCGCCACGAATCAAAAAGAAGCGAAAAGGAAAAGCCCGACAATCTCTGTGGTGATGGCTGTTTACAATGCCGCAGACGGACAGGCGCTAACGTGTGCTGTAAGCTCTATATGCAGGCAAAGTTATGCAGATTGGGAGCTTTTGATTTGTGATGATGGTTCCAAAGACCGTACTTGGGAGATCTTAAAGAGATTGGCAGCGGCAGATTCGCGTATCCGCCTGCTGCGCCTTGCATACAACTGCAAAGCAGGATATGCCAGAAATCAATGCATTCGTGCGGCGCGCGGCAGATATGTGGCGGTGATGGACGCAGATGACATCTCGGCAGAAAAACGGCTGGAGCGGCAATTTCAGTATCTGGAAGCACATCCTGGGATTGCTTTTGTGGGGAGCCGGGGCGAATTTTTTATTCGTCATGCCGGGGACGACGGGGAGCAGTATCCGTTTTATAAAGAGCCCGGTGCAGCGGAATTTTTGTTTTCGCTTCCTTTTGTCCATGCTTCTTTGATGTTTCGCAAGGAAGCATTGGAGCAGGTGCATGGATATGACAGCAGCAGGCTTGCTGTGCGGGCAGAGGATTATGACCTCTTGCTGCGGCTGTACAGGGAAGGGATGCATGGTGCGAATGTAGATGAGGTGCTTTATTATATCCGTAGGGACAAGCAGCAGTATCAAAGAAGGAAATACCGATACCGTTTTCATGAAGCTTATATAAAGTACCGCGGCTTTTGCAGGCTGGGGCTGATGCCAGAGGGGATACTGTATGCAGCAAAGCCTTTGCTTGTGGGCATGATCCCTGCCTGGCTGCTAAGACGTATGCAGAGGTATTATTACCAGACAAAAGGAATTGTTTCATATGAAGAAAATAGGGATCGTAATATTGAATTATCAGACTTGGGAGCTAAGCATTCGGTGTATGGAAAGCATCTATAAGACCTGCGGGAAACTGTCCTGTCAGGTTTATCTGGTGGATAATGCATCTACCCGCCCAATGCCGGATGCTTTCAGGCGATATATTTTTACAGAAGAGGAAGGCAGGAAGATCCAGTTTTTGCAGGCGAAAAGAAACAGGGGATATGCAGCGGGAAATAACATCGGATTAAAAAAAGCGTTGGAAGATGGATGCAGTGTGATTATTGTCTCCAATAATGACATTATCTTTCGGGAACAGGCTGTGCAGAAAATGGCGGACTGTCTGGAAGCACATCCCAGGATTGGAATTGCAGCACCGAAGGTAGTAGACGCCGGAAATCATGTGCAGCCCAGCTACTGCTTAAGGCGGACAGGGATAAAAGAGATTTTTCAGTTCTATACGGCAGCAAAGTGGTTTTTCAGAAAACGGCAGGATTATTACTGCCTTGGGAAAAATCCAGGCCTTTCGATGGATGTTTACCATGTGTCAGGCTGCTGCTTTGCATTGTCGCGGGAATGTGCACAAAAGGTAGTGCCCTTGGATGAAGAAACAGTATTGTATTATGAAGAGCTGATCCTTGGAATCCGTATGGAGCGGGCAGGCTACCGTACCCGGTATGAACCGGGAAGTGTAGTGGTACACCAGCATGGAGCTACGGCAAGGCTGGCGCGGCCGTTTATGTATCAGTGCATCAGCCAGAGCGAGCTGTATTACTGCGCCAGATACCTTCATGCACGAAAATGGCAGCTCTATCTCCTGTACCGTTACCGCAGGCTGCTGTATTTTCTGCGCAGCCTTACCGACAGGAAGATGCGCAGCTACCAAAAAACATTTCGGAAACAGACGAAGCTGTTTTATCAGGAATATACAAGGCAGAATGCAGCATGGAAATCTTGCAAAACCATATGAAACAAGATCGGTTTGTCCGGCAGGGAGGCAGAATGCATATTTTATATTTTGCGCCAATCGCATTTGGGTATTTAAAACAAAGGCCGCAGTATCTGGCAGAACAGCTTGCCAGAGTACATACGGTATATTATATAGAGCCAACGGTATCATTTGCAGCATCTGTGCACAAAAATGAGCTGCATTATAGAAAAAAGATACAAAAACGCTCCAAAACCTTGTATGTCATAAGGCTGGACGGAAAATTCAGCCTGCCGTATCGGTGGAAATATGCGGACAAGTATGCCCTTACGGCTCTATACGAGTATTTACAGGCAATACGAATCATCAAAAAAATAGACCTTATCTGGATCGGATATCCAGGATGGTATGGAGTGGCACATTATTTTCGTGGCGTGCGTGTTGTTTATGATGTGATGGACGACTATGTGAGGCTGACAAGAGACAAAAAAACACGCGCATATATCCAAAGATCTTGCAGAAAGCTTGAAACAACAGCGGATATAATACTGACATCCTCAGCAGCATTTTATGAAAGGCTGCAAAGAGAACACAAGCATGTATTCTTAGTACCGAATGCTATGCCGGACAGTTATCGAAAGGCAGGCTGGCAGGAAGCGTTGAAGAAAAAAGCAGATTCGGGTTTGTGTAAAAACAATACAGCACATGCCGTTTACGGATATATTGGTGTGATCGCAGAATGGTTCGACAATACAGTGATCGAATACCTGGCAGGCTGCAAAGGAAGCAGGGTGGTTTTGGCTGGCCCTGTATTGGTTCCCAGGGTACAAAAGGAGAATGTTGAATATATCGGCGAAATTCCTAAAGCAGATGTCCCCCAATTTATCCAAAACTGCGATGTGTGCCTGTATCCGTTTTTGCCTGGGCCTTTGCTGGAGACAATCAATCCGGTAAAAATCTACGAGTACCTGGCATTTCAGAAGCCTGTAATAGCAAGAAGAAGCAGGGAGACGGAGCAGTTTGCGGGGATGGTAAGCCTGTATTCGGATAAAAAAGAACTGTGCCAGATCCTGGAGGCAGGCATCAGGCAGCCGTTTCCTGATGCGCAGGCATATCACAGGTTTGCAGCAAAAAACTGCTGGAGCTATCGCGGCAGGCAGATTTTGGAAATTTTGGAGACAGGCACAAAGCAGGCAGGCAAAGAGAATATTTGGAGGCAACAGATGAAAAACAGGACGGTATGGGAGGAGAGCAGATGAAAGTAATGGCTGTGTTTGGGACAAGGCCGGAGGCTGTGAAAATGTGCCCGCTTGTATTGGAGCTTCAAAAGCACCAGGAAATCGAGACAGTGGTCTGCCTGAGCGGGCAGCACCGGGAAATGCTGGATCAGGTAATGCATATTTTTGGAGTCAATGCGGCGTATGACCTGCATATTATGCGGCCGCAGCAGACCCTGACGACAATTACGACAGACGTGCTGGAAGGGATTGGAAAAGTGTTAAGGCAGGAAATACCGGATCTTGTGCTTGTACACGGCGACACGTCTACTTCGTTTGCCGCAGCGCTTGCAGCGTTTTATGAAAAAATCCCGGCAGGGCATGTGGAAGCAGGGCTTCGCACACAGGACAGGTATTCGCCGTTTCCCGAAGAAATGAATCGCTGCCTGACTGCAAGGCTTGCTACGTTGCATTTTGCGCCGACTGAGTATAATAGGCAAAACCTGTTAAAGGAAAAGGCAAGCGGACAGATCTATGTCACAGGAAACACAGTGATTGACGCATTTCGGGTTACAGTCAGGCAGGATTATATATTTAAAGACCAGACACTGAGAGGCCTGCGCCTAGGAACACAAAAATGTGTGCTCGTTACTGCTCACCGGAGGGAAAACCTCGGACAGCCGCTTGTGAATATCTGCAAGGCATTAAGAAGGCTGGCTCACAGCTATCCAGACATGTCATTTATCTATCCGGTACATTTAAATCCGGCAGTACAGCAGACGGTACATAACATATTAGGCGGTATATCCAATGTATTTTTAATACCGCCAATAGATGTAGCTGATATGCACAACCTGATCGCACGCAGCTATCTTGTCATGACAGATTCCGGCGGGTTGCAGGAAGAAGCGCCAGCCTGCGGCGTGCCTGTATTAGTGCTGCGGACAGAAACAGAACGTCCAGAGGCGGCATGGGCAGGCACAGTGAAGGTCACAGGTGTGCAAGAGGATGTGGTTTTTGCGGAAGCGTCAAGGCTGATCGACTCCCAGGAGGAGTATGAAAAAATGGCAAAAGCAGTGAACCCATATGGGGATGGACATGCGAGTGAACGGATTGTTGGGCATATTTTGGAGTGGGGAAGAGCATGTGAAAAAGGAAAATGTATCTAATAAGGAACAAAAGATCAAAGAATTGGAAAAATGGTTAGGCATTTATAAAGGGCAGTTGGAAACATCTCAAAAAGAAACGGATATTTGCAGAAATAAGATAGATCGATTTCAAAAGGAAACAGATTATATGAAAAATATGATTTACGAAATGCAAGTGGAGTTAGATGGGATCCATCGGTCTGCTTCCTGGAGGTTGATGGCGCCGTTTCGTAAATGTGCCGGTGTGTATAGAATTTTGAAAGATCCGCGGCTATTAATCATAAAACTGAGGAATATGAAATATATATCTGCCATCAAGTATCTGATTCCAAAGAAAGTTCGAATGAAAATTGTAAAAAGGTATTTCGAAGCATATGGTACAAGCTTTCAGCCTGCAAATACAGCGCAGGAAGATGAAATGTTCCAGTTGCTGAACCAGTTTGAACAGGAGCTAAAAGATGGGCAGAAGCTGTTGCTTGTTTTTAGCGGCGTGAAATATGTGGACAGCGAAGGGCAGCGCAGCATTCGACTTATCCATGAAGCAAGAAAGACAGGCATCGGGATTGTGTTTGCCTATTGGCGATGGAACACTGTAGAAGAGATCGAGCCATCAGAGGATGGACTGGCTAAGATTCCGATGGATCTGTTGGACAAGAACAAGGTGTCCTTTTTTGAAACTTATTTTAAAACAGTAAAGAATAAATGCCTGCTTGTGGAATTTCCGCATCCCTGTGCAGTGCAGGTGATAGAAATAGCAAATTCTTTTGGATGGAAGACGATCTATGATGTGATTGATGATTGGGAAGAGTTTGCCCGTTTTGGACAGGCGCAGTGGTATAAAAAGAAAGCTGAACGACGCATTGCTAATATTGTGGATGCCAATGTTGCAACGGCAAAAGTACTGAAGGAAAAAATAGAGAAAGATTTGATTTTAGAAAAACCTTTTCATCTGATTAGCAATGGGGTGGATACAGACAGGATGAAATGTGTAAAAAAGCTGGATTCTTATGATTATACAAAAGGTAAATTACAGATAGGATACTTTGGCCATCTGACTGATGCTTGGTTTGACTGGAAATTAATTATAAAACTAGCAGGAAAGCATCCTGAATGGACATTTCATATTATCGGATATGGTGAGCCAAAAAAGATCAGGGTTCCTGAAAATGTTATTTTATATGGGAAAAAGCGGCCGGAGGAGCTTCCGAAATATGCCGCATTTTGGGATATATCCATCATACCGTTTTTGAATCATGAGCTGACGAGAGCAGTCAATCCAATTAAGGTGTTTGAATACTTGCAGTTAAGGCTACCGGTAGTAGCTACCTATATGCCGGAAATAGAGGGTTATCCGTATGTGGATGTAACAAAAACTGAGGAAGAATTTGAACATGCTATACGTTCCTGCCAGAAGCTGCATATGGATGAGCAGATTGTGCAGGAGTTTATTGAACACAATACCTGGAAGCAGAAATGTACAGAGATGATGGAATATATAGATTCGCTGCAAAAATTGGCGCCGTTTAGCCAGTTTCAATAATTACGAAAGGAAGCAGGAAGAACTGATGATAAAAGTATTGATTTCTTATTTATTTTGCAGCAGAGGCGGTGTGGAAACGGCGCTTTTAAACCGGTTACATGCAGTAGACAAAAAGGCTTATCGGATTGACCTTCATTTTTTTCGTGATGAAGGCGGACTGGAAATGTTTAAAGGCTGGAAAGGGCATATTTATACAGTAAGCAGTGAAAAATCAGTGAAAAAGCTAATTCTGAGGAATCAGTATGACTTGGTTATTACGATTGATTCACTTACTGTTTTGAGAATGCTTGAGCAGGTGGGGTATAAAGGGAAGATTGGGCTTGAGATACATACGACTTATAAAGAAAGCCTGAGATATCTTAGCGATAGGCGTTTGGAAATGGTTGACTTTATTATAGTTCCTTCTGTTTACCAGAAAAAGCTTATCAGAAACAGAGTACAGAAAAAACATATTATTGTAGTAGGAAATGCTGTAAATCCTGAGATCTGCTACCAGCCACAGTGTATACTTCCAGCACAGAAAAAAATCCTTTTATGGGTGGGAAGGATTGATGAGCATAAAAACTGGCGGCTTTTTCTTCAAATTGCGGATTATCTGCATAGAAGCACGGACTGTTTTTTATTTTGGGTAGCAGGAGGGTTGAAATCAGATGTAAGAGATATCCAGGAATTTGAGAAATATCTGTATCAATTAGATTTGGAAAGGCATGTGTTCTGGATTCCGCAGGCAGATTATAAGAATATGGGAATCCTGTACAGCTATGCAGCAAATAGCGGTGGATGCTATATATCTACGTCCAGAAATGAATCGTTTGGTATGACTGTGATAGAAGCTATGAAGTGCAGATGTCCTGTCATTGTCAATGCGGTAGGAGCTTTTCCTGAGATTGTTGGTACGGCACGCGGGCTGTGCCTGGAGGATATGTGGAAAGTAGAGCAAATGGAGCGTATCAGGGAATTTCTAATGGAAGAAGATACAGGCAGGATTGTGAGCCAGGCAGAATCATATGTCAGAGAAGAATTTTCCTGTGAGTCTGTTGCGGAAAAGTTTTGCAGTATTTTGAATAAATATAAGGATAAGAATTAAATGAAAAATATGATAACGAGATTTCAGGGACTTTATCAATATCGGTCGCTGATTCGACAGTTAGTTATGAAAGATATTAAACTGAAATACCGCAGGAGTTTTTTGGGATATGTATGGAGCGTCCTGAATCCACTGCTTGTTATGATCGTGATGTATTTGGTATTCTCTCAGATGTTTAGAGTAGAGATTGTTAATTATCCAGCATATCTGGTCATCGGGCAGACATTGTTTACCTTTATGACAGAAGCTACGAATCAGGCAATTTTTTCCATTACCGGAAACAGTACCTTGCTGAAAAAAGTATATGTTCCGAAATATATCTTTACTTTATCAAAAGTGACAAGTTCGCTTGTCAATCTGCTGTTTTCAATGGGGGCAATGGTCATTGTATTTATCCTGACAGGAGTATCCTTTTCGGTATATATGCTTTTCATACCCATTGTTTTAGCACAACTATATGTTTTCAGCCTTGGGCTCGGCTTATTTTTGGCGCAGGCAGCAGTTTTTTTTCGGGATATTCAATATATTTACAGTGTGCTGACAACCGCATGGATGTATCTGACACCTTTATTTTACCCAATGGAGCAGCTTCCGGAAAGTATGCAGTCGTCAATTCGGGCTTTTAATCCTATGTATCATTATGTTACACAGTTTCGGACATTAGTATTGGAACAGTGCATCCCAGATACGGCATCGTTGGCATATGGCAGTTGTCTGGCGCTTTTGTTTTTAATTCTGGGAACCTGGTCTTTTTTTAAAAGCCAGGACAGATTTATTTTGTATATATAATATTAGGAGACAGCATGGAAGAGAAGAAAGCCATAATTGAAGTAAGCAATGCCACAGTCCGATTTAATATGGCAAACCAGCAAGTGAACAATTTGAAAGAGTATATGATAAAGCTGATGAAAAAAGAACTGATGTTTCAGGAATTTATTGCACTGCAAGATATCAATTTGCGTGTAAAAAGAGCTGAAGCCTGGGGAATTGTCGGCACAAACGGCTCAGGAAAATCGACACTCTTAAAGCTGATCTGCGGGATTTTAAAACCATATAAAGGGGCTGTCCATGTATATGGAAAAATAGCGCCGTTGATCGAACTGGGTGCCGGGTTTGACGGTGAAATGACAGCCAGGGAAAATGTAATCCTTAACGGTACTTTAATGGGATATTCGGAAAGATTTATGAAACAAAAATTTGAAGAAATCATTGAGTTTGCACAATTACAAGATTTTTTAGATATGCCGATTAAAAATTATTCATCAGGCATGGCGGCGAGGCTCGGGTTTGCAGTTGCGACCATGGTACAGCCAGATATTTTAATCTGTGATGAGATCCTAGCAGTAGGAGATTACAGGTTTCAGGAAAAATGTGAAAAGCGGATGCACCATATGCTGGATCAAGGTACGACGCTGCTATATGTGTCCCATTCTCATGAATCTGTAAAAAAGCTGTGTCAGAAAGCATTATGGCTGGAAAAAGGGAGAATGGTGATGAGCGGGGAAGCAGGGAAGGTGTGTGATGCGTATATGTCAGGAGGGCAGCCTTTGCAGCAATAAGAAAGGATGAAAGTGTTACATCTATGGATAAAATTGCAGTGTTGATTCCTTGTTATAATGAGGCAAAAACGATAGAAAAAGTAATAATGGATTTTCAGTCTGTTCTTCCAGAGGCAGTTATTTATGTGTATGATAACAATTCGACGGATGGAACAGATCAAATTGCAAAAGATGCGGGAGCTATTGTTCGATATGAATTTCAACAGGGGAAAGGGAATGTAATGCGGCGTATGTTTGCAGAGATAGATGCGGAATGTTATATCATGGTAGATGGGGATGATACTTACCCGGCAGAAAACGCAGAGAAAATGGCAGAGTGCATTTTAAAACGCAAAGCAGATATGGTAGTCGGGGACAGGCTTTCGTCAACTTATTCGCAGGAAAATGCGAGGCCTTTTCACAATTTTGGAAATCATTTGGTGCGCAAAGTGATCCATATCCTTTTTAAAAATGATATCAAAGATATTATGACGGGATACAGGGCTTTTAGTTATCGATTTGTTAAGACATTTCCAGTCCTTTCACAAGGATTTGAATTAGAAACAGAAATGACAATTCATGCCATTGATAAAAATATGTTTATAGAAAATATAGTGTGCTCTTACAGAAATCGGCCAGAAGGAAGTGAGTCAAAGCTAAATACTTATGCGGATGGGGTTAAGGTGATCCTGACAATTTTTAAACTGTATTGGACATACAGGCCGATAAGGTTTTTTAGTTCAGTTGCTGCTATATTGGCATTGGTTTCGATTTCCTTTTTCGTACCTGTTGCCAAGACTTTTTTAGAAACAGGCATAGTTCCTAAATTTCCAACCTTAATTGTAAGCGGATTTATAATGATTGCTGCTTTATATTCATTATTCTCAGGAATCGTTTTACAGACTATATATCAAAAAAATCGACAGGATTTTGAGATGGAATTATATCATGTTGCAAAAGAAATAGCCTGTTTTAAGAAAGGGGGGAGGGAAAATCACAATGTCAAAAAATATGATTCATGAAGAGTCGATTGTGGAAAATGAAAAAATTAAGAAAAAAGAAATATTACAGATAGGGGTTATGTTTTGCTGGCTATTGCTTTTAGCGGATACAGATGCATACTATGCACCTTATTTGTTTGTGGGAATTTTATCATTCTTATGCCTATGTATGAATCATGAAAAGAAAAGGTATTTAAAAAGAAAAGATCAGTTATTGACAAGAATGAGTGCAGTGTTTTTTTCGTTTTTTGTTTTGCTTGCAAATTATTCGATCTGGTCGGGTATTGACTATCCAGAATTTGCAGGATCATTTTTTCGTAGGTTCTATCAGTTAGGACTGCTATTGCTGTTGAGCATTGGCGGATATGTCGTGATGAAAAATATTTTGCTATTTGCTGCGGTAAGGTGGGAGAAAACCTCCCTAAAAGAAGAAAAAATACTTAAGTTGGCTCCAATAACAGTATTCTTCTTATCGTTCCTGGTGCTTTCCGTTTGGAATCTTTTTATTTTATTTAGTTGCAGATATCCTGGTTTGTTGACCTATGACAGTATGAATCAGATAGAACAATTTATATCAGGATTGTATTCGAACCATCACCCGTTTTATCATACAATACTTTTGCGTTTTTTTGTTACAGCCGGATTCAAGATTTTTGGTGATATGAATGCAGCCGTTGCAGTTTATCATGTATTTCAGATTTTATTTATGGCAATGTGTTTTTCTATAATCGTTCTTACATTATATGAAATGAAGGTCAAAATAAAGATCATTTGTTTTGCTGCGGCATGGTATCTACTTATGCCGTTTCACATTGTGTATAGCTTTACGATGTGGAAGGATGTTATGTTTGGCGGTTTTGTCAGCTTATTTATCGTCTCTGCATTTCGAATATTGAGAACAGTAGGGAAACATGTTTTCTTCAATTATGTATTGCTTATGGTATCAGGTATAGGAGTATGTGTATTCAGAAGTAATGGATTATTAGCATTTTTGATAATCTTTCTGGTATTTATTATTTTGTTTGGTAAGAAAGAAAAACGGGTCTGCTTTCTGATGTTTACAACGATTGCGATAAGCTTTCTGATGAAACATTATGCATTAGAGATTTTGGGAGTAAGCCAGCCAAATTTGGAAGAGGCTTTATCCATCCCATTACAGCAGATTGCAAGAGTAGCTGTAGACCATAATGATTTTTCAGATCAGCAGAGGGCGGCATTATGCCAGGTTATAGAAGTGGACGCGATAGCGGAGGCATATACAGCATGGAGTTCAGATCCAATAAAAAATCTTGTACAAAATAAAAGAAGCCAGCAGTATATCATAGACCATAAATTTGAATTACTAAAAACATATATTGAAATTGGATGCAAGCATCCTTTTACGTATATCAAAGCATGGATAGATGAGACGAAAGGGTTTTGGAATGCAGGCTATCCTTATTGGCGGTGGACAGATGGGGTTATGGAAAACCCCTATGGAATAAAGCAAACGGTACATTCTTCATTTATGGACAGGTATTTAAAAGATTACTTATGGCTTTTTTCTGAGCATCGTTTTTTGCAACTATTTTTAAGTATTGGATTTCATATTTGGATCAATCTTTTTTTATGTGTCATGAGTATTATTAGGAGAGATAAAGTTGGAATATCAATTTGTGTTCCAGTTCTGGCAATTTTAGCAACTTTAGTTATATCTACACCTGTATATGCAGAGTTCCGGTATATTTATGCTGTTTTTTGCAGCCTCCCTTTTTTGATAGTGGCTGTTTTCAGTAAAGCCGAGACAAAATCAGCAAAGATAGGAGAGAGTATTCATGGGCGATAGCAAGAAAAAAAGAAATTTTCCAGCTTGCTTGTATGGATTGTTTTTTATTTTTTATACAATGATGCTTTTGTATGCGTGTTTTAGCTGTGTGAAAACAATTTATAATCCAGCATATAAAAATGAATACATGTTAGGACTTCTTTTTTCAGGATGTACGATTCTTTTTTTATGGATTGCTGCACAAAATTTGAATCAGTGCAGTATAAGAAGTGAAATATGCATGGTGGTTTTTCTTTGTGTGATTGCATTTGTTTTAAGATGGATGTGCATTCATATTCTAAAAACAGAACAGATCAGTGATTTTGCAAATTGCAATTTTGCAGTTAAGGTTTTTAGAGGTGAGGTACAGGATATATCAGCTTTCAACTATTGCAGGGATTATTATGCGAGATATCCTTCCTGGTTTCCATACATGAGGCTTGTCAATTTCTTGTATGAATACTTATGCAAGGGTGTGGTTCATACAGAAGCTGTGAAATATGCAAATGCAATTTTAAGTGTAATAACCTGTGCAGGTATTTACTATGCGGTTAGATGTTATTTCAAAAGGAGTACGGCGTTTGTGGCAGGTATGCTGTATGCGTGTTCACCTTCCATGATTATCTGGACAAATGTTATGAGCCCTGACCATATTACAATGTGGCTGTTCACTTTGCAGGCAATTACATGGTATTGGATATGGAGAAAAAAAGATGACCGAAAGGCGTGTGTAGTTTTTATAGTTCTGCACTCGATTGTATGTGCACTGATTAATTGGTTTAAACCATTAAGCCTCCTGTTTTTACTTATCTTTTTTTGCTTTTTGTTTGGAACCTATATAAAACAGGAAAAAAGAAAGTATATTTTGGTATGTGCTGCATATATGCTCAGTTTTATAACGTGCTTTATAGGATTTTCAAAAATATTAGATGTTTGGGTGGAAAGCTACATACAACAGGATAGTGTCGACTCAACATGGACTTATATTTATTCGGGAATTACGATGAATGAGGATGGAACATTAGATCACAGAGGAAGTGAAAAAGTTCTTGAAATATATGAGACATATGGCGATCTTAAAGAGCAGCAAGATATTTTAAAGAAACTGGCATTCAAAGAAATCAGGGAGAATGGAATAAAACTGCCGTTGCTTCTATTAAATAAATATGAAGATGCTGTTAATTCGGAAGGTACAACGTGGTTTTGGGCGAATACGAATAACCAGGATGGATATGCAGAAAAGGTAGATGCAGTACTTGGATTGCAATTCTTTTTTACAGCGAATGGATATTATTTCCTACTTTTAATATTTGCTGTATGCAGTGCTATATCTCAGATGTTTTTAAAATATAAAAATGTATATGCGTATTCTGCTGCATTGACAATTTCAGGATTTATTAGCATTCTTGTTTTGTCAGTTGCACAAAGCAGGTATAAACTGATTATTGCACCATATTTTGTGATGTTGTCTGCAAATGGCTTAGAAACGTTTATGGAAAGTTTGCTTGGTTGGTTCAATAAATGGAAAAGAATGCAAAGAAAAGAAAACAAGTAGAATTTTTAAAATACGGAATTTACGGCACAGTGACTACAGCAGTAAATCTTTTTATGTTTATCGCATTAAAAGAATCTGGTTTACACTATATTCTGGCAAACTCTGTTTCTTATTTTCTCGCCGTCTGCCTGAATTATGTATTGAACCGAAAATATGTATTTCAAAAGAATCAAAAAGATGCAAAAGGGATGGCAGGGGAATTAATAAAATTTTTTGCTGTACGGCTGCTTGCACTGGCGGCTGACAATGCCTTTTTGTACTTGCTGACAGGCTTAAGCAGGCTGCCTGCTTATCCGGTGAGGATTGGTTTGAGTTTCGTGAGCATTTTGGCAACTTTTGTTGTAAATAAAAATTTTGTATTTAAGGGAAGCAGTAAGAAGAATGATTTTGCAGGCTGATATAGGGAAAGTTGAAAGAAGGGAGGAGTTTATGCAATGGATCAAAGGTTATCAGAAAAGCTAAGGAATCTGGGATTTGCAATGGGAGGAAAGCTGTTAAATTCTGATTATTTTTCTTGGTTT
Source organism: uncultured Eubacterium sp. (assembly GCA_947178105.1). GTDB lineage: Bacteria > Bacillota > Clostridia > Lachnospirales > Lachnospiraceae > Eubacterium_J. The sequence goes on along the minus strand of CAMWXD010000046.1, from coordinate 19,852 downwards.
TTCGTTCTTTTGCGAAAAACAGGGATTGTGAGGTTGGTGCATGTGCTGCTGGACTGTATGGAAGCTGTACATCCAACAGAAGAAATGCTGGAATTTAAAAAGATAAAAGAGGAACATAAAAGAGAACTTCGAAGCGTTTATCAGATGTTGGAGGATGAAAAAAGCAAGGCGGTGTATAAAGATCTCTTTTTTTACAGATGCACAAAAGACAGGAGATACCTTACCCGCCATATAGGACAGGATATTTATTTTAATGAGCTTACAATGTCTGGGCAAAGGGACGTGTTTGTGGATGCAGGGGCATTTCATGGAGATACGGTTCAACTGTTCTGTAAAAAGAGTGGGGAGGGGTACAAGCATATATATGCATTTGAAGTGGACAGGAAAAATATTGACAGGCTGAAATCCACGATTCAAAGAAATAAGATATCTCGTATTACGGTAGAACCATATGTAACTGGCAGCGGAGGTATGGTTGCGTCGGTAGTGCAAGATGGAAGTGGCCCTTCATTTCCGATACATGCGGTGGCAATGGATGATGTCTTAAAGGGCAGAAAGGTTTCTTTTATCAAGATGGACATTGAAGGGGCGGAACAAAAGGCGCTTGAGGGAGCAAAACATATTATCCGTACCTATAAGCCGAAGCTTGCAGTCAGTATTTACCACAAAGCGGATGATTTTTATAAAATACCGCTGTTTTTGCATGAGCTGGTTCCAGAATATCAATTTTATGTCAGGCATTATACATGCTTTTACGCAGATACTGTATTGTATGCCATATGCAGATAAAACATATGGATCAAAGGATGTATCTTTAGTCAGTAAATTGTTCAGGGAGAAACAAATGAAAAAAACAATTTTATTTGCAGTAAATTATTATACCCCCTATATCAGCGGGCTGACCGAGTTTGCAAGGCTGCTGGCGGAAGAGCTGGCAAGGGAAGGATACAGGGTCAAGGTCATTACGGCAAGGCATGACAAGTCGCTGCCGCGCCGCGAAATCATCCATGGGGTGCTGGTAGAGCGGTGCAGCGTGCAGCTTAAGATCAGCAAAGGTACAGTCAGTATTCCGTTTCTTTATCGGGTGATCCGGGAAGCGCGTAAGTATGATGTAGTGAATTTGCATCTGCCTATGCTGGAAGCAGGGCTGCTTTCTCTTTTTATCAAAAAGGAAAAGATCATGCCGTTATACCAGTGTGACGTGAATCTTCCAAAAGGCTTGCTGAACGATTTGATTGTACAGGTGATGGACTTATCTCACAAGATTTGCTTTTGGCGCAGCCAGAAGATCTGGGTGACATCTGTGGATTATGCGCTGCATTCCAGGGCAGTGAGCCGCTATAGGAAGAAATTTGTGGAAGTAGGCGGGACGATTAAAAAGATCCAGCCAGGAAATTATGTGCGGGAAGGAAGGTATAAGATCGGCTTCTGCGGCAGGATTGTAGAAGAAAAAGGGATTGATGTGCTGCTTCGGGCTTTTGAACGGTTGCAGCAACAAGGGATCGATGCAGAGCTTTTGATCGCAGGAGATTATAAAAATGTAGCAGGAGGAAGTGTGTACCCGAAGCTTGCCAGATATATAAAAAAACATAGGGTCAAACATGTCCAGTTTCTGGGATGCCTGCCGGAAGAAGAGCTGGGAGCGTTTTATTCTGCTTTGGATGTATTTGTGCTGCCAAGCGTGAATTCACTGGAGGCTTTTGGGCTGGTGCAGGTTGAGGCGATGATGTGCGGTACGCCGGTCGTTGCTTCGGATTTATATGGGGTCAGGACGATTGTACAAAGGACAGGGATGGGGCTGGTCAGCAGAGCAGGGGATGCAAAGCATCTGGCAGAGTGTCTCCGGGAAGTTTTGGCTGATAGAAAACGCTTTGTAAAAGAGCCTGCTGAAATCAGCCGTATCTTTAGTACAAAAGCATTTATAAGCAGTATTTATGACTGTATTCATTTTGAAGCTGCAAAAGCAGACAGAGGAAGGAAATGGAAAGCATGAGAATTGGGATAGTGGGACTTGGGTATGTAGGACTGACACTTGGGATAGCTGCGGCAAATTCCGGGATCGAAGTGTATGGGATTGAAGTGGACAGCCAGATTCAGGCGTGCCTGCGTAAAAACCGGGCGCATTTTTATGAACCAGGCTTAGATGCGCTGATAAAAAAAGTGAATAAGAAAAGTTTTTTTGCAGTGGATGCGTTTCCAACAGAGCTTTTCTATGATGCGTTTATCATTACGGTTGGAACACCGCTGAAAAAGGGGGAGAAGGAGCCAGATTTTGACTATATTCGAACAGCGCTGCATGAGCTGCGTCCAGTATATACTGGAAAGGAGCTTGTCATTTTGCGCAGTACGGTATCGGTAGGGACAACACGCCGGATTGTACTGCCTGAGCTGGCGCGGATGGCTGGCAGGCAGGAATCAGAGATACTTGTATCGATGTGCCCGGAACGGACAGTTGAGGGAAAGGCTGTGGAAGAGCTGAAAAAGCTGCCGCAAATTATTAGCGGGAATAATGAGAAATCATTGGAGATTGCACAAAGGCTGTTCCGCCATATGACGCCTTATGTCATACCAGTCAGGAGCCTTGAGGAAGCTGAGCTAGTCAAGTTGTACTGCAATACATACAGGGATCTTACATTTGCAATAGGAAATGTATTTTGTAGGACGGCACAGACATTCGGCGTGGATGGGATGGAAGTCATTACGCACGCGAACCAGGGCTACGACCGCGCAAACATCTGCATTCCCGGATTTGCGGCAGGGCCGTGCCTGGAAAAGGATGCTTACATATTGACAAACAATCTTGAGGAAAGCAGCGGAAAGCGTTTTATCATGTCTGGCCGTGCATTTAACGAATCGTTGGAAGATATGGTTGTGGAATGGGTGGAAGAAAGGATTGGAAGCAGTCCGGCAGATAAAATACTGGCTATATCAGGGCTTGCTTTTAAAGGGACGCCGGAAACCTCTGACCTGCGTGGTTCAAGTTCGGTCTATATTGCAGAAAAGCTGGTGAAAAAAGGATATCGGCTGCGGCTGCATGATTTTGTTACATTAAAAAAAGAATTGCAAGCGTTGCAGCTTGGAGAAGTGTATGAAGATCTGTATGAGGCGTGTCAGGGAGTGTCCATGCTGCTTGTACTTAACAATCATAAAAAATATTCCATGCTGGAAGCAGTGCCTGAAATAAAGAAAGGGAAAGCAGGCAGCAAGAAAGGCAGGCTTGCTGTTTTGGACATATGGGACGTATGTTCGAATTGGAAATATGATGCACATGTGGATGTATTTACGATAGGCAATATGTATATTCGGGGGGGGGCAAATAAGGCATGAGGATACTTATTACAGGAGGGGCTGGCTTTATCGGCTCCCATCTTGCGCAAGAGTGTATCAGGCGCGGATATGAGGTGGCTATCTGGGACAACTTGTTTCGGGGCAAATTGGAAAATATCAGCCACCTGCTTAATGACAGGAACCGGTTTTATGAGATTGACCTGGCAGATGAGACAAAGATTGGGCAGATGGCGAAGCAGATTGTTGAGGAAAAACCCGTTTATATTTTTCATTATGCGGCAATCAATGGGACACAGTACTTTTATGATATTCCGGCGAAGGTTCTGGAAGTAAATATCCGGGCTGTTTCTAATCTGATGTGTGCCCTGCGCAAGGCAAAAGAGATGGATCAGGATTTTCATACAAAAGTCATCTATGCGTCTTCGTCAGAGGTTTATGGAGAGCCGTTTGCGGTACCTACAAAGGAAACAGATGTGACTTATGTGGTAGCTTCTCATGTGCGTGACAGCTATGCGGCTTCAAAGCTGTCAGGAGAGTTTTATGTGAAGCTTATAAGCGAGGAAATTGGCACAGACTGGGTGATCCTCCGGCTCTTTAATGTTTATGGCGAGCGAATGGTCGGGACAAAGTATGGGCAGGTGATCCCTGAATTTATTGAAAGGCTTAACAACGGTGAATATCCGCTGCATATTTATGGCAGTGGGGATCATAAAAGGTCTTTTTGTTATGTGTCAGATAATGTAAAAGCTACGTTAGACCTTGCGGAAAGTACTGTAAAAAACGATATTTTTAATATTGGCAATGCAAATGAGGTCTCGATTTTGGAGCTTGGGAGTATGATTATGAAAAAAATGGGGAAAGAGCCTGCTTTCTGCTTTTTGCCTGAGAGAGAAGGGGATCATAAAAGAAGGTGCCCAGATACAGACAAACTTCATGCCGTGATCGGAAAACGCACGTATATGACGTTGGAGGAAGGCCTGGAAAAGCTGCTGGTATCCTGTAAAAATCAGGTGGTAATATGAAAGAAATCCTTATATTGATGCGTCCAAAGCATTGGATCAAAAACCTGCTGGTATTCCTTCCGGCATTTTTCTCTGGAAACCTATGGGAGTTTTCGAGAGTCAAAAATCTTACTGTGGGATTTTTCTGCTTTAGTTTTGTGGCATCCGTTGTGTATATTGTGAATGATATGAAGGATGTAGAAAAGGACAGGCAGCATGAAATCAAATGCAAACGCCCGCTTGCATCTGGGGCAGTCAGCAAAAAGGAAGCAGGGATTACGATACTGTGTCTGATAGCGGGCGCGGTTTTATGCAGTTGCGCAATAAAAAGCCGGCAGCCGTTGCAGCATTTCTTCTGGTGCGTGTTTTATTTTATACTGAACCTGGCATACAGTATACGTCTGAAAAACCTGCCGATTATAGATGTGGCGGTACTTGCATCGGGTTTTTTAATTCGTATTTTTTATGGTGCAGCAGTCAGTGGGATAGAAGCTTCAAGCTGGCTGTCCCTCACCGTCATGTCGTTTGCCTTGTATATGGCGATCGGAAAAAGGCGCAATGAGCTGCATAAGACAGGCGGAAGTGCTACGAGAAAAGTATTGCAGTATTATGATGTGGAATTGCTGGATCGGTATATGCTGATTGCCGCTACGCTGGGGATTGTGTTTTATTCCCTGTGGGCAGGAATGGTGACAGGATGCAAATGGATGGTTTGGACAGTACCGCTCGTTTTATTTATGATTATGAAATATGAGATGATCCTGAAAGGAGATTCTTATGGAGACCCTGTGGAGGTTTTATTGTCTGACAGGATATTGTGCGGGCTGGCTGTTTTTTATGCGTGCCTGTTGTTTTTGCTGTTGTATGCATAGGTTGGGAACAGAAAGAAACCTGTTTGAAGAAACTGCTGCTGGTAAATCCATCGAATCTATGGTAAAATCAAAGAGCAAAGATAAGCGCACGGCATAGGGCACATGCAGTGGAAATAAGCTTTGCATTGCCAACAGATAGGAAGGAGGGGCTTTCGATGAAAAAATGGTACAACGAGGAATACGAATGGGAAATCGAGGTGATCGGGTTTCGAAAAGATGATGAAGAAACAGAACGCTTCTGCCGCAATGGGGAGCAGGTGGGAGACAAGTATACATGTACATACGGATGCCCGGTCAATGCGCAGGGGTATGGAATCTGCCCAAAGGCGATGGTGCAGATGTACCCGATTATGGAGGCTGTCAGAAGCGGCGGGGATTTGGAAAATATAGGCGGAGACAGTAAATACAGCAAGGTTTTGATGTGCCCGGATGGGTGCGTGCTGTTCCGGCTTACGGCAAAGCCGCTTGGAAATGAGAATTTTTTTAGAGGGAAATTTTTTGATTGAAATACAAATGAGGCGGATATTTTTCTGTTTCAAGGAGACAGGAAAGAGGAAAGGGTTGCTTATTAGGAAATGGACAAAGATGCAATTACGAAACAAACATTAGATAAGTATTCTGCGTATAAAGAAAAAATAGCGAAACTGCGCCCAATTGATGATTGCTTTTTTGAAAAACTGGCGGAAGACCCGGGAGTATGTGAAGAAATCCTGCGGGTGATTTTGGAAGATCCTGGCTTAAAGGTTTTGCGTGTAACGCCCCAAAACAGTATCCGCAATCTATTGGGCCGTTCTGTCAGGCTGGATGCTCTTTGTGACACTACAGACAGGGGCAGGTGCAATATCGAAATACAAAGGGCTGGCCATGACGACCATTTTCGGAGAGTGCGTTTTAATGCATCCTGTATTACAGCAAATATAACAGAGCCAGGCATTGCATTTAAAGAAGTTCCAGATGTTTGCATTGTGTATATTACAGAGTCTGATATCTTAAAGAAAGGCAGGACGATCTATCATGTTGGCATGATGGACGCAGAGACAGGGACTCGGATTGACGACGGGCTGAGCTGTGTTTATGTCAATACGGAAATAGACGATGGCACTGAGATCTCAGAATTGATGCAGTGCTTTATGGAAGAGGATGTAGCCAATCCAAAGTTTCCAAATCTTGTAAGAAGGATGTCGTATTTTAAAAATAATGAGAACGGGGTATATGAGATGTGTAAAGTGTTGGAAGAAGTAAAAGAGGAAGGCCGTGAGGAAGGCCGTGAGGAAGGTCGTAAGGAAGGCCGTCAGCAGGGCATTATTCAAATAGGGAGACAACATGGATTTACAGACCATATTATTATTGAGGATTTAATGAATTATTGCAAGTATACTTATGAACAAGCCATAAAGGCTTTAAAAGCATATGATGCAGCCCATCTGTAAGGAATTCATACGGAACTTATGCTATATCTACAAAATATTTGCATCTTTTGTCAAAGAAACAAAGCAGGGCATAGATTGTATGCCTTGCTTTATTTATGCCCAAAAGGTATATTGACAGTATGGGAAACCGAGAAGCCAAAGGCGGCTTTACCCCTCTTTTTTTATTTGGAGGGTTTAAGTAGGCCTTCGAAAAGGAATATTCGGTATTTGGTTGACATTTTGACAAGACTGTGGTAGTCTGTATTTACAGACACTACCACAGTCTTATGTGATTTAGAACTATTTGCAAAAAAGGAAGTGACCAAAATGAATCTACTGGAAATGAGCCTTTCCGGCACCGTATTTATCCTGGCTGTGCTCGCAGTCCGCGCGGCAGCGGTGCACTATCTGCCAAAGAAAACGTTTCTCGTATTATGGGGAGTAGCGCTTGTACATTTGCTACTGCCGGTTCGAATCCCGTCCAGCCTGAGTATTTATTCCCGGATACCTGGTTTTGTTCAAAAAGCGGATACGCAGCAGGCGGGAAGCAGGAATGGGGAAGCAAAAGCATCAAAAGCTGTCAGCCAGGGACGGTCCGAAGGCAGCACGGCGTATGGCGATGAGAAAAAAGGCAATGCTTTCGAGGGGGCTTTTGACGGGGCTTTTGATGGGGGAAAGCGTCTGGCAGTGCAGGGCGGGCTTCGGAAAACATTTGGCATTATTTGGGCGGCGGGCTTCGGGGTCTGCCTGGCGGTGTTTGCAGCGGTTTATGCCGCCTGTATCAGGCGGTTTCATGCTTCGATGCCTGTCAAAAATGAGTTTGTGGAGGGCTGGCTCAGGGAGCAGCAGGGCAGGCGGCACATACAGGTACGCCAGTCTGGCTTTGTGAAAGCGCCGATTACATACGGCATATTCCGTCCGGTTATTGTGATGCCAAAACAGACCGACTGGGAGGACACAAAACAGCTTCGGTATATCCTGGCGCATGAAGCAGTCCATATCAGGCGCCTGGACGCAGCGGCGAAGCTGCTGCTGGCTGCGGCACTGGCAGTCCATTGGTTTAATCCCTTCGTGTGGCTGATGTATGCTGTATGCAACCGTGACCTGGAGTTGTCCTGTGATGAAACGGTGGTACGGGCATTTGGAGAAAACACAAGGGCGGAATATGCCCGGATCCTGATTGGGATGGAAGAACGAAAAAGTATGCCGCTGCCGCTTTGCAGTGGTTTTTGCAGGAATGTTATGCAGGAAAGGATTGTGGCTATTATGAAGATTCAAAAAAAATCAAAGGCAGCCGTGATTGCGGCAGCGGCAGTAGTAGGCGTCCTGGCAGCCGTGTTTGCAACCTCGTCTGCGGATGTGGAAGGGCAAAACCCATCGATCAAAGCCCAGGCGCAGCCGAAAAAAATTTCCAATATAAGCCTGAACCTCAGTAACCAGGCGGCAGAAGAAATATCGGATGCGGTGATCACGCATATGGAAAAAGAGTACGAAGGCTTTTACAAGCTGGAAAATTTTGAGCTTTCTTTTTGCAATGAAGTGGTAGAAGATGACACGTTGTCTCTGGATATCGAGGTAGGCGCAGATATGACAAATATCCGCGACCCAAAGGACAGCCCGTATGTCCAGGGAATGCGGGAAGCGATGGAACAGATCGAAGATGCGGCAAAGAAGAAGTCCGCACAAAAGCTTTACGACGAATACTTAGAGGAAATGATGCAGTATTACCAGGTACCGGAAGAGACCGGGTTTTCCTATCAGGTGCATTTGCCGGCAGCGCAGGCAGCAGAGGAAACAGTGCCGTTTTCTTATGAGCTGTTTTATCTGCATGAAGACGGCGGGCTGACGCCGTTTCAGGAGGACGACCATGTGCAGCCGCATTTGGGCAAAGAGGACGGAAAGGCATATATTGAGGATAATATTTAGCAGCCGGATGGGAAATTGAGCGGAGAATGTCTGGGGCAAGAGGAGGCAAAAATGAGAAGCAGGAAATTCATTTGTATAGTATGTGCAGCGCTTTTTTTGTCAGGCTGTGGGACGATGCAGACGGCAGCAGACGGCACGAGTGCAAGAAAAACAGCGACGGATGGCACGAGTGCAGACAAAACAACAGCAGGCGCGACAGATACCGGCAATATTAAGACAGATGGCTGGCGGATTCAGGATGGATGCCAGAGCATCACAGAGAAGATGGCGGAGGAGATTTATCAGAAAATATACAAAATGCAGCAGGAGACATACGAAGGGATCCAGCAAATTGAAAACGCTAGGCTCGTATTTTTAGAAGAGGAGAAAAAGGAGGGCATGGTAACGGTTCGAGCAGCCTTTGAAGCGGACTGGACGGGAATCCGAAAGCCAGAAGACTATCCGATGATCCAGGGCATGTACGAGGCAAAAGCCGAGCTTTCCACAGAAAAGGAAAAGAAGGCTGCGGACGAATATATTAACGGCTGGCTGATGGAGCTTGAGCCGCAGTATCAAAAAACAGAGAGGATTTCCTGGCAGGTTGCCGTACAGTTTCAGGAAACGGACAAGGACGGGTACCGCCTGCTTTATCCGTTCGTGCAGGAGTCAAAAGAGACGCTCATGCCGCTGGAGCAGTATATACAGGAATACTGCAAGGAGAATGCAAAGGAAAGCAGGCGGATGGGAAAGGAACGGCTGCTGGAGATGGTGCAGGAGGATTAGCACGCTGTTCTCATAAGACTGTGGTAGTCTGTAATTACAGATACTGCCACAGTCTTATCTGATTTATAAAATAGAAACTGACAGATATAAATTCTAAAAATGGGCTGTTGTTTTTGCAACAAAATATTTTTATTGCACAGGCAGAGCACAGATGGTATGATAGAAGGAAACAGCGGGTGCGAAGAAAGGAGCCTGTTGTTGCAGCAGTTATAGGAATAGCAGGAAAGGGGCCTGTATGATCGAGTTGCAGGGAAAGTATAACAAAGCAAAGATTTTTGCCGACACAGCGGACGAATCGTCTTTGGCGCAGGTAAAGCTTCTGCTGGGCCAGGAGTTTGTAAGCGGCAGCCGCATTCGGATGATGCCGGATATCCATGCGGGAGCCGGATGTACGATTGGGACGACGATGACGATTACGGACAAGGTTGTGCCGAATCTGGTAGGTGTGGACATTGGCTGCGGCATGGAGACGGTTGCGGTCAGGGAAAAGCATCTGGAGCTTCAAAAGCTGGACAAGCTTATTTATGAAAAAATCCCGTCTGGGTTTCATATCCGGGAAAAAACGCACATTTATTTTGATGAAATCGAAAATGAGCTAAAAAAGCTGCATTGTTTTCGCCATATCAATTATGCCAGGGCAGAAAAAAGCCTTGGGACGCTTGGCGGCGGAAACCATTTTATTGAAGCGGACAAGGATGAGGACGGGACGATTTATATTGTCGTGCATTCCGGGAGCCGCCATCTGGGCGTCGAGGTGGCGGAATATTACCAGGAAGAGGGCTTTCGGGCATTAAACGGATCGGCAAAAAAAGATATAGAGCAAATGATCGCTCAGTTAAAGGCGCAAGGAAGGGAAAAGGAGATCCAAAGCAAGATCGAAGAGAGCAGGAGCAGGGTTTTGACAAGCATTCCGAGGACGCTTGCCTATGTATCCGGCGAATTGTTTTGCCAGTATATCCACGATATGAAGATTGTGCAGCGGTATGCGCAGCTAAACCGAAAGGCGATGATGCGGGAGATCGTCAAAGGGATGAAGCTGCATGTCACAGAACAGTTTACGACCATACACAATTATATCGACACCGAAGCCATGATCTTGCGGAAAGGCGCCGTATCGGCAAGAAAAGGGGAAAAGCTGCTGATCCCGATTAATATGCGGGACGGTTCCTTTATTTGTATCGGCAAGGGCAATGAGGACTGGAACCAGTCAGCGCCCCATGGAGCCGGGCGGCTGATGAGCAGGTCTGCGGCAAAACAGTCCTTTACCGTATCGGAATTTAAAAAGCAGATGAGCGGCATTTATTCTACATCCATAAACCAAGAAACACTGGATGAATGCCCGATGGCTTATAAGGGGATGGATGATATTGTAAACAATATCACAGATACGGTGGATATTGAAAAAAGAATAAAACCGGTCTATAATTTCAAGGCTGCCGAATAGCCGAAACAACCAGAAGGAAAGATGCAAAACAATGGTTCGACAAATGAAAAGACTGGAATAGAAGGAAGGAAAAGAGAGTGAAGAAGCTTTATCAAAATGTAATAGGTATCCTGCTGGTTCTTACAATGTCATTGACAGGCTGTACAGTAGAAATAAAAGACACGCCGTCGGATGCAGACAGCCAGAAGGAAATACACACAGTCCTGACAAATGACAATAATGTAACCGATACAAGCGATCCATATATGATTGTGGATGAAAACGTGCCAGGCTTTACAGAAGATGAGATTACGACGGAATCGTTTGAGCATTATTCTGAGCTGGATGCGCTTGGCAGATGCGGCGTGGCGACTGCCTGCGTCGGCACAGACCTGATGCCGACACAAAAGCGCGGCAATATCAGCAGGGTAAAGCCTACAGGCTGGCACAGCATCCAGTATGATTTTATAGACGGAAAAAGCCTGTACAACCGCTGCCATTTGATCGCACATCAGCTTGCCGGCGAGGATGCAAATGAAAAAAACCTGATTACCGGAACACGGTATATGAATGTCAGCGGTATGCTGCCATTTGAAGAAGAAGTCGGGGATTATGTACGGGAGACAGGAAATCATGTGATGTACCGCGTAACGCCTGTGTTTGAAGGGGATAACCTGGTAGCGGACGGCGTGCAGATGGAGGCGCTTTCGGTAGAGGATGGCGGCGAAGGCGTTTCGTACAATGTGTATGTATTTAACGCGCAGCCTGGAATCCGGATCGATTATGCCACCGGCGAAAGCGAAGCGATCCAGACAGACGATATGGTAGACCCGGCGGAAGCATCCAACTATATCCTGAATGTAAATACAAAGAAATTCCACCTGCCATCTTGCAGCAGTGCGGAGAAAATCCAGAAGGAAAATAAAGAAAACTTTACAGGAGACAGGGAGCAGTTGGTTCGGAATGGGTATGAGCCTTGCGGGAGCTGTAATCCGTAAAGTTTCTTGATGTAAAGTTTTTGGATGTAAAATTTTTGTGCAAATTTTTTTTCAAAATTTATGTATATTTTTTGCATACATAATACATTGGTATAAAAAGTCCGCCGTCACAAAATGCAAGCGGTAAAAAGATACTAAGAATCAAACGCCAAACCCAGGTGTCCGGCAGCAACATGTCGATGCCAGCGCAGCAGGCTGGATATACAGTTGCCCCAAGCACTGTCCAGATCCGTCCTACGCGCAGGATCTGGCACCAGTTGCGGTTGTTAAAGCAGACGCCTGGAAAGTTCATTTCAAACATGCCGGAGGAATAGCAGCTTATCTTATTTTCATCATAATAAGACGGAAGCTGTTCCTTTGCGGTGATCCAAAAGTGTACGCCAAAACCAAGGCTTAAGAGCTGTACGACAAATATTCCATAAAAAAGCTCGTTCTGCATCAGGGCGGCAAAGCTGCCGGCAGACACAAACAGGGCGGCACATTCCAAAATGACGGCAAGTGTGCAAAATCCCAGAATCAGCCAGTGTTTCTTTTTGAGTTCCCGCGGTTTTTCAGGCAGGTTTTCTGGATATACGAGTGCTTTTTTTACAAGGTTTTCAATCTGTGCAGCATCCAGTTTGTCACTGTCCTCAATCCGCCTGCCTTCCAAAAGTTCAGTCACAGTAATGCCAAGCAGTTCCGCTAACGGCATCAGCAGGGTAATATCTGGCAGGCTTAAGCCGCGTTCCCATTTACTTACCGCTTTATCTGACAGAAACAGCTTTTCGGCAAGCTCCTTTTGTGTAAAGCCGTTTTCTTTTCTTTGGGCAGCAAGAAAGCTGCCGAATTTTTCTTTGTCAATTTCAAACATCATGCATCCCCTCCAAAGCTTTTGGTGTTTCATTAGCCGGCTGATACAGTTATTATAGGGAAAAAAAGCAGAAAATGCAACCGATGGGTGGTAGAATTGCTGTTTGGGGCTGCCAGGAGGCAGGTAAACTGCTGGTAGAGTAAGCAATGTGCGGCGCTTCCTAAAGTGCTTGCAGAATCAATGCCATAAAATAAATATTGCAAAAGAAAGAAATTTATAAAAATTTTACTGGAATACTCTCCATTACATATGTTATAGTAAATATGTATGTGTTCACGCCAGTACAAGACTGGAAATTATAGGAAAGAAAGAAGATGGAAGCATGACAAAGATTGATATTATTTCAGGATTTTTAGGCGCAGGAAAGACTACCTTTATTAAAAAAATGATAGAAGAAGTCTTTCAGGGACAAAAGATTGTACTGATTGAGAATGAATTTGGCGAAGTCGGCATTGACGGGGGATTTTTAAAGGATGCAGGAATTGAGATTACAGAGCTGAATTCCGGCTGCATCTGCTGTTCCTTAGTCGGCGATTTTGATAAGAACCTGAAGGAAGTATTGGAAAGATTCCACCCGGAGCGTATTTTGATCGAACCGTCCGGAGTTGGAAAATTATCAGATGTTATGAAATCTGTAATCGATCTTGAAAAAGAACGGGATGTCAAATTAAATGCACTTGTAACGGTCGTGAATGCGATGAAAGCTTCCAAGCAGATGAAAGCATTTGGCGAATTTTTTAACAACCAGATCGAGTTTGCTACGACGATCGTACTCAGCAGGACGCAGAACGTCACACAGGAAAAGCTGGAGCTATGTGTGAAGCAGATGCAGGCATTGAACGAAAAAGCGGCAATTATTACTACCCCATGGGATGAGATTGCCGCAGAAGCCATCCTGAAAGTGATAGAGCAGGGCAATTCTATGGAAATGGAGCTGTTGGCTGAAGCACGCCATGCAAAAGAGGCGGCGGAACATGCTGCCCATCACCATCATGCACATGACGGGCACGGTGAAGGCGCGCAGGGAGAATGCCACGGGCATAGGCATGAGCATGAGTGTCACGGGCATGGTGAAGGCGGACAAGGAGAATGCTGCGGGCATGGACATGAGTGTCATGGGCATGGCGAAGGTGCACAAGAAGAATGCTGCGGGCATGGGCATGAGTGTCACGGGCATGGTGAAGGAGAATGCCACGGGCATGGGCATAACGCTGGTGCGCATAGCGGGCACGATGAGCATGAACATGTTGGGCATGAACACGATAGGCATGGTGAGCATGGACATGTTGGGCATGGACACGAGCACGGACATGACGGACATGGGCACGGACACGGTGGCCATGAACATGGCGGACATGGGCACGCACACCACCATGCAGACGAGATCTTTACGAGCTGGGGAAAAGAAACCCCGCATAAATATGAAAAAGCTGCCATTGAACAGGCATTAAAAGTACTTTCCGAGACCGAAGATTATGGAACGGTGCTGCGTGCAAAGGGTATGGTGGAAGCAACGGACGGGACATGGATCTATTTTGATATGGTGCCGGGTGAATATGAGCTGCGGGAAGGGCAGCCGGAATATACCGGGCGTTTATGCGTGATTGGCTGCAATCTGGCGCAGGACAGGCTGATGGAATTGTTTGAGCTTTAACGCAATATGCAGGGAAAGGAAGCGGATACATGGAGGAAATTCCAGTATATTTATTTACCGGTTTTATGGACAGCGGAAAGACTTCGCTGATCCATGAGACTTTATATGACAACGAATTCGGCAAGGATGCACGCAATCTGGTCATTTGCTGTGAGGATGGCGATGTAGAGTATGATGAAGCAAAATTGCGGACGATTACAGGCAATCTTGCGATGATTGAGGAGCAGGAGGAGCTGACCGAAGAAAAGCTGGCGCAGTTGAATGAGAAATATCATCCGCAGCAGGTATTTATCGAGTATAACGGTACATGGGAGGTTGGCCCGTTTTTGGAGATGAAGCTGCCTGCCGGGTGGGAAATTGTACAGTCTTTGGCGACGGTGGATGCGGATACGTTTGAGATGTATCTGGCAAATATGCGTGCGATGATGATGGAACAGTTGTTTTCTGTGGATGTGGTGATTTTTAACCGGTGTGACGATGATACGCCGAGGGGAAAATTCCGCAGGACAGTCAAAGCATTAAACCGCAGGGCGCAGATTGTCTATGAACGCAAAGACGGGACGATTGACGACCGTGATATGGAGGAGCTGCCGTTTGACGTCAATGCTGATCTGATCGAGCTTTCCGATGCGGATTATGGGATCTGGTATCTGGATGCAATGGACAACCCGAAAAAATATGAGGGAAAGAAAATCCGTTTCCTGGCGCTTGTATACCGTCCGGAGCACAAGATGAAGCGCGGCATATTTGTGCCGGGCAGGTTTGCAATGACCTGCTGCGAGGCGGATATCCAGTTTATTGGCTTTAAGTGCAGGTATGACCGGGCGGATGAGATTGCACACCGCTCCTGGATTGACCTGACCGCTGAGGTAAAATATGAATTTGCCATGGAATACAGGGGCAAAGGGCCGGTGCTGTACCCAGTCTCGGTCAAGCCGGCGGAAAAACCGGAAGATGAGCTTGTGTATTTTTCATAATAAAAAGATAAAGTGGAGGTTGAGTATGTTTTCAATCGTAAAAAAAGAGTTACTGGCAGATAAGATTTATCTGATGGTGGTCAAAGCGCCGCGCGTGGCAAAGTCGTGCCTGCCTGGACAGTTTGTCATTGTCAAGATGGACGAGGAAGGCGAGCGGATCCCGCTTACGATCTGCGATTATGACCGCGGGGAAGGGACAGTTACGATTGTCTTTCAGACAGTCGGGTATTCTACAAAACGGATGGAAGATCTGAATGAAGGAGATTGTTTCCGTGATTTTGTAGGACCGCTTGGATGTGCTTCTGAGATTTGTGAGGAAAAAAATCTGGAAGAGACAAAGAAAAAGAAGATCGTATTTATTGCCGGCGGCGTAGGGACGGCGCCGGTCTATCCGCAGGTAAAGTGGCTGAAAGAGCATGGCGTGGACTGTGACGTTATTATGGGTGCCCGTAATAAAGAGTTATTATTTTATGTAGAAGAAATGCGTGCCGTTGCAACAAACCTGTACGTAACTACAGATGATGGTACATATGGATTCCATGGAATGGGCACCGACCAGCTCCAGGCTTTGGTGGATGAAGGAAAAACATACGATCACTGTGTAGCGATCGGGCCGATGATTATGATGAAATTTGTCAGCCTGTTGACAAAAAAACTGGAAATACCGACCATCGTATCGATGAATCCGATTATGGTGGACGGTACGGGAATGTGCGGCGCCTGCCGTCTGATTGTCGGCGGAAAAGTGAAGTTTGCATGTGTGGACGGGCCGGAATTTGACGGGCACCAGGTAGATTTTGACCTGGCAATGAAGCGCCAGCAGCAGTACAAGACACAGGAAGGAAGGGCAATGCTAAAGCTTGAAGAGGGAGATACCCACCATGGCGGATGCGGAAATTGCGGAGGTGACAAATAATGGATGTAATGAAAAGAGTACCGATCAAGGAGCAGGAGCCGCACGTTCGTGCAGCAAATTTTGAAGAGGTGTGCCTGGGCTATTCCAAGGAAGAGGCGATGGAAGAGGCTTCCAGATGCCTGAACTGCAAAAATGCGCAGTGCGTCAAGGGATGTCCGGTAGGCATTGATATCCCGGCGTTTATCCAGCAGATAAAAGAAGGGAATATTGAAAAATCTTACCAGGCCATCGCAGAATCTTCCGCGCTGCCGGCTGTCTGCGGCCGTGTCTGTCCGCAGGAATCCCAATGCGAGGGCAAGTGCATCCGCGGCATTAAGGGCGAGCCGGTATCCATCGGCAAGCTGGAGCGTTTTGCTGCCGACTGGGCAGGGGAAAACGGCATCAAGCCGTCGCCGTCTGCACAGAAAAACGGCAGAAAAGTCGCAGTCATCGGTTCGGGCCCGGCGGGGCTTACCTGTGCCGGAGATCTGGCAAGGCTTGGCTATGATGTAACGATCTTTGAAGCACTGCATGAAGCCGGCGGCGTCCTTGTATACGGTATCCCGGAATTCCGTCTGCCAAAGGAGCGTGTCGTTGCACAGGAAGTGGAAAACGTAAAATCGCTTGGCGTAAAAATCGAGACAAACGTAGTGATCGGAAAAGCGGTTACGATCGATGAATTGATGGAAGAAGAAGGGTTTGAAGCTGTGTTTATCGGCTCCGGCGCAGGGCTGCCAAAATTTATGGGCATTCCGGGCGAACAGGCAAACGGCGTATTTTCCGCAAATGAATTTTTAACCCGCAACAACCTGATGAAATCCTTTAAAGATTATGACACCCCGATCTCCGAAGGCAAGAAGGTCGTCGTAGTCGGCGGCGGCAACGTGGCAATGGATGCGGCAAGGACAGCGCTGCGTCTCGGCGCGGAGGTACATATCGTATACCGCAGAAGCGAGGCAGAGCTTCCGGCAAGAGTAGAAGAAGTGCACCATGCCAAGGAGGAAGGCATTATTTTCGACCTGCTCCAAAACCCGCAGGAGATCCTTGTGGATGAAAACGGCTGGGTAAAAGGCATCCGCATTATCAAAATGGAGCTTGGCGAACCAGACGAATCCGGCAGAAGAAGGCCGGTGGAAGTCCCTGGCTCAGAATACGAGATCGCATGTGACACTGTGATTATGTCTCTGGGCACCTCGCCGAATCCGCTGATCTCTTCCACGACAAGCGGCCTGGATACGAACCGCTGGCAGTGCATCGTGGCAGAAGAAGAAAACGGGCAGACGTCCAAGCCAGGCGTATTCGCAGGCGGGGATGCCGTTACCGGCGCAGCTACCGTAATCCTTGCGATGGGGGCTGGAAAAGCGGCGGCAAAAGGAATCCATGAATATTTGACAAAAAAATAGAGTTGTAAAAAGGGACAGCCTGGAATGTGAGAAATTGCATTTCAGGCTGTGTTTAGAGAAAATGGATATTTCAATCAGAAACGAGCAGCCATATAGCTGTCGGGCATGTGATTTGCAGTCATGCGAAAGTGAGAATTTCCAATGGTGTGATTCCAGTTTTGAATTTTGGGCCGCTCAGCGTTTTGCCGGATTATCAGAGAAAAGGCGTTGGTTTTGATGAAGATCTGCACCGCGAACAAGCAAAAGCTTTTGATCAGTTGTATTTTTCGAACGAATATCCTGGGAGGCAAGAATGAAAAACGAATTCCAAAATTACTTAGAAAGTTCAAAATATGTAGATTATGAGAATGCATTGGTCAGGAAACAGGCGGATTTGTTAAAATCCCATTCTGAAACAGAGGAAGGCTTGGTAAGAGATACCTATTATTTTGTCCGGGACAAGATCAGCCATTCCTGGGACGTCCAGGATCGGAGAGTGACTGTCAGCGCAAGTGATGTATTAAAAGAAGGCGTAGGCATCTGCTGGGCAAAAGCCAATTTACTTGCCGCGCTTTTAAGGGCGAATGGGGTTCCTGCCGGATTCAGCTACCAGAGGCTTACCCTATTAGACACCCCAGATGCAGGCTATTGCATCCATGCGTTAAATACGGTGTATCTTTCGTCTCTTCATAAGTGGATTCGTCTGGACGCAAGGGGAAATACAGAAAAAATACAGGCAGCGTATTCTACAGAGGAGGAGAAGCTGGCGTTCCAAATCCGTCCGCAGTATGGTGAGTACGATTACAGGGATAATCATGCATATCCGAGTGAAAAACTAATGAAGGTGCTGGAACAAAATTCAGATGCAATCTATATGTATCAAAATTTGCTGCCGGATACGTTAGAGCTTGCCTGATCAACCTTTAGAATGTCACCGCGTGAGATTGCAGATATATAAGATATATAAAATCATAAATAAACAAATTAAAAAGGTGTAAATCCTTGGTTATTTCAGAAGGCATTACACCTCTTTCGTTAGTTGTCTCCCTAATCTATTTCCTGTTCTTTTGGGCACTATCACATACAGTTGCCATTTTCAATTTTTAGCAGTATTTTTAGGAACAAATTCCAGCTTTAATTTCATATCCATACCATCTGCAAGACGTTTCAATAATTTTAATGATGGATTTCTCGTACCATTTTCCAATTTACTTATATCAGCCTGATTAATACCCGTTTTTTCAGCTAAATCTTTTTGAGTGAGATTTTGAGAAATTCTGGCATCAACCATCGCCCGAATCACATCCATTTCAGGCTGGATATATTCCCATTCTTTTTCGAATTCTTCATTTTTCAACTGTTCATTTAAAAATTGATCTAATGTTTTCATATTATTTACCAAACCTTCCTATATAATCTTTTCTATACTTTTTTGCTAATTCTATTTCTGCCTTAGGCGTTTTCTGAGACTTTTTAACAAAACCATTCGTAATAATTATTTTTCTATCATAAAAGAAAAAATATAAGACTCTTGAAACATCATTTCCTATTTTTCCCCTGATCTCAAAAATTCCATCATCCAAATGCTTGCTATATGGTTCTCTTAAATGATTTCCTTTTTCTTGTAGTACTTTCATAAGCATTAATAATTTAGTTCTCATTTTTATATCTAACCCCATAAGAAATTTTTCTACCGGAATTTTACCTTCCACTGTTTCATAAAATTCGACTGTAAATTGATCCATAAGATTCTCCTCATTTGTTCTATACCTTTATTATATGGCAAATATGCCATATAGTCAAACAATTCAATTTTTGAATCATCATTTTCATCCAGTTTCTGTTACTATTCACGAGGTGGGGAAACACACATCAATTGTTTAAATGGAATCCGAGGACTGGAAGCCCAGCGAACGAATCTTAGAATTTGAAAAAAGGCATGGAATACAAAGGAGTGGAGAAGCCACAAAATGAATGATTTGACTTTTGATTCGAAAGGCTGGGGCGATTATCTATATTGGCAAACGAAGGATAAAAAGACATTAAAGAAGATAAACAGCCTGCTAGAAGATATAAAGCGCAACGGAGCCTTGCATGGTATAGGAAAGCCGGAACTGCTAAAGCATGGCAAATCAGGACTGTACAGCAGACGGATAGATGAAGCAAACCGCCTTATATATGGCATTGATGAAGCACAAAATATCAAAATTATATCTTGCAAAGGACATTATGAAGATTAAAGCATGGGAAGTTGTCACAATGGCAGCTTCCTTTTTTATGTCCTATGGTAGCAGGACAAGGCACCCATCCCAGCCCCGGAACTGCTGCCGATTGCTAAATCGTTGCACAAATGTAAAAAGATAACATTTTGTTAGGAATTGTTATTTTAAAACTGTTCTATTAGTGCTTGTTTAT